>JBDTKH010000015.1:0-26023 GCA_039935415.1 Candidatus Dormiibacterota bacterium
TCTTCGGCGTTGTCGCGCTGACCATCGGATGGGCGGCCGTCGCCTTTGCGCAAGAGGGCTTCATCGGCCACAAGCTGAGCCAGCAAGAGGCCGACCTCCGTCACCAGAACGCGCTCCTTGCCGCGCAAAACGTGGGCTATAAGAAGGACGTGCAGGCGCTGACGTCCGGGGCGGCGAACGAGGAGGTGGCGCGGCTCAACGGCTACGCGAGGCCGACCGAGCGACTCTACCTGGTCACCGCGACAGCGGCCCCAACGCCCGCCGCCACCGTCTCGCCGTCGCCCAAAGCACACTGAGCCCGAAGGGTCGGTCGCAAGGCCGGCGGTATACTTTTGGCGCGGAGTGGAGCAGCGGCAGCTCGTCGGGCTCATAACCCGAAGGTCCTTGGTTCGAATCCAAGCTCCGCAACCATCCCTGCCGCCAACCGGCTGAGCGCCGCGCCCTCAGCCTCATTTCGGGAAAGTCCGTGAACAAGAGGAAGCGGGTGGCGCTCGCAAAGCGCCGCCAGAAGAAGCGCAAGCTCAAGGCGCGCGCACAGACCGCAAGATAGGATCTTCTCCTCCGAGGGGCGCTCAGCCTGGGCGCCCGGCTTGCGCGGTGCCGTAGCTCAGGTGGTAGAGCGCGCGACTCATAATCGCGTTGTCGCTGGTTCGAGTCCAGCCGGCACCACCATGCTCCGGACACAAACCACCGATCCACTGCTCGAAGCCGTCCGTGGCTCTGGCCTCATCAAGCCATCTGATCGCGTGCTGGTCGGTGTTTCAGGCGGGCCGGACTCCACAGCACTGCTCGTCGCCGTCAACGAGCTCGGGTTCGACGTCATCGCGGCACATTTCGACCACGCGCTGCGCGCCGGTTCGGAGGTGGTCGCCGAGCAGGTCGCGGACCTGTGCTCGAGACTTGGCCTGACGCTGGTGACGGAACGCCGCCGCTCGCCCCTGCCGCAGGGCTCTATCCAGGCCGGCGCTCGCTCGCTGCGCTACGAGTTCTTTGAGCGCGCCCGACTCGAGAGTGGGGCCGACGCCGTCGCGCTCGCGCACACGGCAGACGACCTGGTCGAAGGTTCGGTCATGCACCTTGTGCGCGGCTGTGGGTTCGCCGGCCTGCGTGGCATGCCGGAGCGGCGAGGCCCGTACGTGCGGCCGATGCTCTCGGTGTGGAGAAGCGAGGTCGTCGCCTTTCTACGGCGCCGCCGGCTCGTCGCTTTCGAAGACCCGGCCAACGCCGACCTCCACTTCGCGCGCGCGCGCGTGCGACATGAGGTTCTGCCTGCGCTCGAGCGCGACCGGCCAGGCATCACACGGCGTTTCTACGCGGTGGCACGCCGGGCGGCAGCCCTGCAGGAGAAGGTCGAGCATCGGGCGCGGGCCCGGCTTCGCGGGACGGGCGTGACCACAGCGGAGCTCTGCGACATGCCGGAGCCGCTGGCGGTCGAGCTGCTGAAGCTCATGTACGCGGACGCCGGAGGCGCGCAGCCTTCCCTCTCGCGCGCGCACCTGGACACGATGCTCCGGCTCTCGCGGTCCGGGCGGGGAGGAAGAAGCGTCGATCTTCCCGGCTCGCTGCGTTTTCGTATCGTTGGGCACTACGTGGAAGTCCTCGCACGCAAAGCGCCCTCCAACGTTCATGACGACCCGCGTCCGCGCCTCGAAGTCCGGGGCTGCGACGGGTGCGACGATCTGGACGCCGCGCACCTCAGAACGGGGCTCGCCTTGCGGTTGGGGTTCCGGCGGGCCGGCCTGCGCATGCGGCCGTTCGGTGGGCGTGGCTCGCGCAAGCTGCAGGACATCCTGGTCGACGCTCGCGTCCCTCGCGAGGAGCGCGACGCGTGGCCGCTGGTTTTCGCCGGCGAGCAGCTGGCATGGGTTCCAGGGATCGCAGTGGACGCCGACCTGATGAGCTCCGCGGGCGAGCCTGCCCTTCACGTCGCCGTCTCGCCAATGCCGGTCCGTTGGACGCCCAAAGTTGCTAGGCTAGAAACGCCGAACAGCCCTCGAGGAGAGTCGAGTTGAGTCGTTTCCCCCGCTCCAGCCTGTTTTATTTCGCACTGGTCGTCGTGCTCGGCCTGGTGTTCTGGTTCACGTGGCAGTCGCTGCAGAACGGTCAGAGCTCCAACGACTGGCACTTCTCGACCCTGATGAACAGTGCCGCCGGAGGCCAGGTCAAGTCGGTCGAGATCAACGGCGCCGACGGCATCGCCACTGACACGGACGGCAAGAAGCACAACGTCGTCCTGCCCGACCCGAGCACGGACACGTCATGGCTCACCGAGCTCCGGACCACCGACAAGGTGGACGTGTTCTTCGACAAGAACAACAGCGGCGGCTACCTGGTCAGCGTGCTGCTGCCGAACATCATCCTGGTCATCCTCATCGCCGCGTTCATGTGGTGGGTGCTTCGTCAGACCCAGAGCGGTAACAACCAGGCGATGTCTTTCGGAAGATCGCGCGCACGGATGGTTGCGGGTGACAAGCCGGCCATCACGTTCGCCGACGTCGCCGGCGTCGATGAGGCCAAACAGGAGCTGACTGAGATCGTCGAGTTCCTCAAGTACCCCGAGAAGTTCGTCTCGCTGGGTGCGCGGATCCCCAAAGGCTGCCTGCTGGTAGGACCGCCAGGAACCGGCAAGACGCTGCTGAGCAAGGCCGTGGCCGGCGAGGCCGGGGTTCCGTTCTTCTCGATCTCGGGCTCAGAGTTCGTCGAGATGTTCGTCGGTGTCGGCGCCAGCCGCGTCCGCGACCTGTTCGACCAGGCCAAGAAGAACTCGCCGTGCATCGTCTTCGTCGACGAGATCGACGCCGTCGGGCGCCAGCGCGGAGCCGGGCTCGGCGGCGGCCACGACGAGCGCGAGCAGACTCTCAACCAGCTGCTCGTCGAGATGGACGGCTTCGACACCAACACGCACGTCATCGTCATCGCGGCCACCAACCGCCCGGACGTCCTCGACCCGGCGCTGCTCCGGCCGGGCCGCTTCGACCGCCACGTCACGCTCGACCGGCCCGACATCAAGGGCCGGCGCGCGATCCTCGACGTGCACGCTCGCAACAAGCCGCTCGACTCGACCGTCGATCTCGACGTGCTGGCGCGCCAGACGCCGGGCTTCAGCGGGGCGGACCTGTCCAACCTGATCAACGAGGCTGCGATCCTTGCGGCCCGCGCCAACAAGAAGGTGATCGGGATGGACGAGCTCGAGGAGGCGATCGCGCGCGTGATCGCCGGACCCGAGCGCAAGAGCCGGCGCATCTCAGACCACGAAAAAGAGATCATCGCGTACCACGAGACCGGCCACGCCCTGGTCATGAGGGCGCTGCCGCACACCGACCCGGTGCACAAGGTCTCGATCATCTCTCGGGGCATGGCGCTCGGCTGGACCATGAGCCTGCCCGAGGAGGACAAGTACCTCATCTCGCGCGACGAGCTGATGGACCAGATCGCGGGCATCATGGGCGGCCGAGTCGCGGAGGAGATCGTCTTCGGAGACATCACCTCCGGGGCCGAGAACGATATCCAGAAGGCGACCCAGATGGCGCGGCGCATGGTGACCCAGTGGGGAATGTCGGACAAGCTCGGCAATGTCGCGATGGGCCACCGCGAAGAGCTGGTGTTCCTTGGTCGCGACCTCGGTGAGCAGCGCAACTACTCCGAAGAGGTCGCCGCGATCATCGACGAGGAGATTCGCAGCATCGTCGACCACGGGTACCAGACCGCGAAGACCATCCTGACCCAGCAGCGCCACAACATGGACGCGGTGGTCGAGAAGCTGAAGGTCGTCGAGACGCTCGACGCGAAGGAACTGGACGAGATCCTCGGCCGCGAGGCGCCCGAAACGCCCGCCGCCAGCTCGACCGCCAGCTAGCACGCGCCGAAGGCTCCGCTCCGCCGGCCTCGTCGTGGCCGGGCGTGGGAACGTCGGCCGGACGCTAGCCAGGGCCTTCAGGGCGTCAGGGCACCGCGTCCGGCTCACGCGGGCGCGGAGCAACATTCCCGCGCTGGTCCGCAGCCTGGAGTCGGCTCCCGCGGAGATCGTCTTCCTGGCGGTGCCCGACGATGCGGTGGATGCGATGGCGGCGGAGCTGGCGCAGGCGGGCGACCGAATCCCTCGCACGATTGCCTTCGCTCACACCAGTGGCGCGCTGGGCTTGCAGGCGCTCGAACCTCTTGGTGGCCGGCACCCGGTGGGCTCGTTCCACCTGCTGCAGTCATTTCCCGAGACGCGCTCTCCAGAGTCGCTGAGGGCGATCGTCGTCGCTGTCGACGCCAGCACCCCCGGCCTGCGACGCCGCCTGGCGAGGCTGGCGCGCGATATCGGTGCCCGGCCCAAGCACGTCCCGGACGGCGGCCGAGTCGTGTACCACGCGGCGGCGGTCTTCGCTTCGAACTACGTGGATGCCCTGCTTGCGGAGGCCGTCACGATGCTCGGCGGCATCGGATGGAGCGAGCGGGAGGCCAAAGCCGGGCTCATGCCGCTTGCGGAGGGCGCCCTCGACAACATCCGAAAACGGGGCGCCGTCGCGGCGCTGACCGGCCCGGTCCGGCGCGGAGACGTGGAGACCGTTCGCCGCCACCTGGCAGCCCTTGGGAAGCTCGATTCGTCGTCGCGGTCACGACCAGAACCTCGACTCGATGACCTTTATCGTATGCTCGGCCTGATCGCGCTTGGGATCGCAAAAGAGGCAGGGCTCGAGCCTGCGGCGGCCCGGCGGATGCGAAGGGCGCTGACCCAGTAAGCGGCAGCGACCCGAAGGAGTCGCGCATGACAACGGTGCTTGACGTCCAGCGATTCAAGGAAGAAGGCCGCCGCTTTGCCGTGCTCACGGCGTACGACTACTTGAGCGCGCGGATCCTCGACGAGGCCGGAATCCCGATCCTGCTCGTGGGGGACAGCCTAGGCATGGTGATGCTCGGTTACCCGACGACGCTGCCCGTGACCCTCGATGAGATGATCCACCACGCCAAAGCCGTGGCTCGCGGCTCGGGGCAGGCGCTCCTGGTGGGCGACATGCCGTTCATGTGCTACCACGTGTCGGTGGAGCAGGCGATCGCGAGCGCGGGTCGCTTCATCCAGGAGGCCGGCATGCATTCCGTCAAGCTGGAGGGCGGTGGCCGGATCGTCGAGATCACCCGCCGCCTGACCGAGCTGGGCATCCCGGTCATGGGCCACCTTGGCCTGACGCCTCAGTTCGTCCACCAGATGGGCGGTTTCAAGGTGCAGGGCAAGAGCCACGCACAGGCCGCCCGGATCCTTGCCGACGCGAAGGAGCTGGAACAGGCGGGCGCGTTCAGCCTGGTCCTTGAAGGCGTTCCGGCGGAACTTGCCGCGCGCGTCACGCAGGCTCTGCGCATCCCGACCATCGGCATCGGCGCAGGCGCGGGCACGGACGGGCAGGTGCTCGTCTACCACGACATGCTTGGCCTGACGACCGGCAAGGCGCCGAAGTTCGTCAAGCGCTACGCCAACCTCGCCGATGAGGTTGCGGCGGCGGCGCAGCGATTCGCGCGCGAGGTCGCCAGCGGTGAGTTTCCTGGTCCGGAGCACGTCTATTCGGCAAACGGGGCCGCGCCGGTGGCCAGGGCGGAGCGGGAAGAGGTCAAGTACGGCGCGGGATAGCCGCCCGGTCGTCCTCAAAGAACCCCCCGCGATGCTCGATCTATCGCGCGGGTGGCGCGGCGAAGGCCTTGCGATCGGCCTGGTGCCGACCATGGGCGCGCTTCATGCCGGACACCTGAGCCTGGTCGACGAGGCGCGGCAGGAGAACCCGAGAGTTATCGTCAGCATCTTCGTCAACCCGATCCAGTTCGGCCCGGGCGAGGATTTCAACAGCTACCCGCGCGCCCTGGACCACGACGTCGAGTTGCTGCGGGCTGCCGGCGTTGACGCCGTCTATCGACCATCGGTCCAGGCTATGTACCCCGGCGGTTCCTCCACCCGCGTCCACGTGGGGAGGGTCTCGGAGTCTCTCGAGGGGGCGGCTCGACCCGGCCATTTCGACGGGGTCGCCACAGTCGTCACCAAGCTGTTCACGGCTACGGAACCGGATCGGGCGTATTTCGGGCAGAAGGACGCCCAGCAGGTAGCGGTCGTAAAGCGCCTCGCCCGGGACCTCGACACCGGCGTAAAGATTCGGGTTTGCCCGACCGTTCGCGAGGCCGACGGGCTCGCGCTCAGCTCTCGCAACGCGTACCTCAGCCCGGAGGAGCGTCGCTCTGCGGTCTGCTTGAGCTCGGCCCTGCGCTCGGCCGCCGAGGCTTACGCCGGGGGTGAGCGGCGGCCGCAGAAACTGAAGGAGCTGCTGTGGGCCAGGCTCGCCGCTGAACCTCTGGCCCGGGTGGACTACGCGGAGGTGGTCGATCCGGACACGTTCGAGCCGCCAGGTTCGTTGGCGGTGCTGGCCGTGCGAATCGGGAAAACGAGGCTGATCGACAACCACGACCTCGGGAAACCGTTTCCGGGATAAGGCGCTTCCGTGCGGTACAATTGCGGTTCGTATTGGCGGAGGCCGTTTTGACGACCAAGACCACATCAATAACTCTTAGGGGGTACGTCTGTTGTCCAATGAGTCCGGTGCCGTCCTGACAGAACAGGAGGAGGCGACCGAGCGAGACTCATCCGCGCCGATGACGATGCAGGACTACCTCCAGTACGAGGCGGAGGCCTTCAAGACCCCCAACCACGGGGACATCGTGGATGGGATTGTCGTCCGAGTCGATCCAGACGAAGTCCTGGTCGACATCGGTGCCAAGGCAGAGGGAGTCATCTCGAGCAAGGAGCTTGGCCTGCGCGGAGATCTCGACTCCGTCGGCCTCGAGCCCGGAGACCAGATCAAGGTCTACGTCCTGCAGCCGGAGAACGAGGAGGGGAACGTTGTCCTCAGCCTCCGCCGGGCGCGGGCCGAGACAACTTGGATCGTGGCGGCCGAGAAGCAGACCGACGGATCAGTCGTCGAGGCCGACGTGCGTGAGCAGAACAAGGGTGGCCTGATCGTCAACATCCTCGGCTTGCGGGGCTTTTTGCCCTCGAGCCAGGTGGCGCGCGCTTACGCGGGCAGCCTCGAGTCGCTGGTCGGCCAGCGGATTCCGGTCAAGATCCTCGAAGTCAACCGGAAGCGCAATCGGCTGATCGTCAGCCAGAAGGCGGCCGAGGACGAGGATCGCGCTCGCAAGCGCGAGGAGCTCTTCAGCAGGCTGCAGACCGGGACCACCGTCAAGGGGACCGTGTCCGGGATCACGAGCTACGGAGCGTTTGTGGACATCGGCGGCGCGGACGGCCTGATTCATATCTCGGAGCTGTCGTGGGATCGGGTTTCCAAGGTGACTGACGTGCTGCAGCTTGGCGAGGAGGTCACCGTCAAGGTGATCAAGCTCGACCCGGAGCAGACGCGCATCTCGCTCTCGCTGCGGCAGTTGCAGCAGGACCCGTGGGAACGGCTCGTCCAGTCGATGCCGATCGGTTCGATCGCGGAAGGGCAGGTCACCAAGACCAAGAAGTACGGCGCCTTCCTCCAGATCATGCCGGGGATCGAGGGACTGCTCCACATCTCGGAGCTCTCGTGGGATCACGTGGAGAGGACGGAGGACGTGCTCAAGGTTGGAGAGGACCTGCAGGTGAAGGTGATCGGGATCGACACCGCGCGGCGCCGTATCTCGCTCAGCTTGAAGCAGCTTTCGGCACCGCCGGCCAACCTGGCCCCTGGGCGCGCGGACCGGCGTCCTGACGAGTACGACGAAGCAGAGGACGAGGCCTAGCCCTCAGCGTCGTCGGTGTCGTTCGTCCCTTAACAGGCTCAGTTGTTTTCCTTCGGCGCGCCTGTTTGAGTTGAACTCGGCAGGTGTTGTTCGGCTCGGGGGAGGGGAGCCGGTGGGATAGGGAGGGCCCGCGAGGGGTGTGCCCCGGCGGCTGCGGTCAGCTCCCCGCAGCGGCCAGGCGCTCGCGGGCGGGGGTGTAGTAAGGGTCGATCTCGAGGGCGCGTCGGTAGTCGCTGCGCGCCTGCGCGGTGCGCCCAAGTTGAGCGTCCCGGTCTCCCAGCTCTAGGTAGAGGCCTGGTTCGGTTTCCCCCAGGTCAGCCGCCCGTCGCAGCTCGTCGGTTCCGGCTGCGAGCGAGCCCTGTGCGACCAGCGCCTGTCCGACCGCCCAGTGGTAGCGCGCTTGCAGAGGATCAACAACCACGGAAAGCTGGGCCCGGCCTTGGAGGTACCAGACGTCGGCGAGCAACGGCATCACGCCAAGGCCGATCGCTGCGAAGGCGAGTGCGATGGCGATGCCTGAGCGCCAGGGTGTTGGTTTCTTGAGGGCAGGTTCGGTCGTGGCAGGTGGCATCGCCCCCATTTCGGCCTGGCGAATCGCCGCCCATGCTGTACCGGCAAGAAGCCACAACGCCCCGGTTGCGGGCGCCCAATCGAAATTCACAAAGACCCATACCGCATAGCCGGCACACGCAGCGCTAAGCGCGCCGACATCCGGGATCGAACGCCACCGCCACGCATGTCTGAACAGAAGCGCCAACACCCAGCCGGTAGCCGCCAGGCCCAGGAGGCCTTGCATCGCCGTGACGTCCAGGGGTCCTGAATGAACTCTGTCAAAGGTCACGAGGGAGGCGTAGTCCTGGCTGAGAAACTTCCCGAAGGCCAGCCCGGTGGCGTCCTCGCCCCATCCCGTTATCGGACGTGCAGCGATCATGTGCAGCCCGTCCTGCCAGAGGTGCAGCCGCAACGTCGGCGGGTCGTCGTTCAGCGCGCGCAGCGGGGTCAACGCGATCACGAGCACGGCTGTGCCGACGGCCGACACCGACGCGATGAGAGCGGCCACGGCCAGCCTCATGCGAACCGAGAAAACAACGAGGATCAGCAAGGCGGCGAGCGCTCCGAGGCCCCCGCTGCGCGACGTTGTCGCGACGAGGCCGCCCACCATCACCAACGCCCCGATCCCCCACGCGACCACGAAGCGCCCGCCGCGGAGGGTCCTCGCGACGGAAAGCGGGAGCGACATGACGATCAACGCCGCCATGACGTTGGCGTTCCCCAGGTTGCCGTCCGGCCGAAACGGAACCTGAGCAGCCCACTGTTGCAGCGCCTCGATGCATGCGATCGAGGTGCCGAGCACAAACGCCCCGATCACCCAGTCTCGCGATCGTTGGTTGCGCAGGAGCCACACGGCCGCCGCGAAAAGGCCCACATAAGCAAGGCGGACCGGCAGCGACTCGTAGCGCGTGTATGAGCCGGCGAAGCTCAGCGCCCAGGAGATCGAAAAGACAAAGGCAAGAATCGCCGCCAGCGCCGCGGCCGCAAGGGGCCGGCGCATGGCGCCCAGGCTGGGGCCGCCAGGCGCCAGCATGGCCAGGCCGACGCCAAGGCACGCTCCGGCCACAACTATCGAGACCCGGGGCAGGATGAAGGTGTCCTCGGCGATGGGTAAGAAGACGGTTGGAAGGGCCAGAGCGACCGCAGCCGGGAGGTAGTCGCCAAGGCGCCCGAGAACCCGCCCCACCGCGCCTCCGCCCTAAAGAAATCCGTTGGTTGAGTTGGACGCTATATTAGGTGCAGAGGTACCGCCGGGTACCAAAGCAAATTGACGAGGAGGTGCTGGCCCCACCTAAGTCGAGGTAATCCAGGAGGAACAGGCACTTGTATCCGTTTGAAAGATTCACTGAGCGAGCCAAGAAAGTTCTGACGCTCGCCCAAGAAGAAGCAGAGCGATCGCACCACAGTTATATCGGGACCGAGCACCTGCTCCTGGGCTTGCTGCGCGAGGGTGAGGGCTTGGCCGCCAAGGTCCTCAACAACCTTGGCGTGGAAATCGGGAAGGTCCGCCAGACGATCGAGTCGGTGCTCGGTCGGAACGAGCGGATCATCATCCAGCAGATCATCCCGACCTCACGCGTCAAGAAGGTGATCGAGATCTCCTTCGAGGAAGCCCGGCGCATGGGCCACAACTACGTCGGCACGGAACACCTGCTGCTGGGCCTGCTCATCGAAGGCGAGGGGATCGCCGCGCACGTCCTCGAGGACCTCGGAGCCACCCTTGAGAAGGTGCGCTCGGAGATCGAGCGCCTGCTGCACGACTCGAGCGCCGAGACTGAGGCCGAGCCGGCACCGAAGAAGCCGTCCAAGACCCCGCTGCTCGATCAGTTCGGGCGCGACCTTACCGAGCTCGCGAGGCGCAACCAGCTTGATCCTGTGATCGGCCGCGAGACAGAGATCGAGCGCGTCATCCAGATCCTGAGCCGCCGGACGAAGAACAACCCGGCGTTGATTGGTGAGCCGGGCGTTGGAAAGACCGCGATCGCGGAGGGACTCGCCCAGCAGATCAACCTCGGCAACGTGCCTGAGTCGCTTCAGCACAAGCGCGTGCTGACGCTCGACATGGGCGCCCTGGTGGCGGGTACCAAGTACCGCGGAGAGTTCGAAGAGCGGTTGAAGAAGATCCTCGACGAGATTCGATCGAGCCGCGAGGTGGTGCTGTTCATCGACGAGCTTCACACCCTGGTCGGCGCGGGCGCCGCCGAGGGCGCGATCGATGCGGCGAACATCCTCAAGCCGGCCCTTGCGCGCGGAGAGATCCAGTGCATCGGCGCGACCACGCTCAACGAGTACCGCAAGTACATCGAGAAGGACGCTGCGCTGGAGCGCCGCTTCCAGCCGGTTTTCGTCGACCAGCCAACTGTGGCCGAGACGATCGACATCCTCAACGGCGTGAAGTCGCTCTACGAGAAGCACCACCGGGTGACCATCACCGATTCCGCCGTGCACGCGGCCGCGGTGCTGAGCGATCGCTACGTAAGCGACCGCGCCCTGCCGGACAAGGCGATCGACCTGATCGACGAGGCTTCGGCCCGCGTGCGCATGAAGCTGACGACTACTCCCGATGAGCTCAAGGAGCTTCAGAAGGAGATCAAGAAGCAGCGGTCCGACCAGGACGAGTCAGTCAACAAGCAGGACTTCGAGGCCGCTGCGGGCGTTCGCGACAAGGTCAAGAAGCTTCAGGACAAGCTTGCTTTGAAAGAGGCCGCGTGGCGCGACAAGCTTGGGGAGACGGTCCCGGAGGTCAGCGAGGAGCACATCGCACAGATCGTGGCCGCGTGGACCGGGGTGCCCGTCTCGCGCTTGGTCGAGGAAGAAACGTCTCGCCTTCTTCGCATGGAGGAGGAGCTTCACAAGCGGATGGTCGGCCAGGACGAGGCGATCAAGACTGTGTCGCAGGCTGTCCGGCGGGCGCGCGCGGGACTCAAGGACCCGCGCCGGCCGATCGGGTCGTTCATCTTCCTCGGACCAACCGGTATCGGCAAGACCGAGCTCGCGCGAGCGCTTGCCGAGTACATGTTCGACTCGGAGGACTCGTTGATCAAGCTCGACATGTCGGAGTTCATGGAGCGTCACACGACGGCGCGGCTGGTCGGTTCGCCTCCCGGTTACGTCGGCTATGACGAGGGCGGCCAGCTGACCGAAGCGGTGCGGCGCCGGCCTTACTCAGTGATCCTTTTTGACGAGATCGAGAAGGCTCACCCTGAAGTCTTCAACATGCTGCTGCAGATCCTCGAGGACGGTCGCCTCAGCGACGCCAAGGGCAAGGTGGTCAACTTCGCGAACACCGTGATCATCATGACCTCGAACCTTGGCATCCGCGACGTCAACCAGGCTGGCACGACGCTTGGGTTCCAGCCTGCGGTGGTGGACGAGTCCGAGGAGGTCGAGCGGCGCCACAAGAACACCAAGGAAAAGATCGATGAGGAGCTCAAGCGGATGTTCCGCCCAGAGTTTCTCAACCGCGTCGACGCGGTCGTGGTGTTCAAGAGCCTGACGACCGGGCAGATCCGGCAGATCGTCGACCTGCAGCTGCAGAGGCTGAGCAAGCATCTCGTGGAGCAGCAGATCACGATCGAGGTCACCGACGCCGCGAAGGACCTGCTGGCGAAGGAGGGCTACGACCGGATTTATGGCGCGCGTCCGCTGCGTCGCGTGATCACGAGCCGGATCGAAGACCAGCTCTCCGAGAGCCTGCTTCGAGGCAAGATCGCCCGCGGCGATACGGTGCAGATCGATGTCGAAGGCGAGGACAACCTCAAGTTCACGCCGGTCAAGCCCCGCCACAAGGAGCCGGCCGGAACGGGAGCGCCCAAGCCCTAGCCGTCGCGACGCAGGGGACCGTCCCTTAACAACCTGGGTTGGCAAATCCTCACGCCCGGACTAGATTCGACGACGCTAGGTGCGTAGGGCTCGGGGGAGGGGAGCCCGGTGGTGGGAGAGGGAAGGCCCCGGCCAGGGGTGTGTGAATTGGCGGCGCGGAAGCTGATGCTTAGCGGCGGCGGCGGCCGGCCGCACAATTGGACTCGATGAGCGTCTCGGTCCCCCTCCGGCTGCGCCCGCTCGAGATCGGCGACCTGCTCGATGAGACGTTTCGCATGTACCGCCGCCACTTCGTTCTGTTCGCCGGGCTGTCGGTGATTCTCTCGATCCCGTCGGCTGCGCTGTCCGGCTACAGCTACTACGCGCTCTTCAGCGGCATCCTCCAGCAGGCCGGCGCCGGCGGGCCGGCCGACCTCAGTTTTCTCGAGTCCACGTTAGTGGCCTACGCCCTCATTGCGGTGGTCAGCCTGGCGCTCCTCCCATTCTTCTACGGCGCCGTGACGTTCGCGGCTTGCGAGTCGGCGCTGGGCCGGCCGGTCACGGTGACCGGCGTGCTCGTCGGGGTGATGCGGCGCTACTTCCCGCTCCTTGGGTACTGGCTCCTGATCGGGCTGATGGTGGTCATCTTCTGCCTGATCCCACTGTGGATCTGGATCTGGGTGAGCTGGGTCGTGGTCATGCCGGTGATGTTCGTCGAGAACATTGGCCTTGGCGCCGCCATGGGCCGCAGCCGGCGCCTCGTCGAGGGACGGTGGTGGCGCACGTTCCTGGTCCTGTTCCTGATCTTCATCGTCTACTACGTCGCCCGAATCGCCCTGAGCGCGTTCATCGCGCTGGGCCAGGCGCTCTTGCAGATCGTCGTGTCCTCAGTGGTGGTGCTCTGGATCTCCGGGGCGACCAGCGTCATCGTCGACTCGTTCGTCAACCCGATCATCCAGATAGCGGTCGTCCTGATCTACTTCGACCTGCGCGTGCGACGCGAGGGACTGGACCTCTTCCAGCTGGCCCAGCGCCTCGCGCCGGCGGCCCCTTCGCCAGCCGGGCGCGCGGAGGGCGCACCTTAACTTGAGACTCTGCTGAAACTCCACCTCGCATTCCGACTCTTGGCGCTCACCGCGATATCGCTCGCGCTCGCAGCCGCCACGCCCGTGACCGCGGCCGCGGATCCATCCCCTTCTCCCACCTACCTGCAGGCCGCCCAGGACGCCTACAACCTGATCCACGGAGCCGACCCCTTGGACACTGCCACCGCGCACAAAGCCGCGGCGGCGTTGGAAGCCGGCACCGGCCGCACGCAGCCGGAGATACTCAGCGACCTCGAGAACGCGCCACCCGACTACAACGATGCGAGAGCTCGGCTCACGGCCCTCATCGCCGCGCTGCAGCAGCCGGCCACGACCGCCGACCCTCCGCTCGCTCAGCAGCGGCTCCGCGACGTGCTCGCCATGCATCGCTACGACGCCCTTCATCGCCAGCCTTCGCCGCTCGACCGCTTTCTCCAGTGGGTCGGCGATCGGATCAACGACTTCCTCCAGCTGCTGTCCGGCGGTGGCGCCGGGCCCCACGTACCCGGCTGGTTCTTCTACATCGTGGGAGGCATCGCCCTTGTGACGGTTGCCTTCTTCGTCTTTCGCGCGGCGCGTGGCAGGTTCAACGAAAGCGTCAGCGGCGGGCTGCCGCAGGGCCCGCATGCACCCGCGGACTACTTCGCGGAAGCTGACCGGCTGGCGGCCGCCGGCGACCGTGTCGGGGCGATCCGCGCTCTGTGCGCCGGCGTGGCCGCCACGCTTGCCGGCGAACGCACGTGGGAAGGTAGCCCGCTCACGGTGCGCGAGATCTTCCAGCGCGCGCCAGATCCCGCGCGCCTGCGCCCACTGCTGATTCCTTTCGAAGGCGCGGTGTACGGCGGCCGCGACGTGGACCCGCCTACGTACGAGCGCGCCGCACTGGTGGCCGCGGCCTTCCGCCCGCTTGCGGTGGCCGCGTGAAGGGCGCGCGCAGCTGGGTGATCGCCGGACTCCTTTCGGTGGCCGTGGCGGCCGCCATCTACTTCGTCCAGCCGCACCAGAACTCGCCCGAGCACAGCTCGAGCAGCGACGCGGCAAACGGAACCTCCGCCGCGCTCCTCTTCTCGCAGGCGATGGGCCATCCGACCGACCAGGTCGCGGGGACGTTCAATCTCCCGGCCGCGCCAGGGCTGATTTTCGTGTTCACGCCGACCAGCCCTTACAACTCCGATGAAGCCGAGCGGACGCGCCTCTGGGTGCGCTCTGGCGGCGTGCTGGTCTACGCCTCAGAGCAAGGAGACGGCGAGCTCGATCGTGCGTTCGGCGTAACGCGCCTCGGCGGCGCGGCGCTCGTCCGCAGCGAGGTGGGCACCCCGGTCGTCGAAGGGGTGAACCAGGTGTCGGGCGGCAGCGTGATCATGCCCGTCGACCCGTCGCCCGACCAGGTCGCGTTCCTGCGCACTCCGACCGGGCTGGTGCTCGGCTACCTGCAGCGCATGGAGTCGGGATACGTCGTCGTGCTGGCCGATCCCCTCGTCCTCTGCAATGGATACCTGGACAAAACCGATAACGGCCGCCTCCTCGCCGACCTGCTTGGCCTCGCTGGAGACGGCGCACCCGTGATGTTCGACGAGTATCACCACGGCGTGATCCTCAGCGACTTCGCTCCACAGGCATGGGTGACGACCCCGTGGGGCGCCGCCCTGCTGTGGCTTCTCGTCGCGGTTTTCGCCGGCCTTGTCATGAGAGGGCGATCGTTCGGCCCGCTCATCCGCCGGCCCGCCGAGGCAGCGCGCACAGACGTGGAGTGGGCCGTCGCGGTCGGCGGGCTGCTTCGCCGCTCGGGCGCCCGCGCCGTCACGCTCGGGCTGCTGGCCAACGCCACCGAACGGACCGTTTCAGCTCGCTTCGGCATCCCTGTGCAGCCGCGGGAACGCTTCTGGAATGCTCTGTGGGTGCGCGCGCCCGAGCTGGCCGCCGACCTTGCCGAAGCGGAGAACGCCCTCTACACCTCGGCGGCCAGCGAGGCCGGCCTGCTGAAGGCGGCCGAGCGGCTTCACCACATCGCTCATCCGGTCGCCGAGCAGCGGCGCGGCAACCACCAACCAATCACCAAGGAGGCTCGATGACCGGCACCGCAGTCGCGGCACCCGAGTTCTACGCCCGGCTCCGCGAGCAGCTGGTCAAGGCGGTCGTCGGCCAGGAGGAGGCCATCCGCCTTTGCGCGATCGCGCTGGTCGCGCAGGGCCACGTCCTGCTGGAAGGCGTTCCTGGGACCGGCAAGACACTGCTCGCCAAATCCATCGCTCGCGCGCTGGCACTCGAGTACGGGCGCGTGCAGTTCACGCCCGACCTGATGCCCGCGGACATTCTCGGCACGTCGGTCTACGACCTGGCGAACCGCACCTTTGCGCTGCGCCGAGGGCCGATCTTCACCAACGTGCTGCTGGCGGACGAGATCAACCGCGCGCCGGCGAAGGTCCAGTCGGCTCTCCTCGAGGCGATGGAGGAACGCGGCGTGACACTCGAGGGACAGCAGCTGGCGCTGCCCTCGCCGTTCTTCGTCCTCGCGACGCAGAACCAGATCGAGTACGAGGGCACCTACCCGCTGCCCGAGGCCCAGCAGGATCGATTCCTCTTCAAGGTGCGCCTCGACTACCCGTCGCCGGCGGACGAGATGGAAGTGCTCCGGCGCTGGGAGTCGGGCATCGAGCTTCGCGATCCAGCCAAAGCCGGCGTCGAGCCGGTCTTGGGCCCGCCGGAGATCGAGGCCTGCCGGGTGGAGGTCGCGAAGGTGGTGCTGGACGAGAAGATCCGCAGCTACATCGTCAACCTGGCGTCGGCGACCCGCACGGCGCCCGAGATCGCCCTCGGGGCGAGCACGCGCGCGGAGGTTTTGCTGATGCTCGCGTCCCGCGCTCTGGCCGCTTTCGAAGGGCAGGAGTTCGTCACCCCCGACCACGTCAAGGCGCTGCTCGGGCCCGCCTTTCGCCACCGCCTCATCCTTCGACCCGAGGCCGAGGTCGGCGGCCAGACGCCTGACAGCGTGCTGGAGGCGGTGGCGAGCCGGGTCGTACCTCCGCGGTGATCTTTCGGTGTTGAGCAAACTCCATCACCCCCACGCGCCGCTGACGCGGCGACGTCCCCACATGGTGGGGAGGTGAAGGTAGCTCCTCAGCCTCGATTGCTCTGGGCGATCGCGATCGGGGCGGGGCTCATCGCGCTTTCGGCCGCCTCACCGGTGCTGGGCCTGGTGGCGGTCATCTACAACGCCGGCCTCGTCATCGTCGTGGCGCGCGACCTGGCGCTCCTGCCGAACGCCTCCGGCTTTCGCGTCCACCGCTCGGTGCCCGAGCCCTTCTCGCTCGGCGAGCAAGAGGAGGTCGCGGTGACCATCGAGAATCCTGCCGCCGCGGGCCTGCCGGCAAAGGTGGCCGATCACGCGCCCGCCGAGCTCAAGCCGACGTTGCGAGAGATGGCGGGGCGGTTCGACGATTCGGGTCGCCTGCGTGTCACTTACCAGACATCCTCTCCAAGGCGCGGCGCCTATCCCTTCGGACCGGTCGACGTGCGCGTGTGGCGCGACGACGGGTGGTGGCGCCGCCAGGTGCGCGTGCCGCAACCGGACGAGGTGGCCGTGTTTCCAAACGTCGTCGCCATCAAGCGCGTTCAGCTCACGCTGCGGCGCGGTCTACGCGCCATGGCCGGCCTCCGCCGCGCTCGTCCACCCGGCGCGTCAACGGCATTCGCCGGGTTGCGGGACTACGTGCGAGGCGACGACTTCCGTCGCGTGAGCTGGACCGCGACCGCGCGCCGCGACCGCCCTGTCGTCGTCGAGGTGGAGGCCGAGCGCGGCCAGCAGGTGTTGATCGCCATCGACTGTGGCCGTCTGATGACCGCGCCCGCGGGCGACCTCGAGAAGCTCGACCACGCGGTCAACGCGGCGCTGATGCTCGCGTGGGTCGCGCAGGCCTTCGGAGACCGCGTCGGCCTGATGACGTTCGACGACCGCGTCACGGGTTTCATCAAGCCCGAGCGCGGCAGCACGCAGCTGCGGCGGCTGACCGAGGCTCTCTACGCGGTGAAATCCGAGTACGTCGAGCCGGACTTCGGGCACGCCATGACCCACCTCGCGTTGAGGCTCGGCCGGCGCTCGATGATCGTGCTGCTCACAGACGTGCAGGACCCGGAGGCGTCGAAGGAGCTACTCGCGCACTGCCTGCGGCTCGCGGCGAAGCACCTGGTGCTCGTGGTGGCGCTGTCCGACCCGGCGGTGCTGAGCGCGCGAGGCGCGCCGATCACGACCTCGTCGCGTGCTTACGAGTGGGCGGCGGCGGAGGAGTTCGTGGCGAGCCGCCGCGCGAGCTTCGAGCTGCTACGCCGCGGTGGCGTGCTCGGCCTGGACGTGGTCGCGGGCAGCCTCAGCCCTGCGCTGGTCGAGCGATACCTGGAGCTGAAGGAACGTGCGCTGCTCTAGCAGGCCGGACGGCCCGTGGGCCCATTCCGGCCGGTGCTCCCCATCATTGGGGAGCTCCGGCGTGCAGCGCCGGTGAGGGGACTTCGCGCCCGGTAAGCACCAAGTAGGAGTAGAAGAGAGCGCCGGTCGTAAGGCCGGACGGCCCGTGGGCCCGTTCCGTCCGGTGCTCCCCATCATTGGGGAGCTCCGGCGCGCAGCGCCGGTGAGGGGCCAGGGTGGCCGGTCAGCAGGAGGTACGAGTAAAACATGGCGCCGGTAGTCAGGCCGATCGCGATTTTGACCGGGAACGGTGTATCCGATGGCGAGATGTTGCCCTCGATCAGGCCCGCCACCACCAGAAGCGGCGCTAGGCCCAGGAGCAGCGTGAACGCGCGCGGCGCCGCGATGGCGAGCGCGTCCGACCGGCTCCGGTTGCCGGGCGAGATAAGCGCCCAGCCCATCATCAATCCACCGGCGCCCTGCGCGATGACAATCGAAAGCTCGAGCACTCCGTGGCCGATGACGAAATCGAACAGGCCGCCACTGAGTCCGTACGCCTGCGTCAGCCCAAACAGGCCCCCGAGGCTGATCCCGTTGGTAATCATCACGTAGATCACGGGCAGCCCGAAGAAGACACCTGTCATGAAAGCGACGATCGACACCCAGATGTTGTTGGTCATGATCAGCCCGGCCGCCTCGACGCGCGCGTCCGGCGAGATGTGCGTCCACAGGCGGTGGTGGTGGACGTCGTCGATGAGCTTCGCCGGTGCGATGGAGTAGGCCGTGTCGGGATTCACCAGTACCACGAAGAAGCTCACGATCGCCGGGACGAACAGCAGCGCCCCCGCGGCCAGCAGGTATGGCCAGGCCTCGCGATACGTTCGTGGCAGCGTCTCGGTGTAGAAGCGCTTGATGCGCTCGCGCGCATCTCCGCCGCGGCGGTAGACGACGCCGTGGCCGCGGGCGACCAGGCCGTTCAGGTAGCGGTGCACCGGCTCGCCCGGCCAGTCGCGCTGCGCGCGGGCGAGGTCTGCGGTGGCGCGTCGGTACAGGGCGGCCATCATCAGGACCTGCGCCGGTGCCAGTGCGTTCAGCCTGCCCTGGCCGGCGCTGGCCAGGAGGTCTTCGAGCCGGTTCCAGTCGTCGCGGCGCGAGGCGACGAAGTCTTCGGCCCTCACTACAGGACCAAAATTAGCTGACATGGACCAGCTGCCGGACAGCGATCTCGTCGTGGCGACGCCCGAGCGCGTCTCTTTCGCCTACCAGGTGGCTGGCCTGGGGACGCGCGCCATCGCCCAGGTGCTGGACCTGCTGATCCTCGCGGGCATGCTGATCGCGGTGTTCTTCGTCGCCGCAGCCTTCGGGGCGGCGGGAGCCGACACGGTCGCCACCTTGATCGCGGTGATGGGCGGCTTCGCGCTCGTGATCGGCTACTTCTGGATCAGCGAAGCCCTCTGGTCGGGCCAGACGGTTGGGAAGAAGGCCTTCCGCCTGCGCGCCGTCGGCGACCGGGGCGAGCCCTTGACCTTCATGCAGGCGGGGATTCGCAACATCGTGCGGGTCGTCGATTTCCTCCCGTACGGGTACGGCGTCGGACTGATCACCCTGTTCGCGAACGGCAAGGGCAAACGGCTTGGCGACCTGGCGGCTGGAACCATCGTCGTCAAGGACTCGGACCATGTCTGGCTGTGGCAATTGCCTGGAGGCCGGCGCCCGGTCCCGGTCGCGGGCGGGCCGCCCCTGCCGGCGCCGCCCGCCACGTACGCCGGGGCGTCGCCCGCCGAGCTCGCGCTGCGGCGCCTCGACCCGAACCTTCGCCGGTTCGTCAGCTCGTACGCGAGGCGGCGGCCCGAGCTGTCGCTCGAGCTACGCGTGCAGCTGGCGAGCGAGGTCCAGCGCAGCCTTCGCACCGCGATGCCGGACGTCTTCGCGCAGGCGGGGCCGCTCGCCACGCTCGACCTCCTCGCCGATCTAGAGCGCCAGTAACCACTGCGCAACCTGCGCGCTGGTGAGGTTGCCGCCGCAGAGTGGCGTCGCAACACGCATTCCGGCAAGCTCGGAGCGCCGGTGCATGATCGCGGCCACTCCCGCCGCCCCGGCGGGCTCGACCACGAGACCGGCATCCGCGAAGAGCGCGCGCATCGCGGCGAGGATCTCTGTATCGCTGACCAGCATCACCTCGTCGACCGTCATGCGCATGATGGTCAGCGCCTCCGGCACGGGCACGCGCACGGCGATTCCGTCGGCGATCGTCGTGCTCGCGGCGGCGACAGGCTTTCCCGCGCGCCACGACAGCTCCATCGCAGGGGACCCGGCCGCGCATACGGCGATGACCCTGGTCGACGGCGACGCATGCTTGAGCCACGTGCCGATCCCGTTGACGAGCGAGCCGTTGCCGAGCGGCACGAAAGCGGCGTCGAAGGGTGCCTCGCTCGTGAGCTCCAATGCGATGGTGCCGGCGCCTTCGGCGATGGGTCCGAGGAGGCCGTCCTCGATGTACAGCTCGCCTCGGTTCTGCGCGCGACGCTTCGCGGCGTCCTTGGCCGCGTCGAAATCCTCGCCTCCGATCACCACCTCGGCGCCCAGCGCGCGCATGCGTTCGACCTTGAGCGGGTTGGCTGTCGCCGCGGCGAAGACGGTCAGGTGGCGGCCAGCCTTGCGGCACGCGTACGCCATGCCCTGCCCGAAGTTGCCCGCCGACGCGCACACGAGGGGGTCGTCCCCGCTGAGGCGCTGGACCAGGTAGTCCGTGCCGCGGCCCTTGAACGATCGGATCGGGTTGACGCACTCGACTTTGAGCACGGTGGTCACGCCGATCCGATCGCTGAGGGGCTCGCAGTTGAACTGGGGCGTGTCCTTGAAGACGGGATCGATGAGTCGGGCGGCGTCCTTGATTCCCTCGATCGAGATTGAGGCGTCCATTTCTCGGAGTTTAGTGGGGGCTCCGGCACCCCCACCCGGCGCTAACGCTCCGTCCTCCCCGCATGGCGGGGAGATCACTATCAAAAACTGACGCCGCCCTGGGGGTAGCTCAGAGCGGCGCCGTTACGCCTGAAGGCTGCCGGGGGGCCTACGCCCGGCAGGTCTTCTTTCAGATAAAACGCGCGAGCCTGTAAAAGGCTACGGGCATGCTTGTAAAGCCCGATCATGGGTGGGAAAGTAGTCCCTCGCATGCCCAAATCCTCCATCACCTTTGTATGCACGGAATGCGGTGGCGAGAGCCTTCGCTGGGCCGGCCAGTGCCCGCACTGCCACGCCTGGAACACGCTCCAGGAGTTCCAGGTCCGCAAGGCCGCGGCCGGTCGCGGCCCGGTGGTTCGGACCACGACGGCGGCCCGGCCGGTTCCGCTCAGCGAGATCGACTCCGAGGCGGCGCCGAGGCGCCCCCTGGCGTGGGACGAGCTGAACCGGGTCCTGGGCGGCGGGGTCGTGCCCGGCAGCCTGGTCCTGGTCGGTGGCGAGCCGGGCGTGGGAAAGTCCACCCTGCTGATGCACGCGGCGGCGCAGGTGGCGGGCCGCGGTGGCCGCGTCCTGTACGTGTCGGGCGAGGAGTCGGGGCAGCAGGTGCGGATGCGGGCCCAGCGGCTCGGCGCGCTCGAGCCCAACATCCTGCTGCTGGCCGAGAACGACCTCGACGCGATCTGCGACTCGATCTCAACCGAGCTCCCAACCCTGGTGATCGTCGACTCGATCCAGACCGTGACCGACGCCGGGTTCGAGGGTAGCGCCGGGAGCGTGACCCAGGTTCGGGAGTCGGCAGCCCGCCTGATGCGGCTCGCCAAGGAGACGGGAGTTCCGATCTTCCTGGTCGGGCACGTGACCAAAGATGGCTCAATCGCCGGACCCAGGGTCCTGGAGCATATCGTTGACACCGTGCTGTACCTCGAAGGCGACCGGCGGCAGGAGCTGCGCATCCTGCGCTCGATGAAGAATCGCTTCGGCTCGGCCGAAGAGATCGGTGTCTTCGCCATGGGCGAAGCCGGGCTGGAGGAAGTCCCAGACCCCTCGGCCGCGCTGCTTGGCACGGCGACGATTGCGTCCCCGGGGACGGCGATCGTGGCGGCGCTCGAGGGTACTCGGCCGCTGCTGGTCGAGATCCAGAGCCTGGTCAACCAGACCGAGAACAGCATGGTTCGCCGGATCGCCAACGGGATCGACATCAACCGCCTGCACATGATCCTCGCGGTGCTCGAGAAGCGCCTGAACTACAAGTTCGGAAAGTCGGACATCTTCGTCTCGGTCGCGGGCGGCATCCGGGTGACAGAGCCGGCCGCCGACCTCGGTCTCGCGCTGTCGATCGTCAGCAACCAGAACAGCAGGCCACTGCCGGACGGCCTGGTTGTCATCGGTGAGCTGGGGTTGACAGGCGAAGTGCGTCGCGTCGGCCAGCTCGAGCGTCGCCTCCAGGAGGCGTCGCGGCATGGCCTGACGCGCGCGTTGATTCCGGCTGGTATCAAAACCGGCCGGCATGCCGGCCTCGAGATCGTCGAGGTCCGGACTCTCGCGGAGGCTGAGTCCGCCGCGTTTTCTACACCCATGAAGTCCGGCGCATTCACAAGGGAGGCCGGGATATCGGTCTCTTGAGGAGGTAGTCCGTGAAGCGTTCCGAGCACATCGCCCGCTGGATCGGGACTGGGCTCGGAGTGATCGGTGGTTTTACGCTCGGTTATTTCCTGGTCCGTGGCGCGGGCAACCCGCATCCCGGATACATCATCATCGGGCTGACCACGCTGGAAGGTTTGATCTTCGCCTACCTCGGTACGCCGTACGTGCTGGGCGGATGGCGCACTTTCAACTTCCGGCTTACGAGCACTCCGCTGCCCGACCTGCTGAGCGGCCTTCTCGGCTTGGTCATCGGCCTTGTCATCGCCGTGCTGATCGGCGTCTTCGTGCGCGATCTTCCGTACGGCTACGCGCTATCGTCGGTGCTCGCGCTGCTGCTCGCGGCGCAGGGGGCGTCTATCGGACTTACGCGCCGCGCGGAGCTGACCTCTTTGTTCTTCGGAGGTACGCGCGAATCAAACGATCACAGGCTCAGCGCTGTGCTCCTCGACACGTCAGTCATCATCGACGGCCGCATCCTCGATATCGCGAAGACCGGCTTCGTCGACATGCCTCTCATCATCCTCAGCTCCGTCCTGCGCGAGCTGCAGATGGTCGCCGATTCGGCCGACGCCACCCGCCGCCGCCGCGGCCGGCGCGGCCTCGACGTGCTGACCGACATGCAGAAGGACCCGTCGATAAACCTCCAGGTCGAGGAGGACGACGCGCCGGCCTCGGTGGAGATCGACGCGCACCTGGTGCGAACCGCGAAGCGCAAAGGGTGGGCCATCATGACCAACGACTTCAACCTCAACCGGATCGCGAGCCTGGAAGGCGTGTCGGTCTTGAACCTGAACGAGCTGGCACAGGCCATGCGCCCGGTGGCGATCCCGGGCGAGGAGATCGTCGTCACCGTCGCGCGCGAGGGCAAGGAGCCTGGCCAGGGAGTCGGCAGCCTCGACGACGGGACGATGGTGGTGATCCAGAACGGGCGGCGCCTCCTGAACCAGACCATCACGGCAGTCGTCACCTCGGTCATCCAGACGTCCGCGGGCCGGATGATCTTCGCCGAGCCCGCGGGTCTCGACGGGCGCCGGCCCAACAATCGCAACAAGCGCGAGGAGGCGGGCTGACGTGCCGGTTGTCGGCGCGATAGTCGCCGCCGCGGGCTCAGGCTCGCGGCTGGGCCGTGGCAGCAAGGCGCTGGTCCAGCTGAACGGCCGTACGACGCTGGCGCGTGTGGTCGAGCTGTTCCTGACGCTGGACGAGATCGACAGGATCGTCGTGGTCGCGCCGCCAAGCCGGATCGAGAACGCGGAGCGCGAGGTGGCATCGCTGCACCCCCGCAAGTCGGTGAGCGTCAAGGCGGGAGGGGAGAGCAGGCAGGCTTCGGTGCGGGCGGGGCTGGCCGCGCTCGGCGGGTGCGACTACGTGCTCGTCCACGACGCGGCCCGCCCGCTGGCGACGGCAGCCCTGGTGCGCAGGGTCCTGGCGGCCGCGATGGAGTCGGGCGCCGCGTTCCCGGCGATCGCTCCGCGCGACGCGGTCAAGCGGGTCGAAGGGAACCGGCTGGTCGAGAGCCTCGACCGGTCGCGGATCGTGCTCGCCCAGACCCCCCAGGCCTTTTCGTACGAGCTGCTCGCGCGCGCGCACCGCGAGGCTGCGGATGCGGGCCTGGTGGGCGATGACGACGCGCAGCTGGTGGCGGCGACGGGGCACGCCGTGACGGTGGTGGTGGGCGAGCCGGCGAACATCAAGCTCACGACCCCCGAAGACCTCGAGGTCGTCGAAGCGCTGATCAGAGAGCACGAACCGACCGCGCCGTGAGGGTTGGCATCGGGTACGACATGCACCGGCTGCGGGTCGGCCGCCGGCTGATCATCGGCGGCGTGCAAATCGATCACCCGACCGGGCTCGATGGGCACTCGGATGCGGATGTGCTCACCCATGCGGTGATCGACGCGCTGCTGGGTGCGGCGGGGCTGGGGGACATCGGCGAGCTCTTCGCGGCTGACGACGCGAGGTACGAGGATGCGTCCAGCCTCGACCTGCTGTCGACGGCGGTCGAGGCTGTGGTTGCTGCGGGTTATCGAATCGTCAACGTCGACAGCACCGTGATCGCCGAGGAGCCGCGGCTCGGTCCGCACCTCCAGGCGATGCGAGGTAACCTCGCGCAGCGGCTGGAGATCGACCACGTGAGCATCAAGGCGACTTCGCCGGAAGGGCTGGGTGCGCTGGGGAGAAAGGCGGGGATTGCGGCGCAGGCGGTGGCGCTGATCGAGTAGGTCTTCGGGTGTCTCGGGCTCGCGCCCGGGTGGCCGATGGGACGCTGGCCATGGACTAGGAAGTGGGTATCGGGGTGATGCCTGGAGTCGGTAGGTATGGCTCGATCTTGAGTTCAGTTTTGGCATTTTTACAGGCCGATTTGCCGTAGCCGGTCATTTCAGAATCGCACCCGGGGCCCAATCGTTCCGTCGTTTGTGAATCGCACTTTAGGTCAGACATCAGCGACCGACATCCTGGTCCTCGGCATGGCTGCCAGTCGGCGGTCGATCTGGCGTTTGAGGGTGAGGGGACTGACTGAGCTGTAGAGTTCGACCAAGGACTTGACCTTGGTCAGGTCCGCGGAGCCTGAGGCAAGAACTCTCTCCAAAGCCGTGGTTGGAGTGTCATAGCGTTTGCGGACTCGACCATCTGCGCGGTGTTCAACACCGACCAGCTTCATGACCGGCTGGAAGCAGTTGTTGTACGGCCGCAGCAGCTCGGTATAGAAGTCGTCCAGCCACTTCAGCTGCCACAGGGTATCCAACCTGTGGTAGCCGATTAGGCGGCGGACCAGAGTCCAGTTCTTTTGCTCGACGTGGGCATTGTCGTTCTTGTGGAATGGGCGCGAGCGCGACATAAGGATGTCCTCCTCCCGACACCACCTGATGAGGCGCCGGTTCAAGAACTCATGGCCGTTATCGGGATGGATGCCCAGGAGCGGAAAAGGCAATTGTTGGCGGATACGTTGCATTGCGGCTAACACCACTTCCTGGGTGCTGCCCATCACGGGCACCCGTTCGGTCCAACCAGTGCTAAGGTCGGTCGCGGAGATGGTCAAGATCCATTCCCCGGCGACGCGTCCGCCATCGTGGGAGACGCTGTCAACTTCAAGGTAACCGGGCCGGTCAAGCTCTTTCCATTGGCCAACGACAATTGGCACCTCATTGCGATTGAGCGTCCCTGGTTTGGTCTGCGACAGCCGGCGCACGAACGGGTCTCGACGCTCACGTCGCAGCTCGCGGAGGTTTCGCTCCACGGTCGAAGCACTTACGGTTTGGAGTTGCTGCTCGAGCCCGGGCTTCAGCTCGAGCTGCCCGTGCCGCACAAGCAAGGCTGAAAGGGGACGCAAGAAGGGACGCAGACGCTCGGCGCAGATGTAACCGGAGGCTTCCCAGAGAACCTTCAACGCAACCTGGAACTCAAGTCCGTAGCGGCGTCGACGTGTCCCGACCCGCTTGAGTCGTCGTCGTCGTTGGGTTCCACGCAGAACCCGAAGGGCGTGTTTGCGCGAGTAGCCGGTGGCCAGGCAATAAGCGTCGAGGATTCGACTTCGTTCCTTACGCCCAGCTTGCTGGTAACCCCAGCTCAGTTCCGTTGCCAGTTCGTAACGCTCCCGAATACGCATCCGCCCCTCCCCGGCCGAGCCCTCGACGGACGAGGTTTCTCGGTGCGATTCCTTGGTGAAGGAACGATGCGCGGCAGGGTGCGAATCTCGCTGACTGAATACGCACGCTTGACATGGCGAACATCCGTTTGTATCATTGTCCTATGATCGCGACGCAAGACGTGCAGTCTCCTCGCAGCGCTTCTGTCCTCAGCGACGAGGAGCTCATGGAGCGGATGCGGAGCAGGCGTC
>JBDTKH010000016.1:0-34538 GCA_039935415.1 Candidatus Dormiibacterota bacterium
CAGCAGAGCGGCGACCACCTGGCCTTTGGCATGGCGAGTGCGGTCGGTTGGCTCAGCCGGAGTTGCGGCATGTCGGAGAACTCGGTCAGCGACCGGCTCTGTGTCGGCCGGCATCTGGAGTCGCTGCCCAGGATTGCGGCGGCTCTCGGCTCTGGTGAGATCTCCTACCAATCCGCCTCCGTGCTCTGTCACCTGCGCGAGCAGCTGACCGGCGACAAGCGCGAGCTCTTCGTCGAGGACGAGATGCTGGAGCACGCACGCACGCACTCGGTCTTTCAGCTGCGCATGCTCTGCCGCTTCGCCCACCATGTGGCTGACCCGGATGGCTTCTACAAGCAGGCCGAAGAGAACTTCACCCGGCGCCGGCTGCACATCTCTCAACTGGGAGATGGGATGCATGTCATCGACGGCATCCTGGATCCAGTCGGTGGCGCCGCGCTCAAGACCGCGATCGATTCTCTATCCGGGCGGCTGGGTCCTGATGACGAGCGGGCGCCGGCGCAGCGCAGGGCTGATTCTCTGGTCGAGCTGGTCGAGCACGCGATGGACAAGGGCACACTGCCGCGGCGCAACGGGGTCCGGCCTCACATCACCATGACCACGACACTGGAAGGCCTGAAGAACGAGCTCGGTGTTCCACCGGCGCAGGTCGAGCAGGCGATGCCGGTGTCGACCGTGACCCTGGAGCGCATCGCCTGCGACTGCACCATGACTCGCGTCTTGCTTGCCGACTCGGTGGTGACCGATGTCGGGCGGGCGACGCGCACGGTATCGGCCCCGACGCGGCGGGCGCTACAGGCTCGGGACCGGGGTTGCCGCTGGCCCGGTTGTGGTCGCGATGTCGGTTGGACGAACGCGCATCACGTCGAGTTCTGGGCGCGAGGTGGTTCCACAAAACTGACGAACCTGCTCCTGCTCTGTTACTTCCACCATCGCCTCGTGCATGAGGGTGGCTGGCAGGTGTTGAAAATCGGGCGGGAGTTTCGCTTCGTGCCGCCAGACCGCGTGGTCATGAGGCGTGCTCGCGGGCCGGGGATGCGCTGGGCGGCGTGATTCTTTAGGCGGGAAGCCGACCCCAGATCGCTCGGGCCAGGCCCAGGGCCAGCAGCATTCCCGCCGCGGCCCATGTGATCGCAGAGACTGCGGGATCGCTGAAATCTGTGCCGCTCAGCACTGCGTGGAAGAAGATCAGGGCGAACGCGGGGTAGGCCAGCCGGTGGATCCAGGTCCACGCGATCTTGTTCATCTGGCGTCGCAGCAAACCGGTCACGGTGACGAGCAGCAGCAGGTCGACCGACAGCGCGCCCAGACCGATTGCCAGAGTGCCGTAGCTCGAGTGGAACGGGATCACCACGTCGAGCCACCCGATCCGCGCGGTCGTGTCAAGCAGGAGCGACAGCAGGTGCAGGCCCGCGAGCGGGATCCACAGCGCGGTCGTGTACTCGTGCAACGCGCGAAGCGCGCGGTTGCTGCCGAGCCAGTCCAACACCGCGGTGCGCAGCGCGATGCCGGTGACCAGGGCGATCGCGAGTGCGGCATACGAACCCAGGCCGGCGACGCGCGCGAGCACCCAGAAGAATTGATCCGCCGTCATCTCGTCTCCGGCGCCAGCCACCACGCCATCGCGTGCGCCGCGCAGTAGATCGGAGCCAGCTCGGGCCCCAGAAGCAGCGCGGCTTTCGCCACCACCTCTGCCTCCACGCCGGTCGCCGCCACCACCGACACCTCATCGAGTCCCGTGTGCGCGGGCGTCCCGGTGCGCGGGTCGATCAGGTGGTGCTGCTCGCCCCATCGCCGCCGGCGCACGCTGCTCGTCGCGACGCCCTGGTCACGCAGCATCACGGTCGTCCCCGCCAGCCCGACCGGCCAGCCCTCCCCCGCCGGCCCCTCGCCTCGCGCGCGCAGGTCGCCGCCAAGGTTGGCCACCACGTTCGGGCCCAGCATCTCGCAGAGCCGGTCGGCCATCCAGCCCTTGGCGATGCCTCCAAGGTCGATGCCGGAGCCTGGTTCCAGCCGCGCGGCGCCCGCTCTCACGCTCAGCACCTCGGGCAGGCGTTTCACCGGCCCCGGTGAATCGGCTGCCGCGACCGGACGCGCCTCGGACAGCGGACGCACGTAGCCAATCGCGACCATTGACTCCAGCACGGCGACGTTCACCAGTCCCCCGCTCAGCTCGAACGCGCACAGCGACTCGCGCAGCAGCGCCTCCAGCTCGGGAGATACATCCATCCAGCGGCCGGCCGAGGCGTTGAGGAGTGACAGCTCGCTGCTGTCCGAGAAGCGTGTCAGGCGCGAACCGAGGCGGCGGACCCAGAACTCCCCTTCCAGGAGGTGGCCGCGCGACTGCCTGGCCGCGAACAGGCTGCAGTTCGTGCCCAGCGCCTCGAAGTGATGCGCCCCGACGGCCGCGTTATGAGGCATAGGTCGACGTCACCGGCTGCGCGTTGCTTGGCTGGACCGACGGGCCGATCGTGAGGCTGCCACCCGGCCCCGGCATCGTGGAGGTCTGGCCCGCGCTCAGCACCGGCGGCCGTAGGGGCGCTGCCGGGTTCTTCAGGTGCGACGTCACATACAGAGACGACAGCGCGGTGGTGCCGAGCGTCAGCAGGGTGGCGCCCGCCTTGAGGACCAGGACCCGCATCTCAGACCTCAGACCGTCGCTGCCACCGGCGCTTTCAAGAACGGCACGCGATCGTAGGTTGCACCAAGGATCTGGCTCGACGAGGCGCCAAGGTGTCCCCCAAGGATCTCCTGGTACACCGAGCGGAAGTCGACCGCGTATTTGAGGTTGCCCGTGGAGTCGAGGCTCGTGAGGCTCGGCGCCTCGCCGTAGAGCCCGCCCTTGACGGGATCGCCGATCAGCAGCAGCGGCGCCGCCGCACCGTGATCGGTGCCTCCGCTCGCGTTCTCCTTGGGCCGGCGGCCGAACTCAGACCAGGTGGCGATCAGCACCTTGTCAGCCATGTTGTGCGCGGCCAGGTCCTGGTAGAAGGCGCCCACCGCCGAGTCCAGGTAACCCATCAGGTCGTCGTGGCGGTTGAGCTCCGTGTAGTGCGTGTCGAAGCCGCCAAGCGTGACGTGAAGGAGCTTGACCCCGGTGCCATTGACGATGAGCTCGGCGGCCAGCTGCAGCGCCGCGGCGAGCTGGTTCTTCGACGAGTAGACGAGCTTCACCTTGTCCGTGTAATCGGCCATCGGTTGGTAGCTGGCAGCCGACGTCCGCAGGGTGGCCATGGTCTCGGTCGCAGTCGCGATCGCGGTGTCGAACAGCGCACCGTAGATGCCCGGCGTCCCCTTGTACAGCGCGCCTACCGCGGCCTCGACCTCGGTGCCGCCCGTGAAGCCAAACTTCTTCTGGTCCTGGATCACCGTCAGCGTCGCCTGCAGGTCGCGCAGCGCGCCGGGGACGTCGGTGGCGCCGCACGCGCAGCCGGTCAGCGGGTGGCCGTTGGAGTCGTAGGCGGTGGCCAGCGTGCGGCCCAGCCACCCGTCGACCTGACGGCGCGTCGGATCGCCCGTTTCCCAGATGCGGATCGACTCGAAGTGAGAGAAGGTCGGGTTGGGGTAGCCCACGCCCTGGACGATCGCGACCTTGCCCTTGTCCCACAGACTCTTGATGCCGCCCAGGTTGTGGTTGAGGCCGAAGTCGCTGTTGAGCGGAAGGGCCTGCGACACCATCGGGCCGGACAGCTTGGGGCGTAGGTCGTGGAGCGAAGGGTCGGACAGCGGCACGACGGTGCGCAGCCCGTCGTTGCCACCGGCGAGCTGGATCATGACCAGCACGTTGTCGTTGGTCATGCCTTCGAGCTTGGCCGCGTAAACGGCGCGCGCGAATGCGTCCGGCACGGCGGCGTAGCCGGCGGCGAGGCCCGACGCGCCCGCTCCGAACACCAAGCCGGCCTTCAGAAAGTCGCGCCGCTTGAGCTGGTTGATGCCGATCTCTTCACTCATCTTTGATGCACCTACTTGAGCTGGAATTCCGGAGAGGCGAGGATGACGAACCAGCGGGCGCGATCGTCGGCCGACTGGTTCAGGAGGGTCGCGGTCTGCGGGCTCACGACGCCGTCGAGGTGAGTGCGCGCCGCATCTGACGCCGAGGGAAGCGATTTCGCCTGGCCCAGCGCCGCGGTGACGAAGTTCACCCGCTCGACGACGGTGTTGGAGGAGATCCACGACTCGTTGTTCGGCCAGCCGCTCACATCGGGCGGGTCGAACAGCGACTGGCCCATGCCCGACCCTGACGCCACCGCGACCCTGGCCAGGTTCGAGGCCCCGAGCGCCCGGGCCGCGTGGACCATGAACTCAGTCGGCGACTTGACCAGGGTGCGGTAGCTCTGCGCCGCGTTGAACTGCGGGCTCGTGAAGACCGCGCGCATCAACGTCTTCACGTCGTAGTTGCTGCGGCGGAACGAGTCGGCCAGCGTCTTGACGAACGCGGCGTCCGGTTGGGCGGTGACGAAATGCTGCGCGACCTTGGCGGCGATGGAGGAGGCGGTCGCGGGCTGCGCGAGGATGCGGTCGATGACGCCCTGCGTGTCGAGCCTACCCGCCTTGCCGAGGTAGGTGACCGAGCCTTGATACGCGCGCCTCTTGTTGAACACGCCCGGCTTCTGCGTGGAGTAGACGCCCAGCCTCTGCATGACCTTGTTCGCCTGGTCGACGGTCACGCTCGCGGTGGAGTCGGGCTGCGGCAGCGTCCATCCCGCCAGCGCCTTGGCGCTCTCCCTGACGTCCTGCTCGGTGTAGTTGCCCGCGCCCATGGTGAAGAGCTCCATTAGCTCGCGCGAGTAGTTCTCGTTGGGGCTCTGCCCCGTCGACGTGGCCAGGTCGAGGTAGCGGAGCATCGCGGGGTCGGTGGTGACCTGCATCAACATCGGCCGGAGGTTTGTCATCGACATGCGCCGCCACGTCAGGTTCTGCCAGTACATGAACGTGTCGTTGGCCGCCTTGCGGTAGTCGCTGGTGAAATGGCCGTGCCAGAACAGGGTCATGCGCTCGGCGAACGGCGTTGTCGTGCTGAGCATGTGGCCAATCCACCACTGCTGCAGCTGGGCGACTGCGAACCGGCCGCCGGGAGTGGTTGCAGCGGCAAGTACCGGCGGCTCCACGGGCTTGGTCTCGATGAGCCTGTCGACGGTCTTGTTGAACCCGTCCGACAGCGCTGTCTCCAGGTCGGCCGGCGTGTAGCCGAAGCTGGTGCGGCGCAGCAGCTGCATGACGCGCGCCGACTCGGAACCGAGAGGCGAGATCCAGTCCGTCGTGGAGGCAGTGCGAGGATGGGCGAGGTTCTGCATCGAACCCCCAAGCAGTCGGACGGCACCGATGCCGACGCCCGTGGCGAGGGCGGCGGCCAGCGCCTGGCGCCGGCTGATGCCGCGGCGGAGTTTTGGCGGCGGGCTGACTTCTTGTGGAATGGGCGCTAGGCTCATGCCGCAGATTCAATCCTGTTCCGGGCGCCGTGGCATTAGCCCGATGTGAAGAATTCGTAAACGCGAGGGGGGAACATGAACGCGGATTCGGCCAACGCGGCCCGGTGCCAGGATCGGGCTGGAACCTACGAGGCCTGGTACGTCACCATCGCCGAGCCCAAACAGCGGCGGGGCTTCTGGATCCGATACACGACGTTCAACCCCGCTCGCGGCGTGCAGGCGGAGGCCCACTCGGCGCTGTGGGCGTTCAGCTTCGACCACGAGGATCCCAGCGCCAACTGGGGTGCGCGGGTGCAGTTCCCCCTTGGTGCGTTGCGAGTAAGCTCGCGGCCGTTCCTGCTCCGGCTCAACGACGCGCTGATGGTTCGCAACGGGTGCTCGGGCGAGCTCCACAGCGAGCGCGGCATCGCCCGGTGGAACCTGCGGTGGGACTCACGCGAGGCGCCTTTCCCGTTTCTTCGCCCGCGCTGGCAGATGCTGTCCTCGGTCGCCAACATCGCCGCGCACCCCGCGCTCAAGGTGTCGGGCACGATCGAGATCAACGGCAAGGTGCACCACCTGGAGCACGCTCCCGGGGGGCAGCAGCACACGTGGGGCTCGTCTCATGCGCTCGAATGGAACTGGGGCTTCGCCTCAGGGGACGATTTCTGGCTCGATGGAGCGACATCGCGTGTGAAGTCCCGGTTCGGGCGAACCCTGGTCGGCACGGCCGTCGGCGCCCACGCCCGCGAGCAGCGGTTCCTTTTCAACGGCCCGGTCCAGGTGCTTCGCGCGCGTGGCGAGATGGACATCGACGCGTGGACCGCGAAGGCGCGCATGGGCGACCGGGTGCTGCACATCGGCCTGGACCCGAGACGGGCCGACCTGATCGGCGTCACGTATGACGACCCCGCCGGCGGCTCGCGCTACTGCTACCACACGGAGGTCGCGGACGTCGAGATGCGGCTCACGCGCGGCGACGAGCTGCTGGCGCGCGTGCATCGACCGGCCGCGGGTGCGTTCGAGTACGCCTCCGAAACGCCGGTGACCGGGGTGCCGCTGCTGATCTGAGCTGTGCCAACCCCACCACCCCCACCCGCCGCTAGACTGCGTCCTCCCCGCACGGCGGGGAGGTGAAGCCGGCTTAGGTGAGCGCTGCGGCGAGGTGGCGGGCGCTTCGGGCCGCCAGGGCCATGATCGTGATCTGCGGGTTCACGTAGGCCGAGCCGGGCAGCACGCTCGCGTCGACGAAGACGAGCCCTCGCACGTCGTGCGAGTGGCCGTGTTCATCCACTACCGATGACCGAGAGTCGCTGCCCATTCGGCATGTGCCCATCGGGTGGTAGGCGGAGAGCTTGAGGTCGGCGGCGGTCCACCGGCCTTCCGTGATGTGCGTGAGCTCCTCACGGTTGCGCACAGGCTTCATCCCCGGGAGAAGCGTGTGGACCTCCTCCGCGCCCGCCGCGAGGTAGATCTCGGTCGCGAGCCGGATGCCCTCTAGCGTCTTCCGCAGGTCGTCCAGGTGCAGGTCGTACGACATGAGCAGGCCGCCTCCAGGCACGGCGCGCACCCGGCCGGTGCCGGTGTCCGAGATGATGAGGCCCGCGGCCGCCGTCTGGCGGTAGCGCGCAAGCATGTCCTTGAGCTCGCTGCCCTTGCCGCCGATGCCGCCGGCGCTGTAGCCGACGCCGGGCGGTGGATATGTGGCCTCGAGCAGGATGCCATCGCGCAGCTTTTCGTCGACGTAGTAGCTCTGCATCACGCCCTTCCACGCATACAGGTCGTGGTCGAAGACGCCAAGCACGCCGCAGCCGGGGTGGATGCGCAGGTTCCGGCCGACCTGGCCGCTTGAGTTGGCCAGCCGCTGGCGCTGCAACAACGCCGGCGTGTAGATCGCACCCGCCGCGAGCACCACTGTGCCGGCGCCGATCTCGAATCGCGCGTCGCGTTGGACCGCGCCGCTTTCGGGATCGATGATCGAACCACGGACGCCTTTGGCACGGACGCCTTTGGCACGGCCGCCCTCGACGACGACCTCGTCGACGCGGCAGCCGGCGATCAGGCGCGCGCCGGCTCGCGTGGCGAGCGATCAGCGGCTGGATCCGGGGGTCCGAGCAGAAGAACATGAGGATCAGCGCCTTCAGCGCGATCAGCGTCTCGCGCCGCTGGCGGATGCGCGACGTTTCGCACGAGAGGACGTACAGCTCGCGGGCTTCTTCGGAGAGCTGCCGGAACGGGCGCGCGTGCCGGCTGGCGATCGACGCGAGGTTGAAGGCGGTCAGCATCACGTTCAGGGTCCGACGCGTTCCCGGTGCGCAGCGATCGAGGTAGGCGTCCAGCTGGGCGGCCACGTTGATGTCGCTCGCGCCCGGCTTGAGAGCACCACCGTGCGGCAGAAGCGTGTCCGCCAGGGCGGCAAGGGTCGATCGCCTCGCTGACGTCAGGGACATGCCGTGCGATTATGGCGTCGCCATCGCTACCAGGAGACTGAGGCTGATGCTGCGCATTTGGGCGGTGATCTTCGCCCTCGGCGCCGTCGACTTTTTCGTGTTCCCGTACCTGACGGTCCGGACCCTGAACGCAAGCGCCAGGGCGTTGGGCATGCACCAGGTCGTCGCGCTCAACGCGGGCCAGAATTTTTGGCTCACGCTGGCGGTGCCCTACATGGTCCTGGTCGCGGCCCTTTCGTGGGTGGCCCAGCGCGGCGAGAAGGTCGCCGCACAGCCCGTGCAGTTCCTGATCCTGGCCAAGACCTCGAGCTCGCTCACTTCGCTCGCGCTGTTCGTGTTCGGCGGTTTTTCGTACGCCTTCCTCGCCAACTTCGTCGTCGACGGCGTGATCGCGCTGATCACGTTGTGGTTCTACCGCGCTGCGCGGCGGGAGCTCGTCTATCCAAATTCGGCTAACGCGCCGGTCTGATGGCCAGGCTCGTCCCGATGTCGAGCGTCGATGCCGCCTGGTTGGGGATGGAGGACCCGACCAACCTGATGATGGTCACCGGGGTCATGGCCCTCGAAGGCAAGGTCGACCTCAAGCGCCTCCGCACCTTGCTCGATCGCCGCCTGTTGCCTTTCGAGCGGTTCCACCAGAAGGTCGTCCGGCCGCGCAGCCGCGGCAACATGCCTCACTGGACCGAAGACGCCGATTTCGACATCGACCACCACGTGAGCCGCATCACGCTGGACACGCCAGGTGACGACAAGACCCTGAGCGACCTGGTCAGCGAGCTGATGAGCACTGCGCTCGACTTCTCCGGGCCGCTCTGGCACATGCATGTCATAGACGGCTATCAAGGCGGCTCGGTCGTCCTCGCGCGCATCCATCACTGCATCGCGGACGGCATCGCGCTCGTGCGTGTGGTGCTGTCCCTCACCGACGAAACGGCCCGGGCTCGGCAGCCAAAAGAACCCGCAGCGCACCGCGCGAAGGGCTTTCGGCTGCCGCTGGATTGGCTGCCGGGTGCTGTCGGCCGCGGCCTCGTCACCGGGCAGGACCTCATCGCGCATCCGGGCAAGGTGCGCGACCTGGCGCAGGTCGGAGTGCACGGCGCCTACCGCCTGGGCCGCCTCGTGGTGCTGCCGCCTGACCCGGACACGATCCTCAAGGGAGAGCTGGGACGGCGGAAGCGCGCGGCCTGGTCGAGGTCGATCCCCCTCGACGATTTCAAGACAATCGGCAAGGCGCTCGGCGCGACGGTCAACGACGTGCTGATCGCCACCGCCACCGGGGCGCTGCGGCGTTACTTCGAGTCGCGAGGCGAGCCGACGGGCGGGATCGCCATCCGAGCCTCCGTGCCGGTCAATCTTCGACCCGAACGGCAGGGCAAATCCGGGTCCCCCCATCCGCTGCTCCGCGGCGACTTCCCCGGCGAGCGGGGAAGTAATCAACTGGGTAACGCTTTTGGTCTCGTCTTTCTGAGCCTGCCGATCGGCATCGTCGACCCCGTCCGCCGCCTCCGCGCGATCAAGCAGGAGATGGACGCGCTGAAAGGCTCGCCGGAAGCACTGGTCGCGTTTGGCGTGCTCAGTGTGTTGGGGCTCGCGCCCGTGCAGGTCGAGCAGCTCGGCCTGCGCTTCTTTAGCAGCAAGGCGACCGCGGTGCTCACCAATGTTCCCGGCCCGCGCCAACCGCGGTACCTGGCCGGCCGCAAGATCGACAAGATCATGTTCTGGGTGCCACAGTCAGGCCGGCTCGCACTGGGGGTCAGCATCCTCAGCTACGCGGGCGGCGTGATGCTTGGTGTGGCGACCGACGAGGGACTGGTCCCCGACCCGGAGCGAATCGTCGAGGGGTTCGCTCTCGAGTTCGAATCGATGCGCAAGGCGGCCCGACCAACCAGGCGCCCTGCAAAGTCCACCACCCCCACCCGGCGCTGACGCGCCGACCTCCCCGCGGGGCGGAGAGGTGGTTGCCGCCCAGCCGGCGCTGACGCGCCGACCTCCCCGCGGGGCGGGGAGGTGGTTGCCACCCAGCCGGCGCTGATTTGGGCTCCGTCACCCCCAGCTGGCCGGCCTCCGGCCGGCCTGTCCTCTCCGCGTGGCGAGGAGGTGTTGTTGCGTCGTAATGTTGTAAGCATCATGGAGCGAGCCACGACGATTCCGACCGAACGCGAAGCTCTGGATGCCTACTCCTCGATCGTCACCTCTGTCGCCGAACGGGTCCTCCCCGCGGTCGCCAGCCTGCGCGTGGGCCGTCCCGGACGGGCCGGTGGAGGCGCCGGGTCGGCCGTCGTCATCACCCCCGACGGGTACCTCGTCACCTCGGCCCACGTGGTCGCGCAGTCTGGTTCGGCGAGCGCGTCGTTCATCGACGGCTCTGAGTACGACGTGGACGTGGTCGGCGCCGACCCGCTCTCGGACCTCGCCATCGCACGCGCCCGGGCGGCGACGCTGGAGCCGGTGAAGATAGGCAACGCCGACCAGCTCCGGGTCGGGCAGCTGGTGGTCGCGGTCGGCAACCCGATGGGGTTCTCAGGGTCCGTCACCTCTGGGGTCGTCAGCGGGTTAGGCCGCTCGCTGGCGACCGCAGACGGTAACGGGCATCGGCGGTTCATCGAGGACGTGATCCAGACCGACGCCGCCCTCAACCCCGGCAACTCGGGTGGGGCGCTCGCCGACTGGCAGGCGCGCCTGGTCGGGGTCAACACAGCCGTCGCCGGCATGGGACTGGGGCTCGCGGTGCCGATGAACGGCACGACGCAGGCGATCCTCGCCGCGCTGATGCGCGACGGGCGGGTCCGCCGCGCGTACCTCGGCATCGCGGGAGGCACCCGCGCGCTGCCGCCATCCACCGGCCAAAAGCTTGGGCGGAAGGCCGGCGTCGAGGTGCAGGAGGTCGTGAGCGACAGCCCCGCCGCCGGTGGCTCGCTCCGGGCGGGAGACATCATCGTCTCCGTTGGCGAGACCGCGGTCGGGAAAGCGGGGGACCTGCAGAGGCTGATGGTCGAAGCGCACATCGGGTCGAAGCTTCCCCTGAGCGTGCTGCGCGGCGACAGGCTGATCACGCTGGAGGTCGTCCCGGTCGAACTGACCTGACGCGAGTCCGAGCTACACTCGGGCCGTGGCCAAGAAGCAGCTCCGCGACCTGCTGCGGGCGGAACCACAAGACGGCCACGTCCGCCTCGTGGAGTGGGACCCCGATTCGACGCCTGGCCTGAAGCACGCCAGGAAGGCGGTGGCCGATGCCGATAAGAACCACGCCAGGCTGTTCAACCTCCAGGAACGGCTTTTCGCCGAGGGCAAGCGTTCGCTCCTCATCGTCCTGCAGGGGATGGACACGAGCGGCAAGGACGGGACCGTGACCCACGTGATCGGCAACCTCAACCCGCAGGGGGTCCAGATCACTGCGTTCAAGGCGCCGACCCCCGAGGAGAAACGGCATGGATTCCTGTGGCGGATCCGGAAACACCTGCCAGAGCCCGGAACCATCGGGATCTTCAACCGTTCGCACTACGAAGACGTCCTGATCGCCAGGGTCCACGCGCTCGCCGAGCCTCCGGTGATCGAGCGTCGCTACATTGCGATCAACCAGTTCGAGAGGGACCTGGTCCGGGCCCGAACAAAAGTGGTCAAGTTCTGCCTCCACATCACCTACGACGAGCAGCGCAAGCGCCTGGTCGACCGCCTCAAGGACCCGAACAAGCGCTGGAAGTTCAAGGAGAACGACGTCGACGAGCGCGCCTACTGGGACGACTACCAGAGCGCCTACAGCATCGCCATCACTCGGTGCTCGACGCCGTGGGCGCCGTGGTACGTCATCCCAGCCGACAACAAGGACTACAGGAACTGGGCGGTGACCAGGATCCTTATCGAGACCCTCGAGGAGATGAATCCCCAGTACCCGGTGCCCAAGCTCGACATAGCCCGGTTGATGAAGCGCCTCAAGGGTTAGAAGCGCGCCGGTGATACGGTAAGGGCGCTCGACCAATCGTATTGGGGGAAATTGAAATGAAGCGGTTGCGCATTGTTGCCTGGCTGGCGGCGGCCCTCGTGGTCGCGGCGTGTGGCTCGACCGGGTCTGGCGGCGGCGGCTCCAGCTCGTACTCCGGAAAGACGATCAAGTTCGGCGCCATCCTTTCGATCACCGGAGCCGGCGGCGTCTACGGACCGCAGAGCCGCGACGGCATGAACCTGGCCGTGAAGCAGATCAACGCCTCCGGCGGCGTCAACGGCGCAAAGATCGCCCTGACGATCAACGACGACGCCTCACTCCAGGCTCAGGCGGCACAGGTCGCCCAGACGCTCATCCAGTCGGAGCAAGACCTGGCGCTGCTCGGGCCGACGCTTTCCAACTCAGCCGTCGCCGTCCATCCTCTCGCGGAGAGCCTGAAGACACCGGTCCTCGGCATCAGCAACACGGGCATCAACATCGTGCCCCTGTGCAACTTCCCCTCCACCACACCGTGCAAGTACGTATTTCGCGACAGCCTCGGTGAGGAGACCGCGATTCCCGACAACATCAAGTCTTACGCGGCGGACTCTCACCCGGCGACGGGCGTGCTGTTGGTGGCGCAGGACGACAAGTTCTCCAGCGACGGCGGCGTGGTCGTCCAGAGGACCGTCAGCCAGTACAACATCAACCTGGTGAAGACCATCAAGTTCAACAAGGGCGAGGCAGACCTTTCGCCTTACGTGACCCAGGCCGTCCAGCTCAAGCCCGACGTCATCTTCATCACGTCGCTCGGCGCGATCCCGGCGAAGATCATGACCGAGGCCCGCAAGCAGAACTGGACGGGCCAGTTCCTCGGCGGGAACGGGTTCAACACGGCGACCGTGTCCGCCCAGGCCGGAGCCGCCGGCAAGGGCGCGCGCAGCGCCAGCGCGTGGTATCTCGGCAACACGTTCCCGTCGAATGCCGACTTCGTGTCGGCCTACAGGGCGGAGTACAGCAAAGACCCCGACCAGTTCGCGGCCCAGGGGTATGCGGGAATCAAGATCCTCGCCGATGCGGCCAAGCGCGCCAACCTGACGTTCACCGACCTCGCGGGTGACCGCGACAAGCTGCGCGCCGCCATGGAGACCGTCAACATCCAGACCCCACTCGGCCCGTTCCAGTTCACCGCTGACCACGACGTCAAGCAGACGGTATGGGTGATCGCGATGGATGGCGCCGGCGGCTTCACACTCGTCCACGAGATCAAGTCGAGCTAGGAGAAGACGTATGTCGCGCGTGGGGCCCGGGTTTCCAGGGCCGTCACCGAGCGTGAGCTCTCGACTCCAGGCGCGGCGCGCAAAAGGGGGGTCGACGGGGGGATCCTGATCCCCCCGTTATCTTTTGGATCAACAGATCCTCAACGCGATCTTCATCGGGTCCATCTACGCGGTGTTCGCAGTCGGCTACACGCTGGTCTTCGGCGTGCTCGACATCCTCAACCTGGCACACAGCGCCGTGTTCATGCTCGGGGCGGCGGTCACATATTCGCTGGTGGTCAACCACGGCCAGTCGTTCTGGGTCGCCTGCGTCCTCGGCGTCGCCGCGTCAGCCCTCGCCGGCCTCGTCATCGAGCACGTGTGCCTGCGACCGCTGCGCCGCAGGCGCGCCCCTCCCATCGCCGCCGTGATCTCGACCATCGGCCTGGCCCTGATCATCGTCGCGACCATCGAGCAAGGCCAGCCGGGGACCTTCCTGTCCTGGCTGTGGGTGGACGGGGCCAACTCGGTGTCGTTCCCGGCGGGGACTTTCCCCAACCCGACCTGGCACATCGGCGACGTCACGCTCGAGGCGGCCCGGCTGGTGACGATTCCTGTTTCGATCGCGTTGATGCTGGTCCTGGGTTACGTCATCCGCTTCACCCAGGTGGGTCGCGGACTCAGGGCTGTTGCCGAGAACCCGCGCGCGGCGAGCCTGATGGGACTTGACGTCGACCGGATGATCTCGCTGACGCTGGTCATCTCGTCTGCGCTCGGAGGCCTTGCGGGGATCCTTTTCGGCGCCGCGCTCGGCGACATCAGCCCATACATCGGGCGCGACAGCGTCGAGGTCCGCGGGCTCGCGGTGATCGTGCTCGGGGGGATGGGCAGCATCCCGGGCGCCGTCATCGGCGGTTACCTGCTCGCATTTATCGAGCTGGTGGCGTTCGCGCTGCTGGGTAGCAACGCGAAGGGTGGCATCGCCTTCGCAGCACTTTTCCTGGTGCTTGTGTTCCGCCCGCAGGGCCTCTTCGGCCCGCAGCTCAGCGAGAAAATCTAGGTGGACTTCTTCATCCAGCTGTTTTCGGACCCGGTCCTCTTCTGGAACTCTCACAGCCTGCTGATTGGAGAGATCGGGATCAACAGCATCCTCGCCGCCTCGATGTTCGTCGTGCTGTACTCGGGCCAGCTGTCCCTCGCCGCGCCCGGATTCATGGCCATCGCTGCGTACACCTCGGTCCTGATGGACGCCCACTGGCACACTCCGATCGTTCTGAACGTCCTCGCCGGGGTGGCGTTGGCAGGGTTTGTCGGCGTGCTGGTCGGCCTTCCGGTGCTCCGCCTTCGAGGCGTGTTCCTTGCCATCGCGACCATCGGGTTCATCGAGGCGGTGAGGCTCGGCGCGATCCTGAACCTGCCGATCACGGGTGGCGGCCTGGGCCTGAAGAACCCCAGCCCCGACCCGCTTGGCGGCATCTACGCTGTGCTGACGGCCACGGGCGTGGTCCTCTACCTCCTCTGGCGGCTGACCAAGGGTCGCCTGGGCGCCGCCTGGGCCGCGATCCGGCAGGACGAGCTGGCCGCTCTCAGCCAGGGCATCCACGTGGCGCGATACAAGATGTACGCGTTCGTCCTGAGCGCCCTCCTCGCGGGCCTTGCCGGAGCGCTCGAGGCTCACCTCACGTTCTATATCAACCCAGGAGACCAGGAATACGGGGTGACGCGCGCCATTCAGATCCTGACCTTTGCGGTCCTTGGTGGCAGCGGCCACTTCATGGGCCCTGTCGTCGGGGCGCTGGTGGTCACGACCCTGCCGTTCATCTTCGACCAGGCCAAGAACTACATCAACATCGTGAGCGGCCTGTTCCTCATCGCGGTGATCGTCTTCAGGCCGCAGGGCATAGTCGGTCGCGGCGGCCTCGCCCTGATCAGGCCGCGGTGGTGGCCACGCCGAGCTCGAGTCCGTGCTCCTTCGCCTGGATGACGTCCAGCGCCACTTCGGCGGCGTGCGGGCCGTCGACGGAGTGTCGCTGGAGGTGGAGCAGGGTTCGATCCAGGGCCTGATCGGGCCGAATGGCGCAGGCAAGACGACGCTCGTCAACGTCATCACGGGCTACGTGCCGTTCCAGTCGGGCAGCGCCTGGCTGGAGTCGGACAGGCTCTCGGGCCTACCCCCGCACAGCATCGCCGGGCTAGGCGTGGCTCGCACCTTCCAGAACATCCGCCTCTTCAAAGACCTGACGGCGTTCGAGAACGTGATGGTCGGCATGCACACGCGGCAGCGCGACGACACGCTGGCGCAGCTCGCCGCACTGCCGATGTTCCGCCCCGACCAGCGCGCTCGAGTCAACGAGGCCCACCGGCTCATGGAGTCGGTCGGGCTCGCGGCGAGAGACATCGGAAAGCGACCCGCGGGCACCCTGCCGTACGGCGACCAGCGGCGCCTGGAGATCGCTCGCGCCCTTGCCCTGCGGCCGCGGTTGCTGATCCTCGACGAGCCGGCCGCGGGCATGAACCCTTCGGAGAAGCAGGGCATGCGCGAGCTGATCGAGCGGCTCAACTCCGAGGGGCTGACGATCCTGTTGATCGACCACGACATGCGCCTGGTCATGGGCGTGTGCCGGCGCGTCGCCGTCCTGAACTTCGGTCGCAAGATCGCCGACGGCACGCCCGACGAGGTGTCCACCGACGCCGGCGTGATCAGGGCCTACCTCGGCACCGGCGGTGAGAAGGAGGTGACCCGCGCGCCGGGCGCCCGGGGAGTTGACGAGGCGGAGGAGGTGGCGGAGGCGGCTGCGGCGGCCCGGCCTGCCGCCGAGCCCGCTCATGCCCTCCTGGACGTTGAAGACCTCAGCGTCAGCTACGGCGCGGTCGCCGCGGTGCGCGGTATCTCGCTGCGAGTGGCGGCGGGCGAGGTGGTGGCTTTGATCGGCGCGAACGGGGCCGGCAAGTCGACCATCCTCAACACGCTGTCGGGCCTCATCCGGCCGGACTCCGGCCGGGCTGTCTTCGACGGCCTGGACCTGGTCGCCGCCAAACCGTCGACGATCGTGCACCGAGGGCTGGTCCAGGTGCCCGAAGGCCGCGAGATCCTCGCCCGCCAGACCGTGCTCGAGAACCTGGAGCTGGCGACGTGGGGGCGGCGCGGCGGCGCGCGTGCGCGAGACCAGATCGAGGCCGTCATGAAGCGGTTCCCGATCCTCGGCGAGCGTCGCGCGATGCGGGCCGGGACTCTGTCAGGTGGCGAGCAGCAGATGCTCGCGATTGCGCGGGGGCTGCTGGCCAGGCCACGCCTGCTGCTGCTCGACGAGCCTTCCCTCGGCCTCGCGCCGCAGATGGTCGATGAGGTGTTCTCGACGATCGAGGAGATCCATCGCGAGGGCACGACGATCCTGCTGGTGGAGCAGAACGCGCTGCGCGCGCTCGAGGTGGCGGACCGGGCTTATGTCCTGGAGACGGGGCGGATCCTGCTGACGGGCACCGGGGACGAGCTGCTGCACAACCCGGCGGTCAGGCGGGCATACCTGGGCGGCTAGGTTGCGCGGCGCCTTCGGACCTTTACTTTCGCCCTCAGGTTGCGGAAGTTCGGCCGGAACTCTTGCGTTGTCTTCCTGTCGGTGTCGACTTCGGGGAATACGAGCAACGTCGACCCCTGGCTCAGGCTTCGTGGGTCGATGTTCCGCTCGCGGGGGATGCGGTCCCTGTCGGCGTAGCCAAACGCCCTGAACCTGTATCGCCTTGCGAGCCCGGGCAGCTCCGCTGCGAGGGCAGCCTTGATCGCACCGCCCGAACCTGAGGCTCCGAAACCGTGCACCACGAGCAGGACGGTCTCCCCGCCGGGGCGAACGTTCTTGATCTCGCGTATCAACTGCTCCATCGCCTCCGGGACGGTCTGGCCGGCATGGGCGATGTCTACTCGTCGCACAGTGAGCCCAAAGCATGCGTCAAAACAAAAGGCGCGGGCCTTTCCAGTCGGTCCCTGCTGCGGTGCGGACCACCCCCTCCTGCCCGCGCTCGCTGCGCGAGCGGGGGCGCCCTCCACACATGGTGGGGAGGGCCACTCATCAAATAAAAAACCCCGGGTCTTTCGGCCCGGGGTTCTATTGGTTTTCTCTGTTTAGAGAGTGCGGACGCTCTTGGCGCGCGGGCCCTTGGGGCTCGCCTCGACCTCGAACGAAACCTTCTCGCCACCCTGGAGGCTGTCGAAGTCACCTTCGGTGCCACTCCGGTGGAAGAAGAATTCCTTACCGTCTTCAGCGGCGATAAAGCCGAATCCACGGTCCGCGACCAGTTTCTTGATGGTGCCTGTAGGCATTTCCATCTCCTATCTCTCGAACTCAAGGCCTACTCAACTGGCGGGCCTGTTCGAGAAACTGGAGCCTGCGCGTGAGCGCCGGCGCTTCGCCGGCTGACGACAGTATACCCCAGAGGCTCGGACGGAAAACCTCGGCGAGAGATTCGGTGTCCAGGTGGCCCAGATGCTAGGCGCGGCCGAGCACCGGAGCGAGCGCACCCGTTGGTGCCTGAGCGAGGAGCGGAGGCCGCAACAACGCAGATGGGCCGCCTGGGCGCCGAAGATCCGCCGAGGGCTTTCCGGCCGAGCCTCCAGCTCAGCTTCTAACCCGGGGGGTTTCGAGGACCCTCCGGGCCCTCGATTGGTCGACCTCGGTCAGGTACCGCTTCCGAAGCCGGAGATGCTTCGGCGTCACCTCCAGGAGCTCGTCATCCGCGAGGAAGTCGAGCGACTGCTCGAGGCTGAGCCGGCTCGCCGGCGTGAGCCTCACCGAGATGTCCGAGGTGGACGACCGGATGTTGGACTGCTTCTTCTCGCGGCATACGTTGACGCGTATGTCACCGGGCCGTTTCTGGATGCCCACGATCATGCCCTCGTAGACCTCTTCGCCAGGCTCGATGAAGGTCGTTCCCCGTTCCTGGGCCCCGGCCAGGCCGAACGCCAGCGTCGTGCCAGCCGACGATGCTGTGAGAGCTCCGTTTCGCTGCTCGCGGAAATCACCGGCCCACGGCCTGTATCCGATGCCGATCGAGCCCATCAGGCCGGTGCCGGCGGTCAAAGTCAAGAACGCGTTGCGGAAACCGATGAGGCCGCGGGTCGGGATCGTGTACTCCAGCCGCACGCCGCCCTTGGCGTCGTAGGCGATCTCGATCATCTCTCCTCGCCGCTTGCCGAGCGCTTCGGTGACCGCGCCGAGGTTTTCCTCGCGCACGTCGACGGTGAGGCGCTCGAGCGGCTCCATGCGCTTCCCGTTGATAACCTTGACGATCGCCTCCGGTCTCGACACCTCGAACTCATAGCCCTCGCGACGCATGGTCTCAATGAGCACGGCGAGGTGCAGCTCGCCACGCCCGCTGACCAGGAAGCGCTCCGCCGCATCCGTGTCCTCGACGTGCAGGCCGAGGTTCGTGTCGAGCTCCTTGTACAGCCGCGCGCGCAGCTGGCGCGTCGTGGAGAACTTGCCTTCGCGGCCGGTCAACGGTGATGTGTTGACCCCAAACGTCATGCGCACGGTGGGCTCGTCGATCTCGATTCGCGGCAAGGGATCCGGTGCATCGGGGTTGGCCAGCGTGTCGCCGATGGCGACCTCCTCGAGACCGGTCAGGAGCACGATGTCGCCGGCGCTTGCACTGGGCACTGCGACCCGGTCGAGGCCTCGGTACACGAGCACCTGCACCACCTTCACGCGGCGCGCCTCGCCCGCCTTGTTCAGCACTGCGATGACATCGCCCGTAGCCACGCTTCCGCGGGTGATGCGCCCGATCGCCATCGGACCCGTGTAGTCGTCGTAGGCGCGGTTGGCGACCAGCATCTGGAACCAGCCGTCCTCTATGGCCGGCGCAGGGATGTGCTCGATGATCGTCTTGAAGAGCGGCTCGAGATCGGCGGCAAGCTCATCTGGCTTTAACCCCGCGCGTCCCTCTTTGGCGATCGCGTAGACGACGGGTGCTTCCAGCTGATCAGCATCTTCGGCCAGCTCGAGGAAGAGGTCGTGAACGCGATGCAGAGCTTGCTTCGGGTCGGCGTTCTTGCGGTCGACCTTGTTGATGACGACGACGATCCGGAGGCCGACCTCGAAGGCCTTTCGCAGGACGAAGCGGGTCTGGGGCATCGGACCTTCGGCGGCGTCGACCAGCAGGAGGCAGCCGTCGGCCATGTTGAGCACGCGCTCGACCTCGCCACCGAAGTCTGCGTGGCCGGGGGTGTCGATGATGTTGATCGTCACGTCCCCGTGCCGCACGGAGGTGTTCTTGGCGAGGATGGTGATGCCCTTTTCTCGCTCGAGGTCGTTCGAGTCCATGATCAGGGTGCCGACGTCCTGGTTGTCGCGAAAGGTGTGGCTCTGCTTCAGGAGGGCGTCGACGAGCGTCGTCTTCCCGTGGTCGACGTGGGCGATGATCGCGAGGTTGCGGATGTCGTGGCGGATCTGCGTCATGGCGCCAAGGCAATATACGGACTGGGAATGAAGGTTCGCGCCGCCAGCCTGGCTCTTTCTGCACTGGCGGCGATCTGGGCGCTGACGCTGGCGGCGGTCCCGGCGCAGGCCGACGAAGGGTGGGTCATCTCATCCTTCCATTCGGACATCACAGTCGCCGCCGACTCGCAGGTGACGATCCAGGAGGACATCAGGGTCGATTTCGGGTCCCTGCAGAAGCACGGCATCTTCAGGACGATCCCCCTCCGCTACCGGTACGACGACAGCCACGACCGGTTCTACGTGTTCAACCTCGTGTCGGTGAATGACGGCTCGCGAGCCGTGCCGTACTCGGCCTCCGTCGACCACGACAACGAGGTGATCAAGATCGGCGATCCCAATTTCCTGGTGACCGGCGCGAAGCGCTACGTCATCACGTACACGGTGCGCGGGGTGCTGAACGCTTTCGCCGACCACGACGAGCTGTTCTGGAACGTGGATGGCGCACTGTGGCCGGTGCCGAAGGAGTCGGTCAGCGCCACCGTTCATGTGCCCGCGAACGCGCTGGTGACCGCGAAGTGCTTCCAGGGTCCGACCGGTTCCGGCGAGCTCTGCTCCTTCAGCGGCAGCACCGCACAGGACGTCACCTTCAACTCGACGCGCGAGCTGGCGTCCGGCGAGCAGATGTCGGTCGTGACGTCGCTCAGCAAAGGCGCGGTCGACGTCCCGCCGCCCCTCCTCGAGTCGCGTCTTCGCCAGTTCCCTCAGGACGCTTTCGACATCACCCCGCTGACCGTCTGGCTCAGCTTGCTGGTCGCGCTCGTCGGCGTCGGCCTGGTCGGCTGGAACTGGTGGATCCACGGCCGCGACCGCCAGTACCTCACCCGGTACTACCTCACGAACGACCCGCGCGAGCACACGGCACCTCTGTTCCATCACGACCCGCTGGTCGTCGAGTTCGAGCCACCGCAGAAGCTGCGGCCGGCGCAACTGGGACTGATCCTCGACGAGAGTGCAGACACGAAGGACGTAACGGCGACAATCGTCGACCTGGCCGTGCGCGGCTGCTTGACGATCAGCGAGATCCCGGGCGCCAGGGACTGGCTGCTGACCTGGAAAGACTGGGGCGATCCGGCGGTCCTCCTCCCGTACGAGAAGTCCATCCTTCACGGTCTCTTCGACGGCCGTCGCGAGGTCAAGCTCTCGGAGCTCAGGGGAACTTTCGCGCCGACGCTGAAGACGGCCGAAAGCCAGGTGTACCAGGACGCCATGACGAGGAAGCGGTTCTCCTCGCGCCCCGACTACGCGCGCTCGGTCTGGGGATGCCTCGGCATCGCGGTCATCGGCCTCGGGGGCGCGGCGGCGTTCCTGCTGGGCATCGCGTTTGGTTGGGGCCTGGTCGGCGTGGCGGTGGTCCTGGTCGGGATAGCTCTGATAGCCACATTCCGTGCCATGCCGCAGCGCTCGGCCGCCGGCCGCGAGCTGATGCAGCACACGCTTGGATTCCGCCTCTACATGACGACGGCCGAAAAATACCGGCAGCAGTTCGCGGCCAAGGCGGACATCTTCACGCAGCTTCTCCCCTATGCCATCGTCTTCGGCTGCGTCACGCTCTGGGCGAAGGCGTTCGAGGGGATCGACACGTCCGGGACCAGCGCCTGGTACGTCGGCAACGCGCCGTTTCAAGCTGCGCTGCTTGCGAGCAGCCTGGAGTCCATGAACACGAGCATCTCGAGCGCTATCACCTACACCCCGCCGAGCTCGGGAAGCGCGAGTGGGTTTGGCGGTGGCGGGTTCTCGGGCGGTGGCGGCGGAGGTGGCGGCGGCGGGTCCTGGTAGGACTGCTACGCCTGGGCTCGGGCGGCTCTAAGCGGGGCCCCGATCTCGTTCAGGAAGCCGAGCAGCTCGCGGTACGACTGAAGGAACGACGTCTCGTAGTACTCGATGCCTCGCTCCGCGCAGAACTGTTTGACGATCGGCTGCGCCAGCCTCAGGTTCATGCGCGGCATGTTCGGAAACAGGTGATGCTCAATTTGCAGGTTGAGCGATCCGTACCACAGGTCGGTGAGCGGGTGACTGTAGATGTTGCGGGCGGTGAGCACTTGGATGCGGAGGAAGTCCATGTGGGTGTTGCTGTCCGTTTGCGGCATGCCTTTGTGGTTCGGCGCGAAGACTGACGCCATGTACGCCCCGCCGACGGCCTTGTAGATCAACACCACGACGAGCGCAGATCCGGGACCGAGGAAGTAGACCAGCGAGCCGAGGAAAAGGATCGCGTGCACCGCCAGTAGGACGAACTCAAGCCGGCGGTAGCGAGATTGCTCCTTGATGAGGTAAGTCATGCCCGTCACGTGCATGCTCCATGCGAGCAGCGTCGTCAGGGGAAAGAACAGGTACGCCTGGTACATCGCCATGAGCCGGCCCACCGGGCCTCGCGCCATCGCGTGGTCGAGGCTGTACGCGATCGCGCCGACCTTGATGTCAGGGTCGAGGTCGACGTCGTTCGGGTTGCCGTGATGCAGGTTGTGCTTGTGCGTCCACCAGCCGTATGACATGCCGAGCAGCAGGTCGGCCGTGACGAGCCCCACGAGCGCGTTCTTCCATGGCTTTACGAACATCTGCTTGTGGCCGGAATCGTGAAGCTGGTAGCCCAGCTGCCCGGAGACGATCGCCAGGCCTACCGCCGCCAGCGCCTGCGCCCAAAGCGTCCCGACGGTGAAGAGCACGATCAGGCAACCGGCGAGGAGCAGGAGGTTGGTCGCGATGCTGAGGAAGTAATACCCGGGCCGCTTGCGCAGCAGGCCGGCTTCCTGGATGCGCCGCTTCAGGTCGGCATAGTCACGCTGGTTGTGGTCGGGCGCCTGGTTGGGCTGGCTTGAGACGTCTGCAAGGATGGTTGCCAAATGCTTTGCTTCTCGCACGGTAGCATGCTTTTGAGCGCGTAATAGAGGCCATAACTTCGCGCCCTGCAGACTGCGAATAACATCGACCCGGCATCCTCACTCTCGCTGATCCGATCACGTCCGGTCTCGGTGCCCGCCGTGGCGGTGGGCCTGGGGGAGACGGAGCAGCTTGCAATTCAAGGTGCTTTGAGATTGAATTGAAGGTCGGCTGACGGCGGCCTGTCGCTCAAAGGGGTAGACGATGGGAATCGTGCTGACGTTTCACCAGACCTACCAGCCGGTGCTGGACAGCATCCTTCTGTCGGCGCTGGTCGCCGGCCTTCCGCTCTATGTCCTCTTCGTGCTGCTCGCGATCGTCAAGCTGCCCGCCTGGCAGAGCGCGCTGGCCGCGGTCGCGACGGCCTTTCTCCTGGCCTGGCTCGTGTGGGGCATGCCCTTCGGTCTCACTTTGGGGACGACCACCGAGGGCATCGCGTTCGGCCTGTGGCCGATCAGCTGGATCGTGCTCAACGCCGTCTTCTTCCACAACCTGACGGTGGCCAGCGGGGATTTCGACGTGATCAAGCGATCGCTCACGCGCCTCACCACCGACCGCAGGCTGCAGGCGCTGCTCGTCGCGTTCAGCTTCGGCGCCCTGCTCGAGGGGATCGCTGGCTTCGGCGCTCCCGTGGCGATCACCGCGTCCATTCTCGCCAGCCTCGGCTTCGAGCCGGTCTCCGCCGCGGTGCTCGCCCTGCTTGCCAACACGGCACCTGTCGCCTTTGGCTCGATCGGCATCCCCGTCGTCACGCTTGGCGGCCTGGTGGCGCCGATCCTGGGCCACAAAGACCCGACGTCGACCACCCTGGCCCTTTCGGCCATGGTCGGCCGGCAGCTGCCCCTGTTCTCGATCATCATCCCGGCCTACCTGATCGTGGTGCTGGCCGGATGGAGGCGGATGCGCGAGATCCTGCCTGCGGTCGCGGTGACGGGCGTCTCGTTCGCCATCGTCCAGTTCCTGGTCTCGAACTTCATCGGCCCCGAGCTGACCGACATCCTCGCCGCCCTGGTTTCCATGGGCTGCCTCGCGCTGCTGCTGCGGTTCTGGAAGCCCACTGAGATCTGGCGGTTTGCACACGAAACCGCGGCGACGGGTGGGCGCGGTGTCGTCGGCGCCGCGGGCGCGCCCGCCCGCCGTGCCGATCTCCCGGGCGTGGCTGCGGCGATCGGCTCAGATCCCCTCGACAAGGTCGATCCGCCAGGGCGCGTCGTGCAGGCGTTCTCGCTGTACATTCTCCTGGTCGTGGTGATCCTCGTCGGGCAGATGGGCAACCTGCCGTTCTGGTCGGGCCACCCGGCGGGCGACGTCAAGACGGCGCTGGCGACGCCTGCCAACATCACCGCCGACCTGAAGTGCGGCACGCCCGCGTTCAAGCTGTGCCCGGCACCGTGGATCGGACCTGACCCGGCGAAGGACCGGCAGGCGTTCAAGTTCCCCGACTGGAACTTCTACTGGCCGGGTACCTACGAGATCGTGAAAGGCAAGCCCGTCTCGCTGATCTTCCGTGAGAAGCCGATCGTCGCCAAGTCGACCGAGTACCCGCTGACCTTCGACTGGAACTTCCTCGCGGCCGCCGGCTCGCTCGTGCTTTACGCGGGCCTGATCGCGTTCCTGCTGATGCGGATCCTCGGCCGGCGCGTGAACTTCGTCACGGTCTATGCGAAGACGCTGCGGCAGCTCGCGTTGCCGATCGTGACCATCGCGATGATCCTGGGCATCGCCCAGGTGATGAACTACGGCGGACTCACCGCATCCATGGCCATCGCGCTATCCAAGACCGGGTTCATCTTCCCGTTCGTCGCCGCATTCCTCGGCTGGCTGGGCGTGTTCCTCACCGGAAGCGACACTTCATCCAACACGCTCTTCGGCCCGCTGCAGGCGCAGACCGCCCTGCAGCTGCACAACGTCAGCCCGATCCTCACCGCCGGGACGAACTCGTCTGGCGGCGTGATGGGCAAGATGATCAGTCCGCAGAACCTGTCGGTCGGCGCGGCCGGCGTGAACAAGGTGGGGTCCGAAGGCGAGATCTTCCGCCGCGTGATCGGCTACAGCCTCATCCTGACGAGCGCGGTCGGAGTGCTGGCGATGATCGAGGCCTACGTGATCCCAGGGATCATCCCCTCGCCATAGCTTCGGTCGCTCGGCAGGCAATCGCAGGTCGGACCGGCATGAGCCTGGAAGGCCCCGCCTGGAGTTGGCAGACCTCTCCGAGGGCCCTCCCTTCTCCAGGCCGTCCCTCCCCCGCCGGTCAGCTCCTGGAGCTTGGCCAGCGGGGGCCGTCCCACACCTCGTCGCCTACCGAACGCGGCCCATTTCCGTCGGACAAGCTCGCGATGCCAGGTCAGCACGGTCTCGGGCCTCTCCAGCCCGCCCGATGAGGTGCGCGCGACCAAGGGGTGAAAAGCCGCCATCATCGCGCGGTCGACAGGAGTCAAAGTCGGGCTCGTCGAGCCAGCGCCCGACCTCCGGCGCAACGGGCCGAAACGGCGACCTCGCGCGGCGCCCCAGGCGGGACGAGAGGTCGACAGCGATCGCGGTGGCCTCCTCATCAGGCAGCGCGGAGATGTCATCTCCCGGCATCGCAGCTCAAGCGCGTCAAAGGTTGCTCGAGCGGTTCTCCAGCCATGAAGCAATCTGTTCTGTGGAGAGGCTATGCGATGCGATCGAGAGGGCAAGATCGCGCAGTTCACCGCGCGCCGCGTTGATGGCATAGCCTTCGCGCTCAAGCCAGGCCGCCATCGCGTACATCGCCGTCCGCTTGTTTCCATCAACGAAGCCGTGCTTCAGCACGAGGCTCTCCGCCAGGGCCGCGGCTCGCTTGAATGGAGTCTCGTAGAGGTTCTTGCCCCCGAACGTAGCCAACGGGCGCGCAAGGGCTGACCCGAGCAGGTTTCGGTCTCGCATGCCGGTCGAGCCCCCAAACTCCTCGACGGCGACTGCGTGCATCCAGATCAGGCCGGAGAGGGTAATTACGGGTTCCGCCGGCCCCTTCTTAGAGGTCGGCAAGCTCGGCTAAGTCTTCCCGGTAGCGCTCGGTAAAGCGGGCCGTGAACTCCACGAGAGATTTGTCCGGGACGCCCGCCAGGTCGAGGTCCACGTGACCCGGCCTCGAGTCAATTGACAGTTCCATCCCTTCCTTGAAACCTGACTCGGAGATGGTCTCCGGTGGCAGAGGAATCATCAGCGAATTACCCACCTTGCGAATCTTCCGCGTAATGATCACAAGCAGATTATACAACGTAATCTCACGCCGAGGTCAACTCCAGCAGCCGTCGATCAACGTCGGCTCAAGTTCGGTCGCGGGCGTCGGCAATCCACAGTCATCCCTGGGATTGGCTGTCGCGCGCCGCCCGGACTTGGCGGATGCCGCCGCGGCTCCGCATGGCGATGCCAGCTTTGAGCAGCTGCGCTATGCGCTGGTGGGAGACTCCCATCACGCGGCCGGCATCACGTACCGTCAAGTGCGCTCCTTGCACCAGGTCTGCGGCCACCTCCGCGCTGACTGTCGCCGCTTCGCGCTGCAGGACCTCCGCATCACTACGCACCTTCCGCGCCCGCCCTACCTTCTTCTGAAGGTCGCGCGACAGGACCGGCTCGACTCTGATCTCGAAGGAATCCGGTCGTACGTCCAAGAAGGCGGCGATCGCGTCACGGACCATGGCGTCGACTTTCTCGAGCCGGCGAGCCTGGGTGTGAACTGCTCGCAGCTCGGGAACGCTAATCGCCCACCAATCCCCATCCCGCCGGCAGCTTGCGGTGTAGGTCTTACGCTGCATCTTCTCCACCAGGCCCGACCCAACTCAGCTTCGAGAGTCCTGAAGATGGCTTCAGCGGTGAGTTCGTGACTTCCCGATGGCGAGGAATGGTGACCTTGATGCTGCCGCACTGCCACACCTCGTGACGTCCGCCCTGCCTGACCAGCCGCCAGGCGAGGCCGCGGGCTTCGGCTGTTCGTTGAATCCGTCTCTTGAGCTCAACCTGCCTCAACCATTCGCCAGTCTAGCAGAATAGACAGGGCGTCCATCCCGATAGCCAAATCGATCCTCTTGAATACGGACTGAATAAAAGCACCCCACACGTTCCGGTGCCGACGAGCCCTTGAGTTGCTCCTCAAAGGCTATGTCTCCTCCCGGCGCCACTGATGAGTGTTCAACTAGCGACCGACTGCCCCGTATTTCTCAAAGGTGCACGGAACCCAAACTCAAATAGGGCTGCTGATTCTGCCTTCACGGACAGTCACAGGGCGCCTGGGGCAGATCTCACCACCAGAATTCGACCGCCAGTGGCGAGCCGCGCGAATCAGACCGAAGCGTGAGCGCCGGAGCTTCGATCCCCAACCCATGACCCGTCCACGAGAGCGAGTCAACTCCAGAGTCCTGCCGCCGCGGATGTGGGTGTAGTAGGCGGCGATGTCAGCCTCGGTCGCGGGACTGCCATAGGCCATACACAGGATGCCGGTCGAGGGTTCACGCGACATCAGCGGGCACCTAGCCAGCGCACCGGCTCCAGCGTCACCTCTGCGCACAACTCCGGTTGGGCGACGATCTCGACCAGGCTCCAGCGCTCACGCAGCTTGCGATACCCGGGCAGCGAGCGCCCGGCCTGGCGTATGAGCCATACGGGCGTCACATCGACCGGCTGCCGGCGCGCCGCATCGAGGAACCTGCTCATCGCGACGCCGCCTCGAGCGTGGCGTCGATCACCGAGTCGCTATGCCCAGCGGACACGAACCACGCCTCGAACTGCGATGGTGGGAGCAGCACGCCGGCATCCAGCATCGAGTGGAAGAATCGCGCGAAGGCCTTGGTGTCAGAAGCCTTGGCCTCGGCGAAGTTCTGGGGCGGCCGATCGCGGAAGAACACGGTCAGCAGCGATCCGGCGCGGGCGACGCATGCTCCAGGCACGCGAAACCCGGCCTCCAGCTTGGCGGCTTGCGCCTCGATCGCTGTGTAAAGGTCGGGAGTCAGCTGCGCCAGCGTCGCCTCCCCCGCCGCCATCACCACCGGATGCCCCGACAGGGTGCCCGCCTGGTAGACAGGGCCGGAAGGAGCGACCAGTTCCATCAGGTCCGCGCGCCCGCCGTAAGCACCGACCGGCAGGCCGCCTCCGATGATCTTGCCCAGCACGCTCAAGTCCGGGCGCACGCCGTAGAGCTCCTGCGCTCCGCCGGGTGCCACACGGAATCCCGTGATCACCTCGTCGAAGACGAGCAGCGCGCCCGCTCTTTCGGTCAGGTCGCGGAGTCCCGCCAAAAAGCCACGGGCAGGTGCGACCACGCCCATGTTGGCGGCGACCGGTTCGACGATCACGGCGGCGACCTCGCCCCGGTGCGAGTTGAGCAGCGCATCGACCGAGTCCAGGTCGTTGTAGGTCGCGACCAGCGTCTGCGCCGCCACCGAGCGCGCGACCCCAGCGCTGCCTGGAATCGAGAGCGTGGCGGCGCCCGAGCCGGCCTCGACCAGGAGCGAGTCCGCGTGGCCGTGATATCCACCTTCGAACTTGACGATCAGATCGCGCCCGGTCGCGGCGCGAGCGACCCGCAACGCGCTCATCGCGGCCTCGGTTCCGCTGTTCACGAACCTCACCCGTTCGATGGAGGGCATCCGCGCGCGGATCAGCTCGGCCAAGCGCACCTCGCCCGGGCCCGTCACGCCAAAGGAGCCACCGGCTTCAACGGCAGTCTTGATCGCCTCGACAACGGCAGGGTGAGCGTGACCCATCAATAGCGGGCCGAATGCGCCGACATAGTCGATGAAACGGCGGCCGCGCTCGTCCCAGACGTAAGCGCCCTCTCCACGCACCAGCACGGGTGGCTCACCGCCGACGGCGCGATAGGCGCGAACGGGGCTGTTCACCCCGCCTGGGAAAAGCTCGGCCGCGCGCTCGCGCCAGCCGATGTCGGTGGCGATGGTCACTGCGCGCCGAGCAGCCGGACCATCTCTGCGATCGGCCGGTGGATCCCGGTGAGGATTGGCGTGTCCCGAACAGTGGAGCGGCGGCTTTCGGTGCCGCGGAGCTCTCGCACTAGTTGAGATTCGCCGAACGCCGGCAGGTCATCGGTTTCACCCGCAGCCCTCCAGCCAGGTCAGGTACTCGGCCGTTTTGCGGGCAACCACCCGCTCCGCGTCCTTTATGTATGCGCCCGGCAGCGGATGACTGCGGCCGTACAGGTCGTCGATGCCGAGGAAGCTTCCGTTGAGCCGCCGGCGCACTTCGTCGGGTACCGCCTGCGGCGCTGAGATGTCCGCGATTGGAGGCAGCTCGGCACCGGCAAGCATCTTCAGTTCAGTCCACGGGCCGCCAAGGGCAACCACCACGCCGGCGGCGCGGGCGGCCAGCTCGGCACCGGCGTGCAGGTCGACGCCGAGCCCCGCGTACACGCGCGCAAGCCGGCCTGCCTTGCTGGCGTCGCGACTCGCGATGATGACTTCGGCGCCAGCGCCCACCGCGGAATGTGCCAGGACGGCGCCCATGCGGCCGGCGCCCGCGACGACGACCGGGCGCCCCGAGAGCTCAGCTTTGCCGCGCAGCCATTCCACTGCGCTCTGCGCAAGGTTGCCGCTCGATTCCGTCCGTCCCGCCCGAGCCTTCCGGCCCGCGGCGATCGCCGTCTCGAGTAGGCGCTGCACGCGGCCGTCCAGCCTCCGCTTCGCGCGTGCGTGTCTCAACGCATCGCGCACCTGGTGAAGCACCTCGTCCTCACCCACAATCACACTCTCCAGTCCTGACGCCACCCGTAATAGATGGCGGATCGCCGGTTCTCCCGAATGCACGCGAACCGATGCGAGCGCGGGCATGGTGCCGAATCCATAGAGCTCGGCACGGTGACACGTGACCAGCGCCACTCCGGCGCCACCGCCGGCCACCCACTCCTCCATGTGCCGCGCCTCGTCCGCGCGCGTGGTCGCGTCAGCGTCGCTCGCCGATGCGGTGAGCGCCCATAGATCTGTCACGCCCGGTTTCCTTTGGCGCTGTGGCCGATCATCAGCGCGACCAGCAGTCGGTCAAGCGCCGACTCCGCATCGACCAGAAGGGCAGTTGCCTCCCGGGTGTCCAGGCCTCGCCTGCGCGCAAGGCCTGCCAGCTCGTCGACGAACGGCTTGCGAAAGCGGAGAAATCCCTCGACCGTGTCGCTCAGCGAAGCGCCGAGCCTTGCGGCCTCGGCGCCGTATTCGCTCGCCTGGCGCTCCGCGCCCGCGAGCAAGAGCAAGCCCGGTTCGCGCTCGGCGTCAAGAAGCGCAAGCAGCTCGCCGACGAGTCGCATGCCCCTCTCGCGAAACCGATTGCGTTCCGCATCTGAGAGCTTCGCCAGCCATACGGCATGCTCGTGCGTCCGAGCCAGCGGCCTCGCCCGCCGGTACGCACGAGCCATGCGATCTGATGACTCGCCGATACTCGCGAGCGCAGGTCGGCGCGTCCGGCCCGCCGGGACCAGGGCCTGGATCGCCGCAAGGGGAAAACGGCGGTGGCCGCCCGGTGTGGTGAAGGAGGGAATCTGGCCCCGATCGGCCCACCGGCGCAGGGTGTTAGGGGTGACTCCGAGAGTGCGGCTGGCCTGGCCTAAAGTGAGCCAGCGGTTTCGGTCTTCAGGCTTGCCTATGGTCCTATCGTTCTTGACCAAAACTAGCCAAATCTACCACCAGTAGGAGGGCAAAAAGTCCGACCAGGCCCCGACAGATTGGCATTTGCCCGCCCACTCCCGGATCACCCCGGGAGCGGCTCGGCCGCCGTGGCCCGACCCACGAGCCGCTGGCAGGGGAGAAAACGCTAGTCCAGTCCTGAACGGCCTGCCCCGTATTTTCCTCGCTGTGTACGGACTCGGAGGTCTGGCCAGAGCGCCGTTCGGGCTCCTCTCCACGCTGGCCAGGCTCTCGCAGGAGGATACTCGACGACTCAGTTGATACCTTCGGATGAGTTGATGCGAACGCGGGTTTGCCGAGCCGGATGCCCCGCCAGTTCAAGTGCCCGCCGGACTGGACCTCCGCAATGAGTGTCGCGATCGCTTACGAGACACATTCCACGACGGTGGATAACGAACGAGGAATCGCCACCGGCTGGCTTCCCGGTGAACTTTCAGCCTTAGGCAGGATGCAGGCGCGTGCATTGGGTGAACGCCGAAGCCGCGATGGTCTGCACGCAGTGTTCACTTCTGACCTTTCGCGCGCTGTCGAGACGGCGAGGATTGCATCTTTCCCTTCTGCCCTTCCTATCTTCGAAGACCCACGACTCCGGGAATGCAACTACGGCGAACTTAACGGGAGACCGGTTGCCGAGGTAGCCGCCTGTCGATTGGAGTGCGTACGCATTCCCTTCCCCAAGGGCGAGAGCTATTCAGACGTCGTGAACAGAACCCGTGATTTCCTCGCTGACCTAGCCAAGGGTTGGGGTGGTAAACGCGTGCTCCTTATCGCCCACTTGGCGAATCGATGGGCACTCGACCACTTGCTAAATGGTGATCGACTCGAAGGGGCTGGGAATACGAACTACCAACCGGCTGATCCAGGCGGCTCAAGAACCTTCCTTAACCCGGAGGGTCACACCCCGAACCAATATCGGCCGCCTGCCCCGTATTTTTCTTAAGGTGCACGGAACGAAGCTCAGGGACTGTCTGGCAATCAACTAGCCGATGGCCACACCGTCTTGGGCTCGTACCGATTGATCGTTGAATCGAATTTCAATCGCGTCAGGCCTCGTCGAAGCGGACTGCCAGGATGACCGAAATGTCCTTAGAAAGCTGGAGTTCCTGCGCCGACCATTCGGGGTTTTCTAGCCAGATCCTGCGCGACACGTCGTTCTGGTACGACTTGCGCTGCTCCTCCGTCCACGCCGATTCAGGCGTGTAGTCGTCCAATACGAGCAATCCTCCGGGCCTGAGCAACGGCCTGAGCAGCGTCGGCGCCTCCGGTTCGCGCTTCGGCCCGCCATCGCTGAACAGGAGGTCGAACGGCGCATACGTCCGCATGTGGCTCCAATCGCCGCGTATCACAATTACGTCGCTCCGATCGGCGAACAAAGCCGTGGCCGCACTAGCCCGCCCGGCATCGATCTCAACGGTGTGCAAGCGAGCGCCAGCGCACATGCCTGTTGCGAGCCAAGCGGCGCCCACTCCATAGGCCGTACCGAGCTCTCCTAGCCGACCGCCTGGCTGGTGCGCGGCGAGAAGATGGAGCAACCTTCCCACCTCCGATGTGCAAGCGAGGGGATAGCCGGCAGCACGTGTAGCTTCGACTGCTGCGTGCACCAGCGGTGGCACCGCTATTCCCTCATAGTCGGCCAAGCCAGGTCGTCTGGTCATGGATGCATTGTCACTTTGTTTGCAGGTCCGGCTCCCGTGCCAGTCCGCAGCAGCATTTGTGAGGAGACTGCATGCTATCGAGACCAGGTCCAACGGTCTCGCAAGAGATTTCGCGAATGGACCAGAAATCGCCGGCATGCCCCGTATTTTCTTAAGGTGTATATAACCTCTGCGGTGCGGCTGGTGCTGGAGTTGGTCCCTCGTGATAATGGCTGCGGCGGTGGCCAGGCTGTAAACAGGAGATGAGGATGTCGCCGGATCGTTCGTACGTCGAGCAGAACGCGCGGGAGCGCGAGCGGTTGCACGACCTCGTCTCGCGTCTGCGCGACGACGAGCTGAGCAGCCCCGTGAACGAACATTGGACGGTCGCCGGCGTGATGGGCCACATCGCCTTTTGGGACGCGCGCGTCCTGGCGCTGGCCGACAAGCTGGACCGCGGCGTGCCGTTCTCACCGTACGATGCCGAGCCGGAAGACGTCGACTGGATCAACGACGCTACCCGCCCACTGATCCATGCCATTCCGCCTCGGAAAGCGGCCGAGCTGGCACTGCGGCTGGCCGAGGACACCGACCGCCGTGTCGCGTCGCTCGACCCTGCCCGGCTCTGGCCCAACGATCCCACCAGCCCGGTCAACCCTCTACGCGCCAGCCACCGCGGTGAGCACCTGGACGAGATCGAAACCGCGCTGCGAAGGCGCGGAGGATCCTAGGTCAGGCTCTGGTCCGCGACGGCCCGCCTTAAGCCTCTCGCCAAGCCCTTAGCCGTCCGGCGAAGAAAAGTCATAGTCATGCCCAAGCGGCAGCAGCGGGCCCTCCCAGGTGGTGGGCCGCGCGGGACCCGAACCAATAGCCGCAGCATGCCGCGTATTTCGTAAATGTGTACAGAGCCGCGGCTCTATAAGTTGAACTCGGCGGGCGTCAGACCGGTACTCGCGCCTTACAAGTCAAACCCCGCTGCTACACCTCATCCTGTCGCTGCTCGACGCGACGAACCCTACGTACCGCGTCACGCAGACGGCGAGCCATTGCGAGGGTGACAGCAACCAAGGTGATCACTGCCACCCAGAGCCACAACTGCAAGGTGGTTCCGGTGACCTGCGGCAGCAATGGCAGGAAGACGTCGGTAGCGTTGAACGACGAGTGCAGGACGGACACCATGAGTAGGCTGCCGGCCGTACCGTTGAAGACCCAGGTGAACAGAATCGAAGTCGACAGGGTGCCAGCCAGGAAGAGCGGGAACGAGATGCCGCTCTGGACGGCCTGCGGGTAGAAGAAGTCAGGCAAATGCCAGAGGCCCCACAGAGCGCCCACGGCAAGGCTCGCATAAACGGCGCCCCAACGTTCCTGCATTCGAGGTAGGGCGAAGCCTCGCCATCCCACCTCCTCGGGAATGGTGGTGAGGATCGAATAGAGCAGGAAGGGTAGGACCAAGAGCCAGGGACTTAGGTTCTGTGGGAACTGAGGAAAAACGCTGCGGATGTAGTTGGCGCTGAAGTCCGGCGTTCGGCCGCTGACCGCATAGGCGAGGCTCACGGCGACCAGCCCGAGCACTGGGAATCGGGCCAAGACAGCCACGTACCAAGCGGGTGCGACTCGCCATCGAAGCAGTCGGCCGAGCAGGTGCCGTAGTCCCCGCATACCTCCCTCTCTGACCGACATCAGGCCGGCCGCCAGCATCGGCGCCAACGGCGAGAGGAAGCCAATGGCGCCCGGGAGCTGAAGGTGGATCAAGCCGCGCGCGGCGGCTACCTGGAGGATCTCGATCAGCCAGGAGAGGCTGAAGGCCAGCACATAAAAAATCGCGACCGAACGCAGCGGAACATTCTCGCGCTGCACCGGTGGAACTCTCGCACACATCTACCGAATTCTTCCTTTCTTGGAGGGCCCCCGCCGACCGGTTGGTGCTGCCGTTCCCCTACTCGTTGTGATCGGGCTTAGTGTCGCTTTCGCTCTGTGGAGCTGGTTTGGCCCATTAGGGGCCGCCAGGGACTCGAACCGGTAGCCACGGCGTGCCCCGTATTTCGTAAAGGATCCTCCTATGGATGTCAAGGCCGGTCGCGAGGCGCGGTCAGGACCTGGTAGATCTCGCGGGCGACATAGCGCTTCAGGCAACGGATGACCTCAGCTTTTGACTTGCCCTCGCTCAATCGACGTCGCATGTAGGCCTTCGTCTGGTCATGCCAGCGCAGCCTGGTCATCACAATCCGATAGAGGGCTGCATTTGCCTGGCGATCACCGCCTCGATTCAGGCGGTGTCGCTTGGTCTGGCCGGAGGAGGCGGGCACCGGCGAGGAACCGCACAACATAGAGAAGGACGCGTCTGACCGAAGGCGGGCAGGGTTGTCGCCGGCGGCCAGGAGCAACGCAGCCGCCGTATCCGGGCCGACACCAAAGCGACTCCGCAACAGAGGATCGGTCGCTGAGGTCAGCTGGTCGATCTGCCTCTCCAGGAGCCCCGCCTCTGCGTCCAACATTTGGTAGCGGGCCGCCAGAGATCTGAGTCCGGCCCTGACGGCTGTGGTCGGGTCGTCGATTGGACCAACGCGGAAACGTGCGCAGGTGGCAACCAGGCGGGCAGTCGGCAGCTCCCGCAACGAGTCGCGAACCGAATCGGGAGCCATCACGACGAGAGCCTTGATCGCGTTGATCGCCTGGGTCCTGGCCTTGGTCGCAGACGTCCTGGCAATACGGAAAGCCCGAATCATCTCGACCTTTCCCGCCGAGGCGCGAGGAAAGTGGCGCGCCTTCCCGGACAGAACCGCGGCCGCCGCCACCTCCGCGTCGATGGGGTCTGACTTGCCCCGGAAGCGGCGGTCCTGACGCCCGGGTCGAATCA
>JBDTKH010000017.1:0-12052 GCA_039935415.1 Candidatus Dormiibacterota bacterium
GGCATCCATAGATCCATCCCGGACCTGGTGGCCACGGTCGGCGGTTATCTCGACCAGGGCTACCGCCGGATCAAGCTCAAGATCAAGCCGGGTTGGGACGTCGAGCCGGTGCGCGCGGTCCGCGAGCGCTTCGGCGACGTGCCGCTCCAGGTCGACGCAAACACCGCCTACAAGCTCTCGGACGCGCCGCAGCTCGCTCTGCTGGACCCGTTCGACCTGCTCCTCATCGAGCAGCCGCTGCCCGAAGAGCAGGTGCTCGCGCACGCCGAGCTGGCGAAGCGCGTGCGCACGCCGATCTGTCTGGATGAGTCGATCACGTCTGAGCAGGCGGCCGCCGACGCGATCGCGCTTGGCGCTTGCCGGATCATCAACATCAAGCCGGGCCGCGTCGGCGGCTATCTCGAGGCGCGGCGCATCCACGACCTCTGCGCGTCCAAAGGCGTGCCGGTCTGGATGGGCGGGATGCTCGAGACCGGCATCGGCCGCGCGGGCAATGTTGCGATGGCCGCGATGCCAAACTTCAGGCTGCCGGGCGACACGTCAGCCTCGGACCGCTACTACCACCGCGACATCACGGATCCGTTCGTGCTTCGTGATGGTCGCCTCGACGTGCCGGCGGGACCAGGGCTCGGCGTGAATATCGACCTCGAATATCTCGACTCGATCACGTACTGGAAGGGTCTAAGTTCAGAGTCCTTGGTGCCCTCACCCTAGGCCTGCGCGCAAGCGGCGATGAGGATGGGACTTACTGATTGCTCCCGCTGCGCGGGCGAGGGGCGCTATGTCACGCGGCTTCGCAGCCGCAGAGGCTTCCGGCTCGCCATCAGGTCGCTCATTGGGCTCGCCTGTGCCGCCTGGCCGAGGCGGGCGACGCCGAGCTCGTCCTCGATCGTGGCCAGCAGCGAGTAGTGGTTGTAGGGCCGAGAGCTCTCGTGGATCAGCGGGTCCTGGTGGACGACGAGGGTCAGGACCGAGTTGGCGCTGTCGTCACCCTCGTCCCAGGTGATGAACAGCACGCCGTTGTCCTGCCAGGCGCTGGACGCGAGGATGGTGGCGACGGTCTGCGACAGCCATGCGCCGGCGACCGAATTCGAGCAGTCGTGCCCGTCGTGGCACAGGTCGGGCGTGATCCAGGCAAAGTGCGGCGTGTTTCCGGAAAGGTCCGCCGCGAACTGACCGAAGGGGACGATCTGCGCGGGGCAGGCGCTGCCGTAGTACGCGAACGGGTTGTGCTTCAGGGCGTACGGGTAGGGGCTGTTGAAGCAGCCCCTGGTCATGCCCTCCATGTACGCGCGCCAGTCGATGCCTGCGTTCGTGAGCTGGGTGCCGAGGCCTCCCGCGGGGAGGGGGTGATATCCATCGTCGGCGATGCCCCAGGTCGTCCCCGACGTCAGCGCGAGGTAGTTGGGGAGGCTGGGATGCGAGACGCCGTGGTAGTCGGTCGCCACGCCGTACTGGGCCGCAAGCTGCGCGACGTACGGGGTTGCGATCGCCTGGGTGTAACTGCGGTTCTCCATCACGATCACGAAGACGTGGGGTCGGTCAGGCGCCGGTGACGGCTCCGGGCTCGGGCTGGGCGCCTGAGCGATCGTCGGGGTCGCCGAGGGGCTTGGGGATACTTTTGCCTGTGCTCCAACCCTTGGTGCACAGGACGCGATCAGGAGGGCGCCCAGGACCAGGCCGACGAGCCTCATGCCGCACCAGCCTACGATCGGACGCTGTGAGGCTGCGTGCCGGGCGAGCTCGAGCGCCGGATCGACCTGAGCGGTGGCGTCGTGTGCGCCTCCTACGTCTATTCGAATCGAGGCGCAGAACCCCAATACCTGTTCAAGTTTGAAAGCGGGATGGAGATCGGGTGCCGGGTGGTGAGGCGTTCCGGTGGTGGGTGGAGATCAGGGACGGAAGAGGGGCTGGTAAGAGGGCGTTTGGGGCACCGCTGGGGCGTGAGTTGGACGCTGGGGAAAGGGACTGTGAAGTGGGTGTCGGGGTGGCGTCCGGAGGCCGGTGTTGCAGGGCCTGGTGACGTTGTTTTGATCTTATTTACATGCCGATTTGGTTGATAGATCGCACATTCGTTTGTACCATATTCGTATGCTCGCGACGCAAGACGTGCAGTCTCCTTGCAGCGCTTCCCTCCTCAGCGACGAGGAGCTCGTGGAGCGAATGCGGAGCAGGCGTCACTTCATGGACGCGCAGGAGATTCTCTTTGCCCAGGACGCAGCCGAGTTTGCCTCCCGCGAGACCTGGGAGGACGAGGGCTCGGCCAGCGCGATCGACTGGCTGCGCTTCAACTGCCACATGACACATGGCGCAGCTGCCAACAGCATCGCGGTCGGCAAGGCAATGAATCGACTACCTGAAAGCCTCCAGGCCATGGGCGACGGCGAGGTCGGCTACGCCCACCTGGTCGTCATGGTGAGAACCGCCAATGCGGTCGGCTCGCGTTGATCAGCGGCATCCTCGACTCGATCGGCGGTGCCATCGGCATCACTGGATGGTGCACGAGGGGCACTGGCAGCTGGTCAAGTCAGAGGACGGAAAGATGCTGGCCATCCCGCCGACGCTGACCTTCGGCCCGAGGCCGCGCGGTCCGGACTAGCTCCGTAATTTGGTGGCGGCGGCCGCCAGGCGACGCCCCCGCGTTTCCGGCCTCTTCGCCTCTTCGATGCTGCGCGCCATCTCCTTCTTGTTCGTGAAGGACGGCTTCTAGGTGGAGATCGACATTCCTTTGGTGAACGGCCGGGGGTAGGGCGCCGGGCTGAAAGAGATGAAGGCGGGCGGCGACGCGATGCCGGAGAACGAGCTGGCGGGCGCGGCACCGTCCCAGCTCCCGGTGTCGAGCCGCTTGAGCAGCACCTGCAGCGCGGCGATCGTCTCCGCCGGCGTGAACGCGCAGTGCCCGGCCCGATGGACAAACAACTGCCGCAACATGCCCAGCTTGCCGGCCGAATCGACGACCTCGGCGTAGGCGCTCTCGTTGGGTGCGACCACGAGACCATCCCCCGTCGTGTGGACGGAGAGCGTCGGCACGCTCAGCTGCCCGTCAAAGCTGATGTACTGAGCGAGGTAGCCTGCGGCGGACTGATCCGCGCCGATGCGCGTTCCGCTGTTGAGGGCTGTCAGGTCCGCCTGTAGGTCCAGGCCCGCAGCCTCGTAGAGGGCTATCACCTCCGCGTGGTCGGGCGAGATAGAGAGCTGGTGGTTGTAGTCGACGCCGACGTTCCAGGAGGGATTTCCGCCGGCGCGCTGCTCGAGCTCGGTGCGAAAGCGAAACGCGAAGGCGAAATCCACCCGTGACAACCAGGCGTCTTGCGCCAGGGCGCGAGCGGCATAGTTCGCGGGTGCAGGTTCTGGCAGCCTCGGGTCGAACCAGCCCGGCAGGTCGATGAGCGCCGCCATCAACGCGAGTCGCGCTTGCCCTCGAGGCGTCGCGGCCGCCTCGTTGAAGGTTTGAAGGGCGAGCTGCAGGTTGGCGGCGCCGTCCGTGATGTGCACGAGCTGGAGGTCGGATTTCGGCGCGAGGAGCGTCTTGAAGGCATAGGCGCCGTCGAGCTCCGTGTTCCACGTCGCAACGCCTCCTGAAAGCACCCCGCACAGCGGCATCGCCGCGGCGAAGCGGTCCGGGTACAGCTGGACGAGCCCGGCGGTGATGATGCCGCCCAGCGAGGCGCCCCACGCGATCACCCGCTGCGGCTTGCCGACGCGCGTGCCGAAGAAGTCGAGCAGCGCGATCTGGTCTTTGAACGCGTCCTGCAGTGCCCAACCCGTCGAGCTGTACGACGATCCGGCGATGGCGTAGTGGTGGTCTGTCAGCCATGTCGCGCCGGCGCTCGATGGAGCGGCCTGGGCGAAGTTGGTGCTGCCGGGCGGGACATAGCCGTGACTCCACAAGAAGAGGGTTCCGTTCCAGTCGGCCGGCACGTCGATCTCGTACTTGGCTGCGCCGATGCTTCCACTCAGTGTCATCGGCCGCGAGCCAGGGCTGGTGGTGTTTGCGTTGGAGCACGCGGCCATGAGCGCCAGGACAACCAGCAGCGCGACCCGCCTCAGATGTTGGACCGAGACTGCCCTCCGTCGACCGAGACGCACGCGCCATTGACCAGGCTCGCCTGCTGCGAGCACAGGAAGGCGACGACGCTCGCCACCTCGTCCACGGTGCCGAACCGCCCGAGCGGCATCTCGCGGTGGACGAACTCCGCCATGCCGGCCGGGTCGGATTGCTGGCGGCGCTCCCACCCCCCGCCGGTCCACAGGATCGAGCCCGGTGCGACGGCGTTGACCGTCACGCCCATCGACGCGACCTCCCGCGCCAGCGACTTCACGAAGCTGATCTCCGCCGCCTTGGCGGCGTTGTAGGCGGGAGCCCCGCCCGTCTCGCGACCCCAGACCGACGTGATGGCGACGACACGTCCCCAACCGCGGAGGAGCATGCCGGACAGGACGAGCTGGGTCATCCGCACGCTCACCGCCACGTTGCCGGTGAACGCGGACTCGAACTCCGCGGGTCCGCTGTCGCTCCACGTGCTGCCTGCCCGGACGCCGAGGTTGTTGACCAGTATGTCCACGGGCCCCAGCGCCGCCTCGGTCTCGGCCACGGCGCGGGCGCAGCCCTCTTCGGTCAGCAGGTCGGCGACGATGCCGTGCCCGCCCAGCGATGCGGCGGTGCGGTTGACGTCGCTTTCGGTCCGCGCCGCGACTGAGACCCGCACCCCTTCGGCGGCGAGCGCCGCGGCGATGCCGAGCCCGATCCCACGCGTGCCGGCAGTGACAAGCGCGACCTTCCCCGCGATGCCGAGGTCCAACCCAGCCGAGTGTAGTGTCTTAAGGATTACGAGCCTGCCCGACCTGACGAACCACCTGAACCTCTCAGGCCCTCCTTCGACTCCGCGCCCTTCGGCGACCGTGCTGCTGGTCCGCGGGCGCCGGCCGTGGGAGCTTTTGCTCGTCCATCGTCCCGGTGGGGCGGATTTCGCGCCTGGCGCCTACGTCTTTCCGGGGGGCACGGTGCACGCGGACGACATGGGTGAGGGCGACGAGATCCGGATGGCGGCCGTCCGCGAGCTGTTCGAGGAAAGCGGGCTCCTGCTCGCGCGGCGCGGGCGCGTTTTCGCGCGGCGGGAGGAGTGCGATCGCGTGCGGTCGATCGTCGAGGGCGGAAGGTCGTTCAACGAGGCGCTCCGCGAGCTCAGGCTGGAACCGGCCCTGGACCGGCTCACCCTCTTCGCTCGCTGGGTCACGCCCGCACAGATGCGCCGCCGGTTTGACGCGCGGTTCTTTCTGGCGCGCCTGCCGGCGGGCCAGGACGTGCGCGCCCAGGAGGGCGAGGTGACGGACTGGGTCTGGATCTCGCCCGAGCTGGCGCTCGCCAGCCCGGACATCACGCTCGTTTACGCGACCCGCGCGGTGCTCGAGTCGGTCGCGGGCGGCGTCGACGCGGCAACGCTGTTTGCCAGGGCTCGCCACCAGAAGGAAGTGCCGATCGTGGAGCCGCGCATCGTCCAGACCGAGGCGGGCTGGGAGATTGTCAGGTAGGGCTCAGCCCCATCCGGCGCTTACGCGCCGACTTCCCCGCGAGCGGGGAAGTTATTTACTCCCGCCACAAGCCGCGCCAGCGGTTGTAGTGGATCACCTCGACTCCACCCTGGCGCAGGACGTCGAGACCGGCCGCGTCTCGGTAGGCCTCGCGATAGTAGACGCGCCCGACGTTGGTGTTGATGATCATCTTGGCGCACATCACGCAGGGCGAGGCACTGACGAACATCAGCTTGCCCGGCAGCTGGGAGCCGGCCTTGATGAGCGCGTTCTGCTCCGAGTGGATGCAGCCGCATGCGCCAGGCTGGCTTGAATCGCAGCGGTTGGGTAGCCCCCTGGCGTTGCCGTTGTAGCCGATACCCAGGACCTGCGTCAGGTCGGGTGTCGTGATCACCGAGCCGACCTGCAGGCGTGCGCAGGTGGACCTCTTGGCGAGCTCCTCCGCCATCCGCATGTAGACCTCTTCGAGGGGAATGCGGTCGGGGGCTTCTTCGGGCTGTGACAGGGGTTCCAGGCGGGCCACGTGACTCAGGTTAACAGGCTTGTCTAGACCCCTTTTCGGGACTACAATGCGCAAGATGTCGTTGCTCGAACTCTTGTTCGCCCTCCTCCTTGTATGCCTCCTGGCGGCGATGGCGGGCGTGGCGGCGCTCGTCTGGAGCCTGGTCCGCCGGGCCGACGGGCAGTCCCGCGACGTCGCCGAGCTGAAAAGCCGGCTCGAATCGGGAGGGCAGACACAGAGCTCGCAGGCGGCCGAGCTTCGCGAGCGCCTTTCTCAGACGCAATCGGTGGTCGAGGGCCTGCGCTCCGCCCTCACCGCGCGCCAGCCGGTCGAGGAGGAGGCCCGGGCCAGCCTCAAGCGCCTGGAGAGCGTGATCGCCGGCAGCTCGACCCGCGGGGCGGCGGGCGAGAACATCCTGGAGGAGGCCCTCCGGCACCTGCCACCCGAGATGCTGCAGCGCAACGTGTGGGTCGGCGGCAAGGTGGTCGAGCTCGCGCTGCGCCTCCCGGGCGGAAAGCTCTTGCCGATGGACTCCAAATGGGTCTCGAGCGGTGCCCTGGAGCAGCTTGCGGACACGAGCCTGGACGCGGCTCGCCGCGCGCAGCTAACCGGCCAGGTCGAGCGCGAGGTCGAGCGGCGCGTGCGCGAGGTGAGCCAGTACATCGACCCGGCGACCACCTCTCCGTTTGCGCTTGCGGTCATCCCCGATGCCGCCTACGACGTCTGCCGGGGCGCCATCATCGGTGCCCAGAAGCGGCACGTCATGGTGGTCGGCTACGCGATGGCCCTCCCCTACCTCCTCACGCTGTACCAGCTGCACCTGCAGTTCGCGCGTACCGTCGACATGGAGAAGCTCCAGTCCGCGCTGATCGACGTCGAGCGCCACCTGGACACCCTCGAGAACGTGCTCGAGAACAAGCTCCAGCGCGCAGTCACGATGCTCCAGAACGCCTACGGCGAGGGCAAGCAGGTGTCGGCCCGAATCCGTGCCTCTGCAGAGAGCGTTCAGATGGCCTCCTCCTCCTCCTCCCCACTTGCTGGGGAGGTCGGGCGAAGCCCGGGTGGGGCCGAGCGGCTGGCAGAAGCCGTCGACCCTGGAGAAGATCAGGTTTCCACAGCCGCCCTCAAGCTCGCCCTCTTCGACCAGGTTCAATAGGCCCGGTTTTGCTCAGTTTCCCCTCCGTTTTGCCCACCCTTTGCCCAACTCCCACCCAGGGTTCTCCACAGGTAATCCACCAACATGTTGTGGGTAAAGAGACGTTAAGGCCGAATATCTTGTGTTTTGGTCTTGACAAGCCAGAAAGCCTTTCGTATCATTCGGTCGTTACATCGAGGCCCTGGGGCATAAGTGGCGGGCATGCTCTGGGGCCTCTTGCATCCCCAAACGAAAACGCGCCAAACCCATCCAGCCGTCCCAGCAAACGTCACACCAGAAAAGCGATTTGAAATGCACCCTCATCGGGGATGATTGATTAGGAGGCGTCTTTAAGAAATGGCCAGGAATCTCACCGACCTCACAGGAGCCCGCGCCGGGCGTTCAGACAAGGCGAACGGCAACCACAAAGGTGCCGCCGGAAAGGGCCTGCGCTTCGGCCGTTACTTCACACCGCCGGGCAGCCACGCCTACGACCTGGTGGAGTGGGAGCGCCGCACCGCGGCGATCACGGGCGAGAAGGGACAGATGATCTTCGAGCAGAAGGACGTCGAGGTCCCCCGCTCCTGGTCGCAGCTGGCGATCAACGTGGTCGCCCAGAAGTACTTCCGGGGCAGTCCCGGCAGCCCGGAGCGCGAGACCAGCGTCCGCCAGCTCATCGATCGCGTGGTCGACACACTGGCCGCGTGGGGACGAGCCGACGGCTACTTCGCGAGCGAGGAGGACGCCGAGAACTGGGCGGAGGAGCTCCGCTTCCTGCTCGTCACCCAGCACGCGTCCTTCAACAGCCCCGTCTGGTTCAACATCGGCGTGCCCGGCCGGCAGCAGCAGGGCTCGGCCTGCTTCATCAACTCGGTCCAGGACTCGATGGAGTCCATCCTCGAGCTGGTCAAGACCGAAGGCATGCTGTTCAAGTTCGGCAGCGGTACGGGCACCAACCTCTCGGTGCTGCGCTCGTCCAAAGAGCAGCTTTCAGGCGGTGGCACCGCCTCTGGCCCCGTCTCCTTCATGAAGGGCTACGACTCGTTCGCCGGCTCGATCAAGTCCGGCGGGACGACCCGCCGCGCGGCCAAGATGGTCATCCTCAACGCCGATCACCCCGACATCGTCGACTTCATCCGCAGCAAGGCGGACGAAGAGAAGAAGGCGTGGGCGCTGATCGAGGCCGGCTACAACGTGGGCTTCAACGTGCCCGGCGGCGCGTACGACTCGGTCCAGTTCCAGAACGCCAACCACTCGGTGCGCCTGAGCGATGAGTTCATGCAGGCCGTCGTCGACGACAAGGAGTGGGAGACGAAGGCGATCGTGGACGGCCGCGTGATCGACACCTACAAGGCGCGTGACCTGTGGCGCCAGATCGCCGACGCGGCCTGGATCTGCGGCGACCCCGGCCTCCAGTTCGACTCCACGATCCAGGACTGGAACGTGGTGCCCAACACGGGCCGCATCAACGCGACCAACCCATGCTCGGAGTTCGTCTTCCTGGACGACACCGCTTGCAACCTGCTGTCTCTGAACCTGATGAAGTTCCAGAACGACGCGGGCAGGTTCGATGTCGATCGCTTCCGCCGCGCCGTGGACATCTGCTTCACCGGTCAGGAGATCCTCGTCTCCAACGCGTCCTACCCCACACCGGCGATCGCCAAGAACTCGGAGGCGCTGCGCCCGCTGGGCCTCGGCTACGCCAATCTCGGAGCGCTGCTCATGTCGATGGGCCTGGCCTACGACTCGGACGAGGGCCGGCGCTTCGCCGGGGCGATCACCTCGATCATGACGGGCCGAGCCTTCGCGCAGTCGGCCCGCATGGCCCAGGTGCGCGGTCCGTTCAGCGAGTACGCGAAGAACCGCGAGCCGATGCTGCGCGTGATGGAGAAGCACCGCCAGGCGGCGCACCAGCTCCCCACGTCGCCCGAGTCGGCGGAAGTGGTGGACGCGGCTCGCGAGACTTGGGACGATGCGGTCAAGCTGGGCCGGGCTCACGGCTACCGCAACGCCCAGGCGACCGTCCTGGCGCCCACCGGTTGTCTCGTTGGCGACTCGCTGGTTCTAACCGATCGTGGTTTGGTCAGGTTGGAGAGACTTGGAAACCCCGAAGGCGAAAAGTGGCAGGACCTGAACGCCGAGGTTGCCACCGACCAGGGCCCGCGAGGTGCGACCAAATTCTTCGTAAACGGAGCAGAGCCCGTCGTCACCGTAGAAACGAATCGCGGCTACAGGATTCAGGGCACGACTGCGCATCGCATCAAGGTTGTAGACGCCGATGGCCAGTGGGTATGGCGGCGCCTCAGCGACATCAGCGCAGGCGACCGAATCCCGATGATGATCGGCGGCATGATCGGAGAGCCGGTCGATGTCGAACTGCCGCCTCTCCCAGAGGCCTACTGGACGTCGGATCCGCGCACTTTCGTGCCACACTCGATGACTCCCGACCTTGCAGAGTTCATCGGATACTTCATGGGCGATGGCTCGCTCCACTCCAAAGGCATTCGTCTATGCGTTACCGCATCCGATCGCGACGTTGTCGAGCGCCTGGTCGGCCTTGGCGAGTCGCTCTTCGGGCTCGACGCTGCAATAACGGAGAAGAAGGGCTATACCGAAGTTGCTTTCCACTCAGTACGACTCGTGCTCTGGTGGGAGGCCTGTGGCTTTGCCAAGAAGCGTCCGGCGATTGACCATGACGGCAAGGGATATACCCCGCACGTGCCTGACGCGGTGCTGCATTCGAACGACTCGACCGTTTACGCGGCCTTCGCCCGCGGTCTTTTCGAAGCCGATGGCACGGTGTCGTCAGGGTACGTTTCGTTCACGACAGTCTCCGAGCAGTTCAGCCGAGACACGCAGGCGCTTCTGCTTGCGCTTGGCTTCGTGACGACGCGGAAGGTCGACATGCCCGGGAATGGAAGCTGGGGCAGCTCACCCCGATACGTGCTCAGGTTGTTGAACCAAGCGGCAGCCGGGCTCTTCGGCGAATCGATCGGCTTCATCTCCCAGCGCAAGCTGAACCTGGTCGCTCCGTTTGACCACCCGCAGGCGGCGCGCTACGACCACATCCCGTTCTCGCAGGAGCAGTTGGACCGGCTCGCGCCCGACAACGACCGCCTGCGTCAGGTACTAATGATGTCGATGCGGCGCCACGGGGGGGTCTCACGGCGATCCGCAACTCAGTTGCTCGAGCGGACTGGCAGTGTGGAGTTGAAGCAGATGCTCAGCTTCTTCTACGACTCGGTCGAGAAGGCTGAGCTGGGCGAGGAGCAGCTCACCTACGACCTCTCGGTCCCCGACAACGTCACCTACGTTGCCAACGGGTTCGTAAGCCACAACACCATCGGACTGATGATGGACTGCGACACGACGGGCATCGAGCCCGACCTGGCGCTGGTCAAGTACAAGAAGCTCGTTGGCGGCGGGCTGCTGAAGATCGTCAACACGACGGTGCCCGCAGCCCTGCGCAAGCTCGGCTACGACGAGCAGCAGGCGAAGGAGATCGTCGAGTACATCGACGACAACGACACGATCGAGGGCGCGCCTCACCTGATGGAGGAGCACCTGAAGGTCTTCGACTGCGCTTTCAAGGCGGTCAAGGGCATGCGGTCGATCGCGCCGATGGGCCACGTCCGGATGATGGCTGCCGTGCAGCCCTTCATCTCAGGCTCGATGTCCAAGACCGTGAACCTGCCGACGGATGCGACAGTCCAAGACATCGAGCAGACCTACCTCGAGTCCTGGAAGCTCGGCCTCAAGTGCATCGCGATCTACCGCGACGGGTGCAAGCGCTCGCAGCCGCTCTCCACGTCGCTGGAGAAGGAAAAGAAATCCGCCGTCCCCGGCGAGGTTGAGTACCGCGCCATGCGGCGCAAGCTGCCCGACGAGCGCAAGGCGGTGACGCACAAGTTCGACATCCAGGGCCACGAGGGCTACCTGACCGTCGGCATGTTCGACGACGGGACCCCAGGCGAGCTGTTCGTCACCATGGCCAAGGAAGGCTCGACGATCTCGGGCCTGATGGACGCCTTCGCGACGCAGACGTCCTACGCGCTGCAGTTCGGCGTGCCGCTGAAGTTCATGGTCGACAAGTTCAGCCATATGCGGTTCGAGCCGTCCGGGTTCACCAAGAACAAGGAGATCCCGATCGCGAAATCGATCGTGGACTACATCTTCCGCTGGATGGCGAGCCACTTCATGCCGCTCGAGGAGCAGGACGAGGCCGGCATCATCCGGCGCGAGCCGGCAGCGGGCGGCCCAGCTCCCGCCTCCACGGCCACGGCGGCGCCCGAGCCGGGGGTTGGCCCAACCGAGTTGAAAGTGATCGCCGCGCCGACGACCAACGGCAACGGCGGAGTCCAGAAGATCGCGTTCGTGAACACGGACGCGCCGGCGTGCCCGGACTGCGGCGCGATCACGGTGCGCTCAGGCTCGTGCTACAAGTGCCTGAACTGCGGAGCAACGACTGGCTGCAGCTAGATCCGGCAATCACATAAGGAAGAGGGGCCCCCGATTTGGGCGGGCCCCTCTGTTTTTTTCAGTTGGGATCTGGGTCGAGCGTGACCTCTATGAGGGGACTCTCGCGCACCATCCTGTCGACGTCGGTGCGGTTCCACGCCCGGGCGACGTCCGGAAGGATCTCTCGCCGCTCGGCCACGTCGTCTATGACCCGGGCTTTGGCCTGCAGGTCGGCCTGCACCTTGCCCTTGAGGTGGAAGGTGAAGTCCGGGTGCGCCTCCAGGTTGGCCAACCACTTCCTCTTCCGTGGCGAGGGCTGGCCGCTTATGAAGATGCGGCCGCCTATGTTGTGAAACACGATCTCGATCCGCCGAGGCTCGCCAGTCTTGCGGCCGGTCGTCGTGATGTCGATGGTCTGGCTCTGC
>JBDTKH010000018.1:0-23739 GCA_039935415.1 Candidatus Dormiibacterota bacterium
GCTTCCAGGGCGCTCATGCCGCCACAGGCCGAGGCGGAGGCCGCCGTCTTGGCGCTCGATTCGCTGCAGGAGGCCGATCCTCCTCCGCCCGAGCTGCCGCAAGCGGCCACGAAAACGAGCGCTGCCACGGCTAGGCCGAGCCGGCGCGTCAGACTACTCCACTTCATGTTCCTTCCCCTTTACAGACGCCGGGCCCCAGGCAGGCGCCCGATATGCAGAGGAAATATTGCTCCCGACCCGCCTGCGTTGCAAGGATGGAGAATGGACGCCCGGTAGATTTCGGTTAGCCCGGGGTTAATTTCCTCGTTGGCCCCGGTACCCCAAACGGCGTGAAAGGTCCGCCGCGGCGTCCCGGGTGAGCTGCACCAGCTCCGGGCGGCCCTCGGCCCGAAGCCGGTGCGAAGGCCCCGACACGTCGAGGGCCGCCACGACCTCGCCGCCGGCGGCCCGGACCGGCGCAGCAACGGCGTCGAGCCCGACCTCGAGCTCCTCGTAGGTCCGCGCAAAGCCGTCCCCGAGGGCGGCCGCAAGCTGGGCCTCGAGCGCGGCGCGGTCGGTGATGGTGTGCGGCGTCGAGCGCTCGAGCGGGCCGGCGAGCAGGCGCTGCCGCACTGCTTCGGGCGCGAAGGCGAGGATCACCTTGCCGCTGGCCGTGGAGTGGATGGGGGTGCGGCGGCCGAGCCAGTTCACGCTCACGACTGAGGTCGAGCTGGTCGCCTGCTCGATCGGCACGATCTCGCCGCCGACCAACACGTCCAGCGTCACTGTCTCGCCCAGAGCGGCGGCCAGCCCCTCGCAGACGGGCCGGGCCAGGGTGCGCAGGTCGGACTCACCCGTGACGACGCTCGCCAGTTGAGGCAGCCGGCGCCCCAGGCGGTACTTGGCGCTCTTGGAGTCTCGCTCGACCAGCGCGTGCCGCTCCAGCGTCCCCAGGAGCCGCAGGGCGGTCGAGCGGTGCACGCCGAGCTCGCGGGCGACCTCGGCGCCGGTCCGCCACCCGCCTTTCGCGAGGACGTCCAGGATGCCCACCGCGCGGTCCACCGACCTGACGCCGGGGTCCCGCACCGCGTTGCTCACAGCGCAACATTACGCTTGCGGGGGCACCGGCCGGAAGGTAAACTGTTGGATTCTGAGCATCTGTTGGGCGATGCGCAACAGAATGGAGGCGTGATGAGCCGAGAAGAAGAGATCCGCGCCGGGCTGTTCGAACACACGCTCAACGGCCATGCGCCCGAGGTCAAGGCCCTGACCGAGGAAGGGCTGAAGCTCGGCATGGACCCGATGGACATCCTGTTCAAGGCTCTGATCCCGTCCCTCGAAGAGGTCGGGCGGCGTTTCGAGAAAGGTGACTTCTTCGTCCCCGAGATGCTGATCGCGGCGCGGGCGATGCAGGGAGCCCTCGCGATCCTGCGGCCGCTCATCGCCGAGACCGGCGCCCAGCCGGTCGGCCGCTACGTGATCGGCACCGTCAAGGGCGACATCCACGACATCGGCAAGAACCTGTGCGTGATCATGCTCGAGGGCGCGGGCTTCGAGGTCTACGACCTGGGCGTGAACACGCCGCCCGAGAAGTTCGTCGAGGCGGTGCAGCAGCACAAGCCCGATGTCGTCGGGTTCTCGGCCTTCCTCACCACCACGATGCCGATGTTCAAGGTCAACATCGACGCGCTCACGAAAGCCGGGCTGCGCGACAAGGTGCACATCGCGGTCGGCGGCGCGCCTGTCACCCAGGAATACGCCAAGCACGTCGGCGCCGACAGCTATGCGCCTGACGCCTCGATGGCGACGCGCATGGCGAAGCAGCTCGTGGGCGATCGCAGCGAAGCCTCGCAGGGTGCGAAGGCGCTGGAGCAGGCCGTCATGAAGATCGACGAGACGCTCCGCAAAGGTTAAGACGTTGGAAACCCGGCTCAGCTCGCGCAGCCGCGAGGTCGTGGTCTCCATCGACCTGCCTTTCGTGATCATCGGCGAGCGGATCAACCCGACCGGTCGCAAGGTCCTGGCCGCCGAGATGAAGGAGGGCAAGATGGACCGCGTCCGGGCCGACGCCATCGCCCAGGCCGCGGCCGGCGCTCACATGCTCGACATCAACGCCGGCATCCCCGCGATCGACGAGGCCGCCCTGCTCGTGGCGACGATCAAAGCGGTGAGCGAGGTCAGCGACCTGCCGCTCTGCATCGACTCCTCGATCATCGAGGCCCTGGAAGCGGGTCTGTCCGCCTACGAAGGCAAGGCGCTCGTCAACTCGGTCACGGCGGAAGAGGAACGCATGGAGCGCATCCTGCCGCTGGTCAAGAAGCACGGCGCGGCGGTGATCGGGATGGCTAACGACGAGACCGGAATCTCAATGGTGCCTGAAGAGCGCCTGGCGCTGGCCCGCCGCATCATCGAGCGCGCCGCCGACCATGGCATCCCGCAAGAGGACGTGATCATCGACCCCATCGCGATGACAGTCGCGGCCGACCCGACATGCGCCGTGATCACGCTCCAGACGATGCGCCTCATCCGCGAGCAGCTCGGCAACAATATGACGTGCGGGGCCTCCAACGTGTCGTTCGGCCTGCCCGACCGCGCCACGGTCAACGCGGCTTTTCTGCCGCTGGCGATGCACGCGGGCCTGACGTGCGCGATCACCAACCCGATGGTGCCGGAGGTGCGCCGCGCGGTGCTCGCCGGGGACCTGCTGCTCGGCCACGACGAGTACGCGATGCGCTGGATCGCACGCTATCGCGCGGAGCTGGCTGCCCAGGCCGGGCGCGCGCAGGGCGCACCAGATAAATCGGGGTCCTCGCGAACTGAGTTCGCGGGGTGATCCCGTGATCCAGCGCAAGCTCGAGGTCCGCTACCTTCCGTTCGATCGCGTGACGCGCGTTCCGCCCGGAACGACTCTCTTCAGCGCGGCGCACTGGATCGGCCTGCCGATCGACTCGACCTGCGGCGGCCGCGGCACGTGCGGGAAGTGCAAGGTCCGCGTCGTCCAGGGCCTGCCCGACGCAGCCGGGCGCGCGCAGGGCGCACAAATCGAACTTTCGGCGGCCGACCATCGCCAGCTGCGACAGGTCGAGATCGCGGACGGCTGGCGCCTCTCGTGCCAAACGCGCATCTATGAGGACATCACCTGCGAGGTGCCGCAGCTGCTGCGCGTGCCGAAGGCGGCGACCATGGGCCTCGGACGTCTGGTCATCCTCGACCCCAACGTGCGGAAGATTTTCCTGCAGCTGGCCGAGCCGACGCTCGAAGACCAGCGCAGCGACGTCATGCGGTTGAAGGACGCGCTCACCGTCGAGGGCCACGACATGGTGGCCGGCGTTCCGGTGCTTCGCACGCTGCCTCACGCGCTGCGCGAGGCTGAATTTCGCGTCACCGCTGTCCTCGCCGGCGAGCACCTGGTGGCGGTCGAACCAGGCGACACGACCAGCGAGTGCTATGGCGTGGCCTTCGACGTAGGCACCACGACGCTCGTCGGCACGCTGATGAACCTGCGCACGGGCATGGCCGCATCGGTCCTCTCGACCCTCAACGGGCAGGCGCCTTTCGGCGCGGACGTGATCTCGCGCATCAGCCATGGCATGAACGGCCCCGAGGCCATCACCGAGCTCCAGGCTGCGGTCGTCTCGACGATGAACGGCATCATGGCCAGCCTCTACGGCGAGACCGGCGTCTCACCGATGCAGACGTACGAGGCTGTCGTGGTCGGCAACGCCACGATGCTCCACCTGCTGCTCGGCATCGACCCGAGCCCGCTGGCGGTGATGCCGTTCACGCCCGCGTTCATGGAGCCGCTGAGCGTGGTCGCGAGCGAGGTCGGCCTGGACATTCACCCTCACGGCTTCATCCAGACGCTGCCCGCCCTTGGCGCGTACGTGGGCGCCGACATCGTGGCGGGCGTGCTGGCCACGGGGATCGTGCGCGAGGACAAGATTCGCGTCTTCGTCGACGTGGGCACGAACGGAGAGATCGTTCTCGGCAGCGGCCAGCGGGCGCTGGCCACAGCAGCGCCTGCCGGCCCCGCCTTCGAGGGCAGCCAGATCAAATGCGGCATGCGCGCCACCGACGGCGCGATCGAGGGTGTCCAGCTCGGGGACACAGTGGAGCTGCAGATCATCGGCGGCGACGTCCCGGCGGAGGGCATCTGCGGGTCCGGCCTCGTCGACGCCGTGGCGCAGCTTCTGCTGGCCGGCCTGCTCGACCACTCGGGCCGGATGAAGACGCGGGATGACGTCCCGGACCATCCCCTGCGCGACCGCCTCATCGACGTCGACGGGATCCGCGCGTTCCTGCTCGCCGACGGCGTGTACCTCACCCAGCGCGACATCCGCGAGCTGCAGTTCGCGAAAGGTTCGATCGCGACCGGGATCAAGGTGCTGATGGACATCCTCGGCGTGGAGACGAAAGACCTGGACGAGGTCCTGCTCGGCGGCTCCTTCGGGTCTTACCTGAACCCCGAGAGCGCCAAGATCATCGGCCTGGTCCCGCCGGTGGAGGTGGACAGGATCATCGCCGTCGGCAACTCGGCGGGCGAGGGGGCGAAGATCGCGCTCCTGTCCTATCGCGAGCGGCAGGTCGCCTTCGAGCTGCCTTCGCGCATCGAGTACATCGAGCTGTCGGGCCGAACCGACTTCAACGACGCGTTCGTATCCGTGCTCGCCTTCCCGCACCTGGAGCCGGTCGCGTGAGCAACCGAACGGCTCTTGTCATGTGCGGCGCGCTCGGCCCGGAGGTCAAGGAGATCGTCGAGCGGCGCGGGTGGGACGTCGACATCTACGGCGTGTCGGCGCTGCTCCACCTCTATCCGTCGCGGATCGTGGACGAGCTCCGGGTGAAGCTGCACGCGCTGCGTCCGAAATACGAAAAGCTCGTGGTCGTCTATGGGGATTGCGGTACGACGGGCAAGCTGGAGCCGCTGCTGGAGGAGGTCGGCGCCTCGCGCCTGCGCGGGCCGCACTGCTACGAGATCTTCGCGGGCGAGGAGCGATTTCGCAGGGTCTCGGAGGAACGGCCCGGCACCTTCTTCCTCACCGACTGGCTGGTCCGCAACTTCGACCGCGCGGTGGTCCGCGGCCTGGGCCTCGACCGCGACCCGGAGCTCAAGGCGATGGTGTTCGGCAACTACGAAGCGCTCTTGTACTTGCGCCAGGTGCCCAACCCGCGCCTGGCCGAGAAGGCGCAGAAGATCGCCTCTTACCTCGGCCTTCCGCTGGAGATCGTGGACGTGGGACTGGGCGAGCTGGAAGAGCGGTTGGCGGAGCTGATTGATCCGATCCGCAGTGAACAACCGAACCACCCCCACCTGGCGCCGCAAGCGGCGCCTGTCCTCCCCACAGGGCGGGGAGGTGTCTGACCCGATGGCTAGTTTCCAGGTGATGTTCTGGAAGCACATCCCATCGCAGGTCAAGGCGTGGGAGGGTGACGTCCAGGTGAAGGGCATGATGCCCGACTACTTCCAGGCCGCGATCGACGCCTTCGCCATGAAGGAGGGGTCGACGGACGCGGACGCCTACCTGGAAGGCTGGCGCAGGGGGCCCGTCGAAACTCGCGAGGGAAGTCCCGATGAGGTGCTCAAGGCGGTGATCGGAGAGCTGACCGCGGCCAACCCGCGGTCGCGACTCATGAATCCCGCTACCTGAGGGAATCCTTGCCAGCCTCGGAACGCTCCGCCAGCTCGCTGGCTTCGTCGAGGCGTGGATCGTCTGCATCTTCGACATTGACCGCCACGAGCAGCGCCGCGGATTCCGCTGCGGCGTTGGCCAGGATCGCGGCGATCACCGCGTCCGCATGCAGGTTGCGGTTGCCGTGGACCGCCAGCTGACCGGCCAGCTCGACCACCTCAGCCGCCACCCTGACGATGCCGAGCGGAATCTCGATCGTGCGCCCGCGCGCCGCCTCCTCGTCCTTGCCCGACCTGACCGCTTCGACATAGGCGAGATAGGCCACCGAGTCCTGCTCGACGAGCTCCTCACTGTGCAGGCGCAGAGCCTCGGCGCGCGCGTGCGCGGCCGCGGCTCCTTCCCACTTTGGAGAGCGCGTCGCCACCTTCTGCAGCAGCGCCGCTGAGGTCGCGACCACGACGGCCGAGGCCGAGCCGCTGGCGGGCGCGGGATCGCCGGACGCGATCTTCTCGAGGAGGTCACTCAGCCGCAGGCGAGAGCGGTCAGTCGTCGCCGATCTCCCGCTTGCGCTTCGCGATGAACTCTTTCAGCGCCTCGTCGACGCCCGGATCGATTCCCGGGTCGGGATACTCGGCCAGGACCTGCTTCCACTTCTCGGCCGCGACCACGTCCGCGGTGCGGGCGCCGAAACGGTTCCAGCGGTCGAAGTTTTCGGTGGAGGAGATCCACGGACGGTAGAAGCCGGTGCGGTAGTTGCGCAGCGTGTGCTCTGCGCCGAGGAAGTGGCCGCCCGGGCCCACCTCGCGCAGGGCGTCCATCGCCATGCCCTCCTCGTCGACGGGAAGTCCCCGCGTGAGGATCCACTCGAACATCCGCAGCGCTTCGACGTCGATGATGAATTTCTCGTAGGACGCAAGCAGCGCGCTCTCCAACCAGCCCGCCGCGTGCAGCACGAAGTTGACGCGGCCGAGGATGGTGGGCCACATGCACATCATCGATTCGTAGGCGGCCTGCGCGTCCGGCGCCTTGGACGATGTGAGCGCGCCGCCGCCGCGGAACGGCAGGTTGTAGTGGCGCGCCATCTGCGCGCTCGCCAGGATCCCCATCGCCGACTCCGGCGTGCCGAAGGCGGGGCTGCCCGACTGCATGTCGGTGTTGGTGAGGAAGGACCCGTAGACGCTCGGGGTGCCCGGACGGATGAGCTGCACGAGCGCGATGCCGGCGAGCGCCTCCGCCGTCTGCTGCGCGACCGTGCCGGCAAGGCCCATGGGCGACATCGCGCCCGCCATCAGGAACGGCGTGACGATGACAGGCTGGCCGACCTCGGAGTACTCGAGCAGCGCGCCGAGCATTCGGTCGTCGTAGCGCAGCGGGCTGTTGACGTTGATCAGGCTGATCACCGCGGGCGTCTTCTCGATCTTCTCTCGGCCGCCGAACAGGATCGACGCCATCTCGATGGTGTCGCGTGCATTGCCATCAGAGATCACGCTGCCCATGAAGGGTTTATCCGTCCACCGCATGTGGGAATACACCATGTCGAGGTGGCGCGTGCCGAGGGGCAGGTCCTCCGGCTCCACCGTAGTCCCTCCCGCGCAGTGGATCTGGTCTATCGCCTGGGCCATCTTGTCGAAGTTGTTGAAATCCTCGATGGTCGCGCCGCGCCGCCCCCGCTCGAGGTCCGTGATGAACGGCGGCCCGTACACCGGTGCGGTGACGACGTTGTCACCGCCAAGCACCACCGTCCGCGCGCTGTTCCGAGCCTGTAACTCAAAGGTCGCAGGGGTCTTTGCCACCTGCTCCAGGACGAACGCCCGGTCGAACCTGACCCGGTTGTCCTCGACCTTCATGCCCGCCTTGCGGAAGATCTCCTTCGCCCGCTCGTGGAGGAAGTCGACGCCGATTTCCTCCAGGATGGTCATCGCCTGCTCGTGGATCACCTCGACCTCCTCGCCGCTGAGCAGGTCATAGGGCTTGAGCCGGTTCTTCCACATCGCGAAACAAATCTTGCACACTCTGTCCTCCGATCGACAGCAGCGCCTCTCCTCCCCACCTCGGGTAGAGGTCGGGAGGGGGGCTGAAACTTGCTCAACGGTTCAGCGGCATCTCACCCCGGCTGTGCTAACGTAGTCACTGCCCATTGGGGCGCTTGGTCCCGCCTGGGGACCCCATTCCAAGGCACTTGATGTCCTATTCACGTCCCGCCCGTACCCGGCCACACTCAAGGCTCGCGTGAAATGAGCACGCCCAATCCCGGGGACGTCCTACCGCTCTGGAACCCGGACATCCCGGGCGAGGAGATCCAGGCCGGCCGCCTCGGCATCCGGGTTCGCCCGGGCACGCCCGCCGCGGCCAAGGTGCTGGCCCTCGAGGCCGCCGGAGGCGCCGAGCTGTTGCGCCAGGTGCTCGAGGAGCAGCGGATCATCGACGGGATCTACACCGTGGTCAAACCCGACAAGCCGCTCGAGTTCAGCGGCCAGGTGAGCACGACGCTCCTCACCGGCAAGCTCGGCCGGACTCCCATGGGTCTCGCGCTGGAGATCACCGACTGGCAGGACCTGGACGGCGAGTTCGAGATGGAGAAGAACCGCCTGCGGCTTCGCTACCAGGAGCTGCACGTGGTCAAGGAATGGGACGGCGACCTCGAGGGCTTCACCGCCCTCGTCCTGCGCGAGCAGGCCAAGACGCTGCCCATCCTCGACTCGACCATGCGTTTCATCGAGCACCTCAGGGACTACCGCGAGAAGCTCGCCGAGGCCGCCGTCCGCCGCTACGAGGCGACCGAGCAGTGGATGGAGTGCCCGAAGTGCGAGGCCGAGGTCCCCACCTCGAACGGCATCCACTGCCCCGAGTGCGGCGAGGACATGCGCGGCGGCGAGTACGTCCGCGCGGTCCTGCACCTGGTCGACGACGCCGACGGGCGGATCTACCGGGGCATCGACTCACTGACCGTCCGCTCCGCCGGCTTCCCCGAGTATCGCGGGATGTCGCTCGACCGCATCCAGGGCTCGAACCTATCGGTCAGCTTCCGGCGCTACGATCCCCTGCCGGACGAGGGGATCGTGCTTCCGACCGCCAGCGTCGAGATGTTCGAGGCGCAGCGCTCGGTGATCCGCCAGCTGCAGATTGGAAGCCCGCGCACGGGCGCGCTCGCCGCGGAGCTCGCCGACACCGGGTGGCTGGGCAGCCCTCCCCGCGTGCCGCTGGACGGCAAGAAGGCCCACCACCTACCCGACCCCAACGACGAGCAGGCGGAGGCGGTCGCGCGCGTGATGGGAATGCGCCCTGGGCAGATGTACCTCATCCAGGGCCCGCCTGGCACCGGCAAGACGACGGCCATCGTGGAGTCGATCCGCCGCATCCTCAGCAAGAACCCGAGTGCGTCGATCCTGCTCTCGTCGCACTCCAACGACGCGGTCGACACGGGGCAGGAGCGCCTGCTCGGCTTCTCCCACGTGCGCCAGGCGCGTATCGCGGAGCCGGGCAAGGTCCCGCGCCGCTTGCGCCCGACCCTGGTCGAGGGCGATGACCTCGAGCCGTACAACCTGGTCGCCGGCACGTGCAACCGGCTCGCCATCGACTCGCGACTGCGCTTCAAGGTGTTCGACTGGCTGATCCTCGACGAGGCCAACAAGGTGCGCGCCAACGAGGCGCTCGCCCTCATGCCGCTGGCCAAGCGCTGGGTGATGATCGGCGACCTCAAGCAGCTGCCGCCCGTGATGGAGGAGGCGGCGTCGACATTCAAGATCGAGCAGCCGCTCGACGAGCTCGTGCTCGCCGATAGCTTTTATGGCTGGATCTGGGACAAGGTCCCGGCGGGATCGCGGATCATGCTGCCGCGCCAGTACCGCATGCGCGAGCCGATCGGCCGCGTCGTCTCGGACCTCTTCTACGACGGCAAGCTCATCCACGAAGCCCCGCATCCGCGCATGCCGCTCCCGTGGCCGTTCGATCGCGAGCTGGTCTGGGTGGACACCGGCGCCCAGGACGAGTACCGGGACGCCCAACGCTCGGTCGCCAACGAGTTCGAGGTCGCGCTGTGCAAGGACATCACATCGATCATTCGGCGCCGTGTCCGCAAGGCGAAGCTCGCCGTGATCGCCATGTACGCCTCGCAGGTCAACCGCCTGACCTCGGCGCTCAAGGGGATCGTGCCGCCGGACGACATCGAGTCGGTGGACGCGTTCGAGGGCCGCGAGTCGGACGCTGTGATCCTGTCACTCGTTCGCTCGAACGACCGCGCCGCAATCGGCTTCCTCAACGACCCGAACCGGGTCAACGTCGCGATCTCGCGGGCCAAGAAGCTGCTCGTCATCGTCGGCGACTCCAAAACGGTGATCGGTGGCGCGCCGGAGCTGTTCGGGCCGCTGTTCGAGCACGCTAAGGATGAGGGCCTCGTCGCCGGGGTAGGCGCCGTGGTCACGGCCTGCCAGCGCGTCGGCATCCGCTCGCAGGTCCAGCGGCTGTCGCGGCCGCACCGCGGAGAGCGCCGCACGCGACGCCGCCGCCGCGGGCAGCGCGAGGTGGCGGGTGTCAACGGCGAGGTCGCCATCCCAACGGACGGCATCGAGATCATGCCGGACTCATCACCGGCTGACGCTCCGCTGCCGGCAAACGGGCCCTCGGCCCCCGAACCCGCGTCGATCGAGTCCGCGCGCGAGTCCGAGTAAGCCCGAACGGCTTCGCACCGCCTTAAGCTTCGAAGCGCGAATTGTCAGATCAATGCATCTTCTGCGAGATCCTTCGCGGTAACTCACCCGCGAGCTTCACCTACGAGGACGACACGGTGGTTGCCTTCATGGACGTCCAGCCGATCACGCACGGCCACATGCTCGTGGTGCCGCGTGATCACGCGGTGCTGATGTCGGACCTGAACGAGACCGTCGCCATGCGGAGCTTTCGCGTCGCCCGCAAGCTCGCGTCAGCAGCACGAAGCACGCTGGGGGCGACCGGCGTCAACCTGTTCGTCGCCGACGGCGAGGTCGCGTTCCAGGACGTTCCACATTTCCACGTGCACGTGATCCCGCGCTATCCGAAGGACGGGTTTGGGTTGACCTTCCCGCCCAACTACGCGCAGCCTCCCAGCCGGGCCGAGCTGGAGACGATCGCGTCGGCGATCCGGGGAGCCGCCTGAGCGAAGGTCAGGCCGTGACGGTGACCGTGACGTTGAACACCGCTACGTACATCGGGCAAGCCTGACCCGGCGAGCAGATCGGCGACGCGTACGCCGTGATTTGCGCCTCTCCAGGCGACATGGCCTGGAACGCAGCCAGAGTGACGCCACGAACCGCGGTGGCGGCGGGGTCCACGATCGGAGCCAGGACGGACTCTTTGCTCGACCTGGGCTGCATCCAGTTGCTCATCCCGCCCCTGGCGTGAAGCACCAGCTCGACCTTCTGGCCGACCTGCATGGTCGCGGTGGTGTCGTGGTCGCTCACGACCAGGTCGAAGCCCTGGCCTGGAGTAACCCCCGGAGATGGCCCTGAACCTGTCCCGGCGGTGCCGCAGGCCGCGAGCAGAAGCGCAGCCACAGCTGGGAGCAGGATCGCTTTCATCGAATACGTAACGAACCGGCGACGACTCGCGTAACACCTGGGGGGATAACATCGGCAGCTTACGTGCGCACACCTGACATCCGGAAGACGCTAGTCGCATGCGCCGTCGCGATCGCGCTTGCCGCATGTGGCGGCGGTGGGCCGGTGGCCGTCAAATCGCCGTCCCCGCTTGCCGGGGGCCTCGCTCAAGGCCTGATCGCCTACGTGGCGGACCAGGGAGTCGGAGTTCTCGATCCCGCGACCGGGCAATCGACGATCCTTGCGCCGCTTCCCGCGGGGGCTGCATTCAGGGTGGCCGGCCCGGTCTGGGGACCGGAGTTCGGCGTTGCCTACCCCGTGATCTACTTCACCATCCACGACGACCGGCCGGCCGAGAACCGCAACTCGGCAGGGAGTGTTCCCTACGACTGGTTGTTCCGGGTCGACCCGTTCACCGGCGCGATCGATGCGGTGGCGGCGTCGCAGGACTCCACGAGTGAGGGCCCGATCGGCCTGACCGCGAACTCGCACTACCTCGCGCTCACGGTCGGCTGCTGCGCGACCTATGAGGTCGACGCTCTCGACCTCACGCAGCCGGCGGGCGCGCTGAAGGTGCTGTCCAGGCCACCTGCGCAGGCGGCGTTCTTCACCGAGGGCACCGCGCCGGGCCAATCCGGGTTGGTGGCGGTACGCGCTTTCGGCACGGGTGCGTGGTACTGGCTCAACGCAGACGCCGGCGTGCTGAACCCCTTCCCGCTCAAGCTCGGAACTGACGACGGCCCGATCGCGATCTCGGAGGACGGGACGATGGCGGCGGTCTCGCTGCCCGATCACGGCGCGGTCATCCAGCCCATCAACTCAGGCCTGCCGCTGGAGTCGCCAAGTGCGGGCCCCAGCGCGAGTGCGGCGGCGTCCGCCTCGCCCAAGGCCAGCCCGTCGCCTTCGAGCCCGGCGAGCGCCGCGCGGCGCGTCAACTCCAAGCTGCCTCACGTGGACGGACTCGCCTGGAGCCCCGACGCGAAGCAGCTCGTGCTGGCGGTGAACGGCGAGCTCGAGCTGTACGCCGCGTCGGGAAAGGACGGAGACGCGCCGCTCAAGAAGTTCCTGACCGGCGCCAATGTCGGCGGGGTGGACTGGTCGGCGCCGATTACCGGCAAGACGGCTGCAATGCTGAAGGCTGGACCCGGACCGCAAGCAACCGTCGACGGGCTGCTCAGCGCCACGAAGCTCCCGGCGGCAGCCGACACCCCTGCCCAGCGGCCGCTGACGAAGATCTACCTGTGGCAGTACGACTCCGCGAAAACTTCACCGATCGCATCGATCACCGACGCGACACCAGCCATCCTCTCGCAATATCCACCGCTTCCCGCGGTCGTCGTCTTTCATCACTGGGCGGCGTCCACCAGGTGGCAGCTGCTCGGCGGGTGCTTCCGCTATCGCGTCGTGGTGACCGGAAGCGTGCCGCCCACCGCATCGACCTTCGGCCTGTCGAGCAGCAGCCCGTGCCTCGCCGCGAAGCCAACTCCCACGGGAGCGAAGACGACTCCCACCTCCTGAGCCTCTTACGATGTCGGAGTGGCCGACTTCGATTTCCTGGCAAGCCACGCCGAGACCCAGCCGGCCAAGCCGGCCGTCATCCTGGGCGAGCGCTCGCTTGACTTCGCAACGCTGAACGCGCGCGCGAACAAGGCGGCCAACCTCTTCAAGAGCCTCGGCTGCGAGGCGGGTGATCACGTCGCGATGATGGCGTTCAACTCGGTCGAGGGTTTCGAGGTCGCCAACGCGCTGCGTCGCGTGGGAATGATCGTGGTGCCTGTCAACTATCGACTGCGCGGTTCGGAGATCGCCTACGTGCTCAACGATTCGGGTGCGAAAGTCGTGATCGCCGGCCCGGACCACGTCGACGTGATGCTCACAGCGGTGCCCGAGGTCGAGGGCGGTCCCCACTTCGTCGCGGTGGGCGGACTCGTGCCTGAGGGCTGGCTGGGTTACGAGGCGTTGATGAACAGCGCGTCCGCAAGCAAGCCCAGCGAGGCGACCGGCGATGGGCTCGCGCCGTCGATGATCTACACGTCAGGCACGACGGGGCATCCAAAAGGGGCCTGGCGTCCTCACGGCGTGAACCTCGAGAACGTGCTTCAGGTCATCTCCATCTTCGACCTCGACCTGAAAGACGTGCACCTCATGTGCGGACCCGGCTATCACAGCGCCGTCGGGTTCTTCTCCGCGCTGAACCAGCTGCTCGGCGCCACGGTCATCGTGCAGCCGAAGTTCGAGGCTGAGGATGCTCTCGACCTCATCGCGCGGCACCGCGTGACCACCGCCTTCATGGCGCCGATGCTGCTGCATCGCCTGGTCAACGCGCAGGAGGACAACCCGCGCGATGTCTCGTCGCTCAGGGCCCTGATTCTTGGCGCGGCGCCGTGCCCGTACGCGCTGAAGGAACGCGGCGAGCGGGCCTTCGGCCAGGTGCTGTGGGAGTTCTACGGCGCCACCGAGACCGGCATCAACACGGTGCTGCGGCCCGAGGACCAGCTGCGCAAGCCGGCTTCGTGCGGCACGGCCGTTCCCGGGCAGGAGATCAGGCTGGTCGGCGCCGACGGGCAGGAGGTCGCCGACGGGGTGCCTGGCGAGTTCATGGTTCGGAATTCCTGGCTCGCGGAGTACTACCACCGTCCCGACGCGACGGGCAAGAGCCTGCACGACGGGTTCTTCTCCGTCGGCGACATCGCTTACAGGGACGGCGAGGGCTACTACTACATCTGCGACCGGCGCATCGACATGATCATCTCGGGCGGCGTCAACATCTACCCGGCGGAGGTGGAAGCCGCGCTATATGCGCACCCAGCCGTGATGGACGCCGCCGTGATCGGCGTGCCGGATGAGCAGTGGGGCGAATCCGTCAAAGCGGTGGTCCAGCTGCGATCTGGCGCGAAAGCAACCGAGGGCGAGCTCATCGCGTACACCTCAGAGCGCCTGGCGGGCTACAAGAAACCTCGCTCGATCGATTTCGTCGACGAGCTTCCCCGCGACGCGGCCGGCAAGCTGCTCAAGCGGAAGATCCGCGAGCCCTACTGGGAAGCGGCGGGACGAAAGATCTGACGGAGTCCGTCTCATTCGACCGCGCCGCGGAGTACTACGACCGCACCCGAGGCCTGCCCGAGTCCCTGATGGAACGGCTTGTCTCGATGCTGCGCACCGAGATCCCGCCCGGCACCTGCCTCGAGATAGGGATCGGCACCGGCCGGATTGCGCTGCCGCTCGCGGACGCGGGCGTGTCGATCGTCGGGATCGACATCTCGCGCGAGATGCTCCGGCGCCTCATGAGCAAGGCCGGGACGAATCCGCCGCCCGTCGCGGTCGCCGACGCGACCCGGTTGCCGTTTCGGGACGCGAGCTTCGATTCGGCGATCGCCTCGCACGTTTTCCACCTGATCCCGCGCTGGACCACCGCCATCGACGAGCTGGCCCGCGTGCTGAAGCCGGGAGGGCTCATCTTCGCCGCACGTGGAGGACGTCGGCCGGATGAATGGGCTCGCGAGCTGATCAGGCGTTTCTACGCCGAGGCCGGTGAATCACCGGGAGTGCCCGGCGCCGACAAGATAGAGGAGGTCGACGAGCACATGCTGGCCCGGGGGGCGACGGTACGCGAGCTGCCGACCCTTTCCGTCGAAACGTCGTCGAGCGTCAACGACCTGCTCGAGAACCTCGAGGCCGGCTACTGGTCGGCGTGCTGGAGCCTCGACGAGGCGACCCGCAAGCGCGCGGCCATCGTGGCGCGAGCCTGGGCTGAAGCGGCGCTTGGCGACCTGGACGAACAGCGGCCCCACTCCGAGCTGACGATCTGGCACACGTACGAGCTAGGACAGCAGCGGTAGCAGGTACTCCAGCGATCGGCTGATGCGGCCCAGCGGCCGCTCCTCGGAGGACGCGAGCCTGGTCTCCTGCTCGAGCGTGTACCACCCCTTGTAGTTCGAGCTGCGCAGAGCCTCGATGATGCGATCCACCCCTGCGCTGCCCTCCCCCAGGGGCTTGAAGAGTCCGAGGCTGACCGCGTCGCCGAAGTCCTCGCCACCCTCGCGCACCTCTTTCGCAAGATCGGCGTCGATGTCGTTGAGCTGCACGTGCTGGATCCGTCCGGCGGACAGCTCGAGAATGTCCACGGGGTCGGCGCCCGCGAGAACCAGGTGCGCGATATCGAGACAGATCCCCGCCTCCGATCCGACCAGCAGACGCTCGATGTCCTCCGGTCCCTGGACGGTGCTGCCGAATCGCGGCTGGATGGCGAGACGCAGCTTGTGGCGCGCGCACATGTGCTGCACCGACCCGATCAGGTGAAGCAGGTGGGCCCACTCGGCGTTGTCGAGCACTGGTCGCTGCACTCGGCCGTCGCGGCGCTCAGGGATCGCGGACAGGATGAGCGCGTCCGCTCCCAGGACGGCGAGCCATTGCGCGTGGCCGTCGATGTGCGCGAGCTCGGGACCGCGCAGGTCGTGGTGGTGAAGGATCGCGTGCACCTGCCCCGCCACGACTCGCAGGCGGTGGCGCTTGAGCAGCGGTTTCGCCTGGTCGCTCCTGTCCGGGAGAAAGCCTGGCGGACCGGCCGTGACGGCTCCCTCGCCAACTGCGGCCGCCTCGGACAGCACCCGTTCGGGGTCGAGCTGGTGGCCCCAATCGCGAAGATCACTGATACCCCAGCACGCGGGCGAGAGGGCGAGCCGGTGCGAGACGCGAGGCGCCCTCATGCCCGGGAACACTCGCCTGGTCCTTGCAATCAATCCACAGAGATTAACCTTCTCCTAGGGGCATGCCTGGTTCGCGACGGCTGGAGATCAACCTGCGTCCCGCGACCTTCGACGACGCGAAGATGGTCGCCGACCTCGAGTCGGCGCGCGATCCAGAGGACCCGCGCGACCCCGACATGCTGCGTTTCTGGTGGAGGGCTCACACCTCCGGCGAGGTCAACGCGCGATTCGTCGCGGAACGCGAGGGGCGAGCCATCGCGTTCGTGGGCGCGGTTCACGAATCGTGGACCGGAATGCGTGAGCGGTTCGGTTCGGTGAGGCCGGTGCTGCACCCCGACACATGGACGGCAAATGACTTCTCGCAGCTTGTCCGCCAAGGCGAGGACTGGCTCGTGTCCGAGGAGGGGCAGGTGTCGGTCGTGCGAATGCGAGAAGACTTCACGAAAGAGCTCGACGTGCTTCGCGGGATGGGTTATGTGGAGGTGCGCAGGCAGAAGATCTGGGAGCTCGACCTGGTCGCGGGCCGCGAGCGCCTGCTCGCCGAGGCGCTGCGCCAGCGCCATCTGATGCAAGAGCACGGCGTGGAAATGCATCCGTTGAGCGACGACAAAGATCCAGACCGCCTGACCAAGCTTTACGGGATCACGGTCGAAGCCGAGAAGGACATTCCAACGACGGTGCCGTGGCAGACCATGTCGCTTGCCGAGTGGAAGCGCTTCTGGTTCACCAACCCCGCCCTTCGGGAAGATCGCTTCTGGATCGCGCGCGAGGGCGAGGCGATCGTCGGGCTCTCGGTGCTGCAGTTTCCGCCCGTGCGCGGGTTGCCCTGGACCATGTTCACAGGGACCTCTCGATCCGTGCGAGGACGCGGCGTCGCTCGCGCGCTGAAGTACGAGACGATCGCCCAGGCCATCGAGCTGGGATACGACCGGATTCGCACCAGCAACGATGGGGCAAACGCGCCGATCCTCCATCTCAACGAGGAGGTGGGCTACAGGCTGGTGTCGCCTGTGATCGAGCTCCACCGGCGGCTCGTGTCATGAGCGACGAGCACTACGGCGTTCGCGTGCTGCCCGAGCTGTACAAGGAGTGGGCGTCCACCGGGATGGTCGCCAACATCGGCACGCGAATCGTCGAGGTCGGTCACGGCAAGCTCGTGCTCGAAGGAAACATGACGGCGGAGGCGCATGGCTTCCCGACCGCGCGCGGAACCATCGTTCACGGCGGGGCGATCGCCACGCTGGCGGACGAGGCGCTGGCTTCAGTTGCCTTCACCGCCGCGGAGGAGGGTGAGACGACGGTGACGGCCGACCTCAAGGTCGACTTCCTGCGACCGGCCCGGCCGGGGCGCCTGCTCGCGCGGGCGACCGTGCGACATCGAACCCGCCGTCTTGCCTTTTGCGAGGCCACCGTCGAGCAGGACGGCGGGCACATCGTCGCCGAGGCGCGGGCCGTGATCGCGTACGTGAAAGCCTGAACGTGAGGAGATGAAGGACCGCTCCAAAACGTAGTTCGAAGCTCGGCCACCCCCACCCGGGCGTCGCAAGCGGCGCCCGACCTCCCCACAAGGCGGGGAGGTAATCCGCGCCGAGGCTAGCTTGGGTTTACGGGGGGAAGGATCAGCATCCGCCAGTCGATCCCGCCGTCGTCGGTGGTCTCCAGCAAGGCTCTCGTGCCGGCCATCGCCCCATACCACGCGTGATTGAGATCGAGCACCTGCAGCGATCCCGCGATTGGCAGTGGGACCGCGAGGCTGCGCAAAGGCGTCCAGGTCGAGCCGCCGTCCGAGCTCCTCGACCAGGCGCCGGAGCCGATCCACCACCAGTTCCGCGCATCCGAGTAGCCGATCGCACCCAGCGCGCTCGGCGGCGCGATCGCGCTCCAGGTCGCGCCGCCATCGAGCGAACCGAGCTGCACCTGGTTGGGGGCCTGTGCCTGCGATGACGACCAAGCGCCATCGCGCAAGGCGACCGCTCTCAGGTCGCTGGTGGGGATGGTGTCCGTGAAGGTGGCGTAGTTGTACTTCACGGGCACGCCGCCGTCGTAACCCTGGACGGTGAGAGGCGGGTAGGCCAACACACGCTCGCCGACGCCTGAGCGGCCGACCGTCAGCGCGAAACCCGCCACCGTGGCCACGACGCCGGCGCCCTGTGTCGGCTGGGCGGCGACGAAGAACTCGCCTGCGGCCGGCCATCCGCCATGCGGCGCGGGCAGCGGCATCTGCCGCCAGGTCGCGCCGGCGTCCCGTGACCTGTACGCGTAGGGCCGCGACGAGACGGTGTCCAGCCATCCGACGTCCTGGTTCGTGAACGCGACGCGGAGCGCCTGGTCGCTGCCCGGAACCGGAGGTCCGAGATTGCTCCACGTCAAGCCACCGTCCTGAGTCCGAAACAGGTCGGAAGGACCCGAGGCGCCGGCAGCGGTGCGAACCAGCAGCCACCCGTGGTCGGAATCGACGAAGGCAGCGGAGAGCACGTATGTCGCCACGTTGAGGGTTGGCTCGGACGACCATGTGCTCCCACCGTCGCTGGTCCTGTAGACGAGCGATCGCGGGCCGATCAGCGCGAACACGCCGTCGTTCGAGTCGAAGAAGTTGATGTAGACGCCGATTCGGTCGGTGGGGCCGCTCAGCTGTCTCTGCCAGCTACCGCCTGCGTCCTGCGTGTGCAGGATGGCAAAGCGCCCCGCTTCGAAGGTGGCCACGACCCAGCCTTCGGTCGGGCTGATGAAATCGACAGCGCTCAGCTGGTACGCGGCGTCAGGCGGGACGGCCACTGAGGCCTGACCGGCGCCGGGTGAGAGCGTTGGGTGAACGTAGACGATCGCAGCCGCCACGACGGCGATGACGGATGCCGCGATGAAGGTGAGCGCGCGGTTGGCGCGCGCGGACCGCGCCGCCGGCTCTACATCGGCTTCGGGTTCCTGTGTTCCCATCGCCCCTGTCACCAGCTTAGACCGGCTTCGGCACGTTGACCGGGGTCCAGTGGATTCCCCCGTCGGAGGTCATCGCGAGGCCGGTCCCCTGGGGCGGATTCGCGTTCGGAAAGACCACGAGCATCTGGGCCCATGCGTGCCGCGCATCCAGGACCTGCGGCACGTAGTCCCATTCGTCGAGCAGCTGGACCGTCTCCTTCCAGGACTGGCCCGCGTCGGATGACTTGAACAGCGTCCCGTACCGAATGGCCCACCAGTGAAAGGCGTCCACGAAAACGAAGCTGCCGAAGTTCGTCTCGCCGGGCGCCGGGACGAGCCTCCGCCACGTCGACCCTCCGTCGAAGGAGGTGAACCCGACGAGGTTGCCCAGCTCGTCGGTGATCGCCATGACACCGGCGCCGGGGAGCACCCTCACCTGGGTTGGCACATGCAATGCTCCGCCCTTGCCACCGGCGGTGAGCGGCAGGGAATGAGCCGTCCAGGTCAGCCCCCCGTCGATCGTCGAATAGACCGCGCCGGCCTCGCTCCCGCCGGTCCAGCCCTCGCTCGGGCGGCGGAAACTCACGGATACGAACCCGCCCTTGCCGGAGAGGGCAAAGCGGGGTGGAGCGGGCAATGCCGCCCAGGTCGTTCCTCCGTCTGCAGTGGCGAAGAAATCGGCCTGCTGCCCCGTGCTCAGCGCAGGGAAACCGAGGAACCAACCGTGGGCCGGATCACAGAATGTGAAGGCGCCGGGCTCGGTGCGCGGCGGCGTCACCTCGGTCCAGTGGGATCCGCCGTCGGCCGTCCTGTAGACGAGGCCCCAGCTCGAGAACGCGATCAACCCGTGCAGCGGGTCGAAGAACTGGATGTTGAGTGGCGCGGCGCCGAAACCACTTGAGTGCCCGCTGAACTGAGGCCGCCAGTGCCGCGCGCCGTCCGTGGTCTTGAATACCCAGAACCTCGGCGCCTGCCCCTGGTCGGCCACGAGCGCCCAGCCCTGCGCGGTGCTCACAAAGTCATACGCCGCGGCATAGCTGTTGGAGAGGAGCGGAGGACCGGGAGCCGGCGCCGGCGCGGTGAGCCTGGACAGCCTTCCGAACGAGGGATGCAGGTAGGCGACGCTCGCGCCGACGATGGCCACCAAGGCAAGCACCATCAGCGCGACGGCGCGGCGGCCGCGCTGCCCCAGGCCCCTATCTCTGTTCGGTGTTTCCATGCCCTCGGAGATAGTCTGGATGGAGATGGTCAGGCCGGCGGAGCTCGAGGATGCAGGCCCGATCGCGCGCGCTCACGTCGACGCGTGGCGCACTACGTATCGAGGGCTGCTGCCGGATGACTTCCTCGACTCCCTGAGCGAGGAGCACTACAGCGAGCGGTGGCGGCGCGTCATCGGCGACCGTTCGAGTCGCGTATTCGTGGTCGACGAGGGCGACGAGGTCGTCGGTTTCGCTTCGGGCGGCCGCGAGCGGGCGGGAGAGACCGGGTTTACGGGCGAGCTGTATGCGATCTACGTGGTCGCTCGCGCGCAGGGCCAGGGCAACGGACGCGAGCTCGTGCGCGCGGTCGCCGGCGCCCTGCGAGAGATGGGGCTGCCGGACATGATCGTTTGGGTGCTGCGCGACAACGCGCCCGCCCGCGGGTTCTACGAGCGGCTGGGTGGCGCCTACGTGCGGTCGCAGCCGATCACCATCGGGTCCGCGACGCTCGAAGAGGTCTCCTACGGCTGGCGTTCGCTTGACGAGATTCGCTATTAAATATGAGGAAACGGCGTTTCCTCTCATCGCGCGTGCGGCTTCGTCGCAGGCCCTGCTCTCTTTCCTGGGGATTGGATTTACTGAATAGTTACGCCCGGCCGCGCTGCGAGGGCGCCCGTGACAAAGTCGTGGCCGGGTTGAACCCGGCCACCCCTGCGACGCTGGAAGCTATTGAGGCGGGGGCAGTGGCGGCTGGGTGAAGTCGAAGCAGTCGGCCATGCCTTCCGACGCCGCGGTCCGGGCGTTGAGCGACGGCAGCCCGAAATTGTTCTCGCAGAAACGGATGAGGCTGACATGCGAATGCAGCACTTTCGAGATGTAGCCCTTGCGCGCGTAAGGACTCAGCACGAGGCAGCCCACGCGGCCGCCGTATCGGAACTGCGTTCCGTCGGTCCACTTCTCGACCTCCCGCGGCGTGACGTGGTCCCACCAACCGCCCCAGTCGTCCCAGGTGACAAAGATGGCGACCGACGGCCACAGCCCCGCGGCGACCACGCCCTGCACCTGGCTCGCCGTCCACTCGCTTCCTTTCGTCACATCCCCGGCGCCTGCGCTGCGCTGGGCCGGGGTATCGGCAGGGTGCTCGCTCAAGGAATCGTCCGCGTAGAGCCATGAGACAGCCGGCAGCTTGCCCGCGGACGCGTCGGCGGCGAACTGGTCCGGCGGCCGCATCTTGCCTGATGTGTACTTGATGAACTCGAACGCGTAGCCGCCGTAGTTGCCCCAGCTGAGCCCCGCCGCATCGAGCTGGCTGGGCAGCGACGGCTGGTCGTAGATGGGTGGACCGGGTCTTTTCCTGTAGTTGGTGGACGGGTTGTTGACGAGGGCCGAGTCGGCCATTATCACCATCAGGTGGTTCGGCGTGGATGGTCCCGCGACGTCCGTGAAGTAGTTGTCGCACAGCGTGAACTGGTTCGCGTAGCTCCAGTAACGCGGGATGTCCCGCTGCAGGAACTGCACTCGGGGCGCTGTGGTGTCGCGAGTCAGCCATGCGGCGTGACGATGGTCGGGGTCTTTCGGCGGGGGATTCGGGCTGTGCGCCATCGTTAGGCCATTGCCACCGGAAAGAGCGCCGAAGTAGTTGTCGTAGCCGTGGTTCTCTTTGAAGATGATCACGACGTGCTTGATCGGAGTGGTGGTCATTCTCAGATGCAGTCACCGGCGCTGTTCGACCACTCGAGCTGCACCGTGTAGGCGCCGAGCTGCTTTGTCCGCCACGCGCAGATGTCACCGATCTCCCCATTCGCGTCGTCGTACCAGCCCTGGCCGGGCACCGGATCGGTGATCGCTTCGCACAGCTCGTGCGAGCAGGTCGAGGTCAGTGCGTCGAGCACGGGAAGCCCTCCGACGCAACCCGAGCAGTCCGGGTACGGCATGACCGCATAGAAGAGGCCGCCGCGGACATCGCTGTGGTAGCCACAGAAGTTGCTGCATGAGGCGCCGCCGTCGAGCTTGACCATGGTTCCCGGCGGCAGGAAGAGGAAATGGAGCGACTCGGGCGGCGGGCTCGGGAACTCCTTGAGCAGCAGCTGCTGGATGTCGGAGTCCGAGACCGTGTGCGGCGGGGTGGAGGTGATCGCCTGCCGGCCCACCAGGGCGCCGTGCCCGATCGTCATGCCCGGCACGCTGTACTCACCGAGCTGGTCCAGCAACGGGCTGGTGAGTATGTAGTCGAAGAAGTCGTTCAGCTGCTGGGCGAGCGCGGGCAGAGGGCCCTCGTCCCAGGCGGGACCCCAGAAGACACTTGTGACCTGCGCCGAGCTCAGCACCGGACCTCCGCGATATGTGAGATGTGGTGCCTTGGCCGGCGCAGCGAGCTCGCCGCCGTGCAGCGGGACGACCTGGATCGGTTTCGCAGCCATGCTTGCCTCCAGCTAGGGGATTTGGCGCGCACGTCGGCTTGATGCCGTTCGCGGGATCAGCGCCGTGCTCGCTCCCAACAAACATACGGCGCTGATGGAGAGGAAGGCGTAGGTCGGGCTGAGCGTGAACAGCGCGCCGCCCGCGAGCGCGCCCACGATCTGAACCCCGTTCTGAACCGTCTGGAACACGCCTTGCGTCCGGCCCTGGTGGCCGGGCTCGGCCTGGCGGCTGACCTCGGCGATCAGGCTTGGCGAGCCGGAGATCGTGAACGCACCCTCGATCAATCCGAGGCCGATCAGCCACGGAACCGAGGTCACGAAGGGATAGATCGTCGAGAACAGCGCGGTCACGAGGAGCGCGCCGACGATCAGCCGGATGGGCCGGAACCGGTCTCCGAGCGCCCCTGCCTGTGCGCTCACGAGAAGCGCGGGGATGCCAAACGTGGCGAAGGAGATGCCGACCGCGAGTGTGGTCGCGCCACGGTGCGTCATGTACAGCGACCAGATGGTGTCGAACGTCCCGATCATGTACGAGGTCCCGACCCCGAGGAGGATGAGCGGGAGCAGCGATCGGGCGATGCGCAGCGCTCCGATCGGAGCCTCCGACGACACTGCGAGCCTGACATTGGGGAGGGCCACCATCGCCACTGCGGCCAGCCCGCAGACAACAGCCGCGACGACGAACACGACGCTCAGGTTGAACAGCGCGATGAGGCCGCCGATCGCCGGCCCGATGATGATGCCGACCATGTTGGTCGACTGCATCACCCCAAACGCGCGACCGAGCTCGTTCGGCGGGACGATCTCCGCGATCAGGCCGTTGGCGGCCGGCCAGAAGGCTCCCGCAGCCGCCCCATGCAGGAACCGGACGGCGATGAAAGCCGCGAGCGGCAGCTTCGGAAGGTAGGCGAGAAACAGCGCGGCCTCACATGCAAGTGACGCGACCATGACCGTTCTGGTTCCGAGACGATCCGCCGCCCAGCCTGCCGGGTAACGGATGACCGCGTTGCCGAGCAGGCCCGCGGCGAAGACGGCTCCGACGAGCGCGGCCACGGCGCCTCGTCGCGAGAGAAAGATCGGCAGGAGCGGGAGGAAGAACCAGAAGCCGATAGAGGCCAGCAGGTTGCAGCCGTACAGGATCCACAGCGTCCGTCGATTTCGCTGCATCGGGAATACTTTCGCAGAGCCATGGCGGTCGACCCGATGCACCACACGGAATGGGACGTCATCCCCTCAACACCGCACCCTGCGCACATGCACATGGCGCTCGACGAGGTGTTGCTCGATCGCGTGATCACGGGCGCGCGCCGTCCGACCCTTCG
>JBDTKH010000019.1:0-20532 GCA_039935415.1 Candidatus Dormiibacterota bacterium
GCAGCGACTCCAGATGCCGGCCGACACAGAGCCGGTCGCTGACCGAGTTCTCCGACATGCCGCAACTCCGGCTGAGCCAACCGACCGCACTCGCCATGCCAAAGGCCAGGTGGTCGCCGCTCTGCTGCTCCCTGTTCCCAGTCCCGTCCCCAACGCACCAATTTCACGGACGTCAGGCCGGGGGGAACGTCGGTGAGCAGCGCAGGGCGGAGCTCGCGGGGCCCGAACGTGTCGCAGCCGGCCCCCTCCTCGTTGAAGATGCGCTTGAGCGCCAGCACGAAGCTCGCCTTGATCGAAGGCATGACCGCGACCGTTCCGTCGGGCCAGCCACGTCCACGCTCAAGCGGGGACCCAGTGTCGCAGCTGGATCACCCGCTGCCGGAGCGTGCTCTCCGCCTCGAGCGGCGTATCGATCTCCTGGCGTTCGCGGTGCCAGCGCTCCATGGCGAGCGCCAGCTGGGCCGACTGCAGCCGAGCCACCTCAAAGTACGCCTTCAGGCCGCCGCGGCTCAAGGCGCGCAAGCGCTGCTTCAACCTCGCCCACGGACTGGCGAGGATCGGCACTTCCTCGGGCAGGATCGCGCCCGACCCGGTCGCCGCCTCCTTCCGCATCTGGTCGCGGAGCGCCATGCCCTCGTACCGGATCCCAAAGATCAGCAGCGCGATCAGGGCGGCGGTGAACGGCCCGTTCATGATCAGCGTGCGCATGTGGATCTCGACCAGGCCGAACAGCGAGTTGTCGATGGGGAAGAACGTCAGCCACGCATCCCACGAGAAATGGGCAGCGATCGCGATCAAGAACCCGCTGGCGATGGCAAAGGCCTTCTGCCGTCTGTGAGGCAGCTGGCGGGCCACGCCCAGGCCCGCGCCGATGAACCCCGTGTACGTCGCGTGACCGAAGAACAGCCCCAGGCCCTGCCTCGCGTACCACTGGAAGCCCGCCGCGTACCAGCCGAACCCCTCCGAGCTGAAGATCGCGTAGACGTTCGTCATGTACGTGAGCGACTCCATGAAGTTGAAGCCCAGCCCCACCGCCGCCCCGTAGACGATCCCGTCGACGACGTCATCGAAGTCGTTGCGCATGACCAGGAACAGCAGCACCACCGCCGTTCCCTTGGCCAGCTCTTCGAGCACGCCCGCCGAGAACGCCGTCGAGGCGTCGAGCCCTGGCCCTGGGACGAGCGTGCGCTGCGCGGTCGCCTCCCACAGGCTCTCACCCCAGATCACGAGGCTCGTGGCGACGATCGCGCCCCATGCCGCCGCGACGAGGACCAGGCGCCACGGCTCCTTCTCGTTGCGGTCCATCCGCCGGACCACGAATAGCCCGAACGCGGTTGTCGGCAGGCAGGCCAGCGCACAGATGGCCGCGACCCCAGGCCCCGCAGCTTGCGTAAAGACGAAAAGGTCGATCACGAGCAGCCAGAGCAACACGCCCAGCCCGAGCAGGACGCCCGCCCTGATCAGGTGTTTGCGCCGGCTCGCGCGGTCCCGCGTGTAGGCGCGGACGCCGATGTATGTCCCGAGCGCGATCAGCGCCACAGCAAGCAACCCGTAAAGGGAGGTGCGGCCCGGGATCGTGTCCAGGTAGACGTAGTTGAGCAGCGAGCTCGCGACCAGCGCGATGACCACGACGGCGGTCACGGCGATCGCTATCCCGTAACGACCCGGGCGTAGCCCGGAATGCGGGTTGGCGGCGGGCGGCGTGGTGAGCAAGTTGGTGCTCACGACCGATCCACCAACACGATCCGGCGCCCCAGAACCTCGACCGGAATCCCATCCTTCAGGCGTTCGACGACGAACGTGTAATGGCCGGGCAGATTGTGATGAAGGCTGGGCGGGACGATTACCGGTACGACGCTCTTCGGGCCCAGCTTGGCCGGCGTGCTGGGCCCGACGCGTCCAACGAGGGTGCCAAAAGTGTCGTACCAGCGCGCGTCCACGTTGAGGTCTGGCGGGAGACCAGACCAGTCGACGACCGCGGCGAACTCGTCGGTGCGGGCGAACGAAGACCTGTCCGGTCCGCTCACATTGGCGCTGGCCGGCTCGTAGAGGAACACGCCTTCGATGTGCGCCTTCTGCCGGGTGGATTGCCCGGGTGGCTCGAAGTACACGAACTCGACCAGGCCGACAGCGAGGATGAGCACCGCCACCGTGGCGAAAAGCAGGAGCGTGCGGTAGAGCGTCCGGACCTGGTCATAAGGTGCGATTGCCACGGAGAGCTCAGTCGAATCGATTGCGCGCGCGTTGTCAAGAAATGGACGACGGATCAATTGCCGGAGCCCGAAGACCGAACGGCATCCCGAGCGGCTAGGGCACCGCGCAAACCGAAGCCCCGACACCCGGGGGAACCATCAAACGCACCCGCCACATGATCGGCTTGCCTGTTTCGGGGACGTGCACCTGCAACCAACCCACGCCGGCCTGGATACTCCTTGCCGCCTGGTTGGGCGGCGGACCGCGGAACCAGAGCAAAACCGCGACGGTCCCGCCGGCCGGGAGGTTGACCCAAACCGAACCTCCTGAAGCCACCTCGATGTCGATGAACGTTGCAGTTACGGTTCGGCAGCCTGCATCACCAGGCGGTGACCCTGCCGATTCGACCACAACCGTTGTGAAGATGGCGCGCATCGCCTGGTCCACAGCAGCCGCGGGGAGTTGGTCCAATCCGACCAGATCCAGCGCGGGGACTGGCGACCCATAACGATCCACGGCCTCGTAATACCGGCGTGGGGTGATGTACGGGCTGATCAGCGGATCCACCACTGCATCCGGATTCAAATCTGAAGCACCTCGAAAGAGCGTTACCGTCTGGAGTTCGGCGTCCTGGATGCGCTCGACTTTCTCCAGCCCGCGAGCAAAGGCAAGAAGATCGACGGAGCTGAGAGTCAACGCCGCCGCCAGACCCACCAGGAAGAAGGCACGCCACGGCGGCCGCCACGGCAGGTCGCTCAAGCAGTCCGCAAGCACGACCAGCGCGAGAACCGCGCCGCTTTCCAGATATCGAGACGCCGGCGCGCCGATTGGCGTCCTTTCCAACCCGATCAGCAGGTACTGGACGGCCAGGGCGACGATCGACCCGAGCGCGAGTGGCTCAACGCTGCGCCGGCGCCACCAAACGAATGCTGCTGCCGCCGGCACCAAGAGCCCCAATGCGGCAGCTCGCGGATCAGCGCCCAGTGCCGCCGCAAACGTTGCGCCTACGCTGTCCGCGGCAAACACCATGAGCGTCCAGGTTGTCGCGAGGTCGTGCGGCCAGCCCGAGTGATTCAGCCCAGCCGAGCCGAATGTGAAAAACCAGCCCGAATACGCCAGTACGGGAGGACCTAACACCTCGGGTCCGGCCCCCCAGCGACGCTCCAGGGCGAGGCGCAGCGCTACCGCCAGGGCGAAGAAGAGCCCGAAGCCGGAGCACATCAGGCCGGCGATCAATGCGCCGGCGGCCACCAGGCGGCACGAATGCGTGTCCTTCTCCAGGATCCACTGCGCCCCGAGCCCGAAGAGCCGAGCCGACAACGGTGATCTGGAAAGGTTCCAGGACGTTCTCGTAGCCCTGGCCCATGAACAGCAGGAGCGCCATCGCTGACAGGGCCAACAGGTCCCCGGATCGGCGTCTGACGAGCGCGAAGAGAAGCAGCGCAACGGCGGCATTCAACAGCGCCAGCAATGCGACGTAAGGGAGATGCGTGCGCATCCCGAACACCGCGAGCTCGCCCCTGTAGGCGAGCGCGGAAAGTGTGATCCAGTGCTCCAGGTTGGGATGCAAGTACGAAGACCATGTCCAATCCAGACTGTTGAGCAGAAACGGGTACTCATCGAAGTAGAAGTTCAGGTTGCGAGCGAGAAGGAGCACGGCCAGCACAGCGGTGCCCGCGATCCCTACGGCGAACAAGCCGGCCCTCGGGAGCCTGACGTCCGCGATCGAGTGACCGCCGCGCACTCTTAGCAAACGATCACATCGAACGGCCGAGTTGCCACGGAGTGCTCAGTCGAATCGATTGCACGCGCCTTGTCAAGAATCGGAGGTGAATCAAGTGTCAGAACGAGCCGGGAGCGCCGAGCGGAGCGGCCGCTCAAGGCGTCCGAGAATTACGCCGCGATAGTCACCTGTAGGACTTGCAGATGCTCCTTCTCCTCCGAAATAGGTTCGCCGGAGGCCGTTAGATCCTCGAGATAAAGGGCGATGGCCTCGAGCATGGTCTGGCGCGAGTCTAGCGTTCGCAGTTGGTGCGGCGGAGAGGAGTTGAACCTCCACGTCCTTGCGGACACTAGCTCCTGAAACTAGCGCGTCTGCCATTCCGCCACCGCCGCTTTTGGGGCCCCGAAAGTATACCGAGGGCTCTGATCGTCCCTTCTAACATGGCCCTCATGGGCGCCAACATCCGGCTGGGACGCATCGCGGGCATCGAGGTGGGATTCCACTGGAGCCTCGCCATCGCCTTCGTCCTCATCGTCTGGACCCTCGCCACGCAGTTCCTTCCATCGTTCGTGACCGACGAGCCACAGTCGGCCTACTGGCTCGTGTCCGTGCTCGCCGCCCTCCTCTTCTATGCGTCTCTGCTCAGCCACGAGATGGGCCACGCGCTCGTGGCGAGGCGCCTGGGCGTGAACGTCGACGGCATCACGCTGTGGGTCTTCGGAGGAGTCGCGCGACTCAGCGGAGACGTCTCAACGCCCGGCATGGAAGTCAAGATCGCGATCGCTGGACCCATCGTCAGCCTCGTGCTCGCGGTCGTGCTCGGTGCGGCGACCTTCCTCCTCGACTTCCTCGGCGGTCCACCGCTCATCGAGGGCGCCTGCTTCTGGCTCGCGTTTTCGAACGCAACCCTCCTGGTCTTCAACCTGGTCCCCGCCTTTCCGCTGGATGGCGGCCGGCTCTTGCGCGCGTGGCTGTGGCGGCGCAGCGGGAATCGCTACCGCGCCACGTCAACCGCCGCGTGGTTGGGGCGCGCCGCCGCGGCCCTGATGATCGGCGGCGGTCTCCTGCTCCTGTTGCTACAAGGGGCAATCAGTGGCGTCTGGCTGGTCTTCCTCGGCTTCTTTCTGATGTCCGCTGCTCGCAACGAGCAGTCGATTACGCTCATGCGCGGCGCGCTCGCCGGCGTCCGGGTCGGCGACGTGATGACCCGAGATCCGACCGTGGCGCCGGGTTGGATCACGGTCGAAGAGTTCATGTGCACCTACCTACCGGTGCAGCGAGCGATCGCCTATCCGCTCAAGACCTTCGAAGGAGCGCTTGACGGCCTGGTCACGATGACGCGCCTGGCTCGCGTGCCGCAGGACGCGCGCAGGACGACGCGCGTCCGCGACGTCGGAACCGGGATGGACCGCGTGGCTAAGGCCGCGCCGGGCGAGCCCGTCACCGCCGTCCTCGACCGCTTCTCGCCGGCCGACGACGGTCAGATGCTCGTGATCGACGGCGGCCAACTGGTCGGCATGCTCTCACCGGCAGATATAAACCAAGCGTTGCGGCGCTAGAAGATACCTGCCCACCATGTGGGGAGGTCGCCCGCGTAAGCGGGCGGGTGGGGGTAGCGCCCTAGCTCGTGATGAACAAGGTGTGCCATGCAGCCTCGAGTAGCTCTGGCGTCAGCTGCGGCCTCACGCCGCGCGCTGACGAGACGTCGACGAGGCGCTCGAGCAGGTCCCGAGGGTGGTTGCCGCGCAGCGGCCGGCCGCTGTACAGCGTCTGGATCAGCTCCAGCGCGTGGGCGTCGGGCTGGATGGTCAACCGCTCGCGCTCCCGCTCGAAGATGCGGCACCACATCTCCCACGTCGGGTCGGGCATCAGCACCTTGTACGAGAGCCGGCGCAGGTAGGCCTCGTCCAGCAGCTCGCCGGGCTTGAGGTTGGTCGAGAGCGCCAGCTGCGCCTGGAAGGGGACCTCCACCTTCCGACCGCTCGTCGTCAGGTTCATATAGTCCGTGTCCTGCTCGAGGGGCACCAGCAGCCGGTCCAGGATCTGCTTCGGCGAGACGCGCTGGCGGCCGAGGTCGTCGATCAACAGCACGCCGCCATTGCCCTTGACCTGCAGGGGGGCGCCATAGGTCCGGCTCCCGTCCTCCCAGGTCGGATCGAACATCTCGAGCTGGAACTCGCCCCCAACCTGGACCAGCGGCCGGGTGACGCGGCGCCACCGCTTGTCTGCCGGCTGATTGGGCGCGAGGCGGTGCACCGCGCCGTCGAAGACGGTCATCACCTCGCCGCCCCCCATGTCGAGTGCGACCGGGACCACGATCGGACCGCCGAGCAGGCTAGGGATGCGCCGCGCCAGCGTCGTCTTGCCGTTGCCCGGCGCGCCGTAGATGAAGATCGACGAGCGCGAGTTCACCGCCGCGCGCACCGCCTCGGTGACTCCGGGCGCAAGCTCGATGCCGCTCAGCGCGAGGTTGACCTTTACCAAATCGAGGGTCCCCGGTTTCGCCGCCTCGGCCAGCACCGCCCGGTACTCCTGCATCGAAACCGGCGCCGGACCCGTGTAGCGGGTGCTCGAGTCGCCGATCTGGTCGCTGCGCACCCGGCCTTGCTTGGTGATGGTGTACGCCATGCGCTCCGGCAGCGGGCGGCCCAGCCAGGGACCCTGCTCTGCAGCGAGGCCGAGCGCATCGAGAAAGTTGGTCGTGGTCAGCGCTTTGAGGATCGGCTCCACCGCGCTGAACGGGAGAGCCAGCTGCTCCGCCACCTCGAAGCCCGTGATTCGCGTCGCCGTCGCCGCGAGGCGGAGGACCATCCCCTCGATCAGCGTTCGGTTGATCTCGGGCGTTGGGGGAGGCTCCATCTCGTGGCCGGGAGCGGGCACCGTCGAAGGCACGGGCTGCGGCTCATCCACGTGCTCGAGGATCGCCCCGAAAATCTTCTTGCCGAACCTGGCCCGGTCAGCGTGGTCGGGCGGCTCGCCCTCGCGACGGCGGCTGATCCAGTCGGGCACCTCCTTGAACACGACTGTATTTCCGATCATCAGCTGCACCGTGTCGGGCTCGTCGGTGGCGACCCGCACACCGATGCGGATCAGGTAGCCCTGGCTCTTGAGCGCGGCCCAGCTGCGCTCCCAGGCGATCTCGTTGCGCCCGGACCAGGTCTGCCTCACGGTGCGGTCGCGCGCGAGTGTGACGTCCTTGCGGTTCTGGTAGCGCCGCCGAACCAGCTCGGTCACGTCCTTGTCGATGTCCTCCGCCACCAGCGCGGCGAGCGGCAGCGCGCGGTCGTCGACGGCGGGCCGGTTCTTGATCTCGAAGATCGTGTTCGCCGTGGGCGCGAGCGCCCGGATCACGCTCGCGTGGCGCGGGCAGAACGGGGTGCGCTCGATGAACTGGATGTGCCTGCGGCACCACCAGCTCTTGCACTCACGACCGGTGAGGTCCTTGTAAGCGCACGCCCAGCCGCGGCGCTCCTGGCAGTCGCTGTACGTGCACACGCCTGCCGGCTTGTGCCCGTCGGTCCGAGCGGGGATCGCCGCCCTCTGCTCCACGATGTCGTCCGCGACAGCGATCGGGTCCGAGATGGCCTCGACCGGCGGCTGCGCGATGCCCGGTCTCGGCATGTAGTGGAAGGCGCCTGAGAACTCCTCGCAGCTCTGGAACCTCTGGCTACGGTCCTTCGCCGTCGCCTTCCAGATGATCTCCATGATCGGCGACGGGATGGCGGTCGACGCCCGTGGCCGGTCGAAAACCTGCGAGTGCAGGACGGTGGGAAGCTGCCCTGTGAACGGCGGCTCGCCGTGCAGCAGCTCGTAAAGGATCATGCCGAGCGAGTAGATGTCGGAGGTTGCGTCCACCGCCTCGCCCTTCACCTGCTCGGGCGCCATATACGCCGGCGTGCCGACCATGCTCCCCGTCGCCGTCAGGCGGTGCTTGTCGTCGACCAGCTTGGAGATGCCGAAATCCAGGATCTTCGTCTTGCCGCGGTTGGAGATCAGGATGTTGTCGGGCTTCAGGTCGCGGTGGACGATCGAGTAGTCGTGAGCAACGCCGACCGCCGACAGCAATTGTTGGATCAGGTCGACCGACACGTCGACGCTGAACCTCCCGTACTCGTCCAGCCAGGAGCGCATCGAGCGGCCCTCGACCCACTCCATGACGATGAACAGCACGGGGCCGTCCTCGTCGAAGTCGTAGACGCGGACGATCCCGGGGTGGTTGAGGGCCGCCACCGTGGCCGCCTCGCGGTGGAAGCGCTGCCGGAAGTTGGGGTCGCTCGAGTACTGCTCGGCCAGCACCTTGATGGCGACTGGGATCTCCAGGCGTGGGTGGGTGGACCGGTAGACGACGCCCATGGCCCCGCGCCCGAGTTCCGCCTCGATCGGGTAACGCCCGAGTGCCGTCGTACTCACCCTGAGATCACCAGTCGGTCAGTATGCCGGAGGGTGCAGGGCAAACAGACCCCCTCAGCGCCGGGCGCGCGCAGGGCGCCTAAGGGCAGTGTCGCCGCGAGACTTGGCCGGCCGGTTAGTGGAAGATGCTCAGGGGCATGTAGAACGAGACCCCGAAGTTGGGCTGGTCCACGATCTGGCTGATCCGCAGGTCGCCCGCCAGGCTGCAAAGGACGTAGGCGTCCTCGCGGCTGAGGCCATGGTCGGCGGCCAACCAGGTGATGGTGTCCCGGACCGCGTTCTGGGCGTTCGTCATCAGGTCTGGGCCGAGGGCGCAGACCGCGTGGTAGCCCTTCTCGTCGCTCCGCGGTTGAAGGGGCGCTGCCGGGGTTAGAAAGTGGTAGCTCCACGGCCGCAGCGAGCCGCCTTTGGTCACCCCAAACCGGAGTGAGAACGTCATCGGGCATTCGATCCCGGTAACGCAGACCTCGCCGTCTCCCTGCGCCGCATGGCAGTCACCGGCCGAGAACAGGGCGCCGGGCACGTAAACCGGGAGGATGAGCTTCGTCCCCTTGGTCAGGTGCCGGGTGTCGACGTTGCCCGCGCCCTTGGTCGGGGGCAGCACTGCCTGCGGTCCCGGGTCGTCCGTTGCGACGCCCATGGTGCCGCAGAACGGCGCGATGGGGATCTGGATGTCATGCCGCAGCTCCGCCGACTTGCGGTCGCCGAGGTCGAAGTAGCGGACGTACGGGTCGGGGAAATCCGCCTGGAGAAGGCCAAGGCCGGGCAGGATCGCGGACCAACCCCACGAGCCCGGCTTGAGGTCGAGGATCTCGACCTCGAGAGCGTCGCCGGGCTGAGCTCCCTTCACGTAGACGGGGCCGCCCAGCGGGTACAGGCGGTCGAAGGCCAGGCTGCCGAGCTTCGAGGCGGGGTCGCCCTTCTTGAGCTGGCCGGCGGTCACCTCCTCGGTCTCGAAGTGGACGACGTCGCCCGGCTCGATCTCGACTGCAGGCGCCAGCGAGTTGTCCCACTTGAAGTGGAACGTGCCCTTGCCGATCGTGTGCTCCCGCGCCGCAGTGTGTGCCATCAGCTTTTCGCCCCCTCTTTTGCTTTTGCTTCCGTCTTGATCGGGACCGCGCTTGCCCTCAGGACCTTCTTGTCGAACTTGCCGACCGACGTCTTGGGCACCTCGTCGATGAAGCGCACCTCGTCCGGCAGCCACCACTTCGCGACCTTGTCCTTGAGGAAGTCGAGCACCTCCTCCTGCGTGACCTGGCCCTTGAACTCGGGCCTGGGCACCGCGTACGCGATCGGACGCTCGTCCCACTTGGGATGCGCGAGGCCGATCACGGCGGCTTCCATGATCTTGGGGTGCGCCATGATCGCGTTCTCCAGCTCGACCGAGGAGATCCACTCGCCGCCGGACTTGATCACGTCCTTGGTGCGGTCGACGATCTGGACGTAACCCTCCGGGGTGATCTTGGCCACGTCGCCGGTGCGGAACCAGCCGTCCTCGGTGAGCTTCCCCGGGTCATAGCCGTTGTGGTAGCCGCGGGCGATCCACGGTCCGCGCACCTGGATCTCGCCGAACGCCACTCCGTCCCAGGGCAGCTCGGCGCCCGTGGCGGGGTCGGCGATCCGGATCTCGACCCCTGGCGCGACGATGCCCTGCGTCAGCCGCATGTTGAGCTCGTCTTCGGGCTTCGTCCCGGAGCGAACGCGGGCCACGCTCCCCAACGGGGATGTCTCGGTCATGCCCCACGCCTGGAGCATCCGGAGGCCCAGCGCGTCCATCGACTCCATCAGGGAGCGCGGGATCGCCGAGCCGCCGCAGATCACGGTGTGCACCTTGGGCAGCCGCTTTCCTGTTTCCTTGAGATAGGCGGCCGTGTTGATCCAGATGGTCGGCACGCCGGCCATCACGGTTGCGCCCTCCTGCTCGGCGAGCTCGACGACCGTCTTGGCGTCGCTCATGAACCGGTCCGGGAAGATCACCTTGGAACCGGCCATTCCGCACGCATATGGGAGGCCCCAGCTGTTGGCGTGGAACATGGGCACGATCGGTAGGACGACATCGCGCTCGGTGATCCCCAGGTTGTCGGTCTGCAGCACGCCCATGGTGTGGATGAACTGCGAGCGGTGCGAGTACACCACCCCCTTGGGATTGCCGGTGGTGCCTGACGTGTAGCACATGGCGGCGGCCATGCGTTCGGACAGCTTCGGCCACGGGTAGCTTTCGCTCTCCGCCTCGAGCAGCGATTCGTAGTCGAGCATCTCGCCCACCCCGCTTTCACTATGGGAGGCGGCCGGCGTGTCGGTCATCAGGACCATGTGCTTGATCGAGGGGATCTTCCCCAGCAAGGGCTTGAGCAGAGGAATCAGGGCCTGATCGACAAATAAAACCTGGTCTTCCGCGTCATTGATGATGAACTCGAGATGCTGGGGGAACAAACGGAGGTTGAGGGTATGAAGCACGGCGCCCATGCAGGGCACGGCGTAATAAAGCTCGAGGTGCCGGTAGTTGTTGAAGGCGAGGGTCGCCACCCGGTCGCCCGGCTTGACGCCCAGGCGCTTCAGCGCGCCGGCCAGCTTATTGATCCGCGGCACCATCTCCCCATTGGTCGTGCGGTGGACGCCTTGCTCGCGTTTGGTGACCACCTCCTTCCTCTGGTGCAAGTGCTCTATCCGCCAGAGCACGTGCTGAAGACTGAGCTCGTAATCCTGCATCAAGCCTTCCACGGGCGACACCTCCACCATTACCGGTCGGCTAGAAGGTCCGGAGAACGTCGATGGTAAAGCCGCCGAGCGTAGGATGCACACCCATGGTTTCGCGAGGTCGGGCAGACCTGCACATGCACACGACCTCCAGCGATGGCTGGCCGACGCCCCGAGAGCTGGTCGAACACGCCACAGGCCGGGCCCGGCTCGACGTCATCGCGGTCACGGATCACGACACAATCGAGGGCGCCTTGCGCGCGCAGGAGCACGGGGCGAAACGGACGAGGTTTCACGTCATCGTCGGGGAAGAGGTGTCCAGCCGGGACGGTCACATCGTGGGGTTGTTCCTCGAGCGCCTCGTGCGTCCGGGGATGTCCGCGGCCGCCACCATCCACGCCATTCACGAGCAGGGCGGGTTGGCCGTCGCGGTCCACCCGTTCTGGCGCACGCAACGCGTGGTTCGGAACGGCCGGGTGCACGGCGTCGGATGGCTGGCCGCCGAGCTCGACTTCGACGCGATCGAGGTGGAGAACGCAACGCCGGGCTTCTACGTGTTCAACCAGCTCGCCCACCGTCTCAACATGGGCCTCGGCGCCGCCGCCCTCGGGTCGTCTGACGCGCACATCGTCGACGCCGTCGGCCGGGCATTCACCGAGTTCCCCGGCAAAACGCCGGCCGCCCTGCGCGAAGCGATCGAATCCGGCGCCACCATCGCACGGCGGCAGCGCTACCGCGCACTAGGCCTGATGCGCTACGCCGCCTGGGGCCTGAACCACGAGCGATACGCGGTAGGCTGAAATCTCTTCCCCATTCATGGGGAAGTACCCGGCGAAGCCGGGGGATGGGCCGATGTGGTGACCCTTCCCGTGGAGCTTGCCTACGATGGATGCGACGCGCCCGCTTAGCTCAATGGATAGAGCGCCTGACTTCGGATCAGGAGGTTGCGAGTTCGAGTCTTGCAGCGGGTACCAACCTTGAACAAATGGTTGGTAAGGATCCGGGATCCAAGCTGGAACCCGTTTACTCCGGGAGCGTCGGTGAGCGAGGGCCTGGTTGTACCAATCGCCTCTCCCGCCTCCGCTCTCGCTCAAGACCCAGGAATAGCCGGCGCGATGTTGCTTCGGTAGAATCAACCGGCTCAGCTGGGCGGCTGGCGGAACTGGTAGACGCGCACGTTTGAGGGGCGTGTGGGGTAACCCATCCGGGTTCGAGTCCCGGGTCGCCCACCACCAACGCTGACTCGACCCACTGGCGCTTGAGGGCTACATCGTCGACCGTTCCCATCACACTTAGCGTGTGACCGAGGGCAAGGAGCTCGACCCCACCGAACCGATCAAGCAGCTTGACCCCGCTACCCAGTTCAAGCAGCTCTACGACCAGGAGTACCTCTCGGTCTACCGCTCGATCCGGGCCGTCGTGCTCGACTCGGCCGCCGCCGAGGACCTGACCCAGGAGACCTTCGTCCGCGCCTACCGGGCCCGCCACCGCTACACGCCGACGGCCCCGCCCGGCGCCTGGCTGCGCCGGATCGGCATCAACCTCGCCATCTCGTACCTCCGCCGCCAGAAGCTGGCCCGCTTCCTGCCCGCCCGCCTGTACGTCGCCCCTGATCGGCGGGACTACGACCGGGCCGAGGCGCGGGACGTCGTCGGCAAGGCGATGGCCGCCCTCAGCCCCAAGCTCCGTGCCGCGGTCGTCCTTCATTACTACGAGGGTCTGACCCGCGACGAGATCGCCGTCGTGCTGGGCGTGCCGGCCGGGACGGTGGCTTCGCGGATCGCCAAGGCGGTGGCGATCATGCGAAAAACGATGGGGAACGACCAGGAATCGGACACCACGCGTTCGAGTAGTGAAGGTGCCCTACGTGGAAGATAAAACCACACGGGGAGGGTTCAATTCGCCCTCCGAAGCTGAGCTGGGCCGGATGATCCGGTCGGAAGTCGAATCGTGGACGCCGCGCCGGGGTCCCGATTGGGCTGACGTCCTGATTCGGATGGCCGTAAGGGGCCCGTCGCCCTGGATCGTCTACACCACCGCGAGTGCCGCGCTGGTCGTGATCCTGGTGTCAGCCTTCCTGGTCGGCTCGTGGCTCGGGGTCGGCGCACTCGCCCCCCAGAACGTGCAGGTGCACCTCCACTAGCAACCCAGCTGGTGCCGAAGACGTCGAACGTGAGGGCGTGCACGTTGCTCAGTCCGGAGTCGGTCACTCGACGCTCATTCGAACAATCTGACTTCCTCTCCGAAGCCGCGCTCGCGGGCTGCTTTCAGGACAGCGGACCCCGCCGCCACGTCCCAGAGCGCGAGCCCATGCGACTCGAAGATGGTGATCCCCGAGCCTTGCGGCCGCTGCCATTTGCCCGCCACCACCGCGCCCAGCTCGACCGCGCGGCCCCAGTCGAACTTCCCCGCCTCGTGGGCCGCGATCAAATCGCCGCTCTCCAGCTGCGCGGCGGCCAGCTGGTCGACCACGACTGTCTCGGCCCGGGCGACCAGGTCAGGCGAGATCTCGGCACGGTTGCGAAAGTTCGAGCCGGCGCACACCACGGTGGCGTGGGGCTCCACCCAGCCGGCCTCGATCACGGGGGTTGCGCTGGTCGTCACCGTGATGACCACGTCAGCGCCCCGCACGGCGAGCTCGGCGCTGCCTGCAGCCACCGTCTTGACCCCCAGTTGCTCCTCCTGCTCCAGGGCGAACGCCGTGCGCTTGTCGTCGTGGCGGCTGAACGCGCGCAGCTCCTTGATCTCGAGGACCCGTGAGGCGGCCAGCGCCTGGGTGGCCGCCTGCCACCCGGTGCCGATGATGGCAACCGTGACGGGCACACGCGACGCGAGCGCCTTCAGCGCCACGGCCGTCGCGGCCCCGGTTCGGTAAGCGCCCATGAAGTCCGCCTCGATGAACGCTTGCGCCGATCCGTCCAGCCCGAAGAGGACGACGAGGAACCGGACGCGGCCGTCGGCGACCGTGTAGGCCTTGAGGCCGGTGCAGCCCCCTCCCGGGTAGGAGGCGAACATCACGTTGAGCAACCCGCCGGGCGCGAAAGCTCGGCGGCGCGGCTCGTTCTGGGCGACGCCCTCGCTCAGCTCCTTCATCGCCGCCTCGACCGCTGCGATGACGTCGTCCATCTCGATCAGCTCCTGGACGTCGCCTTCGCGCAGGATCAAGGTCACGGCAGGGAGAATAGCGGCAACGTGTCACGCTCCCGACGTTCCTCGCATCTTCGCGCCCTAGACGGCCGGGCGCCCTTCGGCGCTGAAGCCGGCGTCGAGGGGCCCGGCGCTGCGTTGTCGCGCATTTAGATGCGCTCCTCTTGGCGCCACCCTCTCCTTGGCTCCGGCCGTCGAGGTCGCGAATCTGCGTCGGACCGCGGGATCGTGACACGTCAATGACGCATGCACCCCTCAACGTGGGGTTGATCGGACTCGGCACGGTCGGCTCGCAGGTCGCGGAGCGGATGCTCAAGTGGGGTCCGCAACTTTCGCGCCGGGCCGGTGTCGAGCTGTGCCTGCGTCGCGTGCTGGTCCGGGACATCGACAAGCGGCGCCCGCTCGACATCGCGCCTGAGCTGCTGACCGCGGACCCGGCCGCAGTGCTCGACGATCCCGAAATTGCGGTCCTGGTCGAGGTCGCGGGTGGGGACGAGCCGATGCGTGCGTACATCGAACGCGCAATCCTCGCGGGCAAGCACGTCGTCACAGCGAACAAGGTTGTGATGGCCAAGCACGGCCCGGAGCTGCTCGACCTGGCCGCCCAGCGCAACGTCGACATCTACTTCGAGGCGGCGGTCGGAGGCGGCATCCCGCTCATCAGCACGTTCCGCACCGACCTCCAGGCGAACCGCATCGAGCGCGTGTCGGCCGTGATCAACGGGACGACCAACTACGTGCTTGGCAGGATGGCCGCGGCCGGCCTGTCACTGGCGGACGCGGTGAAGGAGGCGCAGGTCGCCGGCTACGCGGAGGCCGACCCGACCGACGACGTCGGCGGCTTCGACGCCACATATAAGCTCGCGATCCTCGGCTCGATCGCCTACGAGATCAAGGTTCGGCCCAACGAGATCTACCGCGAGGGGATCGAAGCGATCGAGCCGGTCGACTTCCGCTACGCGCGAGAGCTGGGCTATGCGATCAAGCTCATCGCGCACACCCAGCGGCACCCTGGGCGCATCGAGGCGCGCGTCCACCCGGCGATGGTTCCACTCGATCACCCGCTGGCCCGCGTCGAGGGCGCCGAGAACGCGGTGTTCGTCGAGGGCGACCTCGTCGGGCAGGTCCTGCTCGTCGGCCAGGGAGCGGGGGGCAGGCCGACTGCGTCGGCCGTCGTCGGCGACCTGATCGACCTCGCGCGCTCGATCCGCCGCGGCGTGCAGAGCCGGCCGTCGTTCAGCTTCGACGACAGGATCGGCGTGGTGCCCATGGGCGAGGTCGTGACGCGCGCATATTTCCGAATTCGGGTTGACGACCGCTCAGGCGTGCTGGCGGCAATCGGCCAGGTCTTCGCGGAAGAAGGCGTCAGCATCTCGAGCTTCATCCAGAAGGACGCCTGGTCACAAGACCAGACGGCCGAGATGGTGGTCACCACCCACCCGTCCATCGAAGCAAGTCTCCAGCGAGCGCGCACCAGGATGGAGACGCTCGAGCCGGTGCGCGCCGTGTCTTCGTTCCTGCGCGTCTTTTAGTGGGGGTCATCGCTCGCTACCGCGAGCACCTGCCCATCAACGCGGCGACCCCCGACGTCGACCTGAACGAGGGGTCGACGCCCCTGGTCCCCAGCCGCAACATCGCACGGGCGCTCGGCCTCAAGCACCTCTACTTCAAGTACGAGGGCTTGAACCCTACGGGTTCGTTCAAGGACCGCGGCATGGTGGTCGCTGTCGCCAAGGCGTTGGAAGGCGGCAGCAAGGTCTTGATCTGCGCGTCCACGGGGAACACCTCGGCCTCGATGGCGGCGTACGCCGCGCGCATGGGAGTCCGGGCGATCGTCGTCGTGCCCTCCGGCGAGATCGCCATGAACAAGCTCTCGCAAGCGCTCATGTACGGCGCAAAGGTGGTCGCGCTCAAGGGCAACTTCGATGACGCGCTGGAAGCGGTTCGCGACCTGACGAGCCGATACCCTGTCGCTTTGATGAACTCGGTCAACCCGAACCGGATCGAGGGTCAGAAGACGGCGGCCTTCGAGGTCGTCGACGAGCTCGGCGACGCTCCCGACTACCTGTTGCTACCGGTCGGAAACGCCGGCAACATCACCGCCTATTGGAAGGGTTTCCGCGAGTACCAGACGGCGGGACGATCGACCCGGCTGCCACGCATGGTCGGGGCCCAGGCGGAGGGCGCCGCGCCCATCGTCAACGGCCACCCGGTTGCGCACCCGAAGACTGTGGCGTCGGCGATCCGGATCGGAAACCCAGCCTCGTGGGAAGGGGCCACCACGGCCCGCGACGAGTCTGGCGGGATGATCGCGGCCGTGACCGACACGGAGATCCTTTCCGCGCAGATCCGGCTCGCCGGCAGCGAGGGACTGTTCGCCGAGCCGGCTTCGGCGGCCCCGCTCGCCCTCCTGTTCAGACTGGTCCGCGACGGCAAGATCGACAAGGACTCGATCACGGTCGTCGTGCTGACCGGTTCCGGGCTCAAGGACCCCGACGCGGCGCTCAAGAACGTAGAACCTCCCGTGGAACTCGACGGCGACGCGCGCACACTCGCTAAGGTCTTGAAGCTGTGATCGCGTGCCGGGTGAAGGAGGCATAGGGTGCGGATCCGCGTCCCCGCATCGATCGCCAACATCGGTCCCGGCTTCGACTGCATGGCGATGGCGATCGACCTGTGGCTGGAGGTCGAGGCCAACGAGGCCACGCACCCATCGTGGGACTTCGAGGGCGAGGGCGCGGACTATCTGGCGGCGCACGAGAACCCGTTCACCCGGTTGAAGATGAAGGGTCGTGTGCGCAGCGAGATCCCGCTCGGGGTCGGGCTCGGGAGCAGCGCCGCCGCGCGGCTTGCGGCCTCCGCCTTGAGCAGCCCGTGGGACGTGAAAAGCCACGTCATCGACGCCGGCGCCGACGAGGGCCACGTCGACAATGTCGCCGCGTCAGCCTCCGGTGGCATCCGGATCGTGTCCGAGAAGATCGACGAGAAGCTGCCGAACCCGGGCTGGGGACTCGCGTTGTTCGTGGCGCACCAGCCGCTGCCAACCGAGAAGGCACGCTGGGTGCTGCCCGACTCCGTGACCCTGGACACCGCGTCCTTCAACGCCGCGCGGACCGCGCTCCTGGTGCGGGCGATCATGTCCAAGCGGCCCTCGCTCCTCGGTGAGGCCCTGCGCGACAGGCTTCACCAACCGCACCGACTCCACCTCTACCCGTGGACCGCGGAGGTGATCCGCGTCGCGGAAGCGGCCGGCGCTTACGGCGCCGCGATCTGCGGCGCGGGGCCGAGCGTGTTTGCGTTCTGCGCGCCGTCCCAGGCGGCGCGTGTCGCCAAGGCGATGGAGGAGTCTTCGCCGAACCACGGGCGGGCCGTGGTCACCCGCATCACCGACAAGGGCATGTTCCGCACCCTGTGATCGTCCAGAAGTACGGCGGGACCTCGGTGGGTACCGCCGCCCGCATCCGGCGCGTCAGCCGGCGCATCGCCTCGACCGTGAAGCAGGGACACAGGGTGGTCGCGGTCGTCTCGGCGATGGGGCACACGACCGACCGGTTGATCGCGCTCGCGCAGAGCATCAACCCGGAACCAACCGCGCGCGAGCTGGACATGCTGATCGCCAACGGCGAGACGATCACGGCACCGCTGGTCGCGATGTGCCTGCAGGGGATGGGCGTGCCCGCGGTTTCGATGTCGGGCTTGCAGGCCGGCGTGCGCACGAGCGCTCATCACTCGCGGGCTCGCATCCGCGACATCAAGCCCGACCGGATCCTCGAGGCTCTCAACCAGGGCAGGGTGGTGGTGGTGGCCGGGTTCCAGGGCGTGACAGAAGACTTCGAGGTGACGACGCTGGGGCGGGGCGGCTCGGACACGACGGCCGTCGCGCTCGCGGCGGCGCTGAACGCCGAGTCGTGTGAGATCTACACTGACGTGGACGGCATCTTCACCGCCGACCCTCGCATCGTGAAGTCGGCCCGCAAGCTGAGCCACATCCAGTACGACGAGATGCTCGAGCTCGCCGCGGTCGGGGCCCGTGTCATGCATCCGCGCGCGGTGGAGATCGGCGAGCTGTACGGCGTGCCGATCCACGTGCGTTCGAGCTTCCACGAGGGTGTCGGTACGATGATCGTCGCCCACGTACCGATGGAAGACAGGCAGCGTGTCCGCGGGATCGCGGAAGAAACCAACGTCGCGAAGATCACAGTGGTCGGAGTCCCGGACCGGCCGGGCGTGGCCGCCGCGATCTTCGAACCGCTCGGTGCAGCGGGCATCTCGGTCGACGTCATCGTGCAGAACATCGGCCGGTCCAGGCGCACCGACCTCACCTTCTCCGTCGCAGAGTCGGACCTTAAGGCGGCCGAGAAGCTGGTCAAATCCGCGGCCAAGGCCATCGGTGCGACGAAAGTGGTGTCGGCGGGCAACGTCGCGAAGCTCTCCATCGTTGGTACCGGCATGCTGGGAACGCCGGGAATCGCGGGTCGCATGTTCAGGGCCCTCGCCGACGCGGGAATCAACATTGAGATGATCAGCACGTCGGAGATCCGCATCACCTGCCTGGTCTCGCGCGACCAGGTACAGAAGGGCGTGCGCATCCTGCACAAAGCCTTCGACCTGGACACCCTTTAAGTGCCGGTCAACGTCGCGATCGTCGGCCCCACGGGGGCGGGCAAGACCGCGCTGTTCAACGCGCTGACCGCCGGACGCGGAGCGGACGGCGTCGGCATGGTCGACGTCCCGGACGAGCGGCTGACCAGGCTCGCGGACGCGGTCAAGCCGGCCAAAGTGACGGCGGCGCAGGTGAGGGTCGAGGACACTCCGCCCGGAAGCCGCGCCCAGCGCGTCGCGTTCGCCCGGCAGGCTGACGTGCTCGTCAAGGTCGCGCGTTGCTTCGGTCCCAACCCCGACCCGGCCGCCGAGCTGGACGAGTTCGCGCTCGACCTGGTGCTCGCCGATCTCGCCTCGGTGGAAAGACGGCTCGAGGTCGTTGCGAAGGAGGCGCGCGCCGGCAAGAAGGACGCGGAAAGCGAGCAGGTCGTCCTTTTAGCGGCCAAGGAGCACCTCGATGCCGGCAAGCAGCTGCGCACGATGAAGCTCGAGCCGGACCAGCGCGCGCTGTTGTTGGGAATCTTCCCCGTCACGCTCAAGCCCGCGGTCTATGTGGCCAATGCGGCGGACGAGCTGCTGCCCGGCGGCGGCGAGCCGGCTGCCAAGGTGGCCAGGCTCGCCGCGGCCGAGCCCGCTCCCGCGATCACGCTCTCGGCGCGGCTGGAGGCGGAGCTCGGAGAGCTCGATCCCGCGGAGCAGGCCGAGATGCGCGCCGGCTATGGGATCGACGAGTCAGGGCTGGGACGGATCGCTCGCGCCGTGTGGGAGGCGGGAGGTCTCATAACCTATTTCACCGCCGGCGAGCCCGAGGTGCGCGCGTGGCCGTGCGAGAAGGACGCGCCCGCCCCGGTTGCCGCGAGCAAGATCCACACCGACTTCGAGAAGCACTTCATCCGTGCCGAAGTCACATCGGTCGACGAGCTGGTCGCGGCCGGCTCGATGGAAGCCCTGCGCGCCGCCGGCAAGCTGCGCGTCGAGGGGCGCGACTACAGGGTCCAGGACGGCGACGTGGTTTTCTTCCGTATAGGACGCTAAAGGTATGAGCGGAAACCCCAGAGTGGTTCCCGCTCATCGCGAGTGCGGCTTCGCCGCAGTCGCTCCTCACCTTCCGGTATACGGATGGGACTTGACTGAATAGTCACTGCTGGCCACGTTGGTGGTGTTCAAGAATGTCGAGTCGCGGCCGGGTTGAACCCGGCCGCCCATGCGACGTGGTAACTCAGCTCTGGAAGAATGACTGCCAGAGCTGCATTGCGAGCCAGATCAGGACGGCGGCGAGGGCGATGAAGAGCAAGTACCGCATACCTGTTTAACCCGCCGGCGCCCGGCGACTTGCGATTCGGGACCCGAGGGACGGGGACTGGGAAGTGGGAGTCGGGGTGCGGAGTGGCGGCCGCGATGTCAGGCCTGGTGATAGGGTTTTGGTATTCAGTTTTCTCTGTTAACGTATTGATTCCGAACGTATGTTTGGTACAATATTCTCATGTTGGGGGAAGGGGGCACACCACTCCAGAGGCTCGAGGAAGCGGTTCGCGAGTTTCAGGCTCGCGACGAGCGCCGGGTAGACGCCAAGGGCCTCCGCTCTGCCATTGACGCCCTCGAGGGCGAGTTCGCGGGCGAGGTTTCTGCCACCCAGCAGAGCGGCGACCACCTGGCCTTTGGCATGGCGAGTGCGGTCGGTTGGCTCAGCCGGAGTTGCGGCATGTCGGAGAACTCGGTCAGCGACCGGCTCTGTGTCGGCCGGCATCTGGAGTCGCTGC
>JBDTKH010000020.1:0-15660 GCA_039935415.1 Candidatus Dormiibacterota bacterium
CTGTCGCCCGACGGCCGATCCTGGTGGGACGGAGAGGGCTGGCAGCCCCTGTACACGCCGGACGGGATGGGCCGCTGGGACGGCCGTGAATGGATAGCGCTCGGCGAGCCGTTCGGCGCCCCCGCCGGGATCCCGCGCGCGCCGGCAGCGGTGGCCCTGGTCGCGGCGCCTGCCGAGCCGCCGCCGCTCGCCGCGCCGGACGCTGTGGCCCCACCACCATCAGACGCGCCTTCGTGGCTGGTGCAGCCGCCGCCCGGCGTGCCGTCTCCGCCCCCGGTTGCCGAGCCGGACGTCATGCAACAGCCCGTCTTCGGCTACGTCCCGCCCCGCAAGAGCTCACGACTGCTCGTCGCCGGTGGCCTTCTCATGCTGCTCGGGGTGATCGCGATCGGAGGATGGGTTGTCCACAACCAGCTGCTGGCCAACAGCGCGGCCAACTCGGCTTCCGCCACGCCGTCGCAATCCCAGTACAGGCGTGCCGAGCGGTTCATGAACGGCAAGCTCGGACCGTCGCTCGCCGCGGCCAGCGAGAGCTTGCCGGCCATCAAAGCCGACTGCACCTCCTCGCTCCCCCCGAGCTGCCGCGACGCCATCGCAGCGACCGACGCAAAGCTCAGGGACACCCTGGCGGTGATCGACACCAGCGACATCCCGCTCTGCATCTCCACGCAGGTCGCCAAGCTCAGAGCCGACATCACCGAGATGGACGCCGGTCTTCAGATGTCGATCGGCGGTTTTTACCAGGGAACCAACCCTCAGATCGTCTACCAGGGCTTTCTGAAATTCGCCGATGGCGCGAAGCTGGTGGATCCTGACTCCAAAGCGGTCTCAACGGCCGAGCAGATCTGCCCCCAATGAGGCCCGAGGCGGGGACGCCTCAGTCGCTGCGAAAAACCAGCGAGTAGCCCCGGGTCGGCTTGTTGATGATGTCGGCCGGGATCCCGAGCTCGACCAGGATCTGCCTCAAGCGCCGCACATAGTTGCGGACCTGTTCCGGGAAGAGCGCCGGGTCAGACCAGGCCTGACCAAGGATCTGGTGCGCTGTGAAGTACCGGTGCGGGTGATGCAGCAGGAATTGCAGGAGTTGGAACTCGCGCCTGGTCAGGGCCAGCTGCTGTCCCTGGTGGCGGATCATGCGGCCATTCGGGTCCAGCCACAGCCCCTGCAGGTCCCAGACACGGCTGTACCAGAGATCCAGCCGCTGCTGGTAGCCCCGCATCTGCGCCTCGATGATCGCGAGGTCGCGGGTGGCCGCACGCTGTGCGGTCGGCTGTAGCGCGGCCACGTCACGATGCACGCGTTCGAGGATCCCGCGCTTGAACTCGAGCAGGTCGCCGTAGATGCTCATCCAGTGGCGCGCGTCCTCCCAATGGGTCGTCTGGAGGTTCTCTCCTTCGAGGGGCTCCGCGATGAGGATGTCCTGGCTCTGGGCCATCTCACCTGATCCTACCGCCGAGCCGTGAGATTGGGGCGTGGACCCGCTCTGGCGATCTCCTTTTTTGTTGCTGATCTTCTTACGGCCTGCCACGTACACCTACAGCATGAGACCCGGTCCAGGCAAGCGTGAACGACCCGACATCGACGCTGCAAAGCGCGGTGGTGACTGGAGCCAGACGATGGACGGCGAGGGCGCGCCCGAGCTCGCCACGATCGAACAGGCGCATTACTGGACCCAGGTGTACTCCGAGATCCTCGAGATGGAGGAGAAGGTGTTGAGCCGGATCCGCCACCTGATGTCCACGCAGACTGCTCAAGTTCAGCGCGAGGTCGAGCTGACCAACGTGCCCGTCGTGGTCGCTCAGGCGGAGAGGTTCCGGCAGCGCCTCGGCTACTGGGAAGCGCGGGTGCTGGAGCTGGGCGCTCACTCTCCGGACCGTCGGTCGCCGGACGGCCACCTGACCGATGTTCAGACACCGCCTCAGCTGAAAGCTCGTGTCGCCCTGAAGGGCGACTCCTGAGGCTGCGGGTTACGCTCTAGGCGCCGGCCGCAGCGCCCGTCGGCGCCGCCCCGCCCCGTCCTGGCCCGCGGCCGCCGCCGAACCCTGTCGCACACGATCCTGAAGGTCCCGCAGGCGTGATCGCGATCGAGGTCGCCTGGACCGTGCCCGCCGCATCTTTCGCGCCTGTCGCGCGCACGCATTCGCCGGTCCGCAGGTCGGCCGCCGTGACCGAGGCGCTCGTCGTGATCGAGGCCGTCGTCGGGACAGTGATCGCCTGGCTCCCGTTGCTCACCGTGAGGACGGTGACCGACGTGCCGCTGGCCGCCGTCACCTCACCCGCGACGAACGCCATCGGCACCTGGGCCGTCGGGGTAGGACGCGGCGATGCGCCGGGCCGCGGCGATACAGCGGGCCGAGGCGAGGCGCCAGGGCCCTGCCCGAACCCGCCGGCTCCGCAGCCGGTTGCGGCTTTGGGCGAGAGCCTGACGCTCATCGCGGTGAGGGCGCCGGTCGCATCCTTTGCGCCGGTCGCCACGATGCACGTGCCCGGCACGACGTCGGCGAGCGCCGCCACGGAAGTCTTGGTGAAGGTGGTGGTACTGCCGATCGCGACCACGGTGTCCCCCGCGGCTCCGGTGAGGATGAGCGTCTGACCGTTGATCTGCACGAGCTGGCCGGACGTCCCGTTCCGGAACGCAGTCCCGCGGTCGGGAGTCGGCGACGTTGTGGCGGCGGCGCTGGCCTTGCTGCCGCACGCAGCGAGCACAAACAGGCACGCCAGCGCGATCACAGGAAAAAGGCGATTCATGGTCCTCCTCGAAAGTGGCGCGCTCATTGGGCGCGCAGGGCCTCGATGGGCGCCAGGCGCGCGGCCCTGAGCGCCGGGTAAACGCCGAAGATCAACCCCACGGCCACCGCGACGGCGACGGCGACGAAGATCGGTAGGGGCGTGATCGTCACCGCGATGTTGGCGGTCCGCGGAACGATGTAGCCGGCGGCGAGCCCTGTGCCGACGCCGAGCAGCCCACCGACCGCCGTCAGCGTGCCGGCCTCGATCACGAACTGCCGGAACAGGTCTCCGGGCGTCGCCCCCAAAGCCTTGCGCAGCCCGATCTCGCTGGTTCGCTCCGTGACTGACACCAACATGATGTTCATCACGCCGATCCCGCCCACGAGGAGCGAGATGGCGGCCACGCTCGCGAGCAGGATGGTCAGCGTCTGCGTGACGGCCTGCGCCGTGCTGAGCACCTGCGTCTGCGACGTGATGGTGAAGTCGGCGCGAGACGAGTCGGTGATGTGGTGGGTTTGAAGCAGAACCTGGTCGGCCTCGATGTAGGCGGACCCGATCGTGGCGGCGCTTGTCGCGCTGAGCAGGATTCGCTGCACGGATCCGGTGCCGCCGATCAGCTCGTCCTGGGCCGTGGTGAGGGGGACCACTCCCAGGTCGTCCTGGGTGCCGAACCCCTGGCTTCCGGTGGGGGCCAGGATACCGATCACCTGGAACGGTATCTGTCGAACCGTGATGAAATCGCCGACGCCGACTCCAAGGTTGGATGCGGTCGTCGAGCCCAACACGATGACCTGGGCTCGTGTGCTCACGTCGTTTGCGGTGATGAAGACACCGCTGCTCACGCTCCGCGAGTTGGCGACCAGCCAGTCGGTCGTGCTGCCGGAGACTGTCGTGCTCCAGTTGCTCGCCGAGCTGACCAGCGACTGGCGACCCTGCGACACCGGGGCGACGGCCTGGACGTCGGGAGCGTTCTGCTTGTCGAGCAGGCCCTGGACGTCGTCCATCGTCAGCGTGCTGGCGCTGCCCGCGCCGCCGAAGACTCCACCACTGAGGGTGCTTCCAGGAGAGATCGTGAGCAGGTTGGTGCCGAGGGAGCTGATGCGAGCGGTGACGCTGTCGGACGACGCCTGGCCGATCCCGACGGTTGCGATGACTGCGGCGACTCCGAACAGGATGCCCAGCGTGGTCAGGACGGAGCGAAGGCGATGGCTGAGCAGGCTGCGCATGCCGGTCTCGATCGTGTGGAGGAGGCTCATGCCGCCACCTCGTCCACCATCCGTCCGTCGCGCAGATGCACGGTGCGCTGCGCGACCGGGGCGACCTCGGGGTCGTGCGTGATGACGATGATCGTGCGGCCCTGCCGGTTGAGCTCCCGCAAAAGGGCCAGCACGTCGCGGCTGGATGCAGTGTCGAGGTTGCCGGTCGGCTCGTCCGCGAGGATGAGGTCTGGGTCGGTCACCAGGGCACGCGCAATCGCGACGCGCTGCTGCTGGCCGCCGGACAGCTGAGTCGGACGGTGGTTGATCCGGTTGCCCAGGCCGACGTGTTCCAGGGCTTCAACCGCCAGCCGGCGCCGGTCGTCCACATTTCTATAGAGGAGAGGAAGCTCGACGTTCCGCCAGGCGGAGAGCTTCGGCAGCAGCTGGAACTGCTGGAAGACGAAGCCGATCCTGCGATTGCGCACGTGCGCGAGGTCGGTCTCGTTGAGGTGGCTGACGTCCTGTCCGGCGAACCAGTAGCGACCCGAGGACGGAGTGTCGAGGCAGCCGAGGATGTTCATCAAGGTCGACTTGCCAGACCCCGACGGCCCCATCACTGCAAGGGAGTCACCGATCTCGACCGACAACGAGAAGTCGTTCAACGCCATCACCGTCGCGTCGCCGGAGCCGTATCGCTTGGTGACGGATTCCAGCCTGATCAACTCCTGTGCAGCCAAAGGTCAGCCGCCGCCCCCGCGGAATCCTCCTCCACCTCCACGGCCGCCACCGCCCAGCACGCTGGTGCCGGCGCCCGTGCTGCTTGGGACCGAGCTGGTGACGATCGCGATGACGATGACTTCGTTGAGCTGCAGGCCAGACGTGATCTCGATCCTGGTGGGGTCGGAGGCGCCCGTCTGGACCGAAACCGACTTTGGCGCTCCGTTGACCAGCACGAGGACGGTGCTGCCCGCGGCCGTGGTGTGCACGGCGCCGGTCGGGACTGTAAGCACGTGGACGACCTGGTTCACGACGATGCTCGCGGTCGCCGAGATGCCCGGCTTGATCGAGTTGCTCGTGTCGGTCAGCTGGGCGGTGACAGAGAACGTGGCCACCCCGGACGAGACGGTGGCCGCGGGCGCGATCGCAGTGATCTTGCCCTGCAGCGCCTGGCTCGAGCCCGCCGGCGTGACCTCGACGTCCTGGCCGAGGGCGACCAGGTTCACCTGTGAATCGCTCACTGTGCCGGTGATGTTGTACGCGCCAGGCGCGAAGACCACGACCGCGTAGGTTGAACCTGCATTCGACACTGGCAGGCCCGCTTTCACGTTGACCTGCGAGACCACGCCCGGAATGGGGGAGGTGATCGTCGCGCCGTCGAGCTGGTGCTGCAGGCTGTTCACGCTCACCTGGTCGATCTCGATCTGAGCGGTGTCGATCTGGAGCGTTTGCGGCGCGGCGCTGGTTTCCAGTGCGGAGAGCGAGCTCTGGGCGGCCGAGTACTGCTGCTGTGTCGAGGCCATGGACGCGGCGGCCTGGTCGTTGCTCTGCTGGGCCTTGGCCATCGCCGATTCGACCGGAGCTTCGGCAACCGCCAGAACTGCCTGGTCGCCCGCCAGCTTGTTCTGGTCGCCGGTCAGGGTGCTCTGGTCGGCGGTGACCTGCGTCTGGTCCGCGGCGCAGCCGGCGAGGGGGGGTTGGGCGTTGCAGTCCGCGTTCTTCGTGTTGGTATCAGTGGTCAGCTTCGCCTGGTCATTGGTGACCGTCGTCTGGTCAGCGGTGACGGTTGCTTGGTCTGGGCCGATCTGAGGCTGTGCAGTGGCCTGCGCAGCAGCCACTGCCTGAGCGTTGATCGCCTTGGTGTCGGCCAGGCTGGTCTGCGCGTTGGCGACGGCCACCAGGGCCGCGGCCACCTGGTTCTCGGCTGACGTGAGGCTCTGCGCGGTGGGGCCTGCTCTGTCCTGCGCGAGCTTCGACTGCGCGCTGGAGAGTGTCGCCTGGGCCTGCAGCAGCTGCGCCGAGAGCAGGGAGGTGTCGAGCGCCGCGAGCGAGGTTCCAATCCCGACCGTCTGGCCCACCTGCACGTAGACCGACTGGACGGTGCCGGACGACGCGAAGTTGAGGTCGGCCTCGTTGGCGGGGGCCAGGTTGCCCGCCATGCCGATCGTCTGCGTGATCGTGCCGTACGTGACGACCGCGGTCCGGTAGGTGGTGGTCACCTTGGCCGCCTGGGCGTAGACGATCGTGCCCCCGAGCACACCGGTGATCACCACCAGCGCGGCGAGGACCCTTCGCTTGAGAAGGTTCGTAAATACGAGGTGTCTCACTGGGCCGCCGTCAGGGTGGCTGCCCACCCTTGGACCAACCTGGGAGAAAGCTCAGAGCTTGCTGGGGTTTTTACACCTCCCCACCATGTGGGGACGTCGGGCGCCGCTGGCGGCGCCCCGGTGGGGGCGTTGGCCTAGCCAGAGCCTTGAAGCGACTGCAACAAGACCGCGTTGTGGAGGCTCACGACCGCCAGGGCGACGGTGCTGACCCGGACGGCCGACATGGCGAACGCAAGGATCACGTTCGCGCCGGGCCGGCCGCTCTCCGCCCAACGCAGGGCAAGCAGCACGGCGATGGCACCGATCGCCACGAGCGCGAGCTTGACGATTACGAACAGCCCCATGCCGCCCACGTTCATCACGGTTGCGCTCACCGGCATCGTCTCGACCGCGCCGCTGGCCCGGCCCGCGGCGGTGGTCAGGATGTCCATCGACTCGATTGTTGCAAGTAGACCGATCCAGACCCAGGCAGACCGATTGAGCGCGCGCATGACCCTATCCGAAAACGCTGGAGCTCAGCCCACTACCCGCAACGGAGCTTCGCCGGTCCCCCAACTGCCGGCGACTGAAGACTAATTTACGACGCCTGGAGCACCATCACCGAGCGGGCAGGGGTCTCCACGCCACCAGTCACCTCCCGCGCGTCCGCTGCAGGCTCCGGGTGGGAGGTGTCCAGGACCAGCCTCCACGCGCGAGCGTACTCTGCCGGCACGATCCACTCGACCGCCTCCGAATGCACATTGAAAAGCAGCAAGAACGAGTCGTCGGAGATCGGCCGGCCTCGGTCGTCATGACCGGGTATCGCCTTGCCGTTCAAGAAGACCCCTAGCGAGCGCGCATCCCAAGCGTCCCAATCATCGTCGGTCATCGATTCTCCGTCGGGCTTGAACCATCCGACATCCACAGCTCCGCGCAGGGGGCGGCCCTGGAACCAGCGCCGCCGACGGAAGACAGCGTGGTCGTGGCGAAACGCGATCAGCCATTGCGTGAAGTTCAGCAGTGGCTCGTCCACAGACGACCAGTCAAACCACGAGAGCTCGTTGTCCTGGCAGTAGGCGTTGTTGTTGCCGCGCTGCGTCCTGCCCAACTCATCTCCCCCGAGCAGCATGGGAACACCCTGCGCCAGAAAGAGCGTGGCCAGGAGGTTGCGCTGCTGCGTGGAGCGGCACGAGAGGACGGCGGGGTCAACGGTTTCGCCTTCCGCTCCGCAGTTCCACGAGCGGTTGTGCGAGTCGCCGTCTAAGTTGTTCTCGCCGTTGGCATCGTTGTGCTTCTCGTTGTACGAGACGAGGTCGCGCAGGGTGAAGCCATCGTGAGCGGTGACGAAGTTGACGCTGGCAAATGGGCGGCGCGTGTCGCTCTGGTAGAGGTCGGAGCTTCCTGTGAGGCGCGAAGCGAGCTCGCCGACTGTCGAGGGCTCTCCGCGCCAGAAGTCTCGCACCCGGTCGCGGAACTTGCCGTTCCACTCCGACCAGAGCGGTGGAAAGTTCCCGACCTGATAGCCGCCCTCACCTAGATCCCACGGCTCCGCGATCAGCTTGACCCGGCTCACCACTGGGTCTTGCTGGATCAAGTCGAAGAACGTCGACAGTCGGTCGACCTCATAGAACTCGCGCGCGAGGGTCGCGGCCAGGTCGAACCGAAACCCGTCGACGTGCATCTCCGTGACCCAGTAGCGCAGCGAGTCCATGATCAGCTGCAGGGTGTGGGGGTGGCTTACGTTGAGGCTGTTGCCAGTCCCCGTCGTGTCGTAGTAGAAGGTCGGCTCGACAGGCACGAGGCGGTAGTACGCCGCGTTGTCGATGCCTTTGAAGCAAAGGGTGGGGCCGAGGTGATTGCCCTCGGCGGTGTGGTTGTAAACGACGTCGAGGATGACCTCGATGCCGGCCTGGTGCAGCGTACGCACCATCGACTTGAACTCATTCACTTGCTCGCCCCGGCGGCCCGTGCCGGCGTAGTCGTTGTGAGGCGCGAAGAAGCCGATGGTGTTGTATCCCCAGTAGTTGCGCAGGCCCTTCTCGAGAAGCCGTTGATCCTGCACAAACTGGTGCACAGGCATGAGCTCCACCGCGGTAACCCCGAGAGAGGTGAGGTGGTCGATCACCTCAGGGTGCGCCAGGCCGGCGTAGGTGCCTTGAAGCGCCTCCGGGACAGCCGGGTGGCGTCGCGTGAATCCTTTGAGGTGCACCTCGTAGATGACCGTCTCATGTAGAGGCGTGTTGGGCGGGCGGTCTCCGGCCCAGTCGAAATGCGGGTGGTGCACGACCGACTTGAAGACGTGCCGAGCGCTGTCCTGGATGTCGACATAGCCCTGGTGCTTCAGGTCGTAGGAGTAAAGCGAAGAGTTCCAGTCGATGCCGCCCTCGATCGCTTTCGCGTACGGGTCGAGCAGAAGCTTGTAGGGGTTGCAGCGAATCCCGTTGTCGGGGTCATAAGGCCCATGCACCCTGTAGCCGTAGCGTTGCCCTGGACCAACGTTGGGTAGATAGCAGTGCCACGAAAAGGCGTCCACCTCCTCGAGGCGAATCCTGGTTTCCTCGCCTGAGTCGTCGAAGAGGCAGAGGTCGACCGCGTCGGCAACTTCAGAGAAGAGGGCGAAGTTGGTCCCACCGCCGTCGAAAGTTGCGCCCAGCGGATAGCCGCGGCCGGGCCATACCTCGACCTCCTCGCCGTGCGGTTCAGACATCGGATTCCTGAAAAATCGCGACGCTTGACGGTGGCAGGCAGACGTGCGTGGCTGCGGCCTTCGTCGCATCGTTCGATGCGAGCAGCAGGCGAGCACCGGAGGGGACGGCAGGCTGCCAGTCGGCGTCGCCAAGGTTCACGTAGACGTGGACGGTGTCGCGCGTGAAGACAAGAAGGCGGGCATCAGCGTCGATCAGGACCGTGATGCCGTCAAGCGTCGGATTGCCAAGGCCGCGGCGCAGAGCGATCAGCGCCCGATACCACTCGAGCATCTCGCCGTGCGCCGGCACATCGAGCTCACGCCAGTTGAGCTTTGACCTCTCGAACGTGGCGAGGTCTTGCGGGTCGGGCACATGTTTGGGGTCCCAACCGAACGCCGCGAACTCATGTCGCCTCCCTTCGCGGACTGCCGCACCAAGCCTGACGTCGGCGTGGTCGGTGAAGTACTGGAACGGGCTGCTGCACGCCCATTCCTCGCCCTGGAACAGCATCGGTGTGAACGGCGACATCAGCAACAAGGAGGCTGCCGCCTTGAGCCTGCCTTCGTCCACGAGAAAGGCGAGACGCTCGCCTGCGGCGCGGTTGCCGACCTGGTCATGGTTCTGCGTCGCGATCACAAAACTGTGGCTTGCGATGCCGGAGGGCTTTCCGCCGCGCGTCTTCTGGCGAAAATCTGACCAGATTCCGTCGTAGACCCAGGCCTGCCGGAGCGCTTTGGCAAGGACCGCCAGCGAGCCGAAGTCCTCGTAATATCCCGTCCGCTCGCCGGTGAGCACCGAATGGAGCGCGTGGTGCCAGTCATCGGACCAGACGCCGTCGAGCCCGTAACCGCCCGCACCGCGACCGCGCACGAGCCGGGGATCGTTGAGGTCCGACTCCGCGACCAGGAAAAACGACCGCCGCACCGCCGCACCCAGAGCGCCAACTTCGGTGGCGAGCTGTTCGAGGAGATGCACCGGTGACTGGTCCACGATCGCATGCACGGCATCGAGGCGAAGCCCATCGATGTGATAGTCGCGCATCCACATCACGGCGTTGTCGATCACGAATCTGCGCACCTCATCGCTGCCCGAGCCGTCGAAGTTCATGGCTGCGCCCCAGCCGGTGCGATGACGGTCGCTGAAGTAAGGGCCGAACTCCGCCAGAAAGTTGCCCGCCGGCCCGAGGTGGTTGTAGACGACGTCCAGCACCACGCCCACTCCGGCGGCGTGGCACGCGTCAACCAGGCGCTTGAATCCAGCCGGTCCGCCGTAGGCGTGATGAGGCGCGAAAAGAGCGACACCGTCATAGCCCCACCCGCGCCCGCCCGAGAACTCCGCCACCGGCATCAGCTCGACCGTGTCGATGCCGAGCGAGACCAGGTGGGGGATGTGTTCGATGACGCCGTCGAATGTTCCCTCCGGCGAGAACGTGCCGACGTGCAGCTCGTACAGGATGCGTCCCGCCAGCGACATCCCGCGCCAGCCCTCATCCCGCCAAACGTGGGCTCCATGGTCGATGAGCTGCGACAGTGCGAGCACCCCGCCAGGTTGCGAAGGTGATCGCGGATCGGGGCGCGCGTCGCCGCAGTCAAGGGAAAAGCCGTAACGGCTCCCGGCCGCGGCGGCGGCATCGAAGGCCTCCCACCAACCGTGATCCACACGATTCATCGGGATACGCCGGCCATCCGCGACGGCGTCGACCCGCCCGTGGTTGGGTGCCCAAACCCTGAACGTGTGGGTCACGAAGGCGCCGTCGCAAGGACTGCAACCGGAAACGCCCCGAGTAGCTCGCTGAGGTGCACTTCGCCGCCCGCCGCATCCCGGCCGGTCAGCAGGTCGGTCCAGCCGACCTCGGGCAGCGTTATGGTCGTGTCACCCCAATCCCCGCCGAGCCCGAGGACCAGCCTGGGCACGACGACGACCAGACCGGCCCGCTTGAATGCGACGGCGTGCGCGGACTTCGCTCCGGTCGCCTCGAGCGGCGTGTAGTCCGGCCCTTCAAACAGATCTGGCCGCTTGCGGCGCTGGTCAAGAACGCGGGCGATGAGCCACAGCTTCGGTGCACCCTCGTCGGCGCGCGCGAGCACCTCGCCGGGTTCCGCGTCTCGGATCTCGGCGAGCAGTCGGGCCCTGAGCTCGAAATCGACAGGGCGCCGGTTGTCCGGATCGACCAGGCTCAGGTCCCATAGCTCCGATCCCTGGTACAGGTCCGGCACGCCCGGGCAGGTCAGTAGGAGCGCCGTCTGCGCGAGCGACGTGACGCGGCCCAGCGGCACGAGCTGATGGCGCCCGAGGAAGGCCTGCAGTTCGCCGAGGAATTCGGCATCCCCCATCACGTTGTTCGCGAATTGAGCTACGGCATCGTCGTACGCGGGCACCGGATCCATCCACGATGTATTGACCCTGGCTTCGCGAGATGCCTTTTGCAGGAACTGAGCCAGGCGCGTGGCGCCGATGGGCCACGCTCCGACCAGGGTCTGGTACATGAGGTACTCGAGGCTCCGGTCCGGATATCCCTGACTTCGGTAACGCTCGTTGTGCTCGCCCCACAGCCGTACGGCGGCGTCCCACTCCGCGGGGATCTCCGAGAGGAGGCTGATCCTTGCCCGGACGTCTGCGCTGCGCTTGGTGTCGTGCGTCGCGAGTGTCAGCATCGTCTGTGGCCACCTCGTCGCTATGCGCCCGCAGAACTCGTGAAAGTGCTCGACCGTATGGCCGAACCTGCCGGGGTCTCCGCCGACCTCATTCAGCGAGATGAGACGGTTGTAGCGGTAGAAAGCGGTGTCTTCCACGCCTTTTGCGGTCACCGCCGGCGTGAACTGTTGGAAGCGTCCCGTGAATTCCGTTTCAGCCGCGCCCTCGTGTTCCATTCGCAACAGCTGGCCGACGAAGACGAGCAGCTCCGGGTCGATGTCCGGGCGCATGGCGGCCGCCTCTTGCACGGCCAGGCCCACGCGGCGTTGGTCATCATCTCGTGCCGATCCTGGTCGGACATAAGTCCTGTAGACAGTCAGCGCCGCCCCGATCTCCCGGATCGCCTCTTGCAGCTCGTGGCGGGTCCGGTCGCGCTGCGCCCGATTTCGCTCGCAGATGTCGACCAGCAGGCTGGTCAGGCGCTCGAGGTCAGGCGCTAAGTCGCTCACCATGATCTGCTGCTTGGCTGCACGCACCACCTCGGCAAAAGCCTGCGACTCTCCGGTGAAGGCGTGATAGAGGGCCGTCAAGGGCCCTTCGTTCCGCGAATCCACAAAGAGGCCGTCAACATGAGCGATGAAGTCGTATCCGGTCGTGCCCTGCACCGGAAAATCCGGCAGATGCTCGCCGTACTCGAGCACTTTCTCCACGACGAGGTAGGCGTCAGGAGCGGCGGAGCGAACCGAATCGAGATATGCGGCGGGGTCCCTGAGGCCGTCGACGTGGTCCACGCGCAGGCCGTCGACGCTTCCGTCGGCGGCCAGCCGGAACACGAGCCGATGGCTTTCCTGGAGCACCTCCTCGCGCTCCACTCGCAGGCCAATCAGCGTGTCAATCGTAAAGAAACGGCGGTAGTTCAGCTCTTCCTGGGCCGTTCGCCAGAAGGCGAGGCGGTAGTGCTGGCGAAGCAGGAGGGCATCGAAAGCGTCGAGGTCGCTCGCGGCCGAGTCGACCTGTAGCCCGTCCAGTGTGTCGGGTGAGATGGGGAAGACCTCGTCGTGATAGCGGACCACAACCTCGGGGCCCTGGCGCTCGAGAGTCAGCGCTCCGGCCTCGAGCTCGCGGCCGTACCGATCTCCGAGGACTCCCAGCAACACCTTGCCCTTCAAATGCGACATCGCGGGCTCCCAGTCGATGTCGAAGTATTCCGCGTAACGGCTCGAGCGCCCGTTCTGAAGGATGTCCCACCACCATCGGTTCGTTCGCCCGGCAGTCGCCATGTGGTTCGGCACAATGTCCATCAGCACCTTGAGGCCGTGTTCCTTGAGCGTCGCGAGAAGTCCGCGAAGCCCGGGCTCGCCACCGAGCTCGTCGTTGATCCGTGTCGGGTCGATCACGTCATACCCGTGAGTGCTGCCACGCGCTGCCTGGAAGAACGGGGAGCAATACAGATGCGTGACTCCGAGGGAGGCAAGGTAGGCGGCGCAATCGCCGGCGGCCTCGAAGGGGAAGTCCCTGGACAGCTGGAGTCGGTAGGTGCAGCCCGGCGTCAGGTCACGACCCAATCACGGCCACAGCGACGCGAGATCTGCCACCCCTGGAAAAGTATGGCGAAAGCGTCCTTAGACGAGCACCCCGGTCGCTACATTGATGCCGGCCGCCGGCGCCGAGATCGACTCGATCGCTTCGATGAGCCTCTGCACCCCGGCCGCCATCCGATCAGGCGAGACCGCCCCGCCGTCGGCTGCGCCGCCCGCCGCTTAAGTCCGCGTGGTCTTGTCCCACTCCGGGTGCTTGCGGAAGAGGCCGCCCCAGCCGATGTGGAACCACTGCTCTTCCCGGTAGGCAGGCAGCGCTGAGACCTCGTCCGCGGAGAGGTCGGTGATGACGTGCTTCTCGGTGATGCGCTTGACCCGCAAAGCTGCGATCTCGAGCAGGTGACCGCCTGAATGACTCTTCACGGCGACGCCGTGGAAGATGTCCTCGCTCTCGTCGCCGAGCAGCGACTCCGCCGTCCCGATCACTGACCCGTCCTCGGCCACAACCGGCGCGCGGTAGGGCATCGCCCCCCACGCCACGGTCGTCTCGTCTTCATACATGAGCACAACAATAGAACCGGCCCGAGCCGCGCCGCTCCCGTCCGAGGTGCCACACTCCGCGTCGCCGGAAATGAACGCGCTGCTGACCGACCTCTACGAGCTCAACATGGTGGCCAGCTACCTGCGCCGGGACATGGACGGCCAGGCGACGTTCAGCCTCTTCGTGCGCAGGCTGCCTCCCACGCGAGGGTTCATCGTCGCCGCGGGCGTCGAGTCTTGCCTGGACTTCCTGGAGCAGCTGCGCTTCGAGGAGGGCGACCTCCGCTACCTGGGTGACAGCCTCGGCTTCAACGCCGCTGACCTCGAGGCCTTCCGCCGCTTCCGGTTCACTGGCGACGTGTGGGCCATCCCCGAGGGGCGAATCGCGTTCCCGGGCGAGCCGCTCGTGGAGGTCACGGCGCCGCTTCCCGAGGCCCAGCTGATCGAGACCTTCCTTCTGAACCGCGTGACCTACGAGTCGATGATCGCGAGCAAGGCGGCGCGATGCGTGATCGCCGCGGACGGCAGGGATTGCGTCGATTTCTCCTTCCGCCGGACGCACGGTATCGAGTCCGGTATCGACGTCGCACGCCTGTCGGCGATGGTGGGCTTCGCCTCCACCAGCAACGTAGAAGCCGCCAGGCGGTACGGCCTGGTCGCGGCCGGTACGATGGCCCACTCTTATATAGAGGCCTTCCCCACCGAGGCCGCCGCCTTTCGCGCGTTTGCCCAGGACTTTCCAGGCCGGCCGACCTTCCTGGTCGACACGTACGACACCGCCTCGGGCGTCAAGGACGCCATCGCCGTCATCAAACGGCTGAAGCTAAGCGGCAGGCTCGGGATCCGCCTCGACAGCGGAGATCTTTCTGTGCTGTCGAAACGGAGCCGGCGCCTGCTCGACGAGGCCGGGCTGCCGAAGGTGCGCATAGTCGTCAGCGGGAGCCTCGACGAGCTGGCGATCGACGACCTGGTGCGGGACGGCGCACCGATCGACGCGTTCGGCGTCGGCACGAAGATGGGCGTGTCCGCAGACTATCCGTTCCTCGACACTGCGTACAAGCTCGTCGAATACCGGAGCCGCCCGGTGATGAAGCTGTCGCGCGGCAAGGTGACGGCCCCGGGTCGCAAGCAGGTCTTCAGGCGCGCGAAGCCTTTCGGCGACGTGCTCGGACTGCACGACGAAGCTGTTCCGCCGGGTCGCGAGAGGCTGCTCGAGCCGGTGATGACCAAAGGTCGGCGCACGTTGGCTCGCCCGCCGCTCGAACAGTCACGCGCAAGGTTCGAGGCCGACCTCGCGATGTTGCCCGCCGCGGCGCGGGCACTGCGCTCCCCGCGATCACCTGTGGCGCGGCAGAGCACCGCCCTGCGGCGCCTGTCGGAAGAAACGAGGCGACGCCTGATAGCCAGGGTGCGCTCGCGCTAACTACAGCTAGCTAGGGGCGCGCCCGGAGCACCAGCTGCGTCTGCGCGACCTTCGCGACCAGCTTGCCGGCAGCATCCGTCACCGCCGTCTCGACGATGATCGTCGTCCCGCCGCGGTGCAGCGGGCTCGCCGCCGCGGAGCAGCACGCCCGTCGTGCACAGGCCCGGCGCCCAGTCGAGCTTGAGCACGACCTCTTCAGCCGTGCACCGCGCGGCGCGGATGCCGAGCGTCGCGCACAGCGGCATCGCCTCGCGGATGAGCGCAGTCGCCGCATCGTCGGTCATCGGGCACCTCCATGCGGCGCTTCCGTCTCGAGCTGCTGCCGGACCTCCTGGATGAGAGCGGCCACCTCTGCGTCGTCAAGACCGGGCGCCGCCACGCGCATTCGCTTGGCGGCGACTCCCGCCATGTAGCACGAAAGAGGAGCGAACCGCCGCTCGCGTGTGTGAGCCGCCACACGCGCGAGCTCGAGCAGCTCGAGCGCCACTCGCGGGTCGAGCGCCGGCGGTTGAATGCGCGCTCCACGACCCCCGGCCGCCGAAACCCGCAACCGCCCCAAATCTTCGAAGAACTGACTCATGGGTCACCTATATCACGCGGGCCCGG
>JBDTKH010000021.1:0-16228 GCA_039935415.1 Candidatus Dormiibacterota bacterium
GTCCGACCAACCCCCGCTGCCGCCGCCGCCGCCCTCGGTGATAAACCCGACCGAATCAACAGCCAGAACTGACGCCGAACATCACGCCGGGGAGGAAGGTTCATCCAACACTCCTATTACTCAGGGGTGTTGCGACGACTCCTTGAACTCAAGGTTGACAGCCGGCATCGTGACTTTTCGAATTGCTCCCGTCGCGACGTCGACTATGTCCTGGACGAGCCACGACTCAGTCGCTACGTAGCGCCGACCGTCCGGAGAGATGTGGTTCCAGTCGGCCGGGATCCAGCGATTGACCGCGCGGTCGTAGCTGATCCCCTCCAGACCGTTTCCGCGATCGATGTTGCTATCGACATCGATATGGAAGCTGCCGTCGGGAAAGGTGATCCACTCTCCCGCAGCTTGGCCTGTCGGGACGGAGATCATCACGGGCAGCCGGCACGCCAGGCCAGACGCTGACAGCGTTGGTGTCGCGGCTGCGGGGGAGGGGCTGGTGATCACCCCGACGCGGGAGGCGGTCGGACTGGGACCGCCGTGAGATGTCTGCGCCGAGCAGGCGATGGCCAGGAAAGCCACGAGCGCCAGCCCACGTCTCACCTCACATAAGACGCCGGCGGAGGGCGCTTGGTTTCAACCTCGACCATCGCGGGTGTGGCGGGACTCCTCAATATTCGTGGGGTGCAAGCAGTCCTGTTTGCTGGATGCCAACCAGAGGTCGCGGCCGGGCCGGACGGTAGGATCGTGGCCGTCGGTGCGGCCGCACGTGGCGCGGCCGGACGAGATGCGCGGGTGGTTAGCCTGCGCGGGCGCGCGTGGCCCGGCCTGATCGACTCGCACATCCACCTCGAGGGCTTGGCCGATCGGCGTCTCAGTGTTGACCTGACGGGCGCCGGCAGCCTCGATGAGGCGCTTAAGCGGGTCCGAGAGTGGAGCCGTGAGCTGCCGCGTGACGCGTGGGTTGCAGGAGCCGGCTGGTACAACGACGCGTGGGCGGACCCGTCGTTTCCCAACCGCCTGCAGCTAGACAAGGCCTGTGGCGGGCGGCCGGCCTTCCTGCGCCGCAAGGACGGCCATTCGGCCTGGGTCTCGAGCGCGGCGCTGCGGGCCGCGGGCATCGACCGCTCGACCCCCGAGCCGCCGGGCGGCCTGATCGATCGGGACGCGGGTGGCGACCCGTCGGGCATCCTCCGCGAGACGGCGATGCAGCTGGTGTCGGAACGGGTGCCGCGGCCGGACGATGCGCAGTTCGATGACGCCATGGGGCGCGCACTGGGGGAGCTGGCCGCCCTCGGGCTGACGTCAGTGCACTCAATGGATACCTCACGCGCGTCCGGCTCGTGGCAGCGGCTGCGCGAGCGCGGCAGGCTGCCGGTCCGCATCACCTACAACCTCCCGCTCGCCGACCTGCCGCATGCGGAGAGGCTGGGTGTGCGGTCGGGTTGGGGCGATGAGTGGATACGCATCTGGGGCGTGAAGGCGTTTCTCGACGGGTCGCTCGGCAGCCGCACGGCGGAGATGCTCGACGGCTCGGGGACGGCGCGGTTGCCCCAGGCGGAGCTTGTCGACCTGGTCGAGCGCTGCGCGCGGGCCGAGCTCAACGTGTGCTTGCACGCGATCGGCGACGGCGCGGTCCGCCGGGCGCTCGACGCGCTGGCTCCGCGGCGCGGGGCCTGGCGGGGCTGGCGGCCGCGCATCGAGCACGCCCAGTGCGTGAGCCCGAGGGATATGAAGCGATTCGCGCGGATAGGAGTGATCGCCTCGATGCAGCCGATCCATGCGGTGGCCGACCGCGAGCTGGCCGACGAGTATTGGCCGCAGGTCACTTCCAACGCCTACGCCTGGGGCGAGCTCGAGCGGGCAGGCGGGAGGCTTGCCTTCGGGTCGGACGCCCCGGTCGAGACGGCCGACCCGCTGGCAGGCATCGAGGCCGCGACCTCGTGGCGCAGGAAATCCGCCTGGCACCCGGAGCTCGCAGTGTCGCGTTCGGCGGCGCTGCGCGCGTACACGTCGGGGGCGGCCTACGCGGTCGGCATGGAAAAGCAGCTCGGAACGTTGCGAGCTGGGAAGTGGTGCGACATGACGGTGATCGACGACGGTCGTGTTGCGGCGAGCGTCGTCGGAGGCCAGGTCAGCTTCTTGCGAACGCCTCTCGCAACTTCGAGGCGGTCTGCGTCAAAGCCTCGTTGACGACCTTGACGTCGTCGATGACGGGCATGAAGTTCGTGTCGCCGTTCCAGCGGGGAACGACATGAAGGTGCACGTGGTCCGGGATCCCGGCGCCCGCGGCGCGGCCGATGTTCGCGCCGGCGTTGAAGCCATCGGGGATGAGAGTTTGCCCGAGCACGGCGAGCGTTCTACGCACCGCGCGCATGAGGTCGGTGGTCTGCTCGTCGTCGAGGTCTTCCAGCGAGGGGACGTGCGCGTGTGGGGCGACAAGGGCGTGCCCTGGGTTGTACGGGAACCTGTTGAGGATCACCAGGGCGCCCGGCGGCCGCCACACGACGAGGGTCGCGTCCGGGTCGTCGGGGTGCTCGATCACGCGGCAGAACAGGCAGCCGGGTTTCTGCTCGCCCGCGACGTACTCCATCCGCCACGGTGCCCAGAGTCGCTTCATTGATCTACGTCCTCTTGTTGCTGATGGTCACGGCCGTCTGGGGCTGGACTTTCGTCCTGGTCAAGGACGCGATCACACAGTACCCGACGCTGCCCTTCCTGGAGCTCCGCTTCATCCTCGCCCTGATCGTCATGATGATCCTGGTCCGGCGCCTGCCGAGCCACGGCGAGCTGCGGGTGGGCGTCATCGCGGGCGCCGTGCTCGCAGCGGGCTACCTGGCCCAGACCGTCGGCCTCACCATGACGAGCCCGGGTAACTCAGGGCTGCTCACCGGCCTGTTCGTGGTCTTCACGCCGCTGATCGATCGCGTTTTCGGTATGCCGCTGCACCGGTGGACCATCGCAGCGGTGCTGTTGGCGCTGGCGGGGACCGTGATGCTGGTCGGGGGCCCGACCGGGTTTGGGCTGGGCGACCTCCTGACGATCGCCTGCGCCTTTCTGTTCGCGCTGCACATCGTGCTGCTGAGCCACTGGTCGCCAGGCCTGCGATCGGCGCCACTCGCGATGGTCCAGATGGGCGCCAGCGCGGCCATCTTCAGCGCGGGCGGTTCGTGGAGCCTGCAGGCGCCGAGCCCGAGCGTGTGGCTCGCCATCGCGGTCACAGGAGTGTTTGCATCCGCGCTCGCCTTCTACGTCCAGACGTGGGCACAGCAGCACATCAGCGCGAGCCGGACGGCTCTCATCCTGACCACGGAGCCGGCGTGGGCGGTCGCCGCGGCGGTGCTCCTGGCGGGGCAGCGTTTCGGCCTGCTGCAGGCGGCGGGTGCCGCGCTGGTGCTGGCCGCGATCGTGGGACACGAACTCGCGCATCTAAAATTCAAACCCCATGGAGTCGAGGCCGAGGCGTAGCTCGTACGTGCCGCAGGAGATCGAGCCGAAGTGGCAGCAGATCTGGGCGGAGCGCGGGGTGATGAAGGCGTCGGACAGTTCGCCGAAACCCAAGTTCTACGACCTCGTCATGTACCCGTATCCGTCAGGAGACCTGACGGTAGGCCACGCGCGCAACTATGTGATGGGCGACGTGCTGGCGCGCATGAAGCGCATGCAGGGCTTCGAGGTGCTCCACCCATTCGGGTGGGACGCGTTTGGCCTGCCCGCCGAGAACGCGGCAATGAAGCGAGGCAACATCCATCCGGAGACGTGGACGCTCGGGAACATCGCCAAGGGCAAGGCCGAGCTGAAGATGATGGGAATCCTGTACGACTGGGACCGCGAGGTCACCAGCTGCCTGCCGGACTACTACCGGTGGACCGAGTGGCTGTTCCTGCTGATGTACGAGCGCGGCCTGGCCTATCGCGCGATGGCGCCTGTGAACTGGTGTCCCGTGGACAAGACGGTGCTGGCCAACGAGCAGGTGATCAACGGCCGCTGCTGGAGGCACCCGGACGTGGAGGTCGAGAAACGCGACCTCGAGCAGTGGTTCTTCAAGATCACGGACTACGCGGACCGCCTTCTGGCCGACCTGGCGCTGCTGGACAAGTGGCCGAACAAGGTGCGGGTCATGCAGACGAACTGGATCGGCCGCAGCGAGGGAGCGGAGGTCGAGTTCCCGGTGGTCGGGCTCGAGGGCGAGGTCGTGCGCATCTACACGACCAGGCCGGACACGCTGTTCGGCGCAACTTTCATGGTGCTGGCGCCCGAGCACCCGCTGGTGGAACGCATCACCACCGAGGAGCACCGCGCGCGGGTGCGGGAGTACGTCGAGAAGGCGCGTAAGGAAACAGAGATCGAGCGCCAGTCGACCGAACGCGCGAAGGAGGGTGTCGCGACCGGTGGATTCGCGATCAACCCGGTCAACGGTGAGAAGATCCCGATCTGGGTCGCGGATTACGTGCTCATCACGTATGGCACGGGCGCGATCATGGCCGTGCCCGCGCACGACGAGCGCGACTTCGAGTTCGCGAGGACGTACTCGCTGCCGATCCGCGAGGTCATCGCTCCTGACGACGGGCCCTCGGACACGCTGCGCGAGGCGTACGTCGGGCCCGGGAGGCTGGTCAACAGCGGTGAGTTTTCGGGCCTTGACTCTGCAACTGCGATTGACCGCATCTGCGAGTGGCTGCAGGCGCAGGGAAAAGGCAAGCGCGCGGTGAAATACCGGCTGCGCGACTGGCTCATCTCGCGGCAGCGCTACTGGGGATGTCCGATCCCGATCGTGTACTGCTCCGTCGACGGCATCGTGCCGGTGCCGCTGGACCAGCTGCCTGTCGTGCTGCCCAAGGAGTACAAGCCGCTCGCGGACAATCCGTCGTTCTGGAAGACGACGTGCCCCAAATGCGGTGAGGAGGCGCGGCGCGAGACCGACACCATGGACACCTTTGTCGACTCCTCCTGGTATTTCCTGCGCTACACGGACCCGCACGACGCGACGCGGCCGTTCGACCCGGAGCTCGCGAATCACTGGATGGCGGTCGACCAGTACACGGGCGGCGTCGAGCACGCGATCCTGCACCTGCTGTATTCGCGCTTCTTCACGAAGGTCCTGCACGACGCGGGCTTGATCGAGGTCTCGGAGCCGTTCATGCGGCTTTTCAACCAGGGGATGGTGAAGAGGTTCGGCCAGGTGATGTCGAAGTCGCTGGGCAATGGTGTCTCGTTTGACGAGCTCGTCGCCGCGCAGGGCGCGGACGCCGGGCGCATCTACGAGATGTTCATCGGCCCCCCGGAGGAGGACGTCGAGTGGACGGATGCGGGGCTCAACGGGGTCTCGCGTTTCCTGCAGCGCGTCTGGAGGCTGGTCCTCGAGCCGGAGAAGATCGTGGTCGAGGGTTCAGGCGCGGATGCTTCGGCGCTCAGTCGCAAGGTGGCGCAGACGGTGGGCAAGGTCACGGAGCATTTCGACGAGCTGCGCTTCAACACGGCGGTGGCGGCGCTGATGGAGCTGGCCAACACGATGCAGGACTACCTGCAGCGCGGCGGCGAGCGCGATGAGCGGTGGGTCGGCGCGGTCAGGACCCTGGTGAAGCTGCTGAATCCGCTCGCGCCGCACGTCGCGGAGGAGATGTGGGAGCGCCTGGGCGAAAAGGGAATGCTGGCGGACGCCTCGTGGCCGGTGTATGACGCAGCGGTCGCGGCCGAGCCCAGGCTCACTTTGGTGGTGCAGGTCGGCGGGAGGGTTCGCGACCGGCTGACCGTGGAGCCGGGCCTGAGCGAGGCCGACGCGTTGGCCGCGGCGATGGGCAGCGACAAGGTGCGCGGGGCGCTCAACGGGCGCGGGCCGTCGAAGGTCGTCTACGTGAAGGACCGCCTGATCAACCTGGTCCCTTAACAGGCTGGGTTGACCCCGGCCGGATCCTCCCAACACAATCCCTTCTACCCCGATGGGTGGGCGGGGGGTGGCGGGTGGCCTTGTATCGCTGGGTTCTATTGCTGCGGGACGGGGACGCGGATTCCCGAGTCGAGAAGAAAGTTCGCGATGACCGTGGCCGCGGCTGACACCGTCACCGCGGGCGGCCCGCTGATGATCCGCATGTTGGACTTCATCGTGACATTCCAGCTCCCGGTGGCCAGCACGATCGAGTAGTGGCCGGTCGAGTCGGTGGTTGCCGTCTGCGTCTGGTCGCCGTTGGAGAAGTCAATCGCGAGGCCGGGAACCACCCTCCCGGTGCAGGGTTGCTTGATCGACTCCACAGGCGCGCAAGGGACGGCCATCACCTGGCCGCTGACGGTCCCGGTCGCGGCGGGAGACGCGCCTGGAAAGCGGTAGGCGCCGCACGCCGCGGTGACCAAAACCAGCGCTACAAGCAGCCCGCACCTCATTAAAGGACCCAACGCCGAACCCCACCCGTAGGTCACGCCAGGCCCGATTGGCCCGGCGGCCTGCGCGGTAGTGTTGAGCAGCGCTCCGCGGTGGCCAAGAGGTAAGGCAGAGGACTTTGGATCCTCGACCGAAGGTTCGAATCCTTCCCGCGGAACCATGCTCAAACCACTCTTAACATGCGGGGTTCCCGCTGCGGACCGGCCCGCCTAGCCTCGTGGCATGCGCGGCCGCGTTCGACTCGTCCCCGGTTGGCGGCCCATCTTGCTGGTGGCCGCCCCGATCGCCATCGGCGCCGCGGCGCTGGCCGCCGCCTACCTCTACTCGTCAGCGTCGGCCGCCGCGGTCGCGGCCAACCCGCAGCCCGCCCCGCCGAACGCTGCTCTCGACGTGCCCGCCCCGTCCGGTCTTCTCGTCGACGTCATCGGCGCGGTCGAGAACCCCGGCCTCTACCGCCTCGCTCGCGGCGACCGGGTCTACGACGCGATCTCCGCCGCCGGCGGCCTCAGCCCCGACGCAGACATGGCACGTCTTCCGAACCTTGCCGGCCGGCTGAAGGACGGCGAGCAGGTCAAGGTCGCCTTTGCGAAGACCACCTCCGGCACGGTCGTCACGCGCACCAACCTCAACACCTCGACGCTCGACGAGCTCGATAGCGTGCCCGGCTTCACTGAGGCGTTCGCGCAGGAGGTGATCGACTACCGCACCAACTTCGGCGGGTTTCAGAACACCCGCGAGCTGGTTGATGTGCTTGGAATGAGCGAGGCCGAGTACGCCGTCGCGCGCCGCTACCTGACCCTGTGACCCGCTTCCCGGCGCTGGTCGTCGCACTCTCCTGGTCGGCCGCCCTCGCCGCCACCGTCGTGCTCGCACCGGCACAGCCGATCCTCGGAACCGTCTGCGTCGCCCTCGCGCTGCCAGTCCTGGCGCTGGCGCTCGTGCTCCGTCCCGCCACGCTGGCCGTCGCGCTCACGTTCGCGCTGCTCGGGGTTGGCCGCGCCGAGCTGCCCGCCTCGGACCCCCAGACGCCGGTGCGCGCCGCCGCTCTCGCAGGCCAGGTCGCGACGATCACGGGCCGGGTCGTCGACGACGGTCGGCCGGCCGCCGGCGGCGCCGAGGTGTTGGTCGAGCCCGACCAGGTCGTCGTCGGCTCGACTCCGGTCGGGCGCATCGGCAACCTGATGGTCCGGTGGCGGGGTCCGACCCCAGCCGGCTTCGGCGACCGCGTCCAGGCGACCGGCAAGCTCACGCTGCCTCGCGACCTCCCGACGTTCGATCGGCGCGCCTACCTGGCGCAACGCCAGGTTTACGTGGAGCTCCAGGCCGGCAGCTTCGACGTCACCAGCCCGGGAGGAGGCCTGTCGGGTCTGCCCGCCAGGCTGCGCACGCGCTACACGTCCGCGCTGGACGCGGCCTTGCCTGCCCCGCACGCGGCGGTGCTCCTCGGCGTTGTCCTCGGCATCCGCCAGGGAATCCCTCCGGGACTGCAGAACGCCCTGATCGCCACCGGCCTCGTTCACCTCCTCGTGCTCAGCGGTCTCAAGGTCGCCGTCTTCGCCCGCATCGTGCAGGGCGCGCTCAAACCCCTGCTCGGTCGTCATGCCACCTGGCCCGCACTCGGCCTGATCGCCGTTTACGCGATGGTCGGCGGAGCCACTCCCGCGGCGACGCGCGCCGCGGCAATGGGCGGCCTCGCCATCGCAGCTTCGAGTCTCGGCCGGCCGACGCACGTCTGGACCTCCCTCGCGCTCACGGCCGCGGCGATGCTCGGGTGGCAACCCGAGCTCGCCTGGGACGTCGGCTTTCAGCTCTCGTTCGCGGGCACGGCCGCGATCATCCTGCTCACCCCATCGATCGAGCGCCGCCTGACCCGCGTCCCAGCCGTTTTTCGTGAGCCATTCGCCGTCACGTGTGCGGCGCAGGTCGGAACGCTGCCGATGATGGCGACCGACTTCCACGTCCTGTCGCCCGTGGCGCCACTCGCCAACGCCCTCGTCCTCCCGATCCTGCCCGCTCTGGTCGCCGCCGGTCTGAGCCTCGGAGCACTTTCCTTCGCGCCAGACCTGGCGCGAGGCGTGGGAGTTCCAATCGCCGGCCTGGTCGCCTACCTGGAGCAGGTCGCCTACCTGTTGGCTCGCGTGCCGGCTGCCGTCATCCCCGTGCCGCGCTTTCCGACATGGGCAGGCGTGGCCTACTACTCGGCCCTCGGCCCTGGCCTTGCCGCCGCCAACACCTCTGGGCGGCGCAGGATGACGGCTATCGCCACCGCCGTCGTCGCTCCGACACTCATCGCTGCGGCGGCACTCGGCGCATGGGCCAATGCCCCGCCCGAGGTCGTGGTCATGGCGGTCGGCGATGGACAGGCCGTGCTCCTCCGCGGACCGCACGGCGCGATCCTCATCGACGGCGGCCCCAGCCCGGCGCGGCTCAAAGACGAGCTTGGCGCGCAGCTGCCCCCGTGGCAGTCGAAGCTTGACGCCCTCGCGATCACTGCGCCGACGCTCGGCCACGTCGGCGGCCTGGCCGGCTTCGACCGTCCCACCGGCGAGCTTCTCATCCCCGACGCCCAGCTCGCCGGAACGGCCTGGCGCACCGCCGCGCTCGAGGCCACCGCTCGCGGCGCCGCAATCGAGAAGCTGACGGCCGGGACCGATGTCACGATCGCCGGCTTCGACCTCCAGGTCCTCGCGCCCGAACCCGGCGCGCCCGGCGACCAGGTCGGCGCTGCCTACCTGGGACTGCGCGTGCTTGCGCCCGACGGCCGGACCTTCTGCGACTTCTCCGACCTCGACCTCGACGCGCAGACCATCGCCGCGGCACGCGTCCGCGGCCCCTGCACGTACCTGCTGCTGCCGTCCGGCGGCCGCAGCCTCCTCTCCCCTGACCTTCAGCGCGAGGCGATCGCTCCCACCACCCAGCTCATCGCCTCACGTGCATCCGGCCGGCTCGCCAGCGGCTTTCCGCCCAACGTGCTGCGCACCGACCAGGAGGGAACGATCGCCATGCCGATGTGAGTACGATCGAACGCGATGGCCCGAACCTCCGCCAATCGAGCGGCGACCGCGCTCCTGCTTCACGGCGACGAGCGCTTCCTGATCGACGAGGTCGCCCGCGCCACGCTCGAAGGCTGGAAGGCCGACCTCGTGTCCGACTTCGGTCTCGACACCATGGAAGGCGCCGGGCTCGCAGCCGCGCGCCTCCAGGACTCGATCCTGCAGGCTCCGTTCCTCGACCCATACCGCGTCGTCTTCGTGCGCGTGGTGCCGGCGGCCCGCGCCGAAGGCCTCGCCGGCGCGCTCACGGAGATCCCGCCGACCACCCGCCTTCTCATCACGGTGGCCGGGCGTCTGGGCGCGACCAACAAGCTGGTCAAGGCCATCACCTCGGTCAAAGGCACTGCCCAGGAGATGCAGCACCTGAAAGGCCGCGCCCTCACCGACTGGACCACGCGCAGGGCCATCGACGTGCACGGCCTGACCCCCGCCATCGCCGCGCAGGTCGTCCGTGTAACGCCGCCCGACCTCAGCGTCATCGACTCAGAGCTGAGCAAGCTCGCCGCGTACAGAGCCTCCGGCTCGAAGCTGACAGCCGAAGCCGTCACCGAGCTCCTCGCCGGGGGCCGCGAGGACGAGATCTTCAAGCTCACCGACAACCTCCTGCCCCATCCGACCGCGCAGGCGCTGCAGATCGCGCGCGGCCTCACCCGCGGCGGCTTCCAGCCGACGTCGGTCGCCTACCGCATGGCGCGCCACGTCGCGCTCGTGCTGGAGGTTCGCGCGCGTCAAGAGCGCGGAGAGTCGCTGCAGCAAGTACAGGACGGCATGTCCGAGCACCGGTTCGTGATCCAGAAGGCTTACGACACCGCCCAGAACGCCGACCCCGATCGTCTCGAGGCGGCGTTGAAGGCGATCAGGAACTACGAGTGGGAGGTCAAGTCCGGCCAGGTCGACGCGGAGCTAGGGCTGGACGTGCTTCTCACCAGGCTGTAACTGGCGGCCGACGAGGGCCTTACTTCTTGTTGGCGGGAGCGCGCTTCGAGGCAGCTGGTTTGGCTGCGGCGGCAGCGCCCTTCTTGCCCTTCACAGCCACCGGGGCGACCCCAAGCTTCGCCATCTGACGCGTCAGGCGCGCCTTGCGCCGGGCCGCGTTGTTCGGGTGAAGGATGCCTTTCGAGGCCGCGCGGTCGAGCGCCCGCACCGCATCGAGAGTCAGCGCGTGGCGGTCCGACTCGGCGACGGGCCCGCCGGTCAATGAGCGTCGCGCCTTGACCACCAGGGTCTTCACCTCAGAGCGCACGGCGCGATTGCGCGCCGACCGGCGCACACCGGCGCGCGCCTGCTTCTTGGCGGAAGCCGTTCGCTTAGCCACGAGCCATCACCAGAGCGCCGGGCGCGCGCAGGGCGCACTTACTGAAGGCCGGGCGCGCGCAGGGCGCATTAGTGGATTAGTCACCGACCTAGGATTATAGAGGCGCATGGAATTCGAACTCGGAGGCCGCCGGCCTAAAGTGCATCCCAACGCGTACATCGCGCCGACCGCCGTCCTCATCGGAGACGTCGAGGTCGAGGCCGGCGCCAGTGTGTGGTTCGGCGCGGTGCTGCGCGCTGACGAGGCTCGGATCAGCGTCGGCGAGGGCGCCAACATCCAGGACAACGTCGTAGTCCACTGCGCGCAGGACCTCCCGACGATCATCGGACGCAACGCGAGCATCGGCCACTCGGCGCAGCTGGAAGGCTGCGTCGTCGAGGAGGGCGCGCTGGTCGGCATGGGCGCCACGATGCTGCAGAGAAGCCGCCTCGGCGCCGGCTCGATGCTCGCCGCGGGCGCGGTGCTCCAGGAAGGAAAGGAGATACCGCCCGGCCAAATGGCCGCCGGCGTCCCCGCGACCGTCAAGAAAGCGCTGGGCGGCTCGTCGGACAACTGGGTCGCTACCGCGGCGCAGCACTACCAGGACCGTGCGGTCACGTACCGAGCGAAGCTGAAACCCGTCACCAGACTTTGACGATCGCGCTCCCCGCGCGGGCCAAGCTCAACTTTGACCTCGCGGTGCTCGGCCGCCGCAACGACGGGTTTCACGAGGTCCGCACGACACTGCAGGCGATCGACCTGCACGACCTGGTCACGCTCGCACAGGGCGATCACACCGCCCTCACACTCTCCGGCCGCGCGCTCGAGGACACCCGCACCAACTCATGTCTCATAGCGCATGCCGCCCTCGAACACGCGAGCAAGAAGACCCTCCCCACGCAAATCCACCTGCACAAGCGCATCCCGCCGGGGGCCGGCCTGGGCGGCGCCAGCAGCGACGCCGCAACCACGCTCCGCGGCCTCGCAGCGCTGCATCACCTGGCCATCGACCTCGCGCCCATCGCCGAGCAGCTGGGCGCCGACGTCCCCTTCTTCCTCAAAGGCGGAACGGCGATGGCCGAAGGTCGCGGCGAGCGCCTCACGCCAGTCCCCACCGTGCGGGCATGGTTCGCGATCGCCTGGCCCGAGTTCGAACTGCTGACGCCGGACGTTTACCGTGCGTGGGACGAGATGCCAGGTGATCCGCCGAACGAGCTCGCGAAGGCCGCCGCGCACGTCGAGCCACGCCTCAACGAGTTCGCCGCCGAGCTCGGAAAAGGCTGGCAGATGACCGGCAGCGGCTCGGCGTTCTTCCGGCGCTGCGCCGACGAAACTGAAGCGCGCCAGAGCATCGCGACCCTGAGGTGCTGGACAGCAGTTGCACAGGCGATCGGCCCATGGGCGTGACGCGCAGGGGCTCGCTGCGAAAGTCGGCCGCAGTCCTGGCCGGCAAGGCCACCGGCGCGCTCAGCCGCATCAGCCGCCGCGGCGGCGGCACCACGCTGCCGGGCGATGTCGCGCGCGCCATCGACCCGCGCGTCCTCGCCAAGCTCTCGCAGGACCTGACCTACGGCTCCATCGTCATCACCGGCACCAACGGCAAGACCACCACAGCGCGCATGGTCAGCTGGCTCCTCGAGGGCGCCGGTCACAGAATCGTGTCCAACCGCGCGGGCGCCAACCTCATCTTCGGCGCCACCGCCGCCGCGCTCGACCTCGCGGGCGCCGACGGAAGGCTCAGGGCGGACTGGGGCGTGTTCGAGATCGACGAGGCGAGCCTGCCCAAAGCGGTCGAGGAGCTCCAACCGAAAGCCACGCTGGTCCTCAACCTCTTCCGCGACCAGCTAGATCGCTACGGCGAGCTCGAGTCGATCGCGAAGAAGATCGAGTCCGCACTGAGGTCCCTGCCCGAACAGAGCCGCGCGATCCTCAACGCCGACGACCCACGCGTCGCCGAGATCGGGCTGGGCCTGACAAGACCGCCCCTCTGGTTCGGCCTCGACGACACCACGGTCGCGGCCCGCGAGCTGCCTCACGCCGCCGACGCGCGCACCTGCCCAAGATGCGGCGCGAGCCTGCGCTTCGACGCGGTGTACGTGGGACACGACGGCGTGTACACATGCCCGAACGGCGATTTCGCAAGACCGACCCCAGATCTGACGGCGACCAACATCAAGCTGGACGGCTTTGATCGGTTCGCAGCACAAATCACCTTCCCCCCTTCGGGGGGAGGGAACGGGAGTGGGGCCGAAGCAGGCACAGCTGCGGACTCGATCCCCGTGGAAGTTCCGCTCGGCGGGCTCTACAACGTCTACAACGTGCTCGCCGCGTTCGCGGCCGCAACAAGCGCCGGCCTCGAACCCGCCTACATCGCCGAGAGGCTCAAGAACTTCAGCGCCGTCTTCGGCCGCCAGGAGCGGATGGACTTTCGAGGCCGTCACCTGGTGCTGGTCCTCTCGAAGAACCCCGCGGGCTTCAACGAAACGCTGCGAACAGCGGTCGACCTGGCGCACGGGACCTGCTTTCTCATCGGCCTCAACGACCGCAAGGCGGACGGCACCGATGTCTCGTGGATCTGGGACGTCGACTTCGAACAGTTGAAAGGCAAGGTTAGAGTCGTCGTCCCCGCCGGCAACCGCGCCCACGACCTCGCCGTACGCCTGAAGTACGCAGGCGTCCAGGCGGAGCCGCCCGAGACCGATCCCGGCCGCGCCCTCGACCTTCTGATCAAGGTCACCAACGACGGCGACACCGCGCACCTGCTCTGCACGTACACGGCGATGCTCGAGCTGCGGGCCGAGCTCGTGAGGCGCGGCTGGGCCAAGCCGTACTGGGAGACTTAGAAAGCAGTGCCTGCTTCAGCCCCTCTCCCCAACCCTTTTCCCGAAGGGGAGAGGGGAAAGACGTTCACGGTCGGCTGGCTGTACCCCGACCTCATGAACATCTACGGCGACCGCGGCAACATCCTCACCTTGCTCAAGCGCGCCGAGTGGCGCGGCTACGAGACGCGGCTGCTGCAGCTCGGCCGAGGCAGCGCGCAGCAGATGGATGAGGTCGACGTCTTCTTCTTCGGCGGCGGGCAGGACCGCGAGCAGGCACTTGTCTACGAAGACCTGCTCGAGTTCAAGCAGGCACCGCTCGAGCGCGCGGTCGTGCAGGGCGCGGCGGTGCTGGCGGTGTGCGGCGGCTACCAGCTGCTCGGTCACTACTACCAGACGGCTGAAGGAGAACGCTTCCCCGGCGTCGGAATGATCGACGTGCGAACGGAGGCCGGCAAGAAGAGGTTCATCGGCGACGTCGTGGTCGAATCCGAGATCCCGGCGCTGATGCCCGAGACCCTGGTCGGTTTCGAGAACCACAGCGGCCGCACGTTTCTCGGCCCGAAGGCGAAACCGCTGGGCAAGGTCCGGGTCGGTTTCGGCAACAACGGCTCGGACAAGACCGAGGGCTGCCTGCAGGGCACCGTGCTCGGCACGTACCTGCACGGGTCACTGTTACCGAAGAACCCGCACCTCGCGGATTACCTGATCCGCAGCGCCCTCATCCGGCGCGGCGTCGACGAGCTTTCGCCGCTGGACGACGCGGTGGAGCTGGCCGCGCACGAGCGGATCCTGCAGCGCGCGCAACACCAGTAGCCTTCGCGGCTCCAGCGCCGCGCCCGTTTCCGTTCGCAACGACGCCTACAGGCCGCACCGTCAGCGCCTCGCGCAGCACCTCATCGATGGACTCGATCAACACGAGCTGCATCTCCTTGCGCAGGTCGGCGGGGATGTCGTCCAGGTCCGCCTCGTTGCGCCGCGGCAGCAGCACCCGGCGCAGACCCGCGCGGTGCGCGCCCAGCACCTTCTCCTTGATGCCGCCGATCGGCAGCACCCGCCCGCGCAGCGTGATCTCGCCCGTCATCGCCACGTCGTCGCGCACCGGCCGCCCGGTCAGCAGAGAGGCCATCGCCGTCAGGACGGTCACGCCCGCCGACGGCCCCTCCTTCGGCTGTGCGCCCGCGGGCACGTGGACGTGGATGTCGTTCTTGTCGAACAGCGCGGGGTCGATGCCGAGGGACGCCGCGCGCGATTTCAAATAGGAGAGCGCCGCCGAGGCGGACTCCTTCATCACGTCGCCCAGCTGCCCGGTGAGCTTGAGCTCGCCCTTTCCGGGCGTAAGCGCCGCCTCGACGAAGATGATCTCGCCGCCGGTCGGCGTCCACACCAGGCCGGTGGCCACGCCCGGCCGATCGATCCGCTCGGCCACGTCGTCGTAGAAACGTCGCTTGCCCAGCGCCGCGCGCACGCGCTTCACGTCGTCGGAGCCGCGGCGCGCGCGCTTGCCGACCGCCATGTCGGCGACGTCGCGCCGCATCACCGAAGCGATCTCGCGCTCCAGGTTTCGCACGCCGGCCTCGCGCGTGTACTGGCGGATGATCGCCCGGATCGCCTCTTCGGAGATCGAGATCTCGCCCGGCCGCAGCCCGTGTGCCATGAGCTGCTTCGGCACCAGGAACCGCTCCGCGATCTGCACCTTCTCCTCTTCGGTGTAGCCCGAGAGGTTCAGCACCTCCATGCGGTCGCGCAGCGCGGGCGGGATCGTCTCCAGCGAGTTGGCGGTCGTGATGAACATGACCTTCGACAGATCGAACGGCACGTCGAGATAATTGTCGCGGAAGTCCTTGTTCTGCTCGGGGTCCAGGACCTCGAGGAGCGCTGACGACGGGTCGCCGCGCCAGTCGGCGCCGATCTTGTCGACCTCGTCGAGCATGAAGACGGGGTCGTTCGACTCGGCGCGGCGGATCGCCTGGAGGATGCGGCCCGGCATCGCCCCGATGTAGGTCCGGCGGTGGCCGCGGATCTCGGCCTCGTCGTGCACGCCGCCCAACGAGGCGCGCGCGAACTTGCGGCCCATCGCCCGCGCGATCGACTGGCCCAGGGAGGTCTTGCCAACGCCCGGCGGCCCGACGAAGCAGAGGATCGGCTCGCGCCCGCGATCGGTCAGTCCGCGCTCCTGCTTCAAGCGCCGCACCGCCAGGTGCTCGACGATGCGCTGCTTCACCTTGTCGAGGTCGTAGTGGTCCGCGTCGAGTATCTCGCGAGCTTTGGCCACGTCGACCTCGTTGCCCGTCGAGATGTTCCACGGCAGCGAGACGATGAGCTCGAGGTAGGTGCGGATCACCGACGACTCGGGCGAGGCGCTTGGGATGCGCTCCAGGCGGTTGATCTCGCGGTCGGCCTCGCGCTTCGCCTCCGGCGGCAGGCCCGCCTTCTCGATCCGCTCGCGCAGCTCGATCAGCTCGCCGTGCTCGCTGTCCAGCTCGCCCAGCTCGCGCTGGATCGCCTTGAGCTGCTCGCGCAGGAAGTACTCGCGCTGGGCCTTGCCCATCGACTCCTCCGCCTGCGACTGGATCTTGCGCCCGAGCTCCAGCACCTCCAGCTCGTGCGACATGTGGCCCAGGAGCCGTTCGAGCTTCTCTTTCGCGGAGTCGAGCTCCAGGATCTGCTGGCGCTGCTCGGTCGAGAGCCGAAC
>JBDTKH010000022.1:0-19429 GCA_039935415.1 Candidatus Dormiibacterota bacterium
GCCACGTCGAGCTCCTCGAGCGCCTGCTCGATGGCCCACATGACCTGGACCACATCGCCCTCGGCAACCGCGCCCAGGTGCCCGACGCGGACCATCTTGCCGGTCATCTTGCCCTGGCCGCCGGCGATCACCACGCCGTACCTGGTGTCGAGCAGGTTGCGCAGCGCGGCGACGTCGAGGCCTGGAGGCGGCACCGCCGAAGTCACGGTGTTGGAGCGGAATCCTTCCTTCGCGAACAGCTGAAAGCCAAGCGCCTGCAAGCCCGCCTGGGTTGCACGGGCAAGGCGCTCGTGACGCTCGTAGACGGCGTCGAGGCCTTCCTCCTCGAGCATACGCAGACCTTCCTGCAGCGCGAATGCGACGCCGACGGCGGGCGTGAAAGGGGTCATGCCCTTCTCGGCCCAGGTCTTCGCTTCCTTCCAGTCGAAGTAGAAGCGGGGCGAGCGGGCCTTCGCCTGCTGCGCCCACGCGCGCTCGCTCACGCTGACCAGCGCGAGGCCAGGCGGTGCCATCCAGCCTTTCTGGGAGCCGCTCACCGCGACGTCGACGCCCCAGGCGTCCGTCTCGATGGGGATCGAGCTGATCGAGCTGACGCCGTCGACCACCACGATCCGGTCCGCGTCGCGCGCCGCGCGCGCGAGCTGCCGAAGCGGGTTCGTCAGGCCGGTGGACGTTTCGTTGTGCGTGAGCAGGACGACTCTTGCCTTCGGGTGGCGCTCGAGCAGGCTCGCCAGGTCATCGGGGTCGACGGGCTGGCCCCACTCGAACTCCAGCCGCACGACGTCGGTGCCGTAGGCCGCCGCCAGCGCGGCGAAACGCTCGCCGAAGTTGCCGCACAGGGCGACCACGACCTCGTCGCCCGGCGAGACGAGGTTCGCGACGGCCGACTCGAGGCCGCCTGTGCCGGAAGACGTGAGCAGCAGGAGATCGTTCGACGTCTTGAACACGCGCTTGGCGCCTGCGGTGATCTCCGAAAGGATCCTGGCAAACTCGGGGCCGCGGTGATCGATCATGGGCCGGCTCATCGCGCGCACGACGCGTTCGGGTAGGGGCGTCGGGCCCGGGATGCGTAGCTGGGTCTGGAAGATCATTGGGCGCGCTCCATTAATGGGTTCGGCGGCAAGATGATTCTAAGGGGCGACGGGCTCGCCGCCCCTCAGCTGTTTCAGTGCGTCTCGGTCGTGTACGGAAGAAGAGCGATCGCTCGCGCGCGCTCCAGGGCGGTCGTGAGCGGCCGCTGGTGCTTGGCGCACGTGCCGGTCACACGCCGCGGAAGGATCTTTCCGCGGTCGCTCACGAAGCGACGCAGGCGTGAGATCTCCTTGTAGTCGATGTAAGCAATCTTCTCCACGCAGAAGCTGCAGACCTTACGGTGCTGGCGCTTCGGTCCTCTGCCTCCTCCGCCGGAGCCCTGCTCACGAGGCGGTCGGTTCATTCCCATTTGCGTTCCATTAGAAGGGGATCTCGTCCGGGTCGACGTCACGCGGGGCGTCGTCCGGAGCGGGGATGTCGTTCTGGTGAGGCTCGCGGGCAACGCCCGCCCCAGCTCCAGCGCCAGCGCCGGCTCCGGCCGCGCCTGCGCCGCGCGGCTCGAGGAACTGCACGTCGTTGGCGATGATCTCGGTCACGCGCCGCTTCTGCCCATCCTGGCCTTCCCACGAACGGGTCTGGATGCGGCCCTCGACGAAGACCAGGGCGCCCTTCCGCGTGTACTGCGCGACCGTCTCGGCCAGGTTTCGCTTGCCGATCGGGTACGCGACGATGTTGTGATAGTCGGTGAACTCCTTACGCTCGCCGTCCGGACCGGTGGACCACCGGTTGGTGGCGATGCTGAAGTTGGTCACCGCGGTTCCGCTGGGGGTGTAACGCATCTCCGGGTCCTTGGTGAGACGGCCGATGAGCAGCGCCTTGTTCAAGTTCGACATCTAAGACTCCTCCCGATCCGCACGAGCCGCCGGCTCCGCCACCGCCTCCGCCTCCGATTCGACCGCGACCGGCTCCAGCACGACCTCCGCAGGCGGCGGCGTAACGGTGGTCGCGACAGCTGGTTTCTCCTGCTTGCGCACGATCAGGTGCCGCAGCACCTCCTCGGTGATCTTAAGCGCGGCCTCGAGCTCGGGCACGCGGCCGGGATCGATCTGGAAGTCCTGGAGGATGTACGAGCCCTCCTTCTGGTGCTTCACCTCGTAGGCGAGCTTGCGCTTGCCCCAGAGGTTGGTGCGCTCGATAGCACCGCCCGACCTCTCGATCAGCGTGTTGACCCGTTTCACCGCGTCCTGGACCTTCTCGTCCTCAAGGTCAGCGCGGACGATGTAGAGAACTTCGTATTCCCGCAAACGGGACCTCCTTCCTATGGGTTCAGGCCCCGGTCGATCGGTGGCATGGTGCCCCCGGCCGAGGCCAGAAAGGGTAGGTCGGTATTCTACCAAGTCGAGTGGACCGCACCCGCCGGCCAGGCCGCATCTTGGAGCTTTGGACGCCTAGCGGTCGCCTGCTCCAATCTGCGGCCCGTCTGGCAGGTACAGTCCACTAGTGGCCACCAAAACCAAGGCGAAGGCTGACTCGCGCTCCGGCAAAGGTGGACGGCGGCCGCCGGTCAGGGTCCAAAAAGGCCGGGACATCCCGCTGCTTCCGATTGTCGTGGCCGCAATCCTGGTGGCCTTTGCGATCGGGATCATCGTCTACGTGGTCGCCAACAACAAACCCACTCCCGGTCCGCAGAGCGCGGCCGGCATCCCGTGTGACCAACTCGAGCACACGAAGGTCCACTACCACGCGGCCGTCCAGATCGTCTACCAGGGCATCGTCCACCCGATCACACAGAACATCGGGATCGTCGGCGACCCGGCCGCTCCGACCTGTTTCTACTGGCTGCACGTCCACGCGGCCAACACCAACGTGATCCACATCGAAGCGCCTGCGAGCCAGACATTCACGCTTGGACAGTTCTTCGCGGTCTGGAATAGCTGGAGCAAGTCGAGTGGCGGACCGGCAGAGCCGCTTGATGCAACGCACGTGTCGACCATCACCCTCACCCCAGACGAGAAGCTCGTGGTCTACATAGACCTGGGAGACGGGAAAGGGCCGCTACCCTACACGGGCGACCCCAAAACCATCGTGCTCAAGTCGCACGAGGTGATCACGCTGGAGATCACGCCACCCGCGGTGACACCGCCGCCCCCGCTCACCTTCACGTCCGGGCTTTAGCCTCAAGAAGGACCCGCGCGGCGCGGTAGTGCTCCAGGGCTTCCTGGCTGCTGGCCGCGCGCTGGGCCCGGTCGGCGAGCTTCAGGTGCGTCTCGACCGGATCGGCGCCGAATGTGAAGGGCCGCCCCTTCTCGATCGAAGCAAGGCGCCCGAGCCGGTAGCGGTCGCCGCGCGCCGCAATCAGCTGCTTCTCGCGAGCCAGGATCTCGCGCGCTTCGCCCGCGCGGCCCAGGGCCAGCAGGGCCTCGGCCTGGCAGAGACGGGCATCGGTGCCGATCGGCCACTCGGAGGACTCGACGGCCGGCCGCAACGCCAGCAGCGCGCGGCGGGCGTCCTTGCGAGCCAGCAGGACACGGGCCTTCTCGACTGCCAGCTCGCGCTCTATGCCCGGCAGCCGGCCTTCGAGCAGGTAGTCGACCTCGGTGCCGAGCCGCCCGGCGATGACGCGGAGCACGCGCGTCGAGGGTTGGCTCCGGCCGAGCTCGACCTGGTTGAGGAAGGCGCGGCTGAAGTCTTCACCGCTTACCCGGGCAAGGCTCATGCCTCTTTCCTGGCGAACCCGTCGGATGCGTTGGCCCAGGGTCTCGGTCCGCGGCATGTAAAGCCTGAGTTTACAGGTAGTCGCGAGGGTCGAGGCTTCGCGTCAGCGTCGTGAAGTTCTTGAAACCGTCCTTGGTGACCATGCCCGTGTCTTCGACGCGCACCCCGCCCAACCCCAGCAGGTAGAGGCCCGGCTCGACGGTGACCACGTCGCCCTCGAGCAGCGTGTTCTCGTCGGGACCGCGTAGTGAGGGATCTTCGTGGATGTCGAGCCCGACGCCATGGCCCGTGCTGTGGTTCATCTTCGCCACACCGGCAGGGCCCTCGAACCCTTTGGTCGTGGTCCCGTATCCGCAGTCCACCAGGACCTGGCAGACGCCGTTGTGCACGTCGCGACCGGCTGCTCCCGCCCGGATCGACTCGATCCCGGCGTCCAGCGCCTGCAGCACCGCCGCGTGCATGCGCCGGATGTCATCTGGAATTTCGCCGACCACGACGGTCCGGGTGAGGTCCCCGTGGTAGTGCGTGGTCCGGCTCGAGGGAAAGATGTCGATGATGACCGGGGCACCGGCCCGGATCGGACCCTCGCCACGGAAATGCGGCATGGCGCACTCGGGTGAGCCGGCGATGATCATGTCGGGGCACATGAAGCCCTTCTCGCCGAGCAGCAACGACGCACGCGCGTAGAGGCGCTCGGAAGTAAGCGGCAGGTCCTGCAGCCACAGCACCCCGTCTCTCACGTCAGCCTGGGCGAGCTGGCTCACCACCTCCACGACCGCCGCCTCGGCGGCCCGCTGCGAGGCCTCGATGAAGCGGGCTTCCCCTTCGGTCTTGTGGCGCCGTTCGGCCTGGAACAGGGTAGGGTCGACCTCGATCTCGAGCCCGGCAGCCCGCAGCTCCTCCACATAGCCGGCCTGCAGCCGGGGCGAGACCCGCGCCGCACCGAGTCCTTTCTCGCGCAGGAGCCGGGCGGAGAGGCGTGGCCACGATGCGAAGGGGCCATGCTCCTGGTAGTCGACCTCGTCGCGATCGAGCGTCCGCGCTGCCTTGCTCTGAGCGCGGGCGCGGTCGATCTCGAGCGCGGTGGCGATCAGGATGTCGTCGCCATCCGCATACCGGATGTAGAGGGCGGTCTCGACCGAAAAACCCGTGGCGTAGATGAAGTCGGCGTCACTCTCGCCGCTGGGGATCAGGACAATCGGTTTCACGCTTCCACCCCCGAATGGCGCTCGATGGCGGTGGCAAACAAGGACGCGAGGGCGGCCGGGGCCAGCGAGTCGACCTCCTCGGAGACCTGCGCCGCCAGCCGCTTAGGCAGCTGCCGCGCGACTAGCTCCAGGTGCTGCTCGTAGACCCTGCCCAGGGATCGGTGTCCGGCGCGACCCTCGAGGTTCAGCTTCTCCTGCACCTCGTAGCCGCCCGTATACGCGACCTCGTAGCCGAGCCCGCGCAGCTGGACGAGGTCACGGCGCAGGGTGCGCTCGGAGACGCCGGCGCGTTCGGCCAGCTCGAGGGGGTTCAGCCCAGGCTCGGCGATCACCACGGAAAGGATGCGCAGGAGGCGGGCGAGGCGGCGGACTCTATTCAAAAGACCAGGTGGAGCTTAAGGCCGGATTCATTCCGGCCGTCCCCAAGCGCTCTCTTCTATGCGACTCCCAGCGTCGCCCGGGAGAGGAGGGGGTTCCGCGGGGGAGGACAACGGTCCTCCCCCACGCCTTCTTAGCCGATCTCTTCCCAAGAGGTGGCATTGCCCTCGAACGGGTCGGGTTCGGTCTCCTCCTGGTTGCCCACCTTCTGGTGGAACCTGCTCGCGATCATCTGGTAGGCCATCGCCTTGGGAATCCCCAGCTTGGTGAGCGACTTCACCTCGTCGGCCATCACCTTGTCGCGGGCCGCCTCGACGGCGGCGAGGACCTCTTCGACGGACGCCGTCTTCTTCTTCATAGGTATCTGATGATACCCAAGCCAACCCATCCTTAACCTCGCCTTAGACTTGTCCTTCGTGCCTGCGGCGGCTGGAAGACCTGGGGGTATGGATGGCCACTGAGTACACGCCGGACAAGATCAGGAACGTAGTCCTGCTGGGTCACTCGCATGACGGCAAGACGATGCTCGCCGAGGCGATGCTCTTCGCGTCGGGCTCGATCGCCCGCATGGGCGCGCCCGACCAGTCGACCGCGACCATGGACTTCGAGCCCGAGGAACACAAGCACAAGATCTCGATCAACCTCGGCGTCGCCTTCGCCGAGCACAACGGGTACAAGATCAACATCCTCGACGCCCCGGGGTTCTTCGATTTCGCCGGCCAGGTGATCAGCGGGCTGCGTGCGGCCGAAAGCGCGATCGTCGTCGTCGGCGCCGGGGCCCAGCTCGCGGTCGGTACCGAGGTTGCCTGGGAGCACTGCAACCGGACCAACAAGCCGCGGATCGTGGTGGTCAACAAGCTCGACAAGGAGAACTCCGACTTCTACGGGGCGGTCGCGCAGATGCGCGAGCACCTGTCCCCGCGGCCCTTCCCGCTGCACCTTCCGATCGGGTCCGAGCAGGACTTCCGGGGCATCGTGGACCTGCTCCACCTCAAGGCCTTCGTCACCACGCCCGACGGCAAGGGCAGCGAGGTGTCGATACCGGACGACATGCAGAAGCTCGTCGAGCAGTACCGCGGCCAGCTGATCGAAGCCGCGGCGGAGAGCGACGACGCTTTGCTGGAGAAGTACCTGGACACCGGGACGCTGAACGAAGAGGAGATCCAGCGCGGCCTGCGCGAGGGCATCCTCGAAGGAAAGGTCGCGCCGGTCGTGTGCTGCTCGGCGACCAAGCTGCTGGGTGTGCGAACGCTGATGTCGACCATCGCCGAGCTGATGCCGCCCCCTGACGTCGAGCCCGACAAACCGGCCAAGGCGTTCGTGTTCAACACAGGCGGCGACCAGTTCGGCCGCGTCACGTACTTCAAGGTGGTGGCGGGCGTGATCAAGGCTGACGCCCACCTGGCGAACCTGAGTCGAGGCGGCGAGGAAAGGCTGGCGCAGATCTTCTTCCCGCGCGGCAAGGAGCACGTGGCGACCACCGAGGTGCGTGCGGGCGACATCGGCGCCGCGACCAAGCTCGCGCACACGCTCACCGGCGACACGCTGGGCATAAAGGATGGCGGACCTGTGCCCGCGCTTGACCTGCCGGGCCCCGCGTACAGCGTCGCCATCACCCCAAAGACGCATGGCGACGAGGAGAAGATCTCGAGCGGCCTGGCGCGGTTGCGCGAAGAGGACCCGACGTTACACGTGGAACGTCTCGAGGAGACGAAACAACTGGTGATCGCGGGCCTCGGCGACGTGCACCTCGACGTGACGCTCGAGAAGCTCAAGCGCAAGTACGGCGTCGAAGCGACGACAGAGGTGCCGCGCGTGGCCTATCGCGAGACGGTGTCAGGCCACAGCCGCACCGAAGGTCGCCACGTCAAGCAGTCAGGCGGCCACGGACAGTACGGCGTCTGCGTGATCGAGGTGTCCCCGACCAAGCGCGGCGAGGGCTTCGTTTGGGAGGACAAGATCTTCGGCGGGGCGATTCCACAGAACTTCCGGGCCTCGGTGCAGAAAGGAATCGTCGACAACATGGCCAAGGGCGTCGTGGCCGGCTACCCGATGGTCGACGTGAGGGTGACGCTGGTCGACGGCAAATACCACTCGGTCGACTCCAACGACATGGCCTTCCAGATCGCCGGGTCGATGGCGATCCGCAAGGGGGCGCTCGACGCCGGTCCTGTGCTGCTGGAGCCGATCGTCGACGCTGACATCCGCGTGCCGGAGAAGAACCTCGGCGACATCATGTCGGACATCAACGGCCGGCGCGGCAGGATCCTGGGCACCGAGCCCGATGATGGCTACCAGAAGGTGCGCGCCAGCGTGCCGGAGCACGAGATGCTGCGTTTCGCCCTCGACCTCAGATCGATCACGCAGGGGAGGGGCAGCTTCCAGATGAAGTTCTCCCACTATGACGAGATGCCCGCGCACATCGCCAAGGCGATCATCGAAGAGTTCCAGAAGCAGCACGAGGCGGCCGCGGCCAGCCACTAGACTCCGGTCGTGGCTCCGCCAAGCGCGCACGACGTCGTCGTCATCGGCGGCGGCGTGACGGGCGCCGGGGTCGCGCGCGACCTTGCATTGCGCGGCCTGTCGGTGCTGCTGCTCGAGAAAGGCGACTGGGGCGCCGGCACCAGCGGCGCCTCCAGCTGGATGATCCACGGCGGTCCCCGCTACCTCGAGTTCGACTGGGACACGACCCGCATCTCGACCAGGGACGCGGGCCACATCGTGACAATCGCTCGCAACCTCGTCTATCGCGTCCTCTTCATCATCCCGGTGCTCCCGCACGACCGGAACAACATCGAGCGCATGGAGACGGCGATGGAGGTGTACGACCGCTTCCAGCCGCTGAAGAAAGCACATCCCCACAAGCGACTCACGCGCGAGGAGGCATTACAGCTCGAGCCCGGGCTGACGCCCGACATGATCGGCGCCGTGACGCTGGAGGAGTGGGGGGTCGATCCGCACAGGTTGGTCTACGCGAACGTCGAGGACGCCGTGGCGCACGGGGCGCGAGCGATGAACCACACGAAGGTCGTGGAGCTGATCCGCGACGGCGGAAAGGTCATCGGGGTGCGATACCGCGCGCCGGACGGAGCGATGTCGGAGGCGCGCGCCCGTGTCGTGGTCAACGCGACCGGGCCCTGGTCGCCCCAGGTCAGCCGCATGGCCGGTGTCGACGTCCAGCTCCGGCCGGCGAAGGGAATCCACATCGTCTACCCGCACCGGATCTCGAACTTCTCGATCAGCGCCGAGTCGATCGACGGCCGTGACCTTTTGATGGTGTCGCATGCCGGCTTCACGCTCCTGGGCACGACCGACGACGATTTCTATGGCGACCTCGATTCGGTAGACGTCCTCGAGGATGAGGTGGATTACCTCCTGCAGGCATTTGAGCGCGTATTTCCAACCATCAAGTCGTACCGCCCGGTGCGCACGACGACCGGTGTGCGGCCGACGCTCTACAAGTGGCGGCGCTACGAGGACGAGCTGTCGCGAAGGTACGAGGTGATCGACCACGCGGCGGAAGGGGTCCAGGGTTTTGTGACAATCGCCGGCGGCAAGCTTTCCATGTACCGGTTGATGGCGGAGCTGACCTCAGACGCGGTGTGCCGGAAGCTGGGCCACCAGGCGGCATGCACCACCGCCACGAGCCCATTGCCCGGCAACGAGTCCGACATGGAGCCACCCGCCGAGCTCGCGCGGCGGTGCGGCATTCCCGCGCTGGCCGCGGTCAAGTTGCAGAGCCGGCACGGGTCCCGCGCGGGGAAGGTCCTCGACGACGATCGCGCCGGCCGGATCGTCTGCCGATGCGAGCCGATGACCGAGGCGGAGCTCGCGTATGCCGCACGCCACGAACAGGTGCGCTCGCTGGCCGATGCGTTCCGGCGCGTCGGGCTGGCGGCGGGGCCGTGCGCGGGAGCGGCCTGCGTGATGCGCGCGGCGGAGGTGATCGGCGGTGAGCTGGGTTGGAGCGCGTCGCAGAGATTCGACGCGGTGCGCGAGTTCGTGCGAGGCGCATGGTTGGGTCGAGCCCCCGTGCTAGGACGGGCGGGATGGGCCGAGGAAGAGCTGGCAAAGGGCTCGATGCGCGGCCTGGTGCACTGATCCATGGGACGCACGGACTCGCTCGCGAAGCTCGCCTGGGCGTACGGCGTTCACCTGACGCGGCGCCGGATCACGCGCCCACGCTCACAGCTCGGCGACCTGCTGGAAACCTACGCGCCTGACGGCATGCGGGCCCTGGAACCGTCGGAGCGTGAGCGACATCCCCACCTTGTCGGCTGCATCAACTGCGGCCTGTGCGCGCTCGCCGCGGGACGAATGGGCAAGGCACGATTGCCCGACGTCGCCGCCTCCTACATGCGCCTTTACGCGCGGTTGGGCGAGGTGTCCTCCGACCTCGAGGGGGAAGCGCCCGACTTCGCGGCCGCGGCTGCGGCCTGTCCTGTGGGCGTCCCGCTCTCGGAAGTCGCGGCCATCGTGCGGCGGCTCACCGGGTGAGGCCGCGGGGACACCCTCCAGGCTGACACGCCGATCCGGATCACCTCTTGACCCGATGACGGATCGGAAGAATCCATACCCCTGACCATCTGTGCGGAATACCGCAGCGGTGGAATCGCTGCCCCGTCGCGACCAGGGTTCGCCGTCTGTGGCGAGATGAGCTGGAGCGTTTGGGGTTGCTAGTTATCCACATTCTGTATACAGTCTGGGGATATCACACAACATCTAGCGCCAATGGTCAATAGGTTTGTTCGACGGCTGCGCCGTTGGCCGGCCGTGGAATCGCTCCTGACGCGCATCGCCGGGCAGTTCACGACATGGCCGGCGGATGACTTCGGCCGGTTCGTCAGCGCCTCGGTCGGCACCGGCATGGCCGGCGCGATCGCCGCATTCCCGCCGCCCGTGGAACCGGTGCGTCCACCCCCGCCCACGTCGATCGCGCCTGCGACGTTTGAGATGCGATTCATGAAGCTGCACACGGAGGGGCGATTCGACGAGATGTGGGAGATGCTCGCCGAGGATGCGCAGCGTTCATGGGGAGGGCGTGACGCTTTCATGAAGGACATGCCGCGACTCGACGACAACGTCGAGCTGCTCGACATGCAGGTCGTCAGCGTGAAGGTGCTCGAGGGCTGGACCGACCAGGCTCACCAGCGCACATACAGCAACGTGGCGCAGATGGTGATGCGCTACCGGGTGCGCCAGCAATGGAAAGAGTGGACATTCGATCGCCAGGTGCACCTGGTGCCGGCAGCCGGTGGATGGCGAACATTGTGTTACCCGACAAGAGCTAGAAGTGCCGCGAGTCGCTGATATAGTGATTTGCAGGCCATGCTTCAGGAGACCATCGAGGAGCAGGAGCGCTTTCTGCGCTGGCACCGCAGGAGACGTCACGCGATGACGCCGCGGCGGCTGCTGCAGGAATCGGACGAGCTGCTCTTCTGGGTTGAAGAATGTCTCGTTCAGGAGCTTCGCATCGTGCCAGGGTGGCTGGTGTCACGGCTCACGGTGGTGTTGCGCCAGGCACATCCAGAGCTGCCTGGACGCCTTGGTCGCGAGCGCCGGCCCGAGCAGGTGATGGAGATCATCTATGACGCGCAGGCCGCGCTGATGGACCAGGCGTGCAAGAGCCGCGGCCCGGCGGAGGTCATCCCTCTGTTTGCTCGTGCGCGTGAGCGAATGCTCCGAGAAGCGGCGCTCTAGCCGCGATTTCAGCGGTGCGGGTCGACCTTCACCTTCACTCGCACTTCTCGCATGACGGACAGAGCTCGCTCGAGGAGTTGATCGCGCGGTGCGCGAAGTGCGGACTGGACCGCATCGCGCTGACCGACCACAACACCGTGGAGGGCGCGCTTGCACTGGCGAAGATTGCGCCCGAGCTGGCCATCGTCGGCGAGGAGGCGAAGACGCACGAGGGCGAGGTCATCGGCCTGTTCATCAACAAGCGCATTCCGCCATATCTACCGCCGGCCGACGCGATGGACATGATTCACGGCATGGGTGGCCTGACCTATATGCCGCACCCGCTGGACCGGAACCGATCGCATTTCAGCCCGGATCGCATAGTCGAGCTGGCAGGCAAGATCGACATCATCGAGACCTACAACCCCTGGTGCGACGCGGCCGCGAACCAGGCTGCCGCACGTCTCGCCGCCGACCTCCACAAGGTCGCCGCCACCGGCTCGGATTCGCATTCCGCGGACGAGCTGGGCCGCAGCTGGATGGAGATCGAGGACTACACCTGCCCGCAGGATTTCCTGGAGAAGCTGCGCCATGCCCGCCACGTGGTCACGACGAGCAGCGGCTCGGGTCGTCGTGCTTAACCCGCAGGCGGAGCTGCTGGTCGTGGGCTCGGTCGCGCTCGACACGCGCGACGGGCCGTTTGGCAAGGTCGAGGAGGAGCTCGGAGGATCGGCGGTCTACTTCGCCCTGGCAGCAAGCATGATCATGCCGGTGAAGGTCGCCGCCCCGGTGGGTCACGACGGCATCGACCAGGTCACAGAAGCATTCGCCGGTCGCCCCATCGACACGGCGCTGCTCCAGGTCCTCGACGCGCCCACCTACCGCTGGAAGGCCCGCCAGGAGCATGGCCGCAACGTGGACCTGGGCAACAGCGACGGCATCTATGACGCCTGGACGCCATCCGTGCCTCGGGATTTCACCGGCTGGGCGTTCGTCGGATCGATGCGGCCGGATCGTCAGGCGGAGGCGGTGAAACTGCTGGCCGGGGCGCGGCTGGTCGCGGCTGACGCGATGCTGTCTTACGTCAAGAAGCAAACGCCGGAGGCGAAGGACGTGTTAAAGCGCGCATCGTGGTTCTTCTGCAACCAGGAGGAGTACGAAGCGCTCGGCGGGGGGGAACCCGAGGAGTTCCGGCGCCGGTGGTGGCTCGACGGCCTCGTTTTGAAGTCCGGGCCCGGAGGCGTCACGGTGTACACGCCGGACGGAAGCGTTCACGTGCCTGCGTTGCCGGGCCACCCGGTGCTCGACACGACCGGCGCCGGAGACACGCTGGCCGGAGGAATGCTTGGCCGTTGGTTGAGCACCGGCGGTGAGCGCGGCGGACTTCAGGACGCGCTCGCGTGCGGTGTGGCATGCGCATCACTCGCCATCGAATCGATCGGCATCAGGGGTATCACTACCGCAACACCAAAGTTGCTGGAAGAACGACTCGCGGAGGTGACGGAATTTCTGAACCGCGAATCGTGATCATCAGTGGCGATCTCGTCGAGCAGAACGTCGACGCGATAGTCAACGCGGCCAACAACGACCTGGTGTTGGGAGCCGGCGTTGCAGGAGCGATTCGCAGGCGCGGTGGTCCGGATATCCAGTGCGAATGCGACGCGCATGGGCCTGTCAAAGTCGGCGAGGCCGCGATCACTGGAGCGGGTGAGCTGCCGGCGCACTACGTGATTCATGCAGCGAGCATGACGCTGGGAGGACGAACGACAAGACATTCGCTCGCGTCTTCGATGGACCATACGTTTCGATTGGCGAGTCAACATGGAGTGCGAACCATCGCCATTCCCGCGGTTGGAACAGGCATCGCCGGATTTCCGATGGAGGAGTGTGCCGTGGTGATGGCGGCCTCGTTGCGCAGCGTGCTCGACGATGGTTGGTCCGTCGATGAGGTCCGTTTTGTTCTGTTCGACGACGACGCGAAACAGGCTTTTGAAGGCCCTTTCCGAGCCATTTTCGATGGTGTTTCAGACCTTGGGGGCTGAATTCAGTTTGAATTGGGGTTGTATTGGGCAAAGACCGACCCCTAGAATGGGCAAGGTCCGCCCCAAACAGATTCTCGGATAAGGACGGTGACTACTTGGAAGGCTACTGCTTGAAGGACAAGAAGAAGGTCGAAATGGTCGACCCTCAGCCGATCACGATGAAGAATGGAAAGCCGGCAACAGTTGGTACGTGTCCTAACTGCGGCACCAAGATCTACAAGATCGGCAAGGCGACGGTGTAACAAGAGTTCGACCAAAGGGCCGCTCCTTGATGGAGCGGCCTTTTTGTTTTTGTGTCAGGTCGTGATGGGAGGCTCCAGCGCGCCGAGCAGAACATCCACCGCTGACACAGCCTCATCGACGCCGAGCATCTTGAAGATCTCGACATTGGAAGGATTGTTCACACGCGCAATGGTCTTCTTGACCTTGAAGTGGCGCTTGGCCATCTGCAAGGCGATCAGGTTGTCCTCGTCGTCAGCCGTGACGGCGACGATGGCATCGGCGCGCTCGATTCCCGTCTGCGAGAGAAACTTCACCTCGCAACCATCGCCGCGCATCACGATGCTGCCGAGCTGGGTCTCGAGCCAGTCTGCGCGCCGCGATTCCTTTTCGATGAGGGTGACCTCGTGACCACGTTCGAGCAGGTCACGCGACATGTAGTAACCGACGGTCCCGCCACCGACGACGATCACGTACATGCGCGCCGCACCCTAGTGAGTCTCCAGCAGCGTCTTCTCGATGTGCTTGGCGCCCTCGATGGTCGGGCAGATCGTGTGGAGGCCGAGCTTCTCGTAAGCCTCAGCGCGCTCCGGGTCGTAGATGCGGGCGACGACCCGCGGGACCTTGAAGACGTGCTTGGCGACCTGCGCCGCCATGATGTTGCGGTTGTCACCTTCGGTGACGGCGACGAAGCCGTCGGCGTCCTCGATACCGGCCCGGCGCAGGACCTCCGCGTCGGTGCCGTTGCCCACCACCTGGTCGCCTTTGAAGTCGCTGGTGATAACCCCGCGCGACGCCGCGCGCGAGAACTGGTTCGGGTCGCGGTCGATGATCACGACCTGGTGGCCGGAACGGTCCATGTCGGCTGCGATCTGCGAGCCGACCCTCCCACACCCAACGATCAGAAGCTTCAAGAGCGTTGATTATAGGAGGCCCTCACGGCGCCTCCGCTTGAGCTTGTTAGGATTTGGGCGCGTGCGCTTCCCCTTCACGTTCATTGGTGTCATAGCGCTTGGAATCGGGCTGTGGGTGCTGGTCTACCTGGCCGGTCACCGAGGCCTCGACGCAGGTTCCCAGTGGATCGCGGCGGCTACGGTCGGGATCTCATGGGCGTTTGCCGGCTATGTGCTGATCCGGCGCGTCCGCCGCGGCCCTCAGCATTGATCGGCGGCTCGCGGCTCTGATGGCTGACCACTCTCACCCGCCGACCTCCAAGAAGGTCCTGGTCGCGGTGGGAGGCCAGGGAATCGACGCCGAGACGGTGCGGCTCGCCTGCCGGATGACCGACCCGCAGGGAGGGCGGCTGTATGGAGTGCATATCATCGAGGTGAACCGGTCGCTGCCGCTGGGAGCGGTCCTGGACGAGGTGGTCGAGCGGGGGGAGAAGATCCTGGACGAGGTGGAGCAGCTGGCGGCGGAGTCTCAGCTCCCGGTGGAGACGGAGCTGGTCCAGGCGCGCGACACGGGGCCGGCCCTCGTGGACGAGGCCGTCGAGTGGGGGGCCGACCTGATCGTGATGGGCCTGCCGTACAAGAGGCGGTTTGGCGAGTTCAACATGGGCAAGACCGTCCCCTACGTGCTGAAGAACGCCAACTGCAGGGTGATGCTGTTCCGGGAGCACCGCGAACACTCCGACTGACCGCAAATCCAGGCCCTTCGCGGGCCCTCTCTGCGGGCCCTCCCTCTCTCGGCCGCTCCCTCACCCAGCCTGCCGAGCCTGCCGTAGACCGTAGACGACCGAATTGGCCGGCACAACCCAGGTTGTTAGGGTCACGTCGATGACGGATCCAGCGCCCGACCGGGCCCACTACCTCGCGCGCTTGTGGGCGGAGCTTGGAAGGATGGGCGGCGAGCATGACGCCTTCATCAAGGTCATCATCATCGAGCGTCTGGTCAAAGCCCTCGTGCTGATCGCGCTCGCCATCGGCTTGCTGGTCGTCGGCGAAAAGGGGCTGCTAACGATGTGGGCGCAAGACGCCCGGGACGACCTCAATCTCGACGCCGGTCAAGGCTTCATCCAGCAGATCCTCTTGCGTCTGCTCGTGTTCATCGGTTCGTTCAGCCACATCAATCTGCTGGCGATCGGCGCCATCGGGTATGCCCTGCTCGAAGGCGCCGAAGGAGTGGGGTTGGCGATGCGACGGCGATGGGCCGAGTACCTGACCGTGATCGCGACGAGCATCCTGATCCCATTCGAGGCGTATGAGGTGGTCTACCACGTGACGCTCGTCAGGGTCGGGGCTCTTCTACTGAACGTTGCCGTGGTGGGCTACCTGGCTTACCGGAAGCGCCTGTTTGTGGGCATCTGAAGGCGGAGTCAGCCACAAGCATCTGAAGCCCGCGCGATGGGTGACGTAGCGAGCCAGCGCGGCCAGGGTCTTCAGGCCGTAGACGGTTGAGGTCCAAAAGCTGATCGAGCTCGCGTCCTCGTGGTACCTGCCGATCGCCGGCACCTCTCCGATCTTGAAACCGAGCGCGGCGGCCTGGATCAGCACCTGCGTGTCGAAAACGAAGTCGTTCCCGTTCTCCAGAAACGGAATGCCCTCGAGGAAGCGCCGCGAGTAGGCGCGATACCCCGTATGGAACTCGGAGAGGTGCAGGCCGAGGACGCGGTTCTCAGACGCGGTCAAGAACCGGTTGCCAAGACGTTTCCACCACGGCATTCCCGCCTTCGCCGGATCCAACCCGAGCCAGCGAGAGCCCAACACGATGTCAGCCTCGCCGTCTTCGATCACTCGGCACAGGTTGGGAATGATGGCGGGGTCGTACTGCCCGTCGGGGTGCAGCATGACCACGACGTCTGCGCCCATCTGCAAAGCCTGCCGGTAGCACGTCTTCTGGTTGCCGCCATAGCCGAGATTGCGCCTGTGTCGAATCACATCGAGGCGCAGTGCAGTCGCCACGCTCACTGTTGCGTCGGCGCTCGCGTCGTCCACCAGCAGAATCCGGTCCGCGTGTCCCGGTGGGATGTCGCCGACCACCTCCATGAGCGTCTTCGCGGCTCGATAGGCCGGCAGGACGATGACGCGGCGAGGCCGTGGGCCGCTCCAGGTGAGCTCGCCCAGCGGGATCGGATCGGGTCGCACGGACATTCGCTCGAAGGTCAGGTAGGCAGCGACGACGAGAGCTCCGAGCGCAGCCGACCAGAGATTGATCGCCAGCGTCATGTTGATCCCTGCGTAGGCGAGGCCGAGCACGACGGCCGCCGCACGCGGCCAGCGCAGCTGGCCGGCCAGCGCGAGGTCGGCGATCGCAAAGCCCGGAATGATCATCAACGCGAGGTCGTGAACGTTCTGGTGCGGGCTCAGGACGAGTGAAGCGGCGACCGCGAGAGCGAAGTCGAGCCGTGGCTTGTCCGGACGCCAGCTCAGCGAAAGGGCGACCAGCGCAAGCAGGAGGAGCAGAACAATGAGCGCGATCACCTTCCCGCCGCCGGGCACCGACTCGAGGATGTTTCGGAGCGAGTACACCGCCGTGTCGGTGTACACGAGCTGGCCGCCCGACGGCAGCCGGCCGCCGATTGCCCACGTGCCGACCGCGCCCAGGTAGCTCCCCACGGCGCCGACCCCGAATCCGATGACCGAGACGATGCCGAGGACTGCCACCACGCCCGCGAAGCCGGCAAGTGCTCGCCAAGCCCGTCTGGCGAGGAAGAGCACCGGAATGAGCAGCAGGAGCTGGGGCTTGGCCAGCGCCAGCGCGCTGAAGATGCCTGCCCACCCCCGGCGGTCTTTCGCCCACGCGGTGTAGGCGGCGGCCAGCGGCACAAGCACGACGAGGTCCGACTGGCCCTGCAGGAAGGTCACGAAGAGGGGAAAGTAACCGGCGATCATCGCGGTGGCGACGATCGCGGCGCGCCCATGAATCCTCAGGCTGTTGCGCACGAGCAGCACCACGACCACGACCGCCAGGAGCATGTTGAAGGCCGCCATCGCGTAGTAGGCCTGGCGGTAGCTCAAATGCGCCAGCGGCGCGATGAGCAGCGTGTAGTAAGGAGGGTGAAAGTAGGGCAGGACGATGAACCGGTCTGGTGACTGGCCCGTCACCTGCAGCTCGACCTGCCTCTGCAGTGCCAGGTCGTAAACCGCCGACCCGCCTCTCGTCACGTACAGTCGCGCGGCTGAGTAAAACGAGAGAAAGTCCGGGCCTTCGAGCCTGCCGCGGACGAAGTTGATCCAGTAAGCCGTCCAGAAGACGAACGAGCCCACGCCGACGCCGGCTGCGGCGGCGAAGCTGAGGCGCCGCCACCTCTGGGTGGGGCGCTGGCTCATCGCCCCGTTTCGAGTCGGAGTGCGAAACGTTCCGGGAGCTTGGCCTTCCTGATCGCCCTCTGCGCGCCCTTGATGTCGTAGCGGATGCGACGGAACTCGTAGGCCTCGTTTTCCACATCCCATACCCCGTAGCTGGCGGTCGGGCTGCCATCTCGCGGCTGGCCGACGCTGCCGGGGTTCACCAGAGCGGGGCTCTTGAGGTGAAAGGTGTCGACGCGGTACTCGTGGGTGACGACGCCATCCACGAGGCCAAAGATTCCAGGTACATGCGTGTGGCCGTGAAAGCAGATGCCACCGTTGATCAATTCCAGGTTTGCGTGCGCGACTGCCGTGTCCAGCACGTATTCGTAGATATGGTCGCGGGGGCTTGCATGAACCATCAGCACGTCATGTTCGACGCGGCTGTCGGGCAATCCGCGCAGCCACGCGAGTCGATCGTCTCCAATCTCGTCGACGGTCCAGCGGACCACCGACGCCGCGTCGTCGTTGAACCACTCGAGAATTTCGGGGTCGGTGCAGGCGCGGTCGTGGTTACCGACCAGGGTCGGCCAACTGCGCTTCATGACCTCGTCGATGCAGCGCTTCGGGTCGCCTCCGTACCCCACCACATCGCCCAGGCATAGAGTCGCGTCGACGGGCGGGCAGTCGCGGACCACCGCCTCCAGCGCCTGCCAGTTGGCGTGGATGTCCGAGAAGATCGCGATTTTCAAGCCGGCTTCTCATACAGGCGCGGATAGATGTGGCCGAAGAGGATGCGAAGCGTCGCCGCAATCGGGACCGCGATGAACATGCCCAGGATGCCCGCCCAGCTGAAACCAGCGATGAACGCGACGATGACGAGGATTGGCGGCAGCTTGACCGCGTCGCCCATGACTTTCGGATAGACAAAGTTGAGGATGACGTTGGAGATCAGGAAGTACACGACCGCGACCAAGAGCGCTGTGAGCGGCCCGGCAGCCAGTCCTACCAGGATGGCGGGGATTGCGCCGAGGAATGGCCCGAGGTAGGGGACGAGCGCGGTGATGCCTGCAATGAGGCCGAGAGCCACTGGGTCTGCCAGGCCGAGGATCCAACACGCGATGCCGGATAGGACCCCGATTATGGCCGCGATGATCAACTGGCCACGAACGTACGCGTAGAGCATCTTGCGGACTCTCCGCCAGATCTGGTCGAAGTCGGTGCGGTAATCGTTCGGCACCAACCGCCTGAGCACGCGCCGGACGGATGCCGCGTCAAGGGCCAGAAGGAAGGCGACGATGAACATCAACACGAGCTGGAGCAGCGTGGTGAGCGCGGTGACGCCGATCGTGACCGCGTTTCCAAACTGACCAAGCAGGTATTCCTTGAGGTGCGAGTTGATCGCGTCGGTCGTGCCTTTGATGTCGACAGTGATGCCGAAGATCTGAACGGGCGCACCCTGGAGGCTGTTGATTCGGTCCTGGGCAGCGACCGCAAGGCTCGGCACCTGGAGCTGGAGGCGTCCGACCTCGTTGACCACCAGTGGAACGATCAGCAGAACCAGGCCGGCCATCGCGACGATGATCACGAGAAACACGAGCACGAGCGCGAGCACGCGCGGGATGCCGATCGAGACCAGTCGGGTCACCGTGGGCTGGATCAGGAAGGCGATGGCGGCGCCCAATACGAACGCACCGAGGAAGTCCCGCAGCAAGTAGAGCACGATCACCGAGACGACGAGGGCCGCGAGGCCAAATACGATCTGGAGGTATCTCCGGCGCCGCTTTGGATCAAGCGTCGCCCAGGACGAAACCGTCACCGCCGTTATTGGTGCCGGTTCCTCAGGCTCACTCTCGTGTGACGCGCCGCGTGGGCTCGAACGCACGTTACGCAATCACCGCAGTATGACGAGGAAACCAGCGCCCAG
>JBDTKH010000023.1:0-5228 GCA_039935415.1 Candidatus Dormiibacterota bacterium
CGGCGGCGGCCGCCGCCGCGACTGTGGGGCTGCCCTGCGTGGTCAAACCCGTCGACCTAGCCGCAAGTCGGGGAGTCATCCGCGCCGATACCGTCGAGGAGCTGGCCACTGCCATCGCCCGGGTCGACGCTCTGCTCCGTCGCCCCGACCTCTGTGGCCCGGACGGCGACCCTGCTCTGCTCGTCGAGGAGTTTGTCCCAGGCGAGGAGATCGCCATCGAGGGTCTCCTCCGCGAGGGCGACCTGACTGTGCTCGCGGTCTTCGACAAGCCGGACCCGCTCGACGGGCCGTTCTTCGCCGAGACGCTGTACGTGACCCCATCGCAGCACGACCTCGCCGCGCTGGACTGCGCCGTCGCTGTCACCCGCCAGGCTCTCGACGCTCTCGGCCTTCGCAACGGTCCCATCCATGCTGAGCTGCGGCTGCAGAGTCGAGGCCCGACCTTCCTCGAGGTCGCGGCGCGCTCCATCGGCGGGCGCTGTTCGGCGGCGCTGCGGATCCTCGACGGCGGCGTCGAGATGTCTCTGGAGGAGCTCATCCTCCGCCATGCATGTCAGCTCCCCCTCGACCAGCCTCGCCTCGCTCCGGGCGGAGCCGGAGTCCTGATGCTTCCGGTGCCCCGGGCCGGCCTCTTGCGCGGCGTGTCTGGTGTGGAAGAGGCTGCCGCGGTGCCCGGGGTGACCGCCGTCGACCTAGCAATCCCGCTCGGGCAGACGCTGGAGCCTTTGCCCGAGGGCGACCGTTACCTCGGCTTCCTCGTCGCCCGCGGTCCGAACGCCGCCTACGTGGAGGCCGCGCTGCGGCGTGCATGGTCGCTCGTCCGCGTCGAGATCGAGCCGAGCGCCGGTGGGGTCGCCGCGTCCGCAGCTCCCTGAGGCAGCAGTGTTGCATCTGTTCCAGACAAGCTCCGGCCGTCAAGTGGCTGAGCTCTTCGTCGACAACTAGCGTGCCATTTCAACTCTCGTCCCCGCTCTCATCCCGTCGGTGCACAGCCGTCGAGCGACAGCTACTCGACAGCGACCTTCCCGCTCGCCGGTGCCAGCATCGGAGATGCGTGCCATGACGACGAGAACACCGAGGTTGAGCGCGGCTCGTGAGGAGGCTGGATCCACTGCGACCGGAAGCGGCGGAAGCTGGTTGCGTGGGTGTTCATGTACTCGCTCGACGCGTCGGCGCTCGCCAGACCACGGCCCGACCACCGACGGGATGTTGCCGGGTCTCAGGGTCTTCCGAAGTCTCTGGAACGTCCAAAGTACTAGGCTCAGGCGGTCGGATCGAAGCGATAGCCGAAGGTAATTCGGTCCGCCCCTTTGGCACTCTCGCGGGAGATCCCCGTCTCCCGTGTCCCGCTCTCCGTCCATGAAACGTCCACGAGACGTCTATTGCTGAATCTCCACGACTCGGGGCGGTTCACGCTCGTCGATGCCGACGGCTCATTTTTAAATCAGCTTGCCACGACCTGGAGCAAGTAGCGGCGATTCCCGCCCCCTTGAGGCGTTTGGCTTTGATCTCGCGCCGGGCCGCGGCTCGTGCTGCAGGAGCGTCAGCAGCAGCTCAGCGTGTCGCGCGTGAGCGGCGCTCATTTGCTTGGGGATGAGTCTTTGCTCACGGCGTCCGCTCGACGAACTTTGCGGGGCGGTGCCGACATGCACACAGGTGTATCAGCAGACGAACACCGACCAGCAGATGTCGTTTCGCAACCGCTGATCATCCAGGACCAGCTCGCGGATCGCGTGAGGGAGTTGTTCGCGCTGCCATCGGCACTCGATCCGCCCGGAGCTCGCACCCTCGTCTTCAGGAACGGCTGCACGCGCCGCCTTGATCGCGTAGGCCGCCGCTCCGAGCTCGTGCGCGGCGACGTGCGCCACCGCCGCGGCTTGGGCGGCAGCATGTGCCGCGTGGCGGGCCGCGCCTGTCAACTCCCGAGCAGCCGCATTGGCGGCGCCTGCAGCCTCACGCGCTTGAGACATCGTGATCTCGCCGCGCACCCATGCCCGAGCCTGCGCGATCGCCTGGCGAGGCCGCGGGTCTGAAGGTTGCGCCGACTCGAACCGGTGCAGCACGTGTTCTGCACACGTTGCGGCCCACAGGGCGAGCAGCTGATGGTCGTAGTCTGTGAGCGTCCCCCCGCGGCGGATGGTGATGAAGCGAGGGTCGCGGTCTTTCGTGAGGATCACGGCCACGCCTCCCGTCATGACACGTTCGTGGAACGTCCATCGTAATTCCGCCCTAAAGAGAGCGGCGAGCGCTCTGGAGGAACGCCTGTTCGGCCGCATTGGTCGTCAGCGCCAGTGCCGACTCGTACTCGGCCTCAGCTTCGGCGGGACGTTCGAGGCGGCGGAGAAGGTCAGCCCTGATGGCGTGGAAGAGGTAGTAATCGCCGAGGTCCAGCGCGTCGACCTCCTCGAGAGCCGCTGAGGGCCCTTTGACCTCACCGAGGGCGACGGCGCGGTTAAGCGCGACAATGGACGTAGCCGCCAGCGCGAGAAGTTGGTCGTAGAGGGCGAGGATCTGGGGCCAATCGGTGTCGGCCCATGTGGTCGCGTCACTGTGGACGGCGTTGATGGCGGCCTGGACCTGGTACGGACCGGGCTGGTTCCGCCGGAGGCAAGCGCGCACGATGGCCTGGCCCTCTTCGATGAGGGGGCGATCCCAACGGCTCCGATCTTGTTGCGAGAGAAGGACGAGGGTCCCGTCGGAGTCGGCGCGAGTGGCCCGACGCGATTCGGTGAGCAACATGAGCGCCAGCAGCCCGTGCACCTCGGGCTCGTCGGGCATCAGCTCGACGAGGAGGCGACCGAGGCGGATCGCTTCGGCGCAGAGGTTCTCGCGGATGAGATCGTCGCCCGAGCTCGCCGTGTACCCCTCGTTGAAGATGAGATAGACGACAGCCAGCACCGGCTTGAGGCGGTCGGGCAGCTCGACGTCGAGGGGGACGCGGTAGGGTATCTTGGCGTCGCGGATCTTGCCCTTGGCCCGAACAATGCGCTGCGCCATGGTGGCGTCCGTCGTCAGGAAGGCTCGCGCGACCTCCTCGGTGCTGAGCCCGCCGAGGAGGCGAAGGGTGAGCGCCACCTGGGCGCTGGGCGCGAGGGAGGGGTGGCAGCAGGTGAAGATCAGGCGCAGGCGATCGTCGCGGATCACGAGGTCCTCAATCGGCTCGTCGTCGGTGAAGAGCAGCTGCGCTTGGTTCTGCCGGTCATCACGCGTCGACTCCCGACGCAATGTGTCGATGCCTTTGTTGCGGGCCGTGGTGATGATCCAGCCGGCCGGGCTAGGGGGCAGACCGCTCTCGGGCCATTTCTGCAGCGCGACGATGAACGCCTCCTGTACCGATTCCTCGGCACGGTCGAGGTCCCCAAAAGCTCTGGCCAAGACCGCAACGGCGCGGCCGTACTCGGTCCGGAAGACATGTTCGATCTCGCCTGGCTGCAGTGGCCGCACCGGTGGTCAGCTCGCTGGGGCCTCTTGGAACGGACGGACCTCGACGGGTGCGGCGCAGGCGGCGGAAGCTTTGGCGGCAAGGGCCAGAGCGGCGTCGAGATCGGGAAGCTCAAAGATCCAGAAGCCTCCGATGTGCTCCTTACCCTCGATGAACGGGCCGTCGGTCATCAGCACCTCACCGTCGCGGCGGCTGACCACGGTGGCCGTCGTGTGCGGCTGCAGTCCGCCGCCGAAAACCCACACGCCGGGGGTCGCCTGCACTTCGGCGTTGAACACGCCGACCGTCTCGAACATCTTCTTCTGCTCCTCGGGTGGGAGAACGCGCTCACCGTCGACGTTGTGCACGCTCAACAGGTATTGCGTCATGTCATTCTCCTTGCCTGGTCGGCTTCGGTTCGATCGCTTGTCCGGGTAGTGCCTACATACTTCCACACGCGGGGAGCGGCAGGACCGGCGTGGTGCTCGTGCCAGCCCTGCCGCCTCCCTCGCCCGGGTTACGTGGCAACGTCGCTGCGCGGCACGAGGGTCAAGAGCACCACGCCCGAGCCGACGGTCTGGTTGCAGGTGATGGTCAGCGTCAACGGCTTGGGCATCACGCTCGGGAACATGCGCTTGCCGGCACCCAGGATGACCGGGAAGACCATCAGGCGGTACTCGTCGACGAGGTCGTGCTCGATCAGGGTCTGCACGAGCGTCGAGCTGCCGTGGACGACGAGGTTGCCACCCGGTTGGTTCTTGAGCTTCGTGATTTCGGCGACGACGTCACCCTTGATCACGGTGGTTTCGCCCCACGTGGCCTGCTCTTCAGTGAGCGTGGACGACACGACGAACTTGGGGATCGCGTTGAAGCGCTTGCCGAAGTCGTCGTGGCCCCTGCTGGGCCACGCAGCGGCGAAACCCTCGTAGGTGACCCGGCCAAGCAGCAGCGCCTCGGCGTCGAAGAGCTCGTCCGCCTTGAACTTGTCGCCCTCGGAGCCACGGTCGAAGTCGAAGGTCCACTTGGGCTCGTCGATGACACCATCGAGGGACACGAACTCGGTGACCACAACCTTGCTCATTTCAATGCCTCCTTGATCGTCAGTCCGACCTTGTGCCGGCCTGTCACCCCCTACACGAACGAGTGGCGTCGAAATCGACAGATTGGTGGAGATTTCTGCTGTACCGACCGAAGCCGTTGACGAGGCCATGGCTCAGGCCGAGGGCGCCGGAGCGACTGTGGTCAAGGCGGCCCAGAAGGCCCAGTGGGGCGGGTAGTTCGGGTTCTTCGCAGACCGCGTCAGGCGCTTTTTGACTCTTGAAGAGTTGAGGTCAGGCCCTTCACTCTGAATCATCGAAGACGTACGTCATCACCGAGAACCCCCCATGGGGGTGGGGTGCGAATGTCCGCCCGGTCATGGTGAACAGGTCGATGTTTATAAAGGGGTTCAGGTCGAGAACGTTCCATACGCCTCGGACCGAGAAAGTGTGGCTCTCCCGAGTCGGCAGATGGGCGACATCTGACAGCGATCGGTCATTGGTCAAGGCGGGACCCTCAGCGATGTCATGCACTGGCCGATGCGTAGAGCTCGAAGATCTTGCGCACCGTTGGCGCGACGCTCACCCCTCACCAAGCGGCAGAGAGCATGCGCGGTGGAGCCTTGCTCGTCGACACCAGGTGGGTCGATCAGCGTCAACGAGATGGGACGATTCCCGGTGCGATCGTCGTCGACCGGAACGTCCTCGAGTTGCGCCTTGATCCCACCTCTCCCGATCACATCCCTGAAGTGACAGACCGAGACCAGGCC
>JBDTKH010000024.1:0-13192 GCA_039935415.1 Candidatus Dormiibacterota bacterium
CCCGCTTCCGAGACGAGCTTGACCCCGATTCGCGCGCGGGGGTTGACCGTCTTGAGGTCGTGGACAAGCTGCGCGAGGTCTTCGATGGAGTAGATGTCGTGATGCGGCGGCGGCGAGATGAGCTGCATGCCGGGCTGCGCGTGGCGCAGCCGCGCGATCAGGTTAGTCACCTTCAGGCCAGGCAGCTGCCCTCCCTCGCCCGGCTTGGAGCCTTGCGCGATCTTGATCTCGAGCTCGTCCGCGCGCTTCAGGTAGCGCGGGGTGACGCCGAACCGCGCCGACGCGACCTGCTTGACCCGGTTGTCGCGCCGCGTGCCCTCGTAGTCCTCGTAGGTGTCCGGGTCCTCGCCGCCCTCGCCCGAGTTGGACCGCGCGCCGATCTGGTTCATCGCGATCGCCAGGGCCTCGTGCGCCTCCGGCGACAGCGCGCCCAGCGACATCGCGGTGCTGACGAAGCGCTTCACGATCTCGCTCGCGGGCTCGACGTCCTCCAGTGCAACCGGGCGCTCGGCGTCCTTGAGCCGCATCAGCTCGCGCAGCGACTGCGGTCCGTCCATGCTCGAAAGCCGCCGCCATTCGCGAAACGCTTCGTGGTCGCCGGTCTGCGCGGCCTTCTGCGCCGCCCGCACGGCCAGCGGGTTGTAGGCGTGGTGCTCGCCCGCCTTGCGGAACCGCACGCGGCCGTGGTCGGGTAGGACTTCGGGCCGGCCCCGCGACAGGCGCTCGATGTCGTCCAGGTCGGCTCCACCGATGCGAGACGGCACTGCGGGGAAGCACATCTCCATCACCTCGGCGCCAAGCCCCAGCGCTTCGATCACCTCCGCGCCGCGGTAGCTTGTCACGCACGAGATGCCCATCTTGGCCATCACTTTCAGCAGCCCGGCCTCGAGCGCCTTCCTATAACGTGCTTCGCCTTCGCCGCCGGCTGTCGCCAGCGCGAGATACGGATGTACCGCGGTGGCGCCGACCGTCACCAGGCACGCGACGTCATGCACGTCCACCGCGTCGCCCGCGATCGCAACGATGTCTTTGGACATCCTCTCTCCGCTTGCGAGCAGGTGCTCATGCACTGCGCCGACCGCCAGCGCCATTGGCACCGGCAGCCTCTCGGGCCCGGTTCTCCGATCGCTCAGCGCGATGATGCCGCTGACCTCATCGGTTTCGCGGCGCAGGCGGTGGAGAGCGTCGCGCAGCGATTCGTCGGGCGCGTAGGTTGCGTCGAGCACCGTGGACTCCTCAAGCACGCGAGCCAGCTCGGCGGCGCCGAGGATCGGAGAGTCGAGCTCGAGCAATCGTCCGTTGGTCGGCACGGCTGGGTGATGCTGACGGCGCAGCTCTCGATCAACTCCACCTTCCGGCTCCAGCGTGCCGTGCCGCGCGCCGAGCAGCACCCTCAGCGACATCACGGCCTTCTCGCGCAGGGGATCGATCGCGGGATTGGTGACCTGAGCGAAGCGCTGTCGCAAGTACCCGTAGATCCGTCGCGGCGTCCGGCCGAGCGACGCGATGGGTATGTCGTCGCCCATCGAGTACACGGGCTCGGCTCCGGTCTCCGCCATCGCCTCGACGACGAACTTCACGTCCTCCGCGCCCCAGCCGTGCAGCCGGTGCTGCTGCGCCAGGTCTTCGGGCCCGTCGAGCTCCATGTGACGGCGCTCGACGGGCACCAGGACACGGTCGGCCAGGAGGCCGTAGTCGTGGCGCGCCGCCGCGCGCTCCTTCGCGTCCGCGTCGCGAAGCAGCGAACCGTCGCGCGTATCGACGAGCAGCATCTGGCCCGGACCGAGTCGCCCTCGCTCGACCACCGACCCCGGCTCCATCGCGACGACGCCCGCTTCCGACGCGGCCGCGACCAGCCCGTCTTTGGTGCGCTGCCAGCGCAGTGGCCGAAGCCCATTGCGGTCGAGTGCGGCGCCCACAACGACGCCGTCGCTGAACGCGAGCGCGGCCGGGCCGTCCCACGGCTCGAACCGGATCGACTGATAGCGGTAGAAGTCGCGCACGGCCGCAGCCACGTCGCCGCGCCCTTCCCACGCATCCGGGACGAGGCTCATCAGGGCCTCTGACACCTCCCAGCCGCGCCGGACGAGCAGCTCCAGCGCGTTGTCGAGCGATGCGGAGTCGGATCCCTCCGGCCAGATGGCGCCGCGAAGCTCGGGTTCGAGCTCGGCTTCGCGGGCGCGCATCCAAGCGCGGTTGCCGGTGATCGTGTTGATCTCCCCGTTGTGCGCGAGGAGGCGGAACGGCTGGGCGAGACGCCAGTCCGGCATCGTGTTGGTCGAGTAGCGCTGGTGAAATACCGCGAGCCGGCTCTCGCACGCGGGATCCTTCAGGTCGAGGTAGAAGTCCGCGAGCCGCGTTCCCGCCATCAGGCCTTTGTAGACGAGCGTGCGGCTGGAACACGAAGGGATATAGATGCGGACGCCGTCAGCCTCTGCACGCTTCTCGGCGCGGCGCCGCGCGATGTAAAGCCGCTGCTCCCAGTCGTCGGGGTCGAGGTCAGGCTTGGCGATGATCCCGTGCCAGATGGCCGGCATCGTTGCCTTCGCGCGATCGCCCAGCGTTTCAGGATCGATCGCGACCGCGCGCCAATCGACGAGGTCCAATTCACACGAATCCATCGCGTCCATGACCACGGCCCGGCCTCGTTCGTCCCACTCGAACAGGACGGCGACGGCGAACTCGCCGCCGAGCAGCCGGTGGGGGACCTGTATCAGCAGGCCGGCGCCGTCGCCGCTCTTGCCGTCCGCGTCAAGCCCGCCGCGGTGCGATAGCCGGGCGAGTGCCTCCACGCCGAGCGCCACGGCGTCATGGCTTAGCCCGGGCGTCGCGACGAAGCCCATGCCGCAGGCCGCCCGGCTCGAGGGCAGCTCCCCAGGCCATGCGCCGCGTGAAGGAAGTTGCGCTGAGGGCACTGAGTCGAAACTGTATTCGGGAGCCGGCCAGCGAGCTAGTGTGCCAGCACCAAAAAAACCGGTGGATCGTTATGTGGTTGTCACATTCCCAAGAGGGCCTGGACGCGCAGTGCGACGGCCAGGTTCAGGCGAGTCTCAGGGTCCTCGAGATCGACGCCGCCGATCTCCCGGATCCGGTCCAGCCGATACCGGAGCGTGTTCGGGTGGACTCGGAGCCGCTGGGCGGCCTGCTGCTGCTCACCCGTTTCCAGGTACGCCCGGAGGGTGGCGACCAGGCTTCCCTTGCGCGAGCTGTCGTGCTCGATGAGCGGCCCGAGGTGCCGCCGGCTGTAGTCGACCAGGCGCTCGTCGGTGACCGCGGCCAGCAGCCCGGTCAGGCCGAGCTCGGGTACCGCGACCACCTGGCTCCAGCGCTTGAACCGGGCCAGCGATTCCATCACCGACGTGACCTCGCGGAGCGCACCGGCGACTCCGACCGGCGCCTCGGCCGGGCCGCTGAAGCCGACCGAAACCGTGAAGCCCGGCTTCCAGTCGGCGATCGCCTGCCTGATCTGCAGGCCGAGCGCGTGGCCGCGGGCCTGGTGGTCCCCGCCCTCCGTGCCCAGAGGCAGCAGCGAGACGACCTGGTCGGACCGCCCCTGGACCAGGGCGCGCGGATAGCTGGCTCGGACCACGGCGGTCACCCGGCGCAGGAAGTCGCGCTTGAGGGCCTGGATCGCGTCCTCCGAAACCTGCCGCGAGCGGTTGAAGCCGCGGAAGTCGTCGATGTCGACCAGCATCACGATGTGGCTGCCGTGCAGCGGGTAGCCGAGGTGACGCGCCCGGCGCTGGGCCGCAGCCTCATCGCCGTAGGTCCCGTGGAGCAGATCCTCCAGGAACTCGCCGCGGACCCGTCCCTCGACCTCGGACAGCTCGCGCTCCTTGGCGATGGCGAGGGCCAGCACGAGCGCCGCCTGCTCGATCGCCATGAAGGCGAGCTCCTCGTTGTGGGGCGGGTGGTCGAGGATCGAGATGTAACCGAGCACCTGGTTGGCGGCGAGGATCGGGGCGATGAGCCGCTCGCGTGACATCCCGAGGTGCGGGTAGGCCCCCACCTTGACCGGCCCGCGCTTCGCCTCGACCTCGCGCAGCATGCGCTGGATCTGCGGGTCGAAGAGCACCCGCGGCGGCGTGCCCTGGCGGAGGATCGTCTCCTTGCGATGCGGGTCGGCGCTCCCGCCGGCGTGGGCGAGCAGGTGGAAGCTGGCGTCCTCGACCACGACCGCGCTCTCGAGCAGCTCGGCGAGCGTCCGGCAGATCTCGTTGACGCCCTTGCCGTCGAGCACCAGCTCGGTGAACCGGTGGTGGATCTCGATCGAGCGCTTGAGGCGCGAGTGCTCGGCGTTGATGATGCGCTCGAGCAGAGGAGCCATCAGGTCGATGAGCGCCACGTCGGCGGCGACCGTGAACAGCGGGACGTTCAGGCGGTCGGCCTCGGTCAGCATCTCCGGGGGCAGCTTGCGGAGGTAGGGCAGCGGCCGCACCACCAGGCCAGCGCCGCCCGAGTCGGCGATCCGGGCGACCAGGCGGACCTGGGCCTCGCGGTCGTCCTTGATCGGGAAGCCCGTCGTGAACATGAGGTCGCCGGCGCGCGGCTGCACCTCAGGCGTCTCCATCGAGCGCGCCCACTCGATCGTGCGGTCGAGTCCGTCCGCGCCGGCCACCAGCTTGGCCTGGGCGAAGGCGCCCGACCGCATCACCTGGCGGACGGTCGGCCGGGGCTCGACCTCGGCTTCCTCGAGCTTCTCGGTCGCCTTCTTGGTCGCCATCGACCCAAGCTTAGGGTGTGGACGGAGGACAATCAACCGCGCTTCAGCCTTGTGTCGCGACCACTAGGCGAGTTTCGACGCAGCGCGTAATCTCCAGTACATGACCCACGTAGAGGCCCCAGCGTGCGACCGGCACGAGAAGGCAGTGACGATGCGGCTGCAGACGATGCACTCCGACTCGACCCGGCCCGAGACAGTCGTCGGTCTGTACGAGTGTCCCGAATGCGGTCACGAGCGACGGGTGCCCATCACGCCGAACGAAAACGCTGCGTAGTTAAGCGCGCGCGTTTCCGGGGTGGCCGGGTTGAACCCGGCCACGACTTTGTTCCAATCACTGCCAACCATCGCCACCAGTAGCTACTCCGAAAATTCCATCGACAGGAAGGTGAGCAGCGCCTGCGGCGAAGCCGCACGCGCGATGAGCGGAAACGCCGTTTCCTCTCATACCTACGCCGCCTAGGCGCTAGCTCTCGGCGATCAGCTCGCGAAGCACCTGCGGCAGAATGCCGCCGTGGTGCATGTAGCCCGCCTCGGTGTCGTTGTCGACCCGCGAGTGGGTTTTGAAAACAGTCTTCTTGCCATCGTCGGCGACCGCCTCGACCTCCACCGCCTGGCCAGGCTTGTTGCCCGCGAGGCCGCGGATGGTGAACCGCTCGCGCCCGGTCAGGCCGAGCGACTGGAGGTTTTCGCCCTGCGCGAATTCGAGCGGCAAGATGCCCATACCGACGAGGTTGGACCGGTGGATCCGTTCGAAGGTCTCGGCGATGACCGCGCGCACGCCGAGCAGCAGCGGGCCCTTGGCCGCCCAGTCGCGGGATGAGCCCGCCCCGTACTCCTTGCCGGCGATGACGATGAGCGGCACGTCCTCGGAGCGATAAGTCTCAGACGCATCGAAGATAGTCATCTCGGCACCGTCCGGCAGGTGCACCGTCCAGTAGCCCTCGCGCTCGACCAGCTTGTTGCGCAGCCGGATGTTGCCGAACGTGCCGCGCGCCATCACCTCGTGATTACCACGGCGTGCGCCGAAGCTGTTGAAGTCGGGCCGCTGCACCCCGTGCGCGATCAGGTACTTGCCCGCCGGGCTGTCGACCGGGATCGCGCCCGCGGGGGAGATGTGGTCGGTCGTGACGGAGTCCCCGAGCACTGCAAGCACGCGCGCGCCCTCGACGTCGGTGACTGCGAGAGGCTGCGGTCCAAAGCCTTCGAAGTAAGGGGGCTCCTTCACGTAGGTCGACTTCTCGTCCCACTGGAAGATCGGTCCCGTCGGCGCGGCCATCTTCTTCCAGTGCTCATCCCCTTCGAAGATCCGCGAGTACTCGCGTTTGAACATGTCCTGCTGCACGCACTTCTGCACCACCGCGTTCACCTCCGCCTGCGAGGGCCAGAGCTCGGCCAGCATCACTGCCTTGCCGTCGGGCGTGTAGCCGATGGGGTCCTTCGTGAGGTCGATGTTCACTGTGCCCGCGAGCGCGTACGCGACCACCAGCGGCGGCGAGCCGAGGTAGCTGGCCTTGACCAGCGGGTGGATGCGGGACTCGAAGTTGCGGTTGCCTGAAAGGACGGCGACGACGCTGAGGTTCTCGGCGATGACGGTGGCTTCGACCTCGGGGCTCGAGAGCGGACCCGAGTTTCCGATGCAGGTCGTGCACCCATACCCGACGAGGAAGAACCCGAGCTTCTCGAGCGGTTTCATCAGCCCGGCCGTCTCCAGGTAGTCCGTCACGACGCGCGAGCCGGGGGCGAGGCTGGTCTTGACGTACGGATTGACCTCCAGCCCGAGCTCCACCGCTTTCTTCGCGAGCAGGCCGGCGGCGACCATCACCGACGGGTTGGAGGTGTTGGTGCAGCTGGTGATGGCGGCGATCACGACGCAGCCGTGCTCGAGCTGCGCATCGGGCTTCGCGGCAACAGCCACGCGTGCCCGGCCGTCGACCGGCCCTCCCTCGTCGAGCAGGCGGCCGATCGCTTCGCTGCTCGGCCTCACCTCTTTGCCGAATGCGGTCGTGAAGCTCTGCCACACGTTGGGCAGCGAGACGCGGTCCTGCGGGCGCTTCGGCCCGGCCAGGCTGGGCTCGATCTTGCTGAGGTCGAGCTCGAGCAGCTCGGTGAACTTCGGCGTCGGCTCGCCGTCCGTGCGGAACAGCCCCTGCTCCTTGGCGTAGCGCTCGACCAGGTCGATCTGCTCGCGACTGCGCCCGGTGATGTCGAGGTAGCGGAGCGTCTGGGCATCGACCGGGAACAGCGCTGACGTCGCCCCGTACTCGGGGCACATGTTGCTCATAGTCGCGCGGTCCGGCACCGACAGGCTCGACAGGCCGTCGCCGCAGAACTCGACGAACTTCTCCACCACGCCGTGCTTGCGCAGCATCTCTGTCAGCGTGAGCACGAGGTCGGTGGCCGTCGAGCCTGCCGGCAGCGCGCCGTGGAAGCGCACGCCGACGACGATCGGGGTTGGGAGGTAAGCCGGCTGGCCAAGCGTCGCCGCCTCGGCCTCGATGCCGCCCACGCCCCAACCGAGCACGCCGAGCCCGTTGACCATCGTCGTGTGCGAGTCGGTTCCCATGAGCGTGTCGGGGATTGCGACCTTGCGCCCGCCCATCTCACGCACCTGCACCACCTTCGCGACATGTTCGAGGTTCACCTGGTGGCAGATGCCCATGCCCGGCGGCACGAGCGAGAAGTTGTGGAACGCCTGCTGTGCCCAGCGCAGCAGCGCGTAGCGCTCGAAGTTGCGCTCGATCTCCTTTTCGATGTTGCGCGTGTAGGAGTCGCGGAAGCCGAACGAGTCGACCTGCACGGAGTGGTCGATGATCAGGTCGACGGGGACGAGCGGGTCGACCTTTCCCGCGTCTTTGCCCGCGCGCTTCATCGCCGATCGCATCGCCGCCAGGTCGACCACAGCGGGGACGCCGGTGAAGTCCTGCATCAGGACCCGCGCGGGGAGAAACGGCAGCTCAACACCGTGCGCCGGCGCCGCTGGCCACGCGGCCAGCGCAGCGACGTTCTCCTCCTTCGTCGTGCCCGCTTCCGCAAGCCGGATGATGCCCTCCAGCAGGACCTTCACGGTCTTCGGCAGCCCGGACGCGTCGCGCATGCCGGCCTTCGGCAGCCCGCTCAGTGGGTAGAACTCGAAGTCTGTACCCGCAAGTTTGGTCCTGTCGATCATGAACAGATCCTACTAGCGGCGCGAATCGCGCATGGCTTGCGCGATGCGGAGCACGCCGTCGGCGCCCTCTATCTCTTCCATCACCGTTGGCAGCGCGCGCCGCCAGTTCGGGAATTCCTTCGTCGTGCCTGGCACATTCGGGCGCTCGTGCACTCCCAGCGCGTCCTCCAGCGAGGCGAGCACGATGCGTGGACGTCCGCGCGCAAGAGCGTCGTAAGCGGTCACGGCGACATCGATCGGTGGCGTGTCGTCGGGAAGATGGGTCATGTTCACGAGCTTCTCTCGCAGGTGGTGGAGACGATGCTCCGGCTCGCTCAGCGTCCAGATCCCGGCGACCGTCGGGAGGTCGTGCGTCTCGATCGCGGCGACCGCGTCGCGCGGCCAGCGCGACGGCTCGGAGCCCTCGAACCAGAGCAGCCGGTACGAGAGCGAGCCCCTCTTGCGCAGGTGCTGCCGCACGGTAGGCTCCACGAGTCCCAGATCCTCGCCCACAACGAACGCGCCGGACCGCCGGCTCTCGTTGGCGAGCAGCGCGAGGAGGATCGCCGCGGGTTGGTGAACGTAAGCGCCGTGCGCCGCCGACATGCCTTCGGGGATCCAGAACAGGCGGAAGAGCCCCATCACGTGGTCGAGCCGGATGCCCGCCGCATGACGGGAAGCGGAGCGGATCGCGTCGACGAACGGCTCCCAATGGACGCGGCCTAGCTTCCACGGGTTGAACGCGGGCAAGCCCCAGTCCTGGCCGTCGCGAAAGAACTCGTCGGGCGGCGCGCCTACGCGAATCCCCGGCGCGAGGTACTCCTGCCAGCGCCACGCGTCGAACCCATCCGAGGCGAAGCCGACAGGGACGTCCATGATGAGCCCGATCTCTCGCGCAGCCCGCGCGAGCTGCCGGTCGAGGTGGAACTGGAGCCATTCGTTGAAGGCGACGCGCTCGGCGAGACGGCCGCGAGCGGGCTCCAACCCTGTCCCGTCTGGGTGGCGCACGTCCTCGGGCCAGCTCCGCCACTCGGGGCCGAGCACCTCGCAGATCGCGTTGAACGTGGCGAAGTCCCGCAGCGCGCGGCCCTGCCGGCGAACCCAGGAATCGAGGCCGGCCGGGCTCGGTGCCGCTCGAAAGATCTGCTCGAGCGCCTGGGACTTCAGCTGGAAGACCTGGTCGTAGTCGATCAGGGGCTGCTCGTTGAGCTTGCGCCCGCTGCCGCGCAATGCCTCCAGGTCGGATGCGATCGCGGAGGCGCCTTCGACTTCCTCGACCCTCAGGTAGACGATGTTGCGAAAACGCCGGGTCGAGGCGTAGTAAGGCGATGGTTGGTAGGGAAGGGTCGGGGTCTGCGCGCCGAGCGGGTTGAGCAGGATCGATGTCGCGCCCGCGCGGCGAGACCAGCGCGCGAAGCGGCGGAGGTCGGCGAAGTCGCCGATCCCCCAGCTCTCTTTCGAACGCAGCGCGTAGAGCTGCAACGCCCAGCCCCACGCGCGCTCCGGAGGCGTGGCGCATGGGTCTGGTGAGAGGCGGCCGCGGCGCAGGCGGGGCGGCCGGTCGCCCGTGGCGCCCATGGCGGTGAGGATCGCCTGCTCGGTCTCCGGTGGGGTCCCCACCAGGTGGCCCTCCCAGCTGTAGTAGGCCGGCATGACTCCCCAGTGCCTGGACTGCTCGGACATCGCGGCAAGTATCGTTTCAGAGGTCATGAGCAAGCTGCACCATGTGCCTGGCGAGGCCTGTACCCCGGGCACGGCGCAGACGTCGGGCATGCGGCGCCTGGCCGCGGTGTCAGGCGAGACCGTCGGCAGCCACGCGATCTGGATGGGCGAGACGCACGTCGAGCCCGGCGTCGCGTCCGGCCCGCATCACCACGGTGAGAGCGAGACCGGGATCTACGTCGTCTCGGGTCACCCCGAGTTCATCTATATAGAAGGAGAGAGCGAGGTCCGCGTGCGGACCAAGCCCGGCGACTACATCTACATCCCGCCGTTCGTCCACCACATCGAGTCCAACGCGCATTCCGAGGAGGAGGCTGTGGTCGTGATCGCCCGGACGACACAGGAAGCGATAGTGGAGAACCTGGACCGACTCTAGCTTTCTTATCCGATTGCGCGAAAGGGTTCGGGCGCGAACTGTGCCAGTGCGGTTTTCCAGCTGGAGAGCGCCGTGGCGATTGCGGGATCGTCGTGGACGAGCCACGCCAGGTGACGCAGCGCGTGTTCAAGGACTGCTGCGACACCGATCGCGCTCGGCGGCGCCATGGCTCCTCCTCGGGCCAGCTCGCTGCGGCCGACGGGAATGCCAACCAGCGTGCCGTCGGGCAGGGCTCCTGGCGGATCGATCGTCGCGACATAGGTCAGCAGCACCCGGTCTTGCTCGTGCCGCCAAGACGTCGAGTGGACGACCACCGGCTCGAGGTGACACGCTTCTCCCGTGGATCATCGACCACTCGCCACACGGCGCGCACCTCCTCGGGCGTCACGTCGAGCTGGTGCTCGGATTTGCCATGGGCCTGGATGTTGGCGATCACCTCGGACTTGGTGCCCCGAGTGATCCACCCGCACCGGCAGGTGACCTCCATCAGCATCGTGCCTAGACCCTAGCGCTGTTAACCTCGCGCGGATGGCTGTGAACGCGGGGCAGGGAGGCACCGTCAGGCGGCGAGAAGACCCGCGCCTGGTCACGGGTGCCGGGCGGTTTACCGACGACGTGCATCCGCCCGGCTGCCTTCACGCGGTGTTCGTCCGCTCGACCATGGCGCATGCGCGCATCACGCGCCTCGACGTCGCCGAAGCGATTGCAGCGCCCGGGGTGGTGGGAGTCTTCGGCCTCGACGACCTCGACCTCGAGGCCTCAACCGCGCGGCCGCCGCTCGCGACCGAGGTCGTGCGCTTCGTCGGCGAGGCGATGGCCGTCGTTGTCGCGGAAACAGGGGCCCTGGCGGCGGACGCGGCGGCGACCGTTTTCGTCGATTACACTGCGCTGCCGGTCGTGATCGACAGCTCCGCCGCGCTCGAACCGGGCGCCACGCTTGTGCACCCAGAGATTGGCGACAACGTGGCCTTCGAGTTTGAGCTGGGCGAGCCAGGCCCGCTGGAGGGCGCTGAGGTCCTGGTCCGGGAAACATTCGTCAACCAGCGTCTCGCCGCCGTCCCGATCGAGGCCAATGCGGTGGTGGCTGAGCCGCACGGCGAGGGCGTGCGGCTGTGGGTTTCCTCGCAGGTGCCATTTCGGGTGCGCGATCAGGTGGCGAGCGCGCTCTGCCTCGACGAATCGGCGGTGCATGTCATCGCCCCGGACGTTGGTGGCGCGTTCGGCGCGAAGCTCATGACCTATGAGGAGCAGGTCGTGCTCGCAGCTCTCGCCCACAAGCTCGGGCGCCCGGTTCGGTGGATCGAGTACCGCACCGAGAACATGGTTGCCATGACGCATGGCCGCGCGCAGCGCCAGACTGTGGCGCTCGCCGCATCTCGCGACGGCCGCCTCGTCGGGATGGAGGCGGACATCGTCGCCGACTCCGGCGCCTACGCCGGCCTGGGAGCGACGCTTCCCGCTTACACCGCGCTCATCTCGTCCGGCGCGTACTCGATCCCCAAGATGCTCGTCCGTACGCGAAGTGTCTTCACGAACACGACTGTGACCTCCGCATACCGGGGGGCGGGGCGACCGGAGGCCACATCGATGGTCGAGCGCGCGATGGACTTGCTGGCGTGCGAGCTGCAAATCGACCCTGCCGAGCTGCGCCGCAAAAACCTGATCACCAGCTTCCCGCACACCACCGCAGTCGGAGCCACCTACGACTCGGGGGATTACGTTCGGACGCTCGATCTCGCGCTGAAGGCGGCGGGCTATGCCGAGCTGCGGCGCGAGCAGGCTGCACGACGGGCGCGAGGCGACAGGCTCCAGCTCGGCGTGGGAGTGTGCTGCTACGTCGAGATGACGGCGGTCCAGCAGACCTCGGAGGTTGCTTCCGCGCGCGCCGAAGCGGACGGCACGATCGTCGTGTCCGTTGGCACGACGTCGAGTGGCCAGGGCCACGAGACGGCCTACGCCCAGCTGACCGCGCAGCTGCTGGGAGTGCGGATGGACGACGTGCGCGTGGTCCAGTCGGACACTGCGACCGTGACGGCCGGTGGCGGCACGTATGGCTCGCGGACCCTGCAGCTCGGAGGCAGCGCTGTGCGCGCGGCATGTGTGTCGCTGATCGAGAAGGCCAGGCTCGAGGCTGCGCGGCGGCTCGAGGCCGGCGTCGACGACATCGAGCGGATGGATGGCGGGCGGTTCGGCGTAAAGGGCGTGCCGGGCTCAGCGCTCACGTGGGCGCAGCTCGCCTCCGAAGCGGTGGTTGTCGCGGAAGAGGAGTTTGAGCAGGACGGTCAGACGTATCCGTTCGGCTGCCACATTGCAGTGGCCGAGGTCGACGTCGAGACCGGCGAGGCTCGATTGACCCGGCACATCGCGGTCGACGATTGCGGAACCGTGCTGAATCCGATGCTGGTCGAGGGCCAGATCCACGGAGGCGTCCTCCAGGGTGTGGCGCAGGCGCTGTATGAAGAGTTCGTCTACGACCCGGATGGAAACCCGCTGACGACGAGCCTGGTCGACTACTCGATCCCGACGATCGGTGAGATGCCGCCGATGGAGACATTGCATACCGAGACGCCGACGCCACTCAACCCGCTGGGCGCAAAAGGAGTGGGCGAGTCGGGGACGATCGGCGCCACGGCGGCGGTGCAGAACGCGGTGATCGATGCCGTCTCACACCTTGGCGTGCGGCACATCGACATGCCGCTGCACCCGATGCGGGTGTGGCAGGCGATCCAGGCGGCTCGGAGCCCGGCCGCCGAAGCCTGAGGCCGACCAAATCGGCTTAACAGGCTGGGTTGTGCTTCGAACGCATGTTCGTAGCATTGGGATCATGAGTGCAACATTTCGTGCGGACCATGGATCGGTTGACGGGCTCCGTGCTCGCATGATTCAGAAGCGCCACGCGATCGACCTTATGGAGCTCTCGTTTTCGGAGGATGCGGCCGAGTTTGCCCGCACCGGTGACTACGACGAGCTCGGGTTTGTCAGCGCGATCGACTGGATTCGGTTCAACTGTCACATGACGAGCGGCGCCGCCGCGGACTGCGTTGCGGTTGGGCAGGCGCTGCACCGAACGCCGCGAACGCTCGAAGCCGTCGTAGTTGGCGAGCTCGGTTTTGCGCATGTGAGTGTGATGGCGCGGACCGCCAATGCGCTGAAGGACGGATTCGACGAGGCGCCACTCGTGGAGTTCGCCCGGGAGCACACGCCGGGCAAGTTCCACTACTTCTGC
>JBDTKH010000025.1:0-10989 GCA_039935415.1 Candidatus Dormiibacterota bacterium
GACGGTGGGAGCATCGCGATGATCTGCACCTACCAGAAGCAGGTCTCGAATCTGACGATCGCGTCGTGGAACGGCTCGAGCCTCGGTCCCTTGCAGACCATCGTTTCCGACCAGCTCGTGGCGCAGCCGGCCTGGGCTCCAAACGGCAGCGGGATAGCCTACCTGGCGCCCGGCGGTCCGGCCGCGCCGTTCCAGCTGTGGTGGCTGCCCAAGAACGCCTACGCGCCGCCCCCGCCCAGTCCCATCCCAACACCTACGCCGACACCGGGGGGGCCACACAATGGACCCCTACCCACGCCGACCCCATCGCCGTCGCCTCCGCCACCTGTGATCAAGCCGATCCAGGTCACCACCAACCTGGGCTTCGACGCGACATCACCATTAGCCTGGCTCGGTTAGCCCTGGCAACCAGGCCCGCCGCGCACGAGCACCGGCTCAGCCGACGCGGCCTGGGCCTGCGCGCGTGAGATGAGCTTGTCGGCAAGCATCGCCGACAGGACCTGGTCTCGGCGCACGCTGGCAGCTCCCGGATCGACCGTCGGGTCGTACAGGGACGGCGCCTGCGTGACGCCCGCCAGGAGCGCGTACTGCCCGAGCGTCAGCCTGTCGAGTGGCGCCTGGAAATACGCGCATGCGGCCGCGGTGACGCCGTAGCGGCCAAGCCCGGTGGTGATCTCGCTGAGGTAGTCGGCCAGGATCTGGCGCTTGCTGATCACCCGCTCGACCTTCAGCGCCAGCACCATGCCCTCGAGCTTGTTGTAGCCGCGATCCGATCCGCCCAGGTACATGTCCTTCACGAGCTGCTGAGTGATCGTCGAGCCGCCCTGGCACAGGCAGAAGTTGGTTGCGTCATAGAGGATGGCGCGGCCCAGGCCGATCGAGTCGACCCCGTGGTGCGAGTAGAACCGCTCGTCCTCTGTGGCGACCACCGCCGCCGCCAGCGGCGAGGGAACCTCGTCTTCGCTCAACAGGCTGATCCCATGGAGGACGGTGAACTGACCGACCCGCGCCTGGACGTCGTCACCGGAAGGGGTCCAGACCCACATCGTGACCACGATCGGGATCAGCACCGCCAGGATCGCGACCAGCGACAGGGCCAGGCGGCGCAGCGGCGCCGGGGCCCAGCTCATCCGCACTCTGCCTAGCAACGGGCTACCCGATTGGCGAGTTACGCCAACGATCGCCGCAGCCCGCATGTTCCGTGGGAGAATTCCGTCGCACGTTAGATGACGATTCGCTGGAAGGTAGCACTGGTAGAGGATGACCGCCGGCTCGCCCGGGCGGTTTCGGCCGGCCTTGGCGAGGAGGGTTACACCGTCCGCGCCGTCGACTCGGCCGGGCGCGGCCTCGAGCTCGTCCGCCAGTGGAACCCGGACGTCGTTCTGCTCGACCTCATGTTGCCGGACAACGAGGGGCCCGAGCTGTTCGAGGCGTTCCGGGCCGAGACAGACGCGGCCCTGGTCGGGATCAGCGCGCGAGCCTCCGTGAGTGACCGGATCGCGGGCCTGAAGCTCGGGGCTGACGACTACGTGGCAAAGCCCTTCGCCCTCGAGGAGCTGCTGGCCCGCGTGGAGGCGGTCATCCGCCGCCACCGGGGCAAAGGCGGCTCGCGGCTGGTCGTCGGCGACGTGACGCTCGACCTGAGCGAGGGCATGGCGGCACGCGGCGGCCGCCAGCTAGGCCTGACAGGCATCGAGTTCAGGATCCTGGCCGCGTTGATGCGCAGCGGGGGCCAGCTCGTGACGTACGAGCAGCTGGCCGAGGCGGTGTGGGCGGTCACGACCGGCCCGGAGTCCAATTCGCTCGAGGTGCATGTCTCCCGGATCCGCCAGAAGCTCGAAGCGGGCGGCGAGTCGCGGCTCATCCAGACGGTCAGGGGCATCGGTTACAGGTTCAACGCGGAGTAAAGAAGAGGTCACAGATGAAAAGTAGGGTGGTGGTCGTCGGAGCGTTGATAGCAGGCCTTTTTGCCGTCGCCGGCCCGGGGACAGCATCGGCAAACCTGATGTGGTGCGTCTTCGACCCGCCGGTACAGGTGGTGACGCCGGGCGGGCACAACCTGACGGTCAACAACGTCCTCTATCTGTCCGCCGCCGACAGGCACAACGCGCACCTGGTCACGGATGACGCCAGCGCCGCGCCCGACGGCCACGGCGGCACTCTCGTCACGGTCCACGTTCATGTCCCGAGCGCCGTCCACGGTGCCTTCACGGTTTCGTCCAACTACCGGTACCAGGTGTCAAACTCCGGCGCTGGGACTCCTGGGACCGTGATCACCCTGTACCTCGACGTGCCGACCAGCTGAAGAAGCACCTGGTCCCGGCCTTTGCCAGCCTTCCAGCGCGGCTGAAGGCAGTCATAGTCGGGGTGCCCGCGGGAGGGCTGGTCCTGGCCGGGCTGGCAGCGACCGGAGGCTTCACGCCGCTTCAACCGTGGCGCTGGGCGATGGTCCCCGCATGCCTCGCCGGCGTCCTGCTGGCGGAGAAATACCCCGTCAAGATCGGTCCTGAGCAGAAGGTCAACCTAGGCGCCCTGCCCTGCCTACTCGCGGCTCTGCTGCTGCCTCCTGGCGTCGGCCCGGCGACCGCCGCGATCAGCGTGCTGACCGGCAACCTGCTCGTGCGCAGGACGTGGTGGGAGAGCGCATTCAACGCCGGGAATGTTCTGGCGGCTGCCTCGCTCGCCGCGTTCATTGGGGCGCTCGACGGCGATCTCGGAGCCGCCCAGGACGTGCGCGCCACCGCGGCCGGCTTGCTCTACATCATCACCAACACGGCCCTGGCGGTCTGGCCAGCCGCGCTCCACAGCGGGCGGCCCTACCTCGCGCTGCTCCGGCAGGCGGCAGGCGCGTCCTGGCCCGCCTCGCTGACGCTCGCGGCGTGCGCCGTCAGCATCGCCGTCCTCACGGTCGACGCCCCGATCGCCGCAGTCCTGCCGCTGGTCGTCCTACCACTGATCTACCGCATGAACCTCGCCATCGAGGCGCAGGGCAAGGCGAACAACCAGCTGGCAAGCGTGCTCGCCGCCCAACGGCGCTTCCTGACTGACGTCTCACACCAGGTCGCGACGCCGCTGGCGACGATCATGACCAACCTGTCGATCTTGCGGCGCGCCAACCGCAGCGACTCATCGGGCCAGGCGATCGAAGACAGCGTGGCCGAGGCGGAGCGCATGAAACGGATGCTCTCGCGCCTCCGCGCGCTGGCGCACGCCGACGAGGACATCCCCCTGCGCAAGGAGCTGATCGACCTGGCGGAGCTCACCGCGGACGTGGTCCGCGCTTACGCGGCGCAGGCCGGCACGTCCGGCGTTGGCCTCGTGACGGAGGTCAGCGGGCCGGCGCGAATCACCGCCGACAAGGACCTGCTGCGGGAGGCGGTTGCGAACCTGGTGGACAACGCGCTCCGCGTAAGCCCTCGCGGGGCGGACGTCACGCTGCGGGTGAAGCGCGGTTCGGCCGGGCCCTCGATCGATGTCGTCGACACCGGACCGGGGATCGAAGAAGATCGCCTCTCGAGGCTTTTCGAGCGCTTTCAACGCAGCGATTCAGGCAGCGGGCTCGGTCTCGCCATCGCGCGCCGTGTTGTGGAGCGCCACGGCGGAACGATCCGGGTCAAGACCGAGCGCGGAGCCGGCAGCACATTCACCATCGAGCTGCCGGGATCCGAAGAGCGCCCCACGCGCGCGCGCCCCGAGCGGTAGAGCAAAGGGCATCCCGCCACCCGCGCCGCACGGGCTCACTCCTGCGCCTCCGGCGCGGGGTCCCCGCTTGCCGGGGAGGGTGGCGCGAACGCGCCGGGTGGGGGGAATCCCTATTGCTCTGATTCTCTAGCGGACCAGGCCACCCTGGTAGGGCTGGCCGGCGACCGCGTTGAGGCCGCACACCCAGTGGAACACCTGGGCTCCGTTGCCGCCACCGTGAACGGTCATGCTCGAGACCACCAGCGAGCCAGTGAACTGGGGGCTCGAGTTGCCATCGCTTACGTACGCGCTGTCCGGCACGTAGATGATCCCGCTCATGTCGGTCGTGGCGTGCGGCCCGATGGTGATACCGCCTGTGTAGCCGGCGGCGCCGTGGCCGCCGAAGATGACGAAGTTGTGGGTTCCCATCGGGTCGCGCAGGCCCGTGTATCCGGGTGTGTTGAGGTCATCGAGGCCGTTGAGCACTGCCTGGCTGATGTCGAGCGAGCCGGTGTCCGAGGAGTCGATCACGATCGCCACCGCGCCTGTCGGGTCGGACGTGCCCGAGGCGGTATGGATCGCGTTCGTGATGTTGCCCAAAGAGAGGTTCGCGGAGTTGATGATCTTGTAGACGCCGCCGTTCATCGTGCCGCCGCTCGGCGCGAACCCGTTGTAGATGCCGGGCTTCCAGTTGCCGGACAGGTCCTTTGCCGCCGCGGCTGAGAAGTACTGCGGTGCAGGTTGTGCCGCGATTGGAGAGGCGTCGTCGTAGTTGAAGTCGGGTGGGACGCCGACGTTGTTCGTCAGCGTGTTGCCGTCCGTGGTGTGGAAGTTCAGGCTGTTGGTGCCGCCCCCATTGTCGAGGAGGTTGCTCGGGCCGCCAGGGCATGTCGTTCCGTCGAAGTTGGTCCGCACCGACGGCACGCCTGTCGAGTGCGGCCCGTTGTTGGCGCCGAACGAGCCGTACGCATAGACTGGGCCGCCAACCGTCTGGAATGCAGCGCCGCCGCCGTCGATCATCGCGTCGCCGCTCACCGCGGCTACCGCGTATGCCGCTCCGTTGAACTGCGGCCCCGGTCGTGTCGCGCGCGCTGACGCCGCGGTCGTTAGCTGCGAGAAGCCGATCATGCGCGCGAAGATGCTTGGCTGCCGGTGAGTCACCACGACGTCGAGAACCGTGGGGTAGTTGAGGATCCCGCCGACCCGGAACGTATCACTCATCGTGACCTGGTAGCCGACCACCGAATACGTGCCCGACGGGCAGCTGGACGGGCTCGAACAGCCGCCGACGGGCAGCCCAAAGGCGAGCGACGCACCCAGGTACTGCATCGCCGTCCAGTGAGCGTGGTTCGTACCCTGCTGCCGGTTGTAGGAGCGCGCGCCCGCCAGGGCTGCCGAGTCGGCATAAGCCTGGAGGTTGCGCCGGTCGCTCATCGCAAGGCCGACATCGAAGACCATCGCGCCGAGGATGGTCAGTCCGACGATCATCGCGCCGACGATCACGCTTGCCTGCCCGTGCTGCTTTCGACGTCGTATGTGGTTCATCAATACTCCGCGAGCATCGTCGTGGAGGAACTGATGCGCAGGAAGTTGGGCGCCGCGCCGCCGAGGAACGGGGCGAGCGTGTCATAGCGATAGATCACCGTCACCACGACCTCGAAGCAGCCCTTGTAGTTGGGACTCGCGTACTCCGCCGAGCGCGAGCCGAGGTCACCCGGGGCGGGGTCGCGGCCCAACGCGCTGCGGGCCGCATCGCAGGAGGCGTAGGAGCCGGGCGGCCCCTGCTCCGACGGGTAGACGCATACGGACGCGGTACCCACTGCCGGGTTGGGGCAGGCAGCCGGCGACGCCTCGGCGAGCGTGGCGCTCCGGCTGAAACCGCCGAGAACCGAGGTCACCGTTTCGAAGATGCGCGACGTTTTCAGGCAGCCGCTGCCGCTCGCGCTTGGCGTCTGGGTCGTGCCGGAGCAGGGGCCCGCCGTCGGCCCGAATCCGTTGTCGGACGGATCTTCATTGGCCACTGCCTGTCTGGCGCCCTGGCGGGCAGCCTCGGCGACGGTGGACGTCGCCCAGTTGACCCGAAAGAGGTCGACCGACAGGGCGAGAATGAAGAACAGGATGGGGAAGACCAGCGCGAACTCGACGAGCGCCTGCCCCCGATTGCGCCTTGTCGCGGTGACCATCAGTACTCGCTCCGCTGGGACGATGTGACAGTGATTGGTAATGACGTGCCCGAGAGCGGCCACAACAAGGGCGTGATGACCGCCATGTGGTCGGTGATGGTCGCGGTCACAGAATCCGCGCCAGGGCTGGTGGGCCCGAGGCCATCGCCGCTGGCGTTCGTCACGGCGGCCCCGTTCAGACAGTGGAACGTCACGCTCAAAGTGGAACCGGCGATGACCGACCCCGCGGGCGTGCCGTTGCTCGAGCTCTCGAGTGCGGCCTGGTTTGCAATCGTCGCGATCGCGCCGCCCGCGGGCGGAATTGCCGACGTGACGGTCACCGCCAGCGGCCCGCTGCCCGTGCCCGCGCAGACGCTGTTCGCAGTGCCCTGCTGGTATGAGGACACCGCTATGCGCAGCGCCTGACGAACCGAATTCGTGACGGCTTCGCGATAGTAGAAGGCGCGCCCGAGGTCGGTGACGCCGAGCGCGAGCAGCAGCAGGACCGGCAACGTGATCGCGGTCTCGACGAGTGATTGGCCGCCTTGACGTGGTCGAGATGAAGTTCGCGCGCTCCGATCTGATGACGCGGAGATGCGCATCGCGATCTCAGCTATCCCTGACGTGATCGCGCACGCCATCGGAGTTCTTATGTTCCACGTACCTCTTAAGACGGTCTTCAGCGGAGTGTCTTGCCAAAGGCGATCGATTCGCGGATCAAGTCATCTAGTTGAACACCCCGAAATTCGCGCCACCAGCGCGTGTCCTTAAGACTTTGTTGTGGTCGTTGATTAAGCGATTGAAAAGCGACCTGTGGATCGATCACGTTTAGTGGCCACGCACCGGAGGGGCTTCACAGGAAACGCCACGCGCCGTCGTCGTAATAAACGGGGTGAGAGAGCTGATGACTGCAGCGACGGACTCGTCCGGGGCGCGGCACAGAAGATCGCGAACGCGCGGCCAGGCGCTGGTCGAATTCACCATCGTTGCGCCGCTGCTGTTCTTCTTCCTGCTCGGCGTCCTCGAGAGCGGACTGCTTCTCTTCTCGGTTGGCTCGGCGAGGTTTGGAGCAGGCGAGATGGCACGCCAGGAATCCGAGTCTGGAAACGCGGCGAGCGCGGACCAGCTGTCGATATCAGTTCTGCGCGGCACCGCGATCGGCACAACGTCACTCGCAAAGGTCAATGAGATCGACATCTACCACCTGATCGAGCAGAGCAACGGCGCGTTGACGGTCGATGCGGCGCACTACAACAGATACAGGCTCGATGGAACAGGAATCGGCGCCACCACGTGGCCGCCCGCGACGCGAAACGTCGTCAACGGTCAGAGCGACTTCCTCGGGATCACCATCAAGTACCAGTACAACTGGAAGACTGGAGTGTTCCTGGCCAACAGCCCACTTCAACTGCAGCAGACGTTCGAGATCCGGCTGGAGCCCCAGACATATTGATGCGTCGCACACATCGGCGACGCGAGCTGGGCCAGTCCCTCGTCGAGTTCGCAGTGTCGGCGCCCGTGCTGATCCTGCTGCTCCTCGGCGCATTCGATGCGAGCGTGATGATGTCTGACAAAGTCATCGCCGGCGCCGCGTGCCGGCAGGGCGCGCGGCTGGCGGCCGAGATCGGCGGCCAGGTGACCAACCCGACGCTGACGACGAGCGTGGTCGACGCGAACATCGTCAAGAACGTCATCGCGGTCGCCTCGGCGATGAACTATTCGACCATCACGCGGATCTACATCTACCAACCGCTGCAACCAGACGGCGATTTTCACGCAGGCGATCCATACGACCTGTTCGATGCCGCAGGCAACAACCTTTATCAGAGCTTCCCGATCACGGCGCGCAATCAGATTCCCCCCAATGAAACCCCCATAGGAGTACGCGTGGATTGGAACTACAACCCGCCAACAGGTCTGCCCGGCTTCAACCTCAACCTGAGCGAACACGCCGTGTTCCGGGCTTCGCCGGTGCTCGTCTGAGATGAGCCGCAAGCAGTGGTTGGGACCGAACACTCAGGCCGGCCAGGCGGTCGTCCTGATCGCATTCATGATCCTCGTGCTTTTCGCGGCGGTGGGTCTCGCCGTCGACGGAGGAATCGGCTACTACTACAACACGTCGGCTGAGCGCGCGGCCGCGGCGGCAGCGCTGTCAGGGGTCATCTTCATGCCGGGCCAATACGCTCCGACGGATGCCGTGCCGACTGGCAGCGGAAACGACGCGACGGACAGGGCGATCGCGGAAGCGAAGCGCAACGGGTTCGACATAGCGGACACCGGGAACGGCGTGACCGTGACTGTGGCGCGAGTGCCGGGGTTCGACAACAAGGTCTCGGTCACCGTTTCGCGATACGTGCCGGTCTATTTCATGGAGCTCTTCGGGGTTTCGAAGTATCTCGTCTCGCGCACCGCGATCGCGACCTACCTGCCTCCCCTCTCACTTGGACAGCCGGGCACCCAAACCGGCTCCACCACCGCAGAGTTGGGCGCCGGAAACAGCTACTTCTTCACGCGCACCGAGGGCTGGTCGACCGACCGGCAGCAGGGTGACGCGTTCACTCCAAACCCGGCCGGTGGCTCTCTCGGAGCGTCATCGGACGTGCACGCGATCAGTCGCACGCAGGGCAGCGACCCGGTCGGGGCGTCGCTTCCTGACCGCGGTGGCTACAACTACCTGATCAACCTGCCCAACGGCGGGAACATCGAGGTCTACAACGCGATCTTCGGTCCGGACAACTCGCCATCGCTGGTCGGCAGCGGCGGGCCTGGCTCCGAGAGTTGGGCGAACAACGCTCCAGGCGGGACCACGCACAACACCTGCGACAACCACCTCGGGCCGAACCAGAAGTTCGACCGGTGCAGTCCCGGCGGCAGCTACTACCTGCACGAGGAGGACTCGATGGACTTCTCGTCCTACGGGACGACCCAGAAGAACCTCTACTCCGCAATGGAGTACACGGTCGAGAAGGTGAACACGCCGTTCATCCGTGCCAGCGACACGATCGTGAGCCAGGTGATCGTCTACCCGATCGACGCCAGCGGCTACTGGAAGGACCCGAAGGCCTGTACCGGCTCGTGCGCCCCGGCCAAGAGCTACAACCCGATCAACAACCTGGGCGGCTACATCACGCAGACCTGGGATGGCGCCGGCAACCCGGTGAACATGCAGACGTATCACTCGTGGGTCGACATCACCAACTACACGGGAGCCGCTGACAGCGGCACGTTCCAGCGGATCATCACGCCTCCTTCGGGCCCCCTTGCTCCAGGCACGTACCGCCTCCGGGTTGACACGCTGGGCTTCGACGGGTCCAACCCGCCGACCAACGGGATCAGCCCTGGTGGCCGGGCCCACAAGGGCTATGCGGTGCGAGCCGTCGACATCCCGGGTTACGGCTCGGGTACGTGCTCTGGTTGCACGGTGGGAGCCTGGGACGACATGGCGATCTACACGCCGATCTCGGTGCCGGCAGGCGGCCATTTCGACATCCCGATCTTCAAGGTGCCGCCCGACTACGCGGGCCAGACGATCACCCTCGATGTTTACGACCCGGGCGACATATCCGGCGGCGGCAACGTCGACCTGTTCGTGCTGGACAACACCGGGGTCACGGTGACTGTCACGGCGCCCGCCGCGATCCGCATCTGGGACGTGGGCCTGACCAGGACGAACACTGGCCCTGCAGTCCCGTGCACCGGGTCGGGCGGCACGACCAACCCGCCCGTCCCTTGCGTGGTGAGCACCGGCTCGCCCCAGGTCGCAACCGTGCGTGCGACGACGGCCGGGACAACCAACTACAACGGGCACTGGCTGCGATTCGAGGTGCCCGTTCCGTCGGCGTACGCGCCAGGCTCAAACCCGAACAACTGGTGGTGGTCGCTGCGCTACCAGATCTCGACGGGAGTCACGGCCACTGACACCGTCACGGTGGCGATCGGCCTCAAGGGCAACCCGGCGCACCTGCTGCAGAGCTAGCTACTCCCTCTCCCATTCGGGGAGAGGTTCGGGGTGAGGAGCCGAAGCCGGCCATAGACTTACGTCCGTGGCCATCATCGTGTGCCCTCAGCCGCAGGCCGCCGAGGTCGGGCTCGAGGTCATGCGGCGAGGCGGCAACGCGGTCGATGCCGCCGTCACGTGCGCGTTCGTGCAGAGCGTGATCGACCCGCAGATGTGTGGCATCGGCGGCTGCGGCGTGATGCTGGTGCACAACGCCCAGGTAGGCGATTCGCTGCTCGAGTTCTACGCGACGGCGGGCTCACGGGTACGCGAAGACCAGTGGGAGCACCTGTTCCTTCGCGAGGCCGCCGACCGGTATGGGTACGTGCTCGACGGCTGGGTCAACGACATCGGGTACCAGTCGGTCGCGGTGCCCGGGACGGTGGCGGGTCTTTACGAGGCGCTGACAAGGTTTGGAACCATCTCGTGGGAACAGGCGATCGCGCCTGCCATCCCGATCGCCCGCGACGGGTTCCCCGTCAGCGGGTTCATGCACGGCTACTGGACCATCGACTACGGGCCGGACGTGGTCCCGAACAGGGACCGCATCCAGGCCACGCCGGCGGCCAGGGCGATCTACACGCACGACGGGGAGTTGTACGCAGTCGGCGAGCTCATGGTCCAGGCGGATTACGCCCGCACGCTCGAGCGCCTGGCCGCCGAGGGTCCCGACGTCTTCTACAGGGGCGAGATCGCGGGGGCGATCGCGTCCGACTTCGAGGCCAACGGCGGGTTCATCACCCGGGAAGACCTCGCGGGCTACCGCGTCAACGTGACCGAGCCGCTGCGCGGCACGTACCGCGGGCTGGATGTCGCGGCGGCCGGCCCGCCGGCGGGCGGACTGACGCTGCTCCAGATGCTCAACTTCCTTGAAGGCTTTGACGTCGGTTCGCACGGCTGGCCGAGCACCGAAGCCGCGAGGCTGCTGGTCGAGGCGATGGCCTGGGCGGTGGCCGACCGCGAGCTGCACATCGCCGACCCAAGGTTCATCGAGATCCCGACCGGCGCCCTCACCGACAAGAAGTACGCGGAGAAGGCGCGCCAGGTGGTCGCGGCCGCCGCCGCCGCGCACGACCGTCCGGACACGACGCAGGTGTGCGCGGTGGACGACGCGGGCAATGCCGTCTCGCTGACGCACACCCTCGGCTC
>JBDTKH010000026.1:0-14772 GCA_039935415.1 Candidatus Dormiibacterota bacterium
GGCCTTGCGCTCGAGGCTCTCGACCGATGTCGGAGGATCGATCCCAAACCGTTCCAGACGGAAGCCCGGATCCTGGGCCACGTCGCGAGCATGTACGTGGTCGCCGAGTCCTGGACGCAGGCCGTCCAGTACTACGAGGCTGCCGTCGAAGCGGCGGGTGACGTCAAGGACCTGCTGCAGCAGGCGAAGATGCAGCACGGGCTTGCCGCGGCATATCAGCGAATGGGAAACCCGGCGCTGGCCAGGCAGCACTACGACCGCGCCCTCGCTCTCTACTCCATCGAATCGGACCCAAGCGCGACATACCGCCTCGAGAACGACCTCGGGTGCCTGCTCCTGCAAGAAGGCCATTTGGACTCAGCCGAAGCCCATCTCATCAAAGCATTGACTGGGGCCGATGAGCGGCAGATCGACCGGCGCGGCCGGGGGTTCATCCTGAACAGCCTGGGCGAGCTCAGCCTGCGCCGTGGCCGTGTGCACGAAGCACGCGAATACCTGGCGCAGGCGCTGGATTCGGGCCACGCCACCGGCGAGGGACTCGTCCAGGCAGTGGCTCACGGCCTGCTTGGAGCGCTCGAGGAGAGGCAGGGCAACCCGCGAGGCGCGGACCGAGAATTCGAGGTCGCGTTTGCGATCGTCCAGAAGCTCGACATGCCGGACAGGCTCCGTGACCTGCACATGGAGTACGCGGCGGTGCTCGAGGCGCGCGAAGATATCAGGGCAGCCGCCGACCACTGGAAGCAGGCCGCGGAGCTCGGCAAATCGCCATCTGCCGGCTTCAAATGGACCGCGTTCGTAGCCGAGGAAGTTGCCTCTTCCTGACCCGGCCCAGGCTGCTCGACCGGTGCGGCGTAGATAGCTTTCGTCAGGTTTCGGCATAATTCGTCGTGGGTGGTTCATTCCTCGCCGCGCTCCAGCTCGCCGTGGCTCAGCCTGGGTCAAGCCTCCAAGCTCCTCGGCATCACGCCCGCGACCCTGCGGCGGTGGGCCGACCACGGTGACGTAGCGACGTTCGTCACGCCGGGCGGTCACCGGCGCTTCCCACGCTCAGCGATCGAAGCCCTTGTCCCGCGGCCTCGGGCCACGCGGCCGCCGCTGAGCAGGATGGGAGCCAGCGCCTCGCGCGTGGCGCGCGTCTACCGGCGATCGAAGCCCTCCGGCCGGCCCGCCGGCGCGGGCAGCCTGGCGAAACTGTCCGAAGCGGAGCGGGCGGAGTTCAAAGATCGCGGCCACCGCCTGCTCGCGATGCTGCTCGAGCACCTGGACGACGGCGAGCGGCCACGATCCAGCACCGGGCTCGATGAGGCGCGGACGGCGGCGGCCGATTACGGCCGGCGCGCGGCGTCGGTTGGGGTTTCGCTCTCGGAGACGATCGAGGCCTTCGTCCGGTTCCGCGGCGCCTTCACCGGCGAGCTCGCCGGCATCGCGCGGCGGCGGCGCCTCGACACCCGTGAGGCGACCTCGCTGCTCGTCGAGGCCGAGAACGCCGTCGACCGGCTCCTGGTCGCGCTGATGAACGGGCACGCGGGAGGCCAGTCGTGAGGATCCGGCTGGGCACCCGCGGATCGAGGCTCGCGCTGCTGCAGAGCGAGCTGGTCGCGCGCCGCCTGCGCGATGCCGGCCACCAGGTGGAGCTGGTCCCGATCGTCACCGAAGGCGATGTCCGGCCCGTCGACATGTCGCCAGGTGAAGGTGTTTTCGTCGCGGCCATCGCCCAATCGCTCCTGGCCGGTGAGGTCGACATCGCCGTGCACAGCGCCAAGGACGTCCCGCTCGAGGAGGAGCCCGAGCTGGTCATCGCCGCCTACCCCGAGCGGGCGGACCCACGCGACGCGCTGATCACGCGCCGCGGCGGCGCGGCATCACTGACCACCCTTGTCCACGGCGCAACGGTCGGCACCGACAGCCCCAGGCGGACTGGCTTTCTTCGAGCCGCTCGGCCCGACCTCAACGTCATCCCGCTGCACGGCAACGTCGATACTCGACTCGAGCGACTCGATGACAGGGTGGTGGATGCGCTCGTCATCGCTGCCGCCGGAGTCGACCGCCTCGGCCGAAGCGAGCGAATCGGCGAGAGGCTGGACCCGGACCTGGTTGCTCCTGCGCCGGGCCAGGGAGCACTCGCCATCCAGGCGCGGCGGTCCGATGCGGAGCTGCTCGAAGTCCTGCGAGCGATCGACATGCACGACATTCGGTTCGCGGTGGAAGTCGAACGCGAGGTCTTGAAGGCGACTGGCGGCACGTGCCGAGCTCCGGTCGGCGCGCTCGCGTCGGTGACGGCGGATGCGTTCACGCTCATCGTCGCCGGCGTCAACAGCGATGGATCAGACCGGCGCGTCGAGCATGTGGCCGGAGCTCGGAGGGAGGGATTGAGGCTCGCGTCTGCGGCAGGACGACGCCTCGTGTCGGAGGTCGCCCTGCGATGAAAGCGATCGTTGTGACGAGGCCTGCAGGCCCGCGCGATCCGCTGGTCATGGCCCTCGAACAGCATGGTTACCGCGTCCACGCAGTGCCGACGGTCGAGACACGGCCAATGGAGTTCGACAGCCGTGGCCTCGAGACCTGTGACTGGATCGTCGTCACCAGCGTGCGGGGGGTGAACGCAATACGCGACATCCCGATGGGTCCGCAGTTCGCGGCCATAGGAGAGCAGACCGCGGGTGCACTCCGAGCGCGTGGAATCGAGCCCGCACACATCCCGCCCCACACGAGCGGGGCGTCGCTCGGTGAGGCGCTCCCGGACGTGGAAGGCAAGCACATCGCGTTGGTGCGCGCTTCGGCCGCGGACGGCGATCTCCCCGTTCGGCTGCGCCGGCGCGGGGCGGTGGTGGAGGAGATCTCGGCCTATCAGACCGTCGAGGGACCCGCCGCATCGGCCGGACGACTGCGCGACGCCCTGGACGATCCCGACCTCGCGGCGATCGTTTTCGCCTCCGGTTCGGCGGTTCGTGGATTCGTGGCGCTCGGCGGCACCACGCGGTGGCCGGCGATCACCATCGGACCCCGCACCACCTCGACCGCTCGCGAACACGGTTTTCGCGTGGTTGCCGAGGCGGAGTCGCAGAGCGCCGAATCCCTCACCGCAGCTGTCGCGAAGGCCGTCCCGCTGGAGGAAGACCACGATGCGTGAGCTGGTCAGCAATCGAGTGCTGACCACGCCGGGTGCCCAGCGGCCGCGCCGCCTTCGCACGCGAGAGGAGCTGCGCGCCCTCGTGCGGGAGACTCGCCTCGACCCCGCGAAGTTCGTCGCTCCGCTGTTCGTCGTTCCAGGTCGGAATCGCCGGCAGGAGATCGGTTCGCTGAAAGGACACTCGAGGCTCAGCCCCGACCTCGCCGTCGCCGAGGCGCATCGGCTGGCCCGTCTCGGCGTGGGCGGACTGCTGCTCTTCGGCATCCCCGAATCGAAGGATCCGCAGGGTCGTGCCGCTGCGGACGAGAGCGGGCCGGTCCCGGAAACACTTCGGATGCTCCGGGCAGAGAAGCTGCCGCTGGCGCTGGCCGCCGACGTCTGCCTGTGCGAGTACACGACCCACGGCCACTGTGGCGTGCTCGATGGCGAGCGCGTGGACAACGACGCGACATTGCCGCTGCTGGCCGAAGCCGCCATCGCCTACGCCGAAGCGGGGGCGGACATCGTCGCGCCCAGCGCCATGATGGATGGACAGGTCGGCGCGCTGCGGTCGGCGCTCGATTCATCCGGCCTGGATGGAACGGCGATCCTGGCCTACGCCTCCAAGCATGCCTCGGTCTTCTACGGGCCGTTCCGCGAGGCCGCCGGCTCGACGCCGGGGTTCGGCGATCGCAAGTCGTACCAGATGGATCCCGCCAACGGCCGCGAAGCGATGCGCGAGATGGAGCTCGATGCGGGGGAGGGCGCCGACATCTTGATGGTCAAACCTGCCCTGACGTCGCTGGACCTCCTCGCGCGAGCGCGCGATCGATTTGACGTCCCGCTCGCGGCTTACCAGGTGAGCGGCGAGGCGGCGATGATCGAAGCCGCCGCGGAACGCGGGTGGATCGACCGCCGGGGCGCAATCGTGGAGTCGCTCACCGCGATCTTCCGCGCCGGCGCGGACATCGTCGCGACGTACTTCGCGGCGGATGCCGCGGCCTGGTACGTGCGCGGTTGAGCGATCGCCGATTCGTCCACGCCCTGGCCCTCGGGCTCGACCCTGCGTGGCGGCGCCTACCCGAGGCGGAGAGGTGCAAGTCCGCCGAGGGGCTGATCGCGGTGGTCGGCTCGGAATCGGAGGTGACGACCCACGCCTACTCGATGGTCGGCCTGCAGCCGCTCACCGACCTCCTGCTCTGGAGCCTCGCCCCATCGCTCGACCTGCTCGAGGAGAAAGCCGCGGCCGTGCTCAGGTCCGGCATGGGCCGCTGGATGAACGTCACGGAAAGCTTTCTCGGCATCATCCAGGGCTCGCAGTACGTCAAGAAGCCGACGCCGCAGGAGCAGTCGCTGTTCGGCGGCGAGCGCTCCCGCTACCTCGTTGTCTATCCGTTCACGAAGAGCGCGGACTGGTACCTGCTCGACCGCGAGGAGCGCCAGCGAATCATGAACGGGCACATGAAGGTCGGCCATCAGTTCCCGGAGGTGCGCCAGCTGCTCGCGAACAGCTTTGGCGTCGACGACATGGACTTCCTCGTCGCCTACGAGACCGATGACCTGGCCAGGTTCAGCGAGCTCGTCCGCGACCTACGCGAGACCGAGAGCCGGCGGTCCACCGTGCGCGACACGCCGATCCTCACCGGCATCCACCGCCCGATGGCCGAGATCACGGCCCTGCTGGGCGCGCTGAGCGACTCACATTGAGCCGCTTTCTCGACGCGGCGCACCGGCGTCCGGTGGACGTCACACCGGTGTGGTTGATGCGCCAGGCGGGTCGATCGCTGCCGGAGTATCGCAAGCTGCGCGAGCGCTGGAGCCTGCTCGACATCGTCGCGCAGCCCGAGCTGTGCGCGGAGGTGACCCTGCAGCCCGTGAAACGGCTTGGCGTGGACGCGGCAGTGATGTTCGCCGACATCATGCTGCCGCTGCGCGGCATGGGCGTCGAGTTCGAGCTGGTCGAAAACGTCGGGCCCGTGATCGCCGATCCCATCGCGAAGCCGGCGGACGTCGACCGGCTGCGCGTGCCGGCCGGCGAGGAGGCCGCTCCGCAGGTGATCACCGCGATGCGCCAGGTGGTCGCCGCGTCTCCAGTGCCGGTGATCTGCTTTGCGGGCGCTCCGTTCACGCTCGCCAGCTATCTCATCGAGGGGCGGCCGAGCCGGGATTTCCTGAAGGTCAAGACTTTCATGTACACCGAGCCCGCGGCCTTCGACCGGCTGCTCGAGAAGCTGTCCGCGGCGATGGCCGGCTACCTGCGAGCCCAGGTCGAGGCCGGCGCCTCGGCCGTCCAGCTTTTCGACTCCTGGGTCGGCGCGCTGTCGCGCGAGGACTACGAGGCGCGCGTGCTGCCTCACACGCGCTCCATCTTCGAGGCGCTCGCACCCCTGCACGTGCCGCGCATCCACTTCGGCACCAACACCGCGGGCCTCATCGAGTCGATCGCTTCGACCGGTCCCGACATCATTTCGCTGGACTGGCGATTGCCGCTGGACGATGGGTGGGCGCGCGCCGGGCATGACCGCGGCATCCAGGGCAACCTCGACCCCGCCGTGCTTCTTGGGCCCGCCGACCTGGTCCGCGAGCGCGCGCGAGACGTGCTTCGCCGCGCAGGCGGGCGCTCGGGACACGTCTTCAACCTGGGGCACGGAGTCCTACCCTCGACCCCACTCGAGAATCTTCAGGTCCTCATCGAGACGGTTCACGAGTGGCAGGTGGCGCGTGTCGCGTGAGCTGCGCACCGGCGTCCTGTGCATGGCGTATGGCAGCCCGGCCGGCGAATCCGCCATCGAGGCCTACTACACCCACATCCGCGGTGGCCGCAGGCCTTCGCCAGAGGCGCTGGACGGGCTGACGGATCGCTATCGCGCGATCGGCGGGTCGCCCCTGACCGAGATCACTCGGGCGCAGGCCGCGGCGCTGGGAGATCGCCTCGCCCTCCCCACCTTCGTAGGCATGAAGCACGCCTCACCGTTCATCGCGGACGGCGCCGCAGAAGCGAAGAAGGCTGGGATCGAGCGCCTCGTCGGCTTGCCCCTCGCGCCGCATTTCGCCGGCATGAGCCTCGGGGCGTACGAGCAGGCGCTGGCGGAGGCGTGGGACGGCGAGCTCATGTTCATCCGCGGGTTTCACGACCATCCCGCTTTCATCGATGCCGAGGCGGCGCTGCTGGCCGGCGCGCTCGCCGAATCATGGCCGGACCGGCTCTTCTTCACCGCGCACAGCCTGCCGTCGCGAATCGTGGCCGAAGGCGACGGTTACCACGACCGTCTGCTGGAGAGCTGCCGGCTGGTCGAGAGCGCGATAAGGCTGCCGGAGTGGGAGTTCGCCTTTCAGTCGGCGAGCACGACCGGGGAGCCGTGGCTGGGGCCGGACCTGCTCACGGCCGTGGAGCGATCAGGCGCGCGCGACGTCCTGGTGTGCCCGATCGGATTCGTCGCCGACCACCTCGAGATCCTCTACGACCTCGACGTCGAGGCGCAGGAGTTCGCCCGCTCGAGAGGCATCAGGATCCGGCGCACCGCCTCGTTCAACGCACGGCCCGAGTTCATCGCGGCGCTTGCCTCCATCGTGCAGGACGCGCTGCCGGTCAGCGCCAGCTCGGAGACTCGACGCCTGCCTCCAACCAGTCGATGATCCCGCCCACCCTGGCCCAGTCTTTGGCCCTCCGCGCACCTATCAGCTCGCGCAGGGCCCACGGTTCCACGGCGAGCAATGCTTCTGGGCCGGAGCTTGCGTAGCGCACCAGCGCGTGGTGGACGACTTCGTCGTAAGTGAGTCCTGTGCTTCGGGCCAGGTTCTCGAGGGTGGGTCTGGAGTCGACGCGGAGTGATCGATTGACGTCGTCGCCGAAGTTCTGATTCTCTTCGTTCGGAGCCACCGGGCTACGTTGCAGCGGCGCCGGCCGGGAGCACATCCAGCTGGTGGAACTGCGATTCGATCCGTGTCTGGCCGGCGCGCCAGCCGACCGGGGTGCCGAATTCCGGTCCGGCAAACGCGAAGGAGTGATATTCGCCGTTTTCGCCGCACGCGTCGATGCCGGTGGCGGCGATGTCCTGCAGGAAACGCTCGTCGATCACTCGCCCGAGCCAGGAAGCGTCGAGGCGGGTCGTATCCACGCATGTGATGACCGCGCGTCCTCCGGTTTCGACAAACTCGCGTACGAGCTCCGCCGGCGGCTCACCCCAGAGCGGTTCGAGATGCCTCAGACCGGCGCCGGTGACTCGTGCCTCGTACCAGGCGCGAACGTCTTCAAGGTGTATGTCTCCCAACACCACGCCCGCGTAGCCCTGAGACTGGAGGCCGGCGAGCTCTTCGCGCAGCCTCGCCTCCATCTCTGGCCAGGTGGTGGGGATCGCCCGCAGCTCGCTCCCGATTGCGCTCGCCTGGGCCTCGAGCATCTCGATCCGGGTGGCGTGAAAGCGGACGCGTTTCGTTGCGGAGTCGTAGAAAGTGATGAGTCTGACGACCTCGATCCCGGCCTTTCTTGCCCTGTGGAGGGCAAGTGCCGAGTCCTTGCCGCCTGACCACAGGATCGCGAATTTGTCGCTCAACGATGTATCTAGACCGAGCTCTCCGTTTGCTCAGCCGGGACGGCCAGCGAGCGCGTCTGGGTCGTGTGGATGCCCGCGGCGACGGCGGCCCCGACGAGCGGTCCAACCACGTAAAGCCACAGGTCTGACCATGAGCCATGTGCAAAGAGCGCGGCGCCCAGCGTTGCGCTGAACCCGACCGCCGGGTTGAAACGCGGCACCCGAGATGGGCCCGACCGCAAAGGCGCCCGCCCCGACGACGAACCCGATCGCGATCCCGTAGTAGGAATTGTCCGCCGTCTGCTTCGTCGCCGCCACGTTGAGCACGACGAGCACCAGCGCAATCGTGAAAACGATCTCGGCCGCCAGCGCCGAGTACCAGTAGACGCCTGCGCCCGGGTGTATGCCGGCGCTGCGGCCGCTGATCAGGTACCCGAAGACGAACGCAAGCACGCCGGCGAGCAGCTGGGTCGCCCAGTAGGCCGCCATCGTCGATGCGGGCATGACGCGGCGCAGAAACATCGCGAACGAGACGGCTGGGTTGTAGTGGGCTCCCGAAACGTGGCCGCCCATGTACACCATCGCCATCAGCGCGATTCCGATGGCGAGGGGAGCCAGCGCGCCCATCGAACCCGAAAGGACGATGACGGTGAAAGAGACGAAGGTGCCGGCGAACTCGGTAAGCAGCTTTGCCGGAATGGTCATTCGACCGTAATCCTAGAGGCGTCGCGCTAAGCGCCTGTTCCCCGAGCTGGTTTGAAGATTGCGATGGTCGGGCGCGCGACTCGATCGCCTGCTCGGCACGACGACCGGCACGAGCATCCGGGTCGTCTCGAGCACCGGCTACGACCGTCGGTTCCCGGTGAAGCAGGCGCGCTCGCTGATTCTCGCCACGCGCTTCGGCGGCAGGCCGCTGGACCCGGGCCATGGCTTCCCCGCCCGCCTGGTGGCTTTTGACCGACGCGGGTTCTGGTGGGCCAAATGGGTCACCTTCATGAAAGTCGACGACCTGCCGCAGTGGTGGCAGTCTCCTTCCCGCTGCAGTAGCGGGACCTCCGATTCCCGCTAATCGGTTCAACCGGCCACAAGCCCGGTGGTCCGGTCGTACGACGGACCTTTGAGCCGTGGACCGGCACTGTGACGCGTGGACAGCAGCGGTATAGCAGGGGTGGGGCCCCTACCTGGGTCATCGAGCTGACCGCGCCAGCCGACTCGAGCTGGAAGAGCTACAGCGCACAGGACCTGGTCGACGCGATCAGGGGGGCGGTCTCGTGCGCCAGCGTGCTCGCCGGCACCGGAACCTAGAGGAATCCCCCCACAGTCAGCCGTCCAGGTGGGCGGCCAGCCAGGCGTTCAGCTCCCTTCCGTCGCGCCAGGCTTTGGCGACGTGTTCGCGCGCCTTCGCGGTTGCGATCCACGGCTCGATCTCCCAGCGCCGCCAGTAGATCAATCGCTTGTGGCGCAGCAACTCCCCGCGAGGATGGTGCTGCGGGTGCGGCGGCGGCACCCGCTTGAGCTCCTGCCCGCCGATCTCGTAGCCCTGCTTGCGCAACGCGGCCACGATCTTCTCGAGCTCGTTGCCCGATTTGTCAGCCGCGACCGCTTTCCTGAACCGCGCCAGCTGGGCCGCATCGACCATGTAGCGCCCGCCGGCGGCGACCAGGCCGGTGGCGTCTAGCGACACGTAGCCACCGCCGTGAACGCTGCCGTAGATGTTCGTCTTGTAAGGCGACTTGTCGGCCGAGAAACGGATGTCGCGGTTGGGTCGTGATAGACGTGCCTGCCCGAATTCCGCTTCCAGGTCCGCAAACAAAGCGACCATCGGCGCCTTGACCTGTTCTTCGTACTGACGTCTGTGAGCTTCGAAGTAAGCCTTCGAGTTATCCACCTTTAGGCCGATGAAAAAGCCCTGGAAGTCGCCTTTCCAACCATTGAATCCGCCGGCCATGAGCGCAGCCTAGCGTGCAGCCCCATCCGGCGCTGCGCGCCACCTTCCCCGCAGGCGGGGAAGTTCAGCGCGGGTTCGCCTGCTCCCAGTTCGCCTGGCACCTGACGCAGCGGGTCGCCTCTGGCAGCGCTTCCTGGCGCTCGGCGCCGATGTCCTTGCTGCAGTCCTCGCAGATGCCGAAGCCGCCGCGGGCGCGACGCTCGGCCGCGTGCGCGACCTGCTCGCGGTCGCGCTCGAGGATCACGTCGATCGTCCCCGCCGTTGCCTGCTCGCTCAAAACCTGCGTCGAGTCCGAATCGCGGAATCCCCTGCTCATCCACGTCCAGCTTACGACCAACGGATGGGGTCCGAAGGGCTGTTCAGCCCCCTGTTGTTGGGACTTTGGCCTCTCGCGGTCAGCTCCCGACGGGCAGAAGTTGAGTCATACCCACTCATTTCCAAATCCAACAAGCCATAGGAGGCAGCCAAATGAAAGCTCTCGTATACCAGGGCCCGGGCAAGCGGTCGTGGGAGACGGTCCCGGACCCCAAGATTCAGACGCCAACCGACGCCATCGTGAAGATCGACACCGCGACGATCTGCGGCACCGACCTTCACATCCTCAAGGGCGACGTGGCGGCGGTCAAGCCGGGAACGATCCTGGGCCATGAAGCCATCGGCACCATCGTCGAGACCGGAAGCGCGGTCACCAACTTCGTGATCGGCGACCGTGTGCTCATCTCGTGCGTCTCGTCGTGCGGACGCTGCAGGCACTGCAAGGAAGGCCGCTACGGCCAGTGCTCAGGCGGCGGCGGGTGGATCTTCGGCCACCTGATCAACGGGCTGCAGGCCGACTACGCGCGCGTCCCGTTCGCCGACAACTCCCTCTACAAGATCCCGGCCGGCTACAGCGACGAGCAGGTGCTGTTCCTGTCGGACATCCTCCCCACCTCCTTCGAGGTCGGAGTGCTCAACGGCAAGGTCAAACCTGGTGACACGGTTGCGATCGTCGGCGCCGGCCCCATCGGCCTGGCCGTGGTCATGGCCGCGAAGCTGTTCACCCCCGGCATGATCGTCGTCATCGACATGGACGAGTCGCGGCTCGCGAAGGCCAAGGAGTTCGGCGCGGACGTGACGATCAACAACAGCAAGCAGGACGCCGTCAAGGTGGTGTTTGAGCTGACGGGCGGCCTGGGCGCCGACGTGGCTGTCGAAGCCGTTGGAGTCCCTGACACGTTCGAGCTCTGCACAAACCTGATCCGGCCCGGAGGTCGTGTCGCCAACGTCGGCGTGCACGGTCACCCGGTGACCCTCCACATGGAGAAGCTGTGGATCAAGGACGTGACGATCACCATGGGTTTGGTGGACACGTATTCGATCCCGCAGCTGCTGTCGCTCATCGTGGGCGGCCGCATGGACCCGACCCTCTTCGTCACGCACCGGTTCCCGATGGCGGAAGCCATGGCGGCTTACGACGTCTTCGGCAACGCTGCCAAGTCAGGCGCGCTGAAGGTGGTCCTCGAGACCTCTGCCACAGTGTCGAAGCCCGGCGCCGCAGTCAGGACGGCCGTTCACGTCTAGTCATCAACCAATGCCCGGCGGGCGTCAAGGCCCGCCGGGCCCTTCTCCGGCGATGTACGTTGAGGAGCCGATGATCAAGCTCCCGCCCCAGGTCGATGAGTTCCTCCACCAGCCGAATGGCGCCGTCATGGGCTGCCTGCGGCCGGACGGTTTTCCGATGACGGTGGTGACCTGGTACGACTGGGAAGCCGGACGGATCCTCATCAACATGGACCAGCAGCGAAACCGGCTGCGATGGATTCGTGCCAACCCCAAGGTGAGCCTGACCGTGTTCGACAAGGGCTGGCACCGCCACGTCAGCCTCCACGGCCTGGTGGTCGAGATTCGCGATGACATCGACCTCGCGGACATCGACCGCCTCGCGCGGCGCTATACCGAGCAGCCCTTCTGGTCGCGGACCGCGAAGCGGGTCAGCGCGTGGATCGAGCCCGCGGGCTGGCACGGGTATGACGAGTCGGGCGAGCTGTCGAGCGAGCGAGCGCGCACCTAGCCACCACATCCCAAACCCTGTTACGGTGAGTCCGGGCTCGGGAAACGCCAGAAGCGTGCTCAGGGCCGGCTGGGGGATGCGTGCGGGTCGAAGACCTCGTCGATGGACTTGTTGCGTCCGGCCAGCTGACGCTATACCGGCGTGTCGAGGAGGCACCCCTTTGGTCGAGCGCTCGGCCCTCTCTCATGAGCTGGTCTACTCCTAGGCAGGAGCAAAGGCCGCGACCCATTCCCTAGACAGGAGCAGAGGCCGCCCGCCCCATCCCCCGCCTGCGGCGGGTACTTCCCCATGAATGGGGAAGTGACCTATTGATGCAGTAGGGCTGCGCTCTGCATCTCCCGAGCGGAGGGGTTGCCTCCTGTTTCCGTTGGTGCGAACATTTGATCGATGGTCGCTCCGTCCGCTGAGGCGATCGAGCTCGGACTCAATGCCGCCGATCCGGCCACGCTCGTCATCGACCTCAATTGCGCGTTCGCTTCGATCGAGCAGCAGCACGACCCGGCGCTGCGCGGCCGCCCGCTGGCGATCGCCGCCTACGCCACCGACGCGGCCACCATCGTCTCCTCGTCCAGAGAGGCGCGCGACCTGGGGATCAAGACCGGGATGCGGGTCTACGAGGCCAGGGCGATCTTCCCGAAGATCGTGGTCTGCGAGCCCAACCCGCCCCTCTACCGTCGCGCCTCCGACCAGCTGATCGAGATCATGAACCAGCACAGCCCAGACGTCCTCCGGATGTCGATCGACGAGGCGTCGATGAACCTGGCCGGCACGCCGAACCTCGTCAAGCTCGGACCTGAGGGAGTCGGCCGCGCGGTCAAGAAGGCGATCCGCGAGGGGATCGGCGAGTGCGTCACGTGCTCGGTCGGCATCTCGACGTCGATCTGGATGGCGAAGCAGGCGTCAAACCTCGACAAGCGCGACGGGCTGCAGCGGATCGATCACACCAATCTCATCGCGGTGTTCCAGCGGCTCAAGCTCACCGACCTGTCAGGCATCGCGGAGGCGAGCGCCAGGCGGCTGCTGCTTGCCGGCATCCACACCCCGATCGAGTTCCTGCGCGTCACGAACGATCGGCTGAAACTGGCCGGGATGCACTCGGAGGTTGCGTCGGGCTGGGCCCGGCGGCTGCGGGGCTTTGAGGTGAGCAGCTTCGAGAGTGCCGCGCGCAAGAGCTACAGCCACTCGCACGTGATGGCGCGCGCGACGAGCTCGCAGGCAGATCTCGAAGAGCTGCTCATGCGGCTGTCCGACATGGTCGGGCGGAGGCTGCGGGCCGCGGGCCGCCGCGGCAAGGTCGTCTCGGTCGGCGTCGTGTACCGCCCCGACGAAGGTCACTTCTCGAAGCAGGCGACAATGGCCCGGCCGGTCGCGACGGGGGAGGAGATCTACCAGGCGGCGCTGAAGCTGCTGGCGGCGCGTGATCCTCGCCGCCTGGTCGGCACGCTGGGGGTCGGGCTGGCCGGCCTCACCGAGGCGGACGCCGGGCAGCTCGACCTCTTCGTGGAACCGGCGCAGCCGCGGCGCGAGAAGCTGGAGGCGGCGATGGATGCGATCCGCGATCGCTTCGGGGAGGACGCTGTCCAGCGGTCCCGCCTGCTGGGTCGCGCCCAGGTGGTGCGCGACCGGATCGCGTTCGGCAACACCGGGCACCCCGACGAGAAGAAGCCGGGCGATGAGGAGCTGCAGCGCTGAGCTGCTCCCACCACCCCCACCCGCTCGCCGCAAGCGGCGACCGACCTCCCCACGGAGTGGGGAGGTGAATTTGCAAGGCCCACCACCCAACCCACCCACGGGGTGGGGAGGTGAGAATTGCTACTCGGTGCCGGCGGGTTCCTCGTCGACGTCGATCAGGAGGTCGTCGTCGCTGGCTGAATACTGGTCCCGCACCTCGGCTCCGCTGGTTTCGGAGTCCCCCAGACCTTCTGTGGAATCCTCGGCGACCACGACCGCGCCTTCGCCCTTCGACTCCGCAACCAGCTGATCGAAAGCTGTCGTCGCCTCCGTCCAGGTCGGGTAGTCCCAGAACTCGGTGCCGGGCGGGATCTCGGCGCCTTCGGTCTCGTCGAGGCCGTGCTTGAGGACGTAGCCGCGGTCGTTGTCGGGATCGTGGATCAGGGCGATGAACTGCTCCCCGTCCAGCTCCACGCGGCGCTCTGCCTGGCCGGCGTTCTCCAGCTCGAGGAGCCGGCTGATGATCTGTTCCTCACTTCGCTCTTGCACGTGGTCCATTGTCTCTGAGGAGGAGTGTTGGGCGCGCGTTGGGGTGTGCAGGTGAGGACTGGGAAGGAGGAGTCGAGGTTGGGTCCGGCGGCCGGGGTTGGGTCGCCAGGAGTCGTGGATTTGGGGAGATTTCGTTCCACGCCCCCGGCTCAGTTCCGTTGCCAGTTCTTAACGCTCCCGAATACGCATCCGCCCCTCCCCGGCCGAGCCCTCGACGGACGAGGTTTCTCGGTGCGATCCCTTGGTGAAGGAACGATACGCGGCAGGGTGCGAATCTCGCTGACTGAATACGTTTGCTTGACAATACGAACATCTGTTTGTATCATTCTCCTATGCTCGCGACGCAAGACTTGCAGCCTTCGAGCGCTTCGTTTCTCTCGGATGACGAGCTGATGGTGCGCATGCGCAGCACACGTCATCTGATCGACCTGCAGGAGCTGTCCTTCGCTGAGGACGCTGCTGAGTTTGCCTCCAGAAACGCGTGGGACGACGAAGGTTCGGCGAGCGCGATCGACTGGATGCGCTTCAACTGCCACATGACGAGCGGCGCCGCAGCCAACAGCGTCGCGGTGGGCGAGACCATGTCTCGGGTGCCGGAAAGCACCCAGGCGGCGTTCGACCGCGAGGTTGGTTACTCGCACTTGGTCGCCCTGGCGAGAACCGCCAGGGCGGTCGGCGATCGCTTCGATGAGAAGGCCCTGCTCGAGAAGGCACGGGAGAACTCGCCTGGCAAGTTCCACTTCATCTGCAACCACTACCGGCACGCGGCCGATCCCAAGGGCTACGCGGCCGAGCAGACCGAACAGGTCGAGCAACGAGAGCTCAGGCTGAGCACCTGGATGGACGGCTCGCTGTTGATCAGCGGCATCCTCGATTCGATTGGCGGCGCGGCCCTCCGCTCAGCGCTGGAGCC
>JBDTKH010000027.1:0-9814 GCA_039935415.1 Candidatus Dormiibacterota bacterium
CGTGGGGGAGGACAGACTGTCCTCCCCCACGATGTTTAAGAAGGGTCTGGGAACAATGGGCGCGGCTACACTTTGGGACCTGCGCACCTTCCATCCCGCCAGGGGGGGCGAGGTTACCGAGGTGTTGCCAGCAGCCGCTCCACGGCCTGCCTCAAAGCCGCTGTGGACGCGGGACCTGGTGCGTACGGCGACGCCCTTCGTCGCCATCGCCGCGGTGCTCGCAATCCAGACCGCCTTCGGAGCCGGACCGGTACTGGTCTTTCCGCTTTACCTGACGGCCATCCTGCTGACTTCGCTCCGGCTCGGCCGCACGGAATCGCTTGCTGCCGGCGTCCTGTCCGCGGTCGCCATCATCGTCCCATCGCTGGCCGCCGGCGGCCAGGACGGCAACCTGGCCGCCTCAGCCCTCCTGGCCCTCGTGCTGGTGGTGGCGGCCATCGCGATCACCGCGGTCGTGCGGCAGGTGCGCAGGAGCGCGGCCGAGTCTCAGCGAAGGTCGGATGAGATCGCGGCGAGCGAGCAGCGAATGCGCACGATGCTTGAGGCGGCCGTGGTTGGACTCGCCCTGGTCGATGCCGACGGCAAGCTCACTCAGTTCAACGAGGGCCTGGCCACGATCCTCGGCCGGAGCCGCGACGAGCTGTCGCGCCTTGGGCTGGGCGACGTCACCGCCGAGAGCGACCGAGCCTCGTTCGACGAAGCCCTGACACTCCTGCGGAGCGGCGACATCGCGCGCTGGGAGGCGGAGCTTAACCAGGTTCACGCCGACGGAAGGAAGGTCCCCGTGGCGATCGCCATGGCGAGGGTGTCGGGGCCGGACGCGGGCGCCGAATCGATCCTGGTGCAGGAGACCGACATCTCCTCCCGCAAGCGCGTGGACGGCATGCGCGACTGCCTGGTCGCCCTGCGCAGCGTCATCGTCACCGGTCCGGCGTGGGAGCAGGCCCTCCCCCAGCTGCTGAGCAGCCTGTGCATCCACCTCGGCTGGGACGTGGCCCAGTTCTGGGCCGTCGACCCGGAGCGGCAGGGCCTCCGCGTGAGGCACTACTGGCACCTCGGCTCGGCGGAGCACGACTACTTCCGCGAGGAGAGCCGGGCGCACACGATCACGATCGGGTCGGGCCTGCTCGGCCGGGTGTGGCAGGCGGGCGTGGTCGCCGCGCTGGAGGACCTCAGCCGGACCTCCGACTACGACCGCCAGGTGGCCGCCGGCTTGGCTGGCCTGAAGTCCGTCCTCGGGCTGCCGATCGTGGACGGTGGTGTCGTGATGGGTGTGGTCGAGCTGCTGAGCGGCCATGTCCGCAAGGTCCAGGACGACGAGGTCACCCTGCTCGCCACCGCGGGGATGGAGATCGGCCAGTTCATCCGGAGGTCGGACACCGCGCAGGCTCTCCGCAGGAGCGAGGCCGATCATCGAGCGATCTTCGAGCGATCGCCCATCGGCATCGCCCGCATCAGCAGCGAGGGCGAGCTGCTTGAGGCCAACCCGGCCCTGCTCGGCATGCTCGGGCACGATTTCGAGACTATGCGGGCCAGCGCCTGGCCGGACTTGCTGCGAGCCCACGACCAGGCCGCCTCGAGGCAGCGCTTCGCGCCGCTGCTGGCCGGGATCACGACCGGGAGCACGGCGCAGATCCGCGCCGCGACCGCCGCCGCGAAATGGTTGTGGCTGCAGCTCACCGCCACGTCGATCCCCGACTCCAACGGGCGTCCCGAGCACCTGCTCGTGATGATCGAGGACGTGACCACGGTGCGCGAGACGTCCGACCAGCTCGCAGAGGCGCTCGAATCGCAGCGGAGCGCCAACGCCAACCTCGAGAAGATCGACCGCACCAAGACGGAGTTCCTTTCGATCGTGAGCCACGAGTTCCGGACCGCGCTCACAGGCATCCAGGGGTTCAGTGAGCTGATCCGCGACGGCGGCCTGGAGGCCGACGAGGTGCGCGCGTACGGCGGCTACATATTCAATGATGCGGACCGGATCAACCGCCTGATCGGCGACATGCTCGACCTCGACCGGATGGAGTCCGGACGCATGAGCATCCGCACGGGCGACGTGGACATCAACGAGGTCCTCAGCGAGGCGATGGCGCGGGCCGCGACGGCGGTGGCCGCAGTCGAGTTCAAGGCCGACCTCGACCCCAGGCTGCCCATCGTGGTGGGCGACCGCGACCGGCTGATCCAGGTCGTGAGCAACCTGGTCAACAACGCGATCAAGTACTCGCCGGACGGTGGAACCGTCACGATGTCGAGCCGGTCCGAGGGTGGGTTTGCCTTGATCAGCGTCACCGACACCGGACTGGGCATTCCGCCGGACGAGATCGGACACGTCTTCGAGCGCTTCCGCCGGGTCCGCAGCGGGGCCGCGCAATCGATTCCCGGGACTGGCCTGGGCCTCACGATCGTTAAGCAGATCGTGGAGATGCATGGGGGCAAGATCTGGGTCGAGAGCGCGGTCGGGCACGGGTCGGCATTCCACTTCACCATTCCTCTGGCCGCGGAGAACGTCACGCCGCTGCAGCGCCGGCATGCCTGAACCGGCAAATACAGGTGGGACGGGTCTCTTCACGGTGTTGGTGGCGGATGACAACGACGTCGCTCAGCGCCTGTGCAGGCGCGTGCTCGAAAAGGCGGGCTACGGCGTGCTGATCGCCGCCGACGGGTTGCAGGCCGTCGACGTGGCGTGCAACCAGCACCCTTCGATGATCCTGATGGACGTCGCCATGCCGGGGATCGATGGCCTCGAGGCGATGAGGAGGATCAAGGCCCAGATACCAACCATGCCGATCGTCATCGCGAGCGCGCACTCGATGGCGAGCGACCGCGAACGCTTCCTCGCGGCCGGCGCCGACAACGTGCTGAGCAAGCCGTTCCGGCTCGCGGACCTGATCGCGATCGTGGCCAAGCTGGCCGCGGATCGAAAGTGAAAGACCTCACAGGCACCCGGCTCGGCCAGTACGAGATCGTCGAGCGCCTCGGGGGGGGCGGCATGGCCGTCGTGTACCGAGCCGTGCAGCAGCCCCTCGGCCGCGAGGTGGCGCTCAAGGCCCTGTCGTCGGAGCTGTTCCAGGACGAAGGTTTCGTCAAGCGGTTCGAGACCGAGGCCAAGACGCTGGCCAAGCTCGACCACCCCAACATCCTTCCGATCTACGACTTCGAGCTGAACGAGGGCGTGGCGTACCTGACGATGCCCCTGATCCGCGGGGGCACGCTGCGAGACATCCTGAACCGCGGCCCGCTCGACACGCTCACCGCGTGGCGGTACCTGCGCGAGATCGGCGACGGCCTGCAGCACGCGCACGACGCGGGCATCGTGCACCGCGACCTCAAGCCCACCAACGTCCTGATCCATGCCGACGGCCGCGCGATGCTCGCCGACTTCGGTCTCGCGCGCGGCGCGGGCCAGCCGACGCACCTCACGACCATCGGCCTTGCCATCGGCACGCCCGGCTACATGGCGCCCGAGCAGGTGATGGGCCACGACGTGGACAAGCGCGCCGACATCTACGCCATGGGCGTGCTGACGTTTGAGATGCTGACGGGGCGGCTGCCTTTCATCGGGTCCAACCGGATGGAGGTTGCGTACTCGACCGTCAACGCGCCGATCCCGTCGGCGGTGAAGCTCAACTCGAATCTCCCCGACGAGCTCGACGTCCTGCTCGCGAAGGTGCTGGCGAAGGATCCGGCGCAGCGCCCGCAGACGGTGCGGGAGCTCCTGTCGCTGATGGCCCGCCTGCCGCAGCGCCGGCAGGTCGCACCTGCGGCAGCAGTACCGGCGATGGCCGGCGGTCCCGCGGTCGCGGTTGCGCCGCGACCGGCCGCGTCGACCGAACCGCCGACCGCTGCCTCGATGCGAGTCATCAGCTCGCCGGCGCCCATTCACGGGTCGCCGATACCGACGCCCACCGGCGTGGGCGGTTCGGCTATCCGGACGCTGGAGCTGATGGGAGTGAAGGCCGCGCGTGCGCGAGGCCGGTTCATCCTCAACTCGCATGTCAGCAACCTGGTCCACGTCGCCCGCGACGTGACGGGGGACAGGTGGCCGGAGATCGCTTATGCGGCCGGGCTGGTCCAGTACATCGAGCAGGACCCGCCTCATGACGAACAGCTCTCATCGCCTGTCGAGTCGTTGAGCCGGTTGAACGAGGCTTTCGAGACCGTCTATGGGCCGGAGGCCGAAGACATGATCCGCGCGTGGGGGCGCCGCGCCACCGAGCGCTGGCTGGCCGAGGGTAGGCATGGGATGGGGGGGCCGCGCCGGTTGGTGCCGGGAAGGCAGCGCAAGCTGCAGGGCGTCGTCAAGGGGTTCACCGAGGCGATGGACAACGTGCGGGGGGAGCACACGCACGCGTGGCTCCAGGTGGACGAGCACCAGTTCTGGCTGGTCAACTTTTCCAACATGTTTGCGCTCGGCCGGATCAAGACGGTGAAGTCGTGCCACATCTGGACCACGACCATCGAGACGATCCTGCGGTGGGCAGGGCTGGCCAATGACTGGTACGTGGAGGAGGTCGAGTGTGGCTGCGTGACGGGCACATTTGACTGTGTTTTCGCCATCCGTTCCGTGGAAACCTGATCGAAGAAGACGCTCGATTTGTTTCTGCGGTTGTTACGGACCCCCAATTAACATCGTGCTTTACAGGCCCCCTCCCTCCTTTCGAAGGTCCTCAGCCCCCAGGCTCTGGACCTTCTCGTTTTAGTAGGAAGAGGGCCTTGGCCGCCCGGCCGGCGGCAGCTTGTAGAGTCGTCGGGTGGCTCGGTTTGCGATCGACGTCACCGCCTGCTGGCGGCCCCGGCGGGTCGGCATGCTCACCGTCGCGGTCGAGCTGGCCCGGGCGCTGGTCCAACAGAAAGGCGATGACGAGTTCACCCTGCTCTGCAGCCGCGAGCGGCCGGCTTCGCTCGAGGGGCTTGATTGCGAGGCGGTGCTTTCGCCTTATCGCCACGAGGTCGTGCTGAAGACGCGCTGGTTGCCGGCGGTCGAGGCGCAGCTCGATGCCGACGCGATCCTCTATCCGTACTGGCCGAGCCCGCCTTTTCGGCGTCGCGACGCGCCGCCCGCGGTCATTTTCGTGCACGACCTTGCCTTCAAGATCCGGCCGGGTGAGGTCCCCTGGCAGCAGCGCGCGTACATGGGGACGATTCTCGGTCCGGCGCTCCGCGGCGCCGCGGCGGTGCTGGTGCCGTCGGAGTCCACCAAGAAAGACCTCCTCGAGCGCTACACGATCCCCGGCCTGGAATCGAGGGTCTTCGTGATCCAGGAGGGACTTCCACCGGAGGCGCCCGCGGGGCCGCTGCCGGACGGGATCCAGCCGGGCTTCATTCTCGCCGTGGGCACTGTCGAGCCGCGCAAGAACTACCCGCGCCTCCTCGACGCTTTCCGCACGCTGCGTCGCCGGCGTCCAGGTGTTCCGCAGCTTGTGATCGCCGGCCGCCCCGGCTGGGCCTACGGCGACACGCTGCAGCGCATCGCGGCCGAGCCGGGCGTGCGATACCTCGGTCACGTCGACGAGCCGACCCTGACCGCGCTCTACGAGTCCGCGTCGGTACTTGCGTTCCCCAGTCTCTATGAAGGGTTCGGCCTCCCTCTGCTCGAGGCGATGGCTCGGGGAGTTCCGGCTGTGGTCGGCGCTGCCGGCGCGCTGCCGGAGCTGGCTCTGGGGGCCGCCATCGCGGTCAAGGCCGACGACGTGGACGCGATCGCCGGCGCGCTCGAGCGATTGCTGGCCGACTCCCGGCTTCGCGAGAAGCTCGGCGAGGAGGGGAGGCGGCGCGCCGCCGGTTTCACCTGGACCCGGGCGGCGGCTCAGACCCTCGAGATCCTGCGCCGGGTCGGCGGCCAGGCGGAGCGTAGAGTCGCCTAGATGACCGACCGAGTAGCGGCGCTGGCATTGCTGACCGGAACCAAACACGACTACGTCCGCATGGCCCGCCCGCTGCTGCGCGCGCTCGAGTCCACGCATCGCGTCGAGCTGGAGGTCATCACCGAAGCCCGCTCGCTGCCCCTGGGTAGGGCGCAGGTCGTGCTTGCGGCAAGCGATCACGCGCTGCCCCCCGGCGAAGCGGCGCGGTTGGTCGATTTCGTGAGAGGCGGTGGTGGCCTGGTCCTCCTTCACGGCACCCTCGCCACCTGGGCCGAGGGCGGCGAGATGGCGGAGCTCGCGGGCTGGGCTCCCAGCGGCCCCGGACCGCTGACCGAGCTGGTGATCAGGCCCGACTCTGTGCACCCCGTGACGGCTCGTCTCGGGCCCGAGATCAGGCTGCGCGATGAGCTCTACCTTTCCGAAGGACCTCCCGGCGATGCGTCGGTTCTGCTTCGCGCGAGCTGGCGGTTCACCGAGCAGGTGGTCGCATACGAGCGGCGTGCGGGGGAGGGGCGCTTCGTGTACCTGGGGCTCGGACACGAGCCGTCCACCTTTGAGGACGAGGATTTTCAGAAGCTCGTGCACCGGGCCATCCTGTTCGCGGCCGGCCAGGTCGCCGCGCCTGCAGTCGGCGTCGGCCTGGTCGGTTACGGCGCTGTCGCCCAGCTCCACGCGGCGTCGATTGCGGCCACGCCAGGTCTGCGGCTCACCGGCGTCTGCGACCTGTCGAAGGAGCGACGTGAGCTCGCCGCGTCCGAGTTCTCGGTGCGAACTCACACCCGCGCGGAAGAGATGCTCGACGACCCCGAAGTCGGTCTCGTCGTGGTCGGCACCCCGCCCAGTGTTCACGCCGAAGGTGTGATCGCGGCGCTCGACGCCGGCAAGCACGTGGTGTGCGAGAAACCGTTCGCCATCCGCGTCGAGGAAGTCGATCGGGTGATAGACGCCGCGACCGCGCGCGATCGGGTCCTGACCGTGTACCAGAGCCGCCGCTGGGATCCCGACTACCTGGCGATGCGCGGCGCGTTGCGTTCAGGCGCGATCGGCGAGCCCTTCTACATGGAGTCGTTCATCGGCGGCTTCTCGCATCCTTGCGATTTCTGGCACAGCCACGAACCCATCTCGGGGGGCACGATCTACGACTGGGGCTCCCATTACTTCGACTGGATCCTGCAGCTGTTCCCCGACAGGGTGCGGGCGATTTCCGCCAACGCGCACAAGCGTGTGTGGCACGACGTAACCAACTTGGACCAGGTGCGCGTCGACCTCACTTTTTCCGGTGGCGCGCAGGCGAGCTTCCTCCAGTCCGACATCGCCGCGGCGCTGAAGCCGAAGTGGTACGTGCTGGGCACGCGCGGTGCTCTGATCGGCGAGTGGCAGGCTGAGGCCGTGCCGGCGGACTACCCGGCGCGCATCAGGGTCATGCGGCCCGCGGATGGTGGCGTCAACGACGAGCTCCTTGCACTCGCGCCGCGCGACGATCACGGTTTCTATCGGAACCTGGCCGACCACCTCGCGTGGGGCGAGCCACTTGCCGTGACCCCCGAAGAGGCGCGGCGCACGGTGGCCGTGATGGAAGCCGCCAGTCACTCGATCGCCCTCGGCGGCGCGCAGCTCGAGGTAGACATATAGCCGGTCGAGTCGGCTGGGGCGTGCTCGGCGCGGCGTGGATCGCGCGCCGCGCGGTGCTCCCGGCGATCGTCGCTTCCAGGAACGGGCGTGTCGCGTCGATCGCGAGCCGTGACCCGGAGCGAGCCCGGGTCCTCGCAGCGGACTATCCAGGCGCGGGCGTGGCTGCCACATACGAGGACGTGCTCGCGGATGCGCAAGTCGACGCTGTGTACATCCCGCTGGTCAACAGCCTCCACAAAGAGTGGACGTTAAAAGCACTGGCGGCGGGCAAGCACGTCCTGTGCGAGAAGCCGCTTGGCATCGACGCAGGAGAGGCCGCCGACATGGCTCACGCCGCGAAAGTCGCCGGCCTGCATCTGATGGAGGCGTTCATGTATCGCTTCCACCCGCGGATCCAGGCGCTCGTTGCCTCCCTCCGCGATCCTTTATATGTGCAGGCGAGTTTTGGGTTCCCGCTCGACGACGCCTCGAACTACCGGCTGCAGGCAAACTTCGGCGGCGGCGCCCTGCTCGACGTCGGCTGCTACACGGTGAGCGTCGCCCGCTGGATCCTGGGTGAGCCGGCCACGGTGCTCGCCAGGGCAAGGCAGTCCGGCGCCGTTGACATGACGATCAGCGCCCTGCTGCAGTTCGCGGGAGGGCAGACCGCCTCGCTGTGGGCGAGCTTCGAGTCGCCGGAGGAGCAGGGGCTGACAGTCGTATCGAAAGACGGCGTTGCGCGCCTGGACCTTCCGTTCTCTGCGTGGCGCGACCCTGACGATCCCTACCAGCTGATGGTCGAGTCCTTTGCCGACAGCGTGCTCAACGACACCCCGGTCGCGATCTCTCCCAGTGAGTCGATTGCCAACATCAAGGTCCTCGACCAAATCAGGAAAGCCGCCTCAGACTAGGGCTGGGCTGTGGTTTTGGGTGCGGTCTCCAGCGATTCGGCAGGCGCGGGTGGAGTCGGAGGCTGGACGGCTGAGATCGGGACCAGCTGGCGGAACGACCTCAACGCCTCATCCCAGTCGCCAAGGATGGCTCCCGCAAGCTTGCTGGCCGTTCGCCGGTGGTGCTCCTCGACCAGCGCCTTCAACTCCTCCGCATCCTCGTCAGGCACCTCCCGCGCGACGACGCTGTCCGCGTTGAGCTGGCGCCACTCGGTCACGTAGGCGATGCCACCTGTCATCCCCGCGCCCGCGTTCCAGCCGATCGGGCCGAGGGCGACGGCGACGCCGCCGGTCATGTACTCGCAGAAGTGATCCCCGGCACCCTCGACCACGGCGACGGCGCCGGAGTTGCGTACGCAGAAGCGCTCGCCGACACGACCCGCCACGAAGAGCCGCCCGCCGGTCGCGCCATAGCAGATTGTGTTGCCGGCCAGCACCGGGTAGTCAGCGCCGTCTTCGGCGAAGGGCCGGATCGCGATCACCCCGCCACCCATGCCTTTCCCGACGTAGTCCTGGGCCTCGCCTTCGAGGGTCAGCTCGATTCCCTCGTCGAGGAACGCGCCGAAGCTCTGGCCGGCGCTGCCTCGGTATTGGCGCGAGTCGCCCGCCTTCAGCGCGGCGCCGACAGCGCGCTTCGAGTTGTCGATGTGTCCGCTCGGCGGCGGTGGTGCGGACGCATCGCCGTTGCGCTGCCACGTGCGGCTCCGAGGCAATGACTCTTCGGACGTCCGCAGGATGAACGACAGGTCGAGCGCAGACTCCGCGTCCGCCTCCAGCAGGTCGGCACGGCCGACGATGTCCTGCAAGGTTCGCGCGCCAAGTCGCGAAAGGTGCTCGCGCACTTCGTCCGCAATCAGGAGCAGGTGGTTGATCACGTGCTCGGGGCGGCCCGTGAACTTCGCGCGCAGGTCCTCGCGCTGCGTGGCGATGCCGGTCGGGCACGTGTTCAGGTGGCACTGCCGCGCCATGTCGCAACCAAGCGCCACCAGCAGCCCGGTGCCGAAACCGAACTCCTCGGCGCCGAGAAGCGCCGCGACGACAACGTCCCGCCCGTTCCGCAGGCCGCCGTCGGTGCGCAGGCTCACACGCTCCCTCAGGCGGTTCGCCACCAGCACCTGGTGCGTCTCCGCCAGTCCGAGCTCCCACGGGGCGCCCACATTCTTGATCGACGACAGCGGGGAGGCGCCGGTGCCGCCGTCGTGGCCCGAGATGAGGATGTAATCGGCGCGCGCCTTGGCGACGCCGGCCGCGATGGTGCCGACACCCGCTTCCGAGACGAGCTTGACCCCGATTCGCGCGCGGGGGTTGACCGTCTTGAGGTCGTGGACAAGCTGCGCGAGGTCTTCGATGGAGTAGATGTCGTGATGCGGCGGCGGCGAGATGAGCTGC
>JBDTKH010000028.1:0-139841 GCA_039935415.1 Candidatus Dormiibacterota bacterium
GGACGGTGTCCCGGCTCGCCCGCGCGCCCGGACAGGTGGGGCTCCGGGCGTTATCTTCTCCCCATGCCAGAGTCGGAGGTCCTCGGGTTGCTCGTCGCCACGCGCGATGAGCCTGGCATCCTCTACCGCCTCTCCGAGACGATCTTCAAGCACGGCGCGAACATCACCTACATCGCGGGCGGGGCGCACCTCGAGCACGCCGCCGAGCTGCAGTTGGAGGTCACGGGCGCGCGCGATGCGCCGGGCCTGGTCGCGGAGATCGAGCGGCTGGAGGGCATCACCAAGGTCAGCCGCGTGCCGACCTTCCAGCGGATCTTCGGCAAGCGCGTCATCGTGATCGGCGGCGGCGCGCAGGTCGGCATGGTGGCGCAGGGCGCCGTGTCCGAGGCCGACCGCCACAACATCCGCGGGGAGCGAATCTCGGTCGACACGATCCCGCTCGTCGGTGAAGAGCAGCTTGCCGACGCGGTGCGCGCCGTGGCGCGCCTTCACCGCGCGAGGGTGCTCGTGCTCGCCGGCGCGCTGATGGGAGGCGATATCGCCAACGCGGTGCGCGAGATCCGCGAGGCGGGAATCCTGGTCGTGTGCACGAACATGGCCGGCTCGGTGCCGGACGCGGCGGACCTCGTCGTCAGCGACCCGGTCGAGGCGGGCGTCATGGCGGTGATGCTCATCGCGGACACCGCGAGCTTCTCGATCGAGCATGTCCGCGGCCGCCGCTTCTGATGAGCTACATACCGCGCGTCCTGACCCGAACCTCCATCGCGCCACTTGCCGACCCGACGTAAACACCCCGCGTGGGCGCCGCATCGCTGTAGTCACGGCCAACCGCCAACCGCACGTGATGGTCCGAGACACGCACCGGTCGAGTAGCGTCGTAGCCGAGCCAGCCGCGGCCGGGGACCCACCCCTCGGCCCACGCGTGGGAAGCCGTGGTCGCGCCCTTGTCGCCGTGGATGTACCCACTCACGTAACGGGCCGGGACGCCCATGGCGCGGGCGACGGCGATGAAGAGGTGGGCGAAGTCCTGGCAGACCCCGGCTCGCAGGGCCAGCACCTCGTCGACTGCGCTGTACACGTTGGTGACTGCGCGGTCGTAGGCAAAGTCGCGGCTGATGGCCGTGGTTAGCTCGTCGAGCGCGTGCTCGACGTCGTCGCTCGACTCAGGGTCGGCGATGGGGAACCTCGCTGCCATCTCGCGCACCCCGGGCACGTCCTTGACCGGCGAGCGGAAGCGCAAGAAATCCTGGACCAGCTCTTCACCTGGATCGGTGTCGATCGCCCCCGCGGTTTCGACCACCGACCGGCTCGTCACGACGAGGCTCGTGTGCGGGCGCACCAGGTTGAAGTAGTGCACGTTGTTGCCGTAACCGTCGCGATAGATGCCCGGCGTGATCCCCGAGCTGACCTCCAGCTCGAACTCGAGGCAGCGCTGGCCGCCGCCGTCGATCGGCCGCAGCCGCACCTCCATCACGGTCTCCGCGATCGGGCCCGAGTAGCGGTAGCGGGTGGTGTGGACAATCTCGATCTTCATCTTTCGATTCGCGCCAGGCGCGTGAAGGATGGACTTGTTGATTGCTGCTGCTGCTGAGGCATCGCGCGTCCCTCTTCTCCAAAAACCGTGGACGGCACCTTGCTGGGGTGGAAGTAGGTCTCGCGCAGCGCCATCTCCAGCTGTCGCAGCAGGTCGCGGCACTCGGCCTCGAACCGTCGCGCGTGCTCGCCGACCAACCGTGGCTGCGCCTCGTCGAACATGCCGTGCAGGCGCGCGAGCAGCCGTTTTGGCTTCGAGCGCCGGCCTGGTCCGTCGATCCTGGACACGGCATCGAGCGCCACGCCGGCCGAGAAGCGTGCTGAGCGCGGCAGAGTTGGATCCAGGAGCAGGCACTCGATGACGCGGTCGGGAGTCACGCCTCCCGAGTAGCGCGCCTGATACGACTCGAACGCGAAGCAGGACTTCAGCACCGCCGACCACTCGAGGGCATCCTCAGGTGTGGGCCCGACGAACTCAGAGGGATCGCCGTGAGCCCGCGGCCACCTCGGGGTAAGCTCGGCAGACTTGCGCGTCACCAGGCCGGTCACGTTGGCGGTCCGCTCGACGAACTTGCCCAGGCGCACGAAGTGTCGGGCCTCTTCGTGCGACATCGTGTCCTCCGTCAGCCCGTCGACCAGCTTGATGCTCATCTGGACGTCGGTCAGGAACGGGAAGAGGTCGGGTTGCCACGTGGGTTCCTGCACGCGCCAGTACAGGGCGTTGACCTGCTCGTAGAGCTCCGAAGGCAGCGACGGCCTAACGGCCTGGGCGGCCAGGCGCGCCGCCGCCACGCTGGACCGGACCGACGGGCCCAGCGATCCGGTGAGCACCATCTCGACCGCCGCGTCGCGGCGTTTCGTGTCGCTGCCGCGCCATCCCGCCAGCTCCATGAAGCGAATCCAGAACTCCGGCCCGGGCTCATCGGTTCGATCCAGGGACAGCGAGACGTGCGCGCCGAGTATCCGCGCCAGGTGGTCCGCGCGCTCGAGGTGGCGCCCGAGCAGGGCCAGCGAAGTCGCGGCGCGGCTAAGCATCCGACCACTCCGGATCGTCTTCGGCCATGACCCACGTATCCCTGCTGCCGCCCCCCTGCGAGCTGTTCACGACCAGGGAGCCTGGCTTGAGCGCCACACGGGTCAGTCCTCCCGGCGTGACATAGACGTCAGGACCTGTGAGCACGAACGGCCGCAGGTCCTGGTGCGTGCGGCGCAGCCGCCCGCCGTCGAGGATGGGCTGTACCGAAAGCGCCACCACCGGTTGGGCGATGAAGCTCCGGGGGTGCGCCTCGATGCGCTTTCGAAAGTCTTCACGCTCCTGCCGCGTCGAGCTCGGACCCATCAGCATCCCGTACCCACCGGACGCGTCGACCGTCTTGACCACGAGCTCCTCGAGGTGCTCGAGCACGTATCGGCGGTCCTCGTCGACCGCGCAGACGTACGTCTGGACGTTCGGCAGGATCGGGTCCTCGTCCAGGTAGTAGCGGATGACTTTCGGGATCAGGGCGTAGACGGCCTTGTCGTCCGCGACCCCGTTCCCCAGGGCGTTGGCGATGCTGACGTTGCCGGCGCGATAAGCGTTCACCAGCCCGGCCACGCCGACCAGCGACTCCTGGCGACCGAAGATCGGGTCCAGCCACTCGTCGTCGAGTCGCCGGTAGATGACGTGGACCGGCTTGAGGCCCCGCGTCGTCCGCATGAAGACGTAGTCCTGGTCGACGACCAGGTCGCTTCCCTCGACCAGCTCGATCCCCATCTGCTTGGCCAGGTACAGGTGTTCGTAGTAGGCGGCGTTGTTGACGCCGGGGGTGAGGAGCACGACGGTGGGGTCGTCCACCCCTTCCGGCGCCAGCCACCGAAGGTGGCGGAGGAGCTCGTGAATGTAGCCCTCGACCGGGCGCACCGGGTAGCCCGCGAACATGTCGGGCAGCACGCGCTTCATCACGTGGCGGTTGGCCAGGACGTACGAGACGCCGGACGGGGTGCGCAGGTTGTCCTCCAGGACGAAGAAGTCGCCCTTGTGGTCGCGGACCAGGTCGATGCCTGCGATGTGGCAATGGATGCCGTGGGGGACCGGCAGCCCCTCGATCTCCCTGAGGTATTGGGGGCTCGTCAGCACGATCTCCGGAGGGATGGCTCGCTGCTTCAGGATCAGCTTGGGCCCATAGATGTCATCGAGGAACAGGTTGAGCGCAGCCAGGCGCTGCTTCAGCCCAGCCTCGATCCGGCGCCAGGTCGGGGCCGGGATGACGCGGGGGATGATGTCGAACGGGAAGACCTTCTCGGTGCCCTGGGCGTCGGGGTACACGGCAAAGGTGATGCCGTGGTTGCGGAACATCTGGAGCGCCAGCTCGTGGCGGCGGGCCAGCTCGCTCGGGCCCATCCGGGTCAGCTGATCGTAGATCCGGCGGTAGGCGGGCCTTGGGCCGCCGGAAGGCGCAAGCATTTCGTCGTAGAACCCGTTGCTCTCGTATCCGGCATCAAAGGATTCCACGGAGGCCACCGCTATAGTGTCTGCGCCATCCCGCCAACAGCCAAGACCATCAATGTGCGCGTGGGCTGCGAGTTCAGCTACGACGTGAGCGCTCCGACGCCGGTCACCGTCCAGGTCCGCCCCCGCTCGGATGCCAGCCATCAGCTGGTCACCGAGAGCTGGTCGACCACGCCGCCAGTGCCCGTCGACGAGTACGCGGACTTTTACGGCAACCCGGTCAAGCGGTTCGTGATGCCCCAGGGGGACCTCACCCTCCGCTACGACTCGATCTGCGCGGTCCCCGACGAGCCGGATCCCGACGCTTCAAAAGTCCCCCAGCAGGCGGTCGAGGACCTGCCCGGCGAGCTTCTGCATTTCACGCTGCCCAGCCGCTACTGCCAGTCGGACGAGCTCATGGCCACCGCCTGGGAGCTGTTCGGCCAGACGGAGCCCGGCGGCGCGCGCGTGCAGGCGATCTGCGACTGGGTCCACGACAACATCCAGTTCCAGTACGGCGCGAGCGACCCTCTCACCACGGCCGTGGACGTGCACAGGAGCCGGAAGGGCGTATGCCGCGACATGACCCACCTAGCGGTCACGTTCTGCCGGGCGATGAACATCCCCGCGCGCTACGTCTTCGGCTACCTGCCGGACATCCATGTGCCCCTGAACGACGATCGCATGGACTTCGCGGCATGGATGGAGGTCTGGCTGGGCGATCGCTGGTGGACCTACGACCCGCGCAACAACACGCGTCGCGTCGGCCGGGTGCTGATCGGGCGAGGCCGCGACGCCCTCGACGTGGCGATGATCACCACCTTCGGGCAGGCAACCTTCCGTTCCATGACGGTCTGGGCGGACGAGGTGAAGGAATCGTGATGGCGATCGACCCGGCATCCGTTGACTGGCGCGCCGCGCGGCGCGCGTCCTACCTGCTGCACCAGAGCTTTCGGTACGAGTACTCGGAGCCGGTCCGCAACCTCAATCACCGCCTGGTAGTCATCCCGCCCGAGCGTTTCGGAGACCAGCGCCGGCTGCGTCATGGCGTCTCCGTCGAGCCTGGCAGCGCCCGGTTCGAGAACCGCGCTGACCGGTTTGGCAACGTGATCGTCGAGGTCTTCGCCGAGCGCGTGCCAGAGGCGATCGAGTTCGTGGCCGAGGTATCGGTCGAGCGCTTTGCCGCGGAGCCCAACCGCCTCGCCGAAGGCTGGACGGCTGAGGGCTACCTCCTCGAGCCGACCCGCCTCACGACGGCCGACGATCGCATCCTGCGTGCTGCCGAAGAGATCGCCTCCACCGCGGACTGGGGACTACCGCTCGCCGACCAGATCAACGACTGGGTCTACCAGTCGATGACCTACCAGCACGGCGTGACAGGAGTCCGGACCACGGCGGCCGAGGCGCTTGCCTTCGGATCCGGCGTGTGCCAGGACTACGCGCACGTGATGCTCGCCGCCTGCCGGGCCTGCGGCCTGCCGTCGCGCTATGTCTCGGGCCACCTGCTCGGCCAGGGAGGCACCCACGCGTGGGTGGAGGTCGTGCTGCCGGCGAACGACGGGACTAAGGAGGCGATCGCCTCGACGTTCGACCCGACGCACGCGAGCCGCGGTGGGCTGAACTACGTGACGATCGCGGTCGGCGGCGACTACTCGGACGTCGCGCCGACCTCGGGGACTTACGTCTCGTCCGCGGCCGGACGCCTGGTCACGAGCAAGCGCGTGACCCTGGTCGAGCTCGATTACCGCCGGTAGCCTGGCCGAGCGCCGATAGCCCAGGGTCGAGGACCGGCGCTGCCGGCCCCCACCCGTGGCGTTCTACATCGCCGGCGTGACTTCGTAGACCGTGATCCTGCCGCCGGACGTGAGCACGGGGCAGCCCCCGGCCGCGGCCGCCGCCGCGTTCAGCGATGTAGCCGGTCGCGGCCGTGCCGATCGCGCCGTCATGCACCGCTCCGCCGTTCGAGACGTTCTTGACGTGCTGGCCGAACGGGTTGCCGGCGTCCACCACCCTGTCGCCGAGCGTGCCGAACCACGCGTCCCACGCCTCCATGACCTTGCCACGCTCCGCCTCGGTCGCGGGCATACCGCCGCCGGTGTAGACCAGCATCGTCCTCTTGGGCGCGCTGCTCTACGGCCTTTTGGCGCGGGGCGTGAACACGAACCAGGATGACGCGCTCCGGTCGCGCGCGCGGTCCGCCGCCGCCTCGCTCGCCTCCGCGACCGACCTCGCGCCGCGCGCACCCCTGGCCGCCGCCGACCTGGGGCAGAGCACCGATGTGTTCATCGAGGTGCTCGCCCAGGATGGGTCCGTGGTCTACACGACCGGCGAGCTGAACGGCGCACCGCCCGCGTCGCCGCCGCAGCTGCTCGCCCAGGCGGCCTTGACCCACGGCGCCTTTGCAACTCAAGGCGGGCTGCGCCTGTATGCGGTTCCCTTCTCCGCCGGCTACGTCGTCACCGGCCAGTCGACTCGCGTTCCGGAGTCGAGCCTGTCAGGAGTGCGCGGGTTCCTCATCATCTCCGCCGTCCCCACGCTCCTCGCCGCGCTCGCCGCATCCTGGCTCGTGGCGGGTCGCGCGCTCAAGCCGCTCAAGGACGTAGCCCGCACGGCCGACGAGATCGGACGCACGCGCGACTTCGGTCGCCGGCTTCCGGGGCGCCGCACGCTTGACGAGGTCGCGCTGCTTTCGACCAGCTTCAACCGCATGCTCGTCCAGCTGCAGGACGCGTACGAGTCTCAGCGCAGGTTCGTCGCCGACGCATCGCACGAGCTCCGCACACCGCTGACCACCATCCAGGGCAATGCCGGCCTCCTCGCGCGGGGTCCGGCGATCGCCGAGGAGACGCGGCGGGCGGCGGCGGCAGACATCGCCGCGGACAGCGCCCGCATGGCGCGGCTGGTGGATCGCCTGCTCACGCTGGCGCGGGCCGACGCGGGGCTCCAGCTCGAGCTTGCGCCGCTCGATCTCGAAAGCGTCGTGACGGAGGTCGGGCGCCAGGCGGCCGTCGTGCACCCCCAACGCGCCCTCACCGTGCAGGTAGGCGAAGCCGCCGTCGCCGGAGACGAGGACGCCATCCGCCAGCTGGTCTGGATCCTCCTCGACAACGGTTTCCGACATTCGCGCTCGACCGTCTCGATCGACCTGCGCGCAGAGGGCGATTGGGCCCGGCTCACGGTCGCCGACGACGGACACGGGATCGAACCACAGGACCGCGAGCGCGTTTTCGAGCGCTTCTATCGATCAGATCGCGCGCGCACGGGTGAAGGGTCCGGCCTGGGCCTCTCGATCGCGCGCTGGATCACCGACCAGCACCACGGCCGGATTCTCGCCGGCGAGGCGCCCGGCGGTGGCGCCGCGATCTACGTCGACCTCCCACTCTTACGGCGCTCTTAGGTTCGGAAACGACACTGGTGCCATGTTCGACATCGCACCGGACCACGCAATCGGTCTCTACTCCGGCCTGCTCGCGCTGCCGCTCGCGATGATCGCGATCCGGCTGCGGCCGGCGCGCCACATGGTGCCCGGCACCGTGCCTGGCGCGTCGGTCTTGATGGCGGTGGCGGGCGCCATCCACATCGGGCTGATCGGCACGCACCTGAAGGAATCGTTCACAGCGCTTCTGTTCCTGCTCAACGGCACCGCATACATCACGCTGTCGGTTGCGTTCGCGTGGCGGTGGTGGAGAGCGGCGTCGGCAACGTTGATCGGCGCGACGCTTCTCGGCTACCTCGTCTACATCGCGTTCGGGTTTGACTCGCCAGACCAGGTCGCGATCGCGACCAAGCTCATCGAGCTGACCGCGCTGGGGTTGGTCCTGGTTCCCGTGAGAGGCGAGCCGAGAGAGTCCCGGCGCACGTGGCGGTGGACCCTCGTCGGCGTCGCGGTCCCTGTGTTGACGCTGATCACGACGTCCACGGTCTGGATCGTCGACCTCAAGCGCCCGGACGCCCAGCACGTGCACGCCGGGGCTGTCCTGCAGGCGACCAACGACGTGGCCACGCCCGAGCAGACCGCAGCGGCGGCCCAGCTGTACGCGGCCACGAAGTCCGCGATCGAGCCCTACCAGGACTGGCACAGGGCAATGGCGGCGGGCTACCGCCCTGGCGGGCCGGCCAACATGCCGTCGACACACTGGATGAACCAGCACTACGTCGACGCCGGCTACGTGCTCGATCCCAGCCGGCCGCAGGGCCTCGTGTACGCCAACACCCATCACGGTCCGGTGCTCATCGGCGCGATGTTCCAGATGAAGCCCATCGGCCAGTTAGGCCCTGATCCCGGGGGCCCGCTGACGGCGTGGCACGAGCACCAGGACATCTGCGTGACGCCGATCGGCTTTGAGTTCAGCCTGATGACCCCGTTTGCGACCTGCCCCATCGGGTCGATCGACGTCAGCGTCCCCCCGATGTTGCACGTCTGGATCGTCGACAACCCAGGCGGCCAGTTCGCGGTGGACATCGATGCAACTGTGGTGAAGAAGATTGATCGCGCCTGACGTCGAGCGTCTCCCCAAGGCGTCCAGCCGCCCCGAGGCCGCGTTCGTGGTGCTGTTGATGCAGTCGCTGTTCTGGGCGATGGCGGGGATCTCGGCGATCCCGTTCGCGATCGCCGGCGAGGTCTTCATGCTCGGGCTCGGCATCGCGTCGTTGCTCCTGGCGCTGGCGACCGTCTTCGTCGCGATCGGCGTCATCTGGCGCCGGCGCTGGGCCCGCCGGTGGGCGGTCGGGCTCGAAGCCGTTTGTGTGGCCGGATCTATCCTCCTGCTGGTGCTGCCGCTCGGCGCCAACCGCGGTCCGGTCGCGCTGATCGCGAACGTTGTGCTGCCCATCGCGGTGATCGCATTGCTCCGCCAACCCGCCGAGCTGACCGCCTAACCCTTTGCGGCTGCGCGTCTCCCACGCCGGGTGAGAGCCTCGTCGGCGTCGTCGGTCGTGACGGTGTGTCGGCGAAAGTTCCTCAGTGCAAACCGATCGCAGGCGGTCTCGGCGGCCGAGCCCTTGCCCAGCACCTCGTGCAGGTACCAGTGCATCCACTCGTGGCAGTAGAGGAACCGCAACACGTCGCGGCGGCCTCGGAAGTAGACAGTCTCAGAAGCCCAGGCGAAGCGCATGCCCTCCCCGCGCTTGCGGCGGGCGGCGAAGATGACGGGCTCCTTGAACGCCTTGAAGGGGATCGGAACCTGGAGCACGATGCGACGCTCCTCGAACTCGCAGCGTGCCGCCAGGTGCGGGTGCCATCGGTACCTGAGCGGCCGGACGACCACCTCGTAGTCACACCGCGGGAGCCCCTCGAGCGCCCGGCGCGCCTGGGCGTCCGTGAAGCCCGGGAGCTCGCTGTGGACCGCCATGGACCGGACAGGTTACTCGGTGTTGGTCGAGCCGCGTACCTTGTAGTAGGCGTGGGCCTCGCATGCTTCGGCAAGGCTTCCGGCCCACCGTGCCTCGACATTGAAATTACTCAAGGAGAACGACAATGGCCCCTCCAGCAGATGAGATCGACCGCCAGGCAAGACAGACCCGCGATCGGATGGATGAGGGCCTCGACACGCTGGAGACCCGAGGCGCAGACATCGCGCGCTACGGACGCATCGCGGCGATCGTGCTCGGCGCTGTCGTCGTTGCCGGAGTAGGCGTTCTGGTGTACCGCCGCGTGAGGCGGCCATCGCGCAACGAGCAGCTCCAACGCATGTTGGTCGACGCGCTGCACAGCGTGCCGGCGTCGCTGCGCGATGCGGCCGAGTCGGTGCGTGACCTGCCCGACGACATCAAAGACCGGCTCAAGCACATGCCTTCTGTGAGGGTCGTGCTCGAAGGGCATGAGCCCGGGACACTCGAATCGGTCGCACGCAAGGTCGCGCCCGCGGTTGCCGGCACGGTGTCGGCGGCCGTCATGGAACGACTCGCTCGAACCTTCGACTCCGCCGACGCGCAGTCACGGAACACTCCGCCCGACTACAACTGACACGCGCCGTTCGGCGGGTCGTCGCCCGGGCCAGGAGCTCGGTACCGTTTCGCTTGCTCATCGCCTATGGCGAGAGCGACGCGAGCAATTACGCAGCCGCTCTCGCGTTCGCCGCCTTCCTGGCGATGTTTCCGGTGATCCTGGGCGTGCTCTCGATCATCGGTCTGGCGATCCGCGACCCGGAGACCGAAGTTCGCTTCCAGGACCTGTTGCTGCAGGTGTTCCCGGTCGGCGCTCAAGAGCAGATGCAGAGCGCGATACACGGCGTCAGGCAGTCGGCCGGCTGGATTGGTCTCCTATCGATTGGGGGTCTGCTCTGGACCGCGAGCGGCACCTACTCGACCATGGAGTTCGCGCTCACCAAGATCTTCGGGACCAGGAAGCGTGGCCTGGTGCGGAAGCGGCTCATGGGCTTCGCGACGATGGTGGTGCTGGTGGCTGCGCTGGGCGCAACGGTCGCCGCAAACTCCCTGGCCGGGTCGGTCTCGAGCTATGTGCCTTACGCCTGGGTCCTGAGCTTGGTCGCCGGCGCCGCGGTGATGGTCGTGCTGCTCGTCCTCGTCTACCGCTTTGTTCCTAATCGAACCTTTGCGCTGCGCGAGGTGGTTCCGGGCGCACTGCTGGCGGGCGTCCTGATCGAGGCGGTCTCGCTGGTGTTCCCGCTCTACGCCCACTTCGCGGGACGCTTCAACACGTATGGGGCGCAGTTCGGCCTGTTTTTGCTGCTGGCAACCTGGCTGTACCTCCTCAGCCAGCTGCTCCTGCTCGGCGCGGTCTACAACCGGTTCCGACTCGAGGAGCCGGCGCTGAATCCAGTCATCGCAAGCCCGCCGGACGACGCGAAGCGAACGAAGGTCCCGGTCGACCTCATCAAGCGGAAGAAAGGGGAGTCCCAGGGCCGGCAGTCAACCGGCGGAAAGCCTCAGTAGTGAAGCTGCATTAACGTTGGGACGCTGATGCGGAGCCTGTTGCTGTGGTGCGCGCAGAACCCCTGGCTGTCGACGCACGTCCCGCGCTGGGGGTTCGCGCGCAGAGCGGTCAGGCGCTTTTTGCCGGGCGAGGACTTTGCAAGCGCGCTGCACGTCGCGATCGTGTTCAAGGGGCAGGGCATCGGAGCTCTCTTCACGCGCCTGGGCGAGAACGTCAAGGACCTTGCCGAAGCGACCGCGGTCGTCGAGCACTACGAATCGGTTCTTTCCTCATCGAACGCTGCCGGCGTGAGCGCGGAGATCTCGGTGAAGCCGACCCAGGTCGGGCTCGACATCGATGCGACCGCGACCTACGCGAACCTCGAGCGGCTCGCTCGAGCCGCCGACAAGACGAAGAGCTTCCTCTGGCTCGACATGGAGGGTAGCGCGTACACGGATCCGACCATCGATCTCTACATGCGTCTTCGCGCCGACCATCCCCGCACCGGCATCTGCCTGCAGGCGTACCTCTTTAGGACCCCGAAGGACATCGTGAAGCTCCAGCCACTCAAGCCCGCGATCAGGCTGGTCAAGGGCGCTTATTCCGAGCCGCCGGACCGTGCGTATCCGTCGAAGAGGGACGTCGATGCGAGCTACCTGGCGCTGTGCACGCTGATGCTGCCGGAGGTCAAGCGCGGCCGGCTGCGCATGGTTCTGGGAACCCACGACGTGGAGCTGGTGGCTCGCGTGGCGCGGTTCGGTGAGGCCCTCGAGGTGGAGCGTTCGAAGATCGAGGTCAACATGCTGTACGGCATCCGGGCCGACCAGCAGGTGCGGCTCGCGGCGGAAGGCTTCGTGGTCAAGGACCTGATCGCCTACGGTGACGCCTGGTACGCGTGGTACCTGCGGCGCCTCGCGGAACGCCCCGCAAACATGCTCTTCGTCGCGAGGCAACTACTCCCCTGATGAATAACTAGGGTCGCCCGGCAGCCGGGTTAAACCCGGCTGCAACTTTGTCTCATCTGACTCCCAGCGTTGCGAGGAGTGACCACTGGATCAAGTCCCATCGATATACCGGAAGGAGAGCAGGGCCTGCGGCGAAGCCGCACGCGCGATGAGAGGAAACCACGGGGTTTCCTCTCATATCAATGTGGGATCGAAAGGCCGATCCCCTTGCCATTGGACGCTACGGGACGGTCGGGACCTGGCCCGCGTTCCCCTGCGCTTCGCGAGCCGCACTTTCGGTTGCTTCGTGAGCAGCGGTCTCGTTGGGCACGAACGTGCCCGACGGTGCCGCTCCAGGAGCTGCCGGGGATGGGCTGGCGGCTGTCGTCGCCGCGGACGCGGCGATCGTGGTCGTCGCGTACAGCACCGCGCCGGTTACGCCTCCGATCAGCATCGACCCCGCTATAGCGGCGACCGTCACCGACTTTCTCAATCCGTTCATGGCTTTTCTCCTCCTAGTTGGATTCGCTCGCGCTGAGCGTTGGGGCCAAGACTGGGGTTGAAGGCTCAGCGCGTTGTGTGACGCGGCTGTGAGTTTCCCAAGCAAAGGGCGTCGACGCCCGGGACCTCCGAAGGAACCGATTACAAAATCAGGTTCAAAAAGCATTACGGTGAATGCGCAGTGGTACCCAGCCTGGGATCGAGACCTGGAACCCATCCGAACCGCGCTTGAGGCGGTTGGAAGCACCGCCGGAAATCGGCGCACGAGCCGGTAAGCGACGTCCGGGCCTTGTACTCCGACGTTGAAGGCATTGCTGCTGTGCGTCGTCGCCGGCGCCCTTCTTCTGGGCACCGAAGTCTGGCCGCCGGCGGCGCCTCCCGCGCCGCTGGTCGGCTTCAGCTACAGCCCGCTGATCTCACAGCTGACGAATCGCGACCCGGTGCAGGACCTCGGCCTTCTGCTGGCAGTGACCAACCCAGACGTTGTGAGGCTTCCGGTCTATTGGGATGCCGTGCAGCCAACCCCTGACACCCTGGACTTCTCCTCGGTCGACCAGCTGCTCAGGGTCGTCGAGCAGCACGACGAGGCGTCAGAACGTCCGACTCGTGTAGTGCTCACGATCGGCGCCCGAAACTTCCTCTATCCCGAGCTGCATGCGCCTGCGTGGGCTGGGCCCCGCCAGCAGCCGGAGCTGGGCGTGGTTCAATCGGGACCGGCGTACCGGATGTACTTCGATGCCAGCATCCTCCGCTACCGGGACTCGCCGCTCCTGTATGCGTGGCAGGTGGAGAATGAGCCGTTCGACGAAACCCAGAACGATGTGACGGGCGACGATCGGATCACGCCTGACCAGCTCGCATGGGAGATCGATGAGGTCCACGGGCTGGACACCGCCCACCGTGCGATGACCACGAGCTTCGACGGCTGGAACGTGATGATCGACATGCTCCAGGTCTACGCTCCGCCGGTCCTCGCCGGCCTGGGAGCCTATCCCAGCGGCCACCCCGGGGACGCCCTCGCCGCCGCCGACGTCCTGGGCCTCGACCTCTACATCTACGGACCGGGGGGGCAGCCCTGGTACGTCACGAACTCCCAGCGTGCGCAGTGGAAGACTCAGGCCGTGAGCTTCTGGTCGGACCGTGCCGGCAGCCAGGGCAAGGAGGTCTGGCTCGCAGAGATGCAGGCGCAGCCCTGGGGCAACCTAGTGGGGTTCGGGCCGGCCGACCTGGTCGACAGCGCGATCGCCTACCGGCAGGACACTCTGCAGGCGGTCCTGCTTTGGGGAGTCGAGACGTGGCTCCAGGACCCGGCCTGGCTGGCGGCCGCGACCCACGCCATGAGGATTCTCAGAAGCTAGCGTCCTAGGCCGGGATGATCCGGTGGAGGTTCGCGCTCTGGACCCTGTAGGTGCCGGTCGAGGTTGTGATCGTCATCGTTACGGAATAGTCCCCATAGCTGGTGGTCATGGTCTGGGCATTCCCGTTCGTGCAGGCGCTTGGAATCATCACCTTCAGGGCGGCGGAGCGGCCCGCCCCAACGTTGGTGGGAGAGAAGGTGGCCTCGCCCGCGTCGTACTTGTCGCCCACCGGCTCGAGCCAGTTTCCATGGACGGCGACCAGGGTGATCGTCGCCGAGACCGACTTGATGGTCACGCTACTCGAGGTGCCGTTGCGGACGTCTACAGTTCCGTGCACGTCATAGGCGGCGTTGTTGGCGCGGTAGGGGCAGGTGTAGGCCGAGTCGACCGACGCGCCATTCACGGTGAAAGTCGAAGGGGCACCGATGGTGCACCCCGCGAGCAGGCAGGCGAGCAATGGCGGCAGCACGCTTCTTGCTCGCGGCGAGACTTGCACCTTCCTTCTATATAAGCTGACGGCCGATGGGCCATCTTGACTCGCAGAGGTCGCTGCCCGTGCTTGGTGACGACAGGAGCGGTTTCAGCCCCACGGCCAAGAAGCTACGCCTTGCCGCCGGCCACAGGGTGGTGATTCTCAACTCGTCGCCCGGTTACGTGGCGCGCCTCAGCCCCGGACCGTCCGACATACGAACCGAGCTGCAGGCCTCGCCGGCGTACGACGTCGTGCAGCTGTTCGTGTGCAGCGCCGACGAGCTGCGCCGCCTGGGGCCCGTCGCGATCGGCGCGGTCAAGCCGCTGGGCTTGCCCTGGATCAGGTATCCAAAGGGCGGTGCTGAGTCGGGGAACACGGACCTGCCGGCCACGCCATCGTGGACGCAGCGAGACGTCCTTGGGGAGATCACATCCGTCACCGGCTACAAGCCAGTCGCCCTCGTCGCGATAGACGAAAACTACGCGGCGCTTCGATTCAAGCGAGCATAGGACCGCCTGGAGTCCAGCGCCGGTGAATAGAATGCGGCGCGATGTCCATCGACGTTGAGATCGAGCCGCACCCGCGCGGCAGCCTCTCGGAGCGGGTGGCGGTCGTCGTCGGAGGCGGCAGCGGGATCGGGCGGGCGATTGCTCGGGCGCTGGCTCGACAGGGCGCCAGCATCGTGGTCGCCGATTTCGACGCACCGCGCATGGACCGTACCGTTGAGGAGGTGCTGCAGCTCGGTACGGCCGAGGCTGCGATCGCCCTCGAGACCGACGTGCGCAGCGACTCCTCGGTCCGGTCCCTCGCGCGCGACGCCGTCAAATCCCTGGGACGTGTTGACCTGGTCGTCAACGCCGCCGGCGTGCTGCTACAGGGCACGCTCGAAAAGATCTCGGGCGATGATTGGACGTGGATGCTCGAGACCAACCTGGTCGGCGCGGTGCGCACCTCCACCGCGTTCCTGCCGCACATGAAGGCGCGCGGCTCCGGCCACATCGTCAACGTCGTGTCGTACGGCGGCCTTGTCCCGGGCGGTGCGTCCTCGATGCCCTACGACACCGGCCACGCGGCGGTCGCACTCTTCACGGAAGGCCTCGCGCTCCAGTTGCACGGCACCGGAGTCAACGTCTCGCTTTTCTGCCCTGGGTCGAAGGGACCGCGCATCGGACAGAACACGCGGTCGCGTGGCGTCGGCCGCCTGTTCAGAGGCGCGGACACTGCTCCCGATGCCTCGAGGCAGCTCGACCAGCTGGCCGGGGCTCTTGTCGACGGCCTGCACCACGAGCGCTTCTTGATCCTTGGCGATCCTTCCGAGGCCGATGCCTTCCGTGGCAGGTGGGACCACCTCGATGCCAAACCCGTGGCCCGTTGAGCGGTCTGCTTTCGGACATCGGGATCTGCGTGGCGGCAGCCGCGCTGCTTGCCCTGGTCGGCCATCGTCTCAAGCAGCCGCTGATCCTCGCGTACCTGGTTACCGGCGTCGTGATCGGGCCCCACGCTGGCCTAGCCCTGGTCACCGACCAGGCCAGCATCTCGACGGTCGCCGAGATCGGCTTGATCCTGTTGCTCTTCATCATCGGCCTCGAGATCGACCTGAAGAAGCTCGCGTCCGCCGGGCCGGCCGTGCTTCTCACCGGCGCGCTTCAGGTGCCGATCTGCGCCGCGCTCGGCCTGGGCTTCTTCTGGCTGCTCGGGGAGCGGGTCGCCCCTCACAACTATTCGCTCGTGTACCTCGCCGCGTGCATGAGTCTGTCGAGCACGCTGATCGTCGTCAAGCTCCTGTACGACAAGCACGAGCTCGACACTCTTCCGGGCCGGATCACCCTCGGAGTGCTCGTGATCCAGGACCTGTGGGCGGTCGCGATGATCGCCGTCCAACCCAACCTCGAGAACCCCAATCTCCTGCCGCTCGCGTTCTCGCTGTGGAAGGGCGCGCTCCTGGTCACCACCGGCCTGGCGCTCTCCAAGTACGTCCTCCCATACCTGTTTCGCGCGGTCGCGAAGGTGCCCGAGCTGGTGCTCGTCAGCGCGCTCGCGTGGTGCTTTTTTCTCGCCGGCGCGGCGGCGTTCATCGGGCTGTCCCGGGAGATGGGCGCGCTGATCGCGGGGATCAGCCTCTCTACGTTTCCCTACAACCTCGACGTCATGGCAAAGGCGGTCAGCATCAGGGACTTCTTCGTCACGCTGTTTTTCGTCGCACTGGGCATGCAGATCACGGTGCCGAGCCTGCACGTGGTCGAGATCGCGCTGGCGGCTTCGGCCTTCGTCATTGTCAGCCGCCTCTCGGTCGTGCCGATCCTCTACGCGCTGCACCTCGGCCACCGGGCCAGCCTGCTGCCGGCGATCAACCTCGCGCAGGTGAGCGAGTTCTCGATCGTGATCGCCTCGCTTGGCCTGGCGCGAAACCAGATCCCGCCCGACATCCTGACCATCGTCATCATCACGTTCGCGATCACGTCGGTCGTGTCGACCTACATGATCAACTCCAGCCACGCGGTCCAACGGGCGCTGAGCAGAGTCTTGAAGCTGTTCCGGATCCGCGACCTGGACGTGGGGGAGAATGCACCTGAGCAGATTGAAGGTCGCTCGGAGACGATCATCTTCCTGGGCTTCTTCCGCGACGCCAGCTCGATGTTGCTAGAGCTCGAAAATGAAGGGAACGCGATCGAGGCGCAGGTGTTGCTCGACAAGGTCCTGGTCATCGATTTCAACCCCACGGTGATGCGGGAGCTGCGCCTTCGCGGCATCAGCTGCGTCTACGGCGACATTGCGCATGGTGACACGCTGCATCACGTGGGCATCACGGATGCGGAGCTCATCATCTGCAGCATCACCGACGACATCCTCCGCGGCACCGACAACCTGCGGCTGCTGCGGAATGCACGAGCTGCGTGCCCCAAAGCCAAGGTGATGCTGACCACTGACCACATCCCGCAGGCGCTGTACTTTTACGAAGCCGGCGCCGACATCGTGTACATCCCGCGCCTGCACTCCGCTCCGCAGATCGCCCGCATGCTGACGCTCGGGCTGGTCGAAGGCTTCGAAGAGACGCGCGCAGCCGAGATCGAAAAGCTGTCGGTGCGGCGCGAGGTCCTAGCCTGACTCGCATTCTCGCGGTCGCCGACGAGGTAGATGAATCGCTCAGCGTCGACAAGCTCTTGCGGCTTGAGCCGGATCTCGCCGTGTCGTGCGGCGACCTGCCGTTCGATTACCTGGAATACCTGGTGAGCCTCCTCGACGTGCCGCTGATCTACGTGCCCGGAAACCACGATCCGAGCCTGCGGTTGCCGGACCCGACCTGGGTGCCTCTGCAGAACGAAGTGGTTCAGCCAGGCCCGGCGGGCTGCGACAACGTGGACGGCCGCGCCATGGAGGTGGCCGGCCTGCGCGTCGCGGGGCTTGGAGGCAGCATGCGCTACAAGCCGGGCCCAAACCAGTACTCGCAGGCGCAGATGCGCTGGCGTGTCTTCAATCTTGAAGTGAAGATTCGCCTGAAACAGGCACGTGCTGTACGGAAGCTCGACGTCCTGGTCACCCACGCGCCACCCTTTGGTGTCGAGACGGCCAAGGACGCCGCCCATATCGGGTTCGTCGCGTTCCAGCGTGTCATTCACGAGTTCCACCCGCTGGTTCTTATCCACGGGCACGTCCACCCCTATGGGCAGGTGCAGCCAGACCGTCTTGTCGAGGACACGCGAATAGTCAACGCCATACCGTCGCGCGTGGTCGAGGTCTAAAGCTCCAGCGTCACCCCAACACCCTCGGCCCGGGCTCGGTCGTAGACGAGGCGGGCGGTGGCGGCGTCCTCGACGGCGAAGCCCGTCGACTTGTAGACGGTGATCTCATCCGGCGACTGGCGGCCCGGCCGTGTTCCGGCGAACACCTCGCCGAGCTCTGTTACGGCCTCCGGGTCCATGCCCTGCAGCTCGACAGCGCCCGCGGGGGGCGCGTTGGTCACCGCCCCGCGCCACTCGACGAACACGCGCGATGAGGCGATGGTCTCAGGGTCAAGCTCGGGTCCCCAGGTGCCGCCGATCGAGCTCACGTGGGCTCCGGTCTTGAGCCACTCACGCCGGAGGACGGGCTCACGGGCATCCGTGCAGCAGGCGATCACGTCGGCCCCGCGGACCGCTTCCTCGAACGAGCTCGCGACCACCGCCAGCGGATGCCGCGCGGCCAAGGCGCTTGCCTTCTGCGCGTCTCGCGACGCGACGCGGATCTCCTTGAATTCGCGGACGCGTGGAAACGTCTCCATGTGCGAGCCGCCCTGCACGCCGGCGCCCAGGATCGCAAGCACCGATGCATCGCTTCGAGAGAGTGCCTGTGCCGCCACGGCCGCGGTGCCGCCGGTCCGGATCGCGGTGATGTAGGTGCCGTCCATCACGACAAGCGGCGCGCCCGTGTCCTCGTCGAACAGCATGATCAGGCCCTGGTGCGACGGCAGCCCATGGTGGTCGTTGCCGGGGAAGACCGAAACGAGCTTGACCTCCAGCGCGATCCCTGGCACGTAGCCGGGCATGGCGCCGAGGATTCCGCGCTCGCCGACACGCGCGCCCGCCCGTGGCGGGATCGAAGCGATGCCAGATGAGAACACGACCAGCGCCTTCGCTAGCGCGTCGAGCATCGCATCGACGTCGAGGAGGCGCTCGACGTCTGCGCGCGTCAGGTAGAGGAGCTCGCCCACCGCCCGGCATGATAGCTCGGAGGGATTGTCTCTCCGGGAGATTGCACTCTCCATCACACCCACCCGACGGCTTACGCCGCCGGCACCTTTAAGGGGGAGGACCCCCCTAAAGGTGCCGAGCCTGGCAAAGCAAGCTCTCGGCACCCCTCCGCCCGCAGGGCTGGGAGGTGTTTCCATGAGGCGCATTCATCAATTTTCAGGATGGCCGTTGCGATGTTCGATCGCTAGCCTCCATCCCGTGACCGTCTATGACGGCGCTGTGAGGATTCAGGGGAAGGATGGCCGCGAGCTCCACCCGTGGCGCGTCGTCTACTACCGAAGCGGCGTCGGTCTGAGCTACACCACGGTCACTGCTGCGGACGGGGCCAGTGCCGCTGACCGGGCGCTGGCTCTCGCCGCGCGGCAGCGCCAAACAGCCCGCGCCTCATAGCCCACTGGCCTGGCCGGGCAGCCGGGTTCACCCCGGCTGCAACTCTGTTCAACTCGCCACCCACTCGTGGCGAGGAGATCGACATCGAAATCCCATCCATAGGAAGGTGAGCAGCGCCTGCGGCAAAGCCGCACGCGCGACGAGAGGAAACGCAAGTTTCCTCTCATACTCCAAGGAGTTCGCGCCTCCTAGCCGACTACCCTAACGTCGCGGACGTGAGGGAATTTCTTCGCAACGGCAAGCTGCTCACGCTGATGCTCGGCCACCTTACGGTCGACAGCTACGTCGGCGTCATCCCGGTCTTCTATCCGCTGTTGATCGGCAGGTTCAGCCTCAGCCTCGGCACGGTGGGGCTCGTCAGCCTCGCGTACGGCGGCATGGCGGCGGTGTCGCAGCCGTTGTTCGGAGCCCTCGCGGACCGGTTCGGCACCAGGCTGACGGGCCTCGCGCTGTGCTGGACCGCGCTGACCTTCGCGCTGATCGGGTTCGTGCCCACGTTTCCGCTCCTGCTCGTGCTCGCATCGGCTTCGGGCCTTGGGTCGGGCGCGTTCCATCCACTGGGAGCGCTGGACGTCCGGGCCTTGCTGCCCGCGTGGCGGCGCAGCGCGGGGATGTCCATCTACGTCACGGCCGGGACGGTGGGCGTCGCCGCCGGACCGCTGATCGGCATCCTGGTCTTCGGCGCGTTCGGCGTGCATGGCACTGGTCTCCTCGTCATCCCGGGCCTCGCCACCGGTGGATACCTCCTGTGGCGGATGCGCCGCGGGGTGCGAGCGCTCGCGACATCGGCGCGTGGCGCTGCCGTGGCTCGCCAGACCGTGCCGTATTTCGCGCTGGCCGCGGTGATCGGCGTGATGATGTCGCGCAGCTGGACAGTCAACGTCTTCCAGGCGTTCACGCCGACCTGGTACAAGCAGCTCGGCTACGGCCCCGAGTTCTACGGACCGCTCGCCACGACCCTGGTGCTTGCCAGCGCCGTCGGCACCGTTGGGTGCGGCGCGCTGGCCGACCGTTATGGCAGGCGAACGGTGATCCTCGTGACCCTGGTCCTCAGCATTCCCGCGGTGTTCCTGTTCACGGCGTTTCCAGGGCCCTGGGCATTCGGCAGCGCGATCCTCATTGGTTTTCTTGCCGCGTCGACGGCCCCGCTCATGCTGCTGATGGCGCAGCAGCTCATGGCGTCGCGAGCAGGGCTCGCCTCAGGGCTGGTGATGGGTTTGGGGTTCGTCACCGGCGCGATCGGCGTCCCGATCAACGGCGCGATCGCAGACTCGATCGGCCTGCAGAAGTCGCTGATGACTCACGTGATCCTGGTCATCGCCACGATCGGAATCGCCTGGTTCCTTCCGCGCGAAGACGAGATGGAGCGCTACTCGCGGCGCCAGGAGGCCGAGCAAACCCATCCCGCGGGGGTGCCATCGGCATCCTGACGCTTTGGCCATGCGCACAATTGGTCACCACAGGAATGTTGCGGAGTAGGCCGCGCGAATGGCGCTGACCACCGACGACCAGATCATGATCGATGTCCGCGACGACGCGGCGGCGATGACGTACCTTCTCGCGCTACCGGCGCCGGCACGAATGGACGCGCTCGCGGCCATGCGGGGCATCTCGGTTTTCGACGAAGGGCCGATGAGGCTGCTGAAGCAGATCCACGAGCAGGGCGACGGCTTCCGGGTCAACGTCGACGACCCCCGCTACCCCGGCGCGCTCAAACGCCTTGTCGATGCGGACGCGTGGGGACAGCTGCGCCGCGACCTGGCGCGCGCGTGGGAGTATCAGCGGTCGGTTCTGCCTGGGCTCCGACATCCCGACCGAGTGGAGGTCGTGTTGACGCTGGGCAACCCAGACGACCCGGTCTTCATCGACCGCACGCTTGGTTACTACGGGATGGGCGCCACGCCGGGAAGCATCTGGCTCGTCGCGTGGCCGACCGACTACAACCTCACGAGGATCGGTGCCTGCGGCGTGCATGAATTCGCCCACAATCTCCGCACGCCGAACGTCGAGGCTCGATTCAACCTGGCCGAATGGGTCGTCCAGGAAGGGCTGGCGGAGCTGTTCACGGTCGAGGTCTGCGGAGCGGCCTCGACGGGAGCCTGGTACTCGGCCCTGACCGGCCCGGCTCTCGATGACGCGTTCGCCAAGGTCACCGCCGCGTTTGGCACGGGCAACTCGTTCCCCGACTGGACCCCGTACGTGCTGGGCGACGACATCGCCGGACGCATGGGCCTTCGACCGCACGGCATCCCGCACATGGGCGGCTATGCCGTCGGGCGGCTCATCGTCGAGCGCTACCTGGCCGCCAACGGGCTCAAGGCAGCTCAGGCGATAGTACGACCGACGTGTGAGATCCTCGCGGGCGCGGGCGTCAAGCCGGACTCGACCGGGCCATGAGGTACAGGCCTGCCGTATAGGCGACCACGGCGATGGCAAAGAAGCTCGCCTGGCCCATGAGCCCTAACGCGGAGATGACGATGAGCAGTCCGAAGGCCGCGTGGAGCTGGAGCAGCAGCGGGCCCATGAAGGATCGCCCACGTCACGCTCTGCGCCACGCCGCCGAAGTATTCAGGCGGCTTGGCGCCGGGATGGTTCTGGGGAATGTCGACGAAGAGGTTCGTCGCCATGCCGAGCAGGAACTGGATGACGAGCATGATCATCGCCGAGAGAAATCCCCCGACCATGGTCCGCCGCACGGCCTCTGACACGGCGACCAGTCTATGGTCGTTTCGTGCTGAACCGAAGCGTGTACGAGCTCGCCGGCGGTGAGCCGGCGTTCCGGCTGCTCGTCGAGCGCTTCTACGCGCGCGTGGCCCAGGACGACATGCTACGCGCCGTCTATCCGGACGAAGACCTGGCGGGCGCGACCGAGCGGTTGACCATGTTCCTCGTCCAGTACTGGGGCGGGCCCAAGACGTACAGCGAGCGGCGCGGGCATCCTCGCCTGCGCATGCGCCACCAGCCGTTCGCGATCGGCCGGCGGGAGCGCGACGCCTGGCTGGATCACATGACGGCGGCGGTCGAGTCAATGGACTTTCCGCCGGCGGTGCGCAAAGCGCTCGACGACTACTTCGAGACGGCGTCGACCGCGATGATCAACACCCCGACGGCTCCGCTTTAGCGGGCTCGGGCGCGACTGCGGGCGCAACCGGCACGGGCGGCACCAGGTCGGGCGGCACGATCGGTGCCTGCTCGATCTCCAGGGTCAGCGCGCGGCCCGCGGCCTTGGCGCGCCGCAAGGCCGCGCGGAGGCGCGGGATCTCGGCGCGCAACGGCTGCTCCACCCAGTCGAACGAGATCACGCGCTCGTTGACCTCCCAGAAGAGCCCGTTCTGCATCGACTCCATGCGATCGAGCACCGCATCGACAAAGTCGGGCGGGGCCGCGGCGATGCCTTCGACCAGCACGCGCGCTACGTCTTTCTGCTCGGCGGCCATCGCCCAGAAGGTGAGCTTGGCGACGCCCTTGAACATGCCGTTCAGCCCGATGGGCCGCGCGTTGGGGATCAGGTCGAGAAAGTTGCGGACCAACAGCTGCGCCAGCCGGTGGGTCACCTGCGGATCCAGCGCGCGGGCCTCGATCGCAAGGTCCGCCACGTCCTCGGCGGCGGCGCCGAAGATTGCCGGCATGCCCGCCTCATCGAAGTGCCGGCCGTACCGGAGGAGGTGGGCCGCAGTCTCGGTCGACAGGTCCGGCCGCCACTCGAGCGCGCCGATGGCGAACCGCCGGTACTCGTTCATGATCACGGATGCGAAGGTGGGAGCCTCTCGGTTGATCGCCGTGCGAAGGTACGTGTTGAAGAAACGGAGGCAGAGCTCCGCGGCCTCTGGGTCGCCGACCTCGATCGCAGCAAGGCCGACCTTTCGCGTCGCGACAGCGATCGCGTGGATCGCCTCTTTGCGGTGCACCGGCGTGAGGCCGACCAGGTCGACGAAGTTCGAGAACACCGTGTAGGTGAACCAAGTCCTGGCCCGGTTCACCTCCGCAATGATCTGGTCGGATGCGCCGGGCATCTCGGCGTGCCCGACCTGGAACCACTCCGGCCGAAACGCCTTCTTGGCGCGCAGGTAGTCCTCGACCAGGAACTGCCCGAGCACCTCGATGCTCAGCACGCAAACAGGCATGTCGCCGAACTGGACCGACCCGAACGCGATGTCCGTCACCTGTGCGATGCATGTCATCAGCGCGTCGCGATGCCCGCGGTTGTTCGGCTTGTTCGCTGATGCCTTCAGCTGGCGCCTCGCCTGTCGCATGATGCCGGCGACCAGGCTCTCGGCTCGCATCACCCCGAAGATGTAGCCGACGTAAGGCAGCAGGATCCCGAAGTTGACCAGCGCGAGGATCTCCGCCACGCCTACGCTCCACATCGGGACGTAGGTGGGCTTCACCTCGCTGCGGACGAGGAACGTGTAAAGGATCGAGGCCAGTGCGAAGCTCAGCACCAGCGCGTTGAGCGGGTTGCGCGTGAAGATGCCGATGATGCGCGGCGAGTAGCGCGATGACGTCGTCTGGATGCCGAAGACAACCGCGATGAGGACGATGCTCAGCGTCACTCCCTCGGCGCCACCGACCAGGCCGAGCACGCCGCCGGCGGCCGCCGAATCTGGCGTGAAGAAATCCCTCAGCGAGGCGTAGTGGGCGGCGTCGAGAAAGCCGAAGAAGACGAACACCATGAGGGCGACAGAGACGAGGGCGAGGCCGGACAGCGCGGTTCCCACCCAACCGACCGAGGTGGTCCGGTCAGACAGCCGCGAGCCCAGCTTGCGACCCTCGTCAGGCATGCGTCGAACTCACTGACACGGCATGGGCGATCCTAGGCGATTGGCACGGCCCTAGCTACATTTGGTAGGTGATCCGTGCAATCGTCTTTGACTTCGACGGGCTGATCCTCGACACCGAAGAGCCCGTCTACCGCTCCTGGCTCGAGGTCTACCGGGCCCACGGCGAAGATCTCCCGTTCGAGCGGTGGATCCAGATCGTCGGCTCGACCACCGCGTCGTTCCACCCCCAGCTCCACCTCGAGGAGAGGCTCGGCCCGCCGCTGACCAAAGAGGTCCTCGACCGCCGGATCGACAGGCGCACCCAAATGATCCTCGCCAACCGCCTGCTTCCTGGCGTCGGTGCGCGAATCGAGGAGGCGCGTGCGATGGGGCTCAAGGTCGGCGTGGCCTCGAGCTCGACCGGCGACTGGGTGCGTGGCCACCTTGCGCGCCTTGGCATCCTGGAGAAGTTCGACTGCCTGAGAAGCCGCGACGACGTAGCGAGCGCCAAGCCGGAGCCCGACCTGTACATCTCGGTGCTCGAGTGCCTCGGCGTGCCGGCTTCGGAGGCGATCGCCATCGAGGACTCGCCCAATGGGATCATGGCCGCCAAGCGCGCGGGCCTGCGCTGCGTCGCCATCCCGAACTCGATCACCGCCTCCCTGCACCTGGGCCAGGCCGACCTCATCCTGGGCTCGCTGGCCGAGGTCACGCTCGAGGAGCTGCTGGGGAAGCTCGGCGCCGCCTGAAGGCTGGCCGCGACCCACTAACCTATGGGCTTGATGAGAATCGGGGTCCTGACGGGCGGTGGTGACGCGCCTGGCTTGAACGCCGCGATCCGGGCGGTCGCCAGGCGATCGTTCCAGCTCGGTCACCAGGTCAGTGGGGTGCAGAACGGGTGGGCTGGCTGCCTCGAGGACGGCTTGATCTCCGAGCTCACGCCCGCCGGCGTCCGCGGCATCCTGCCCATGGGGGGCACCATCCTCGGCACGTCGCGCACCAACCCGCTCAAGGAGAAGGACGGGATCGCGAGGGTCATCCGGAGGTTGCGGCACAACGGCATCGACGCGCTGGTTGCGATTGGCGGTGACGACACGCTGAGCGTCGCCGCGGCGCTGCACGAGGCCGGCTTCCCGATTGTCGGCGTTCCGAAAACCATCGACAACGACCTGTCGCTGACCGAGTTCTGCATCGGATTCGACACCGCGGTCGGTGTCGTGACCGAAGCGCTCGACCGCCTGCACACCACAGCGTCGGCACACCATCGCGTCATGGTGGTGGAGGTCATGGGTCGTGACGCCGGGTGGGTCGCCCTGATCGGCGGCATCGCTGGAGGCGCCGACCTGATCCTGATCCCCGAGTTCGAGGTGAGCCTCAACGACGTCGTGGCGCATCTCTACCGGCGGCGTGGCGACGGCAAGCTGTTCAGCATAATCGTCGTGGCCGAGGGCGCCAGGATCCCGGACATGGTGAAGGAGTCCGGCGGCGAGGCGGAGAGGGACGCGTTCGGGCACGTCCGGCTGGCGAAGCGGGGAATCGGCGACCTGCTGTCGGGCAGCATCGAGCGGCAGACCGGCTTCGAGACTCGCGTCACGGTGCTTGGCCACCTGCAGCGCGGCGGCTCGCCCACGCCGACGGACCGCATCTGGGCCACACGGCTTGGCGTCGAGGCGGTGGAGCTCATCCTCGCCGGCAAGAGCGGGCTGATCCCGATCCGCCGCAACGGGGATGTCGAGGTGGTGCCGATCGCCGACGTCGTGAGGGAGACCCGACGCGTGCCGAAGGAGCTGTACGACCTCAGCCGGGTCTTCGAGTAGAGGCGCGACGAACTTGCCCTCCCGCAAGAAGAAGATGCTCGAGCTGGCAGGCACCGGTGACGACGGCCAGACTGGCCTGCTCGGCGGGGGCCGCGCCGCCAAGGACGATCTTCGGATCGAGGGATACGGCACGATCGACGAGGCTTCCAGCGCGATCGGCCTCGCCAAGGCGCTGACACCACATCCGCGCGTCCGAACGATCTGCGAGGAGGTCCAGCGGGGGCTTTACTCGGTGGGCGCCGAGGTGGCGACGAACCCGGAGTCGAAGACGTCGTTCGCTCACACCTCCGCGGAGAACGTCGACCGGCTGGACGAGCTCATCGCCGAGCTCGAGCGTTCGGTCACGATGCCCGACGGCTTCATCCTGCCCGGCGCGACACCCGCGTCGGGGGCGCTCGACCTGGCGCGGGCCATCACGCGCCGCGCCGAGCGCCGGTACGTCGGCCTGGAGCGCGCGGACGCAAAGCACAATCACGAGGTGGCCCGCTGGCTCAACCGGCTCAGCCTTCTTCTGTTCGTCCTCGGCCGCTACGAGGAGGACCTGGCTGGGCGCAGGGCCGAGCCGGCGAAGTCCAAACCGCGCCGTTCGGGCTAAGCTTCGAAAGAGGGGTGACGCCGATCATGTACGTGGTGCTGGCGGCCGCGGTCCTGCTGGTCCTCTACGTGAGCCTGTCCTACCGGCTTTACCGCCGGGCGTTCACGCCCGACAAGCCGGCCTTCCTGGATGATTTCACCTTCACGCCTTTCGAGTTCCAGGCCGACTACGAGGAGGTTGACCTGGTCACCGCGGACGGGGTGAACTTCGGCGCCTGGCACTTCCGGCAGCCTGGCTCGCCTCAGACGGTGATCGTGTCGGGCGGGCACAAAGGTCAGCGCCAGAACTCGTTGGGGATCTCGGCCGCGCTGTGGCGCAAGGGCTTCAACGTGATCCTGTACTCGTATCGCGGAATGCCGGGCAGCGACCGCGCGCCGGTAACGTTCGGGATCAAGGAGGTGCTCGAGCTACAGGCCGTGATCGCGTTTGCGCGCAAGCGGATCGCCAGCGCGCGGATCGGCCTGCTGGGCTACTCGATGGGCGCGGTCGTATCGCTGCTTGGCGCAGCGGGCGAGCCGGGCGTGCAGGCGCTCGTCCTGGATAGCCCCTTCAGCGACCTTCGCACGTTGCTGGTGGAGAACGTACGCAGCTCGTCGAAGCTCCCCGGCTCGCCGTTCGTGTGGCTCGCCGGCGTGATGCTGTGGCTGCGCACCCGCTGCAGACTTTCCGACTGCAGCCCGCGTGAGGTGCTGAGCTCGCTCGAGTCCAGGCCACTGTTCTTCATCCACGGTGGCGCTGACAAGATCACCTCGGTCAACCACAGCCGCCGCCTTTACGACGCCTATCGCGGGCCGCGCGAGATCTGGATCGTGCAGGGCGCTCCTCACACCGGTGCGTACTTCGCCGACCGCCCGCTTTACGTCGAGCGCGTGGCCGGCTTCTTCGCACGCCACCTGGGCCTGGACGTGAGCGGCCACCTGCGGCTCGTCGAAGAAGAGGAAGTCTCCTAGCCACCCGCTGCAACAAACGCCACCCCTGGATACAGGAATAGGTAAGACCGTGCAGCAGGTGACCGACATCGTTTCGCTCAAGCCCTCTCGATCGGCGGACGAGCACGTCTTCGCGGATCTGCTCCAACCGCTGATCGAGCCCGGCTTCCGGCTGGCCTTTGGGATGCTCCACGACGCCGGCGCGGCAGAAGACGCAGTGCAGGAGGCCTCGTTCACCGCCTGGCGCAAGGTGTCCGGGCTTCGCGACCAGACCCGGCTTCGCCCGTGGTTCCTGGGCGTCGTGGCCAACAAGTGCCGCAACGCGCGTCGCAAGAAATGGGTTGCCGACGTACGCGTGGGATTGCCCGAGGAATTGGCAGTCGTATCGACAGAGGAGCGATCGACCCAGGGCGCGGACCTGCGACGGGCGGTCGCCCGCCTCCGCCACGAGGACCGACTCGTGGTCGTCCTCTATTTCTATCTCGACATGCCGCTCCAAGACGTGGCGGCTGTGGCCGGAAGCTCGCTTGGCGCCACCCGAGCCCGGCTGTATCGCTCGATCAAAAGGCTCCGGCCGGACCTTGCGATCCAGGAGGCACTCAGGTGAGCCTGCGGACCGAAATTCATTCCGCCTTTGACGAAGTCGCGCCGTCGACGTTTGGCCTGCCCGAGCGCGTGGTGCAAACGGTGCTGACCGAGAGTCCGAGGCGGCACAGGAGGGAACGACTGATGTCTCGTCTACGAGCTCCGCTGTCTCTGGTCGCGGTACTGGTGCTGATCGCTGTTGTCGTTGGCGTGTTGATCGGCGGGAAACTGACGCTGGACTGGAACGCATCTCACATGCCGGCGCCGGCAGGCGGAGTCTACTTGTCGCCGCTCGCACAGCTCGAGGCGCGCCCGCTCCACGTTTCGATTCCGAAGTCACTCGCCGATTGCCGCTCTGGACCGTTCAACAAAGCCGGCGATTTTGGGTCCGGGCCTGTCTACGGGGCCGGCGGCCCGCAGTCGAGGACGAGCTGGGGGATCTACTACCACAACCTCCTGTACACCGACGTCAATGTCAATGGGCCCGTTTTGGTGCGTGCGGTCGATCTATTCACTGGCATGCCAGTGATCTTCGTCGGCCAGTACGCCACGGGTCCGCCCGCCCGCACCGATACGATCGACGGCGCGCCGGTCCACCAGTACACGGAGCTGCTCATCGACACGAGCCGCTCGACGCCAGACCTCCTTCCGTGGTGGAGCAACACGCACGACCACAAGTACGAGTGGGGAATCGCGGCTGGCGTTCCGCAGAACTGGTCCAACTCCACCGGCTGGCAGATGGACGCGCCTGGATTCAGCGAGGTGTTCTACGCCTGCTAGGAGGAGAGAGTGCTCGCCAGCAGGATTCCGTTCGCCCAGTAGTGTCCTGTCGGGCCGGCCGGCAGCAGGTCGTACGTTCGATCGCCCGCGTAGGGGATCAGCTCCCATCGCGTGATCGTCGAGCCGTCGAGCTGCTCGCCGGCCGCCAGCGTGCCCAGCTGCCGGCCATCTGCCGTCCGGTGTCCCGGCGACGCAAGCAGCTCGCGGCCGTCGGCCAGGACGAGGTGCACCATGACGTGCCCGGCAGGCACCAGTACGCTGCCGACCTCGACCACCGGTGCGGCGGTGCGCACGCCATCCGCCGTTTCGGTCCACACCAACATCCCAGGCCGGATCTCGGTCACACGTACCGGTCCGTTCGGCGTCGCAATGAGCGTGCCGGCCGCGAAGCAGATCGGGCATGGTGGAGGGCCCGACGCTGTTCTCGAGCCGACGGTGATCACACCGCCGACGCGGATTGTGCCATTGACCATGAAGTGCTTTCCGCTGGCGTCTTTGATCCGGTAGTCGAACGAGTAGTCCATCCCGCTCGGCGTCAGGATCAGGGCGCGAAGCGCCTTCCAGGCCCGGTACAGCGTGAGCTTCTGGGCGTCGGTGAGATCACCGGCTGGCAGGTGCTCGTGCTCGACGATCGCGGCGTAGACCTCGGGATCGGCCTTGATCTGGGGATAGGTCGCGATTGCGCTCGCCTCCTCACCGCCGACCCGCGCGATGGGGTAGAAGTCCGGGTCGCAGAAGACCGGTGCGCCGACCGAGTCGATGACCGTGAACTTGAGCTCGCTGATTGTCAGCGGGCTGCCGACGGCGGGCGCGGGCGTGACCGCTCCGCACGCGACCGCGGCGAGCAGGATGACCGCGCCGAAGGCCAGCTTCACCTTGTTATTGATCACGTTTGACGTCGCCGCGACGTAACGAGGCGCGGAACCAAAAGTATCCTCCAGACGTATTGACTGAGATGGATCGCGACCACGGCGAATCTATAATCGCCCCCGTGGGGGCAGCCGAAGGCGTTACTCGCGTCGCGGATGCGTTCATGGCGAACGTCAGCCGCGCCATCGTCAACAAGGAAGACGAGATCCGGCTCTGCCTCGTGACTCTGCTCTGCGAGGGTCACCTGCTGATCGAGGACGTCCCCGGCGTCGGCAAGACGATGCTGGCCAAGGCGCTCGCGCGGTCCCTCGACTGCACGTTCCGGCGCATCCAGTTCACCCCGGACCTGCTCCCCTCCGACATCACCGGCGTTCGAGCCTTCAACCAGAAGCTCAACGACTTCGAGTTCCGGCCGGGGCCCGTCTTCGCGCAGATCCTGCTCGCGGACGAGATCAACCGCGCGAGTCCCAAAACGCAGGCGGCGCTGCTCGAGTCCATGGAAGAGCGACAGGTCACCATCGACGGCGACACCCACCCGCTGCCCAAGCCGTTCATGGTGATGGCGACGCAGAACCCGGTCGAGTACTCAGGCACGTTTCCGCTGCCCGAAGCCCAGCTCGACCGCTTCCTCATGAAAGTACGGCTCGGCTATCTCTCCGAGAAGGAAGAAGCCAACCTGCTCAGCCAGCACAAGGTCGAGTCGCCGATGCTCGAACTGCAGCCCGTGGTGTCACCGAACGAGCTGCGCGCGGCCCAGAGCGCGGTGCGCGAGGTTTTCGTCAAGCCCGAGCTTCGCGAGTACATCGCCCGACTGGTGGGGAGGACTCGCGGCAACCCCGAGGTCGCATTGGGGGCGAGCACGCGCGGAACCCTCAACCTCTTTCACGCGAGCCAGGCCCTCGCCGCGGTGCAGGGCCGCAGCTACGTGCTGCCGGATGACATCAAGACCCTCGCCGAGCCGGTCCTGGCGCACCGCATCATCCTGCGCCCGAACGCCGAGATGCAGGGGCAGAGCGCGGGCAAGCTGGTGGCCGGGCTGCTCGAGCGCGAGCACGTTCCCCAGATGGCATACGACGGATAGCGGCCCGGACACCGAGGCCCGGTTAGGCACATGAGCAAGGTTGCGCTCGCAGCCGCCCTCGGACTCCTGCTCTTCTTCACGTACCTCACGGCGATCCGGCCCGCCTACGCCTTTGCTTATGCGCTCTGCCTGCTGTTTCTTGTCGCGTGGGCGTGGCCCCGCGTCGCCATGCGCGGCATGATGTTCTCGAGGCACCTCGACCCAGGCACGCCAACCGTCGGTGAGTCGTTCGAGGAGACGATCGAGGTCCGCCGTTCGGGATGGGTGCCGGCGCCCTGGGTCGAGGTTCGTGACCTCAGCCAGATCCCGGGCTACCAGCCCGGACGCGTCATCTCGGTCGGCGGCGACGTCGTGAAGTGGAAAGCGCGTGGCGTCTACCGCCGCCGAGGCTGGATGGCGTTCGGACCCACCTCTCTGAAGCTGCGAGAGCCCTTCGGCCTTTTCGACCGGGAGATGAAATTGACGCAGCGCAGCTCCATCCTCGTCTACCCGCGCATCAGGCCCATCCCGGACCTGCTGACGCCCAGCGCGCAGCAGGTCGGCAGCTCGCAGACATTCGGGGCCTGGGCGGACTACCCGCCCGAGACCGGCGGCGTCCGCGACTACACGACGGGAGACAGCTTCGGGCGCATCCACTGGCCCCTGTCGATGAGGCACGGCAGGCTGATGTCGAAGACCTTCGAGCAGCCGCTGACCACCGACCTGTGGATCCTCCTTGACCTGGACCGCGGCGTGCACTTCGGCGAGGGAGAGGATTCGACTCTCGAGTACGCGGTCAGCCTCGCCGCCTCGATGGCCTCCCAGGTGCACAGCCGCGGCCGGCAGATCGGCCTCATCGCCAACGACTCGAAGGGCACGATCCTCGAGCCGCACCGCGCGGTCCGCCAGGATCGCCTGATCCTCGACTACCTGGCGGTCGCCCAGGCCGACGGGCGCACGCCCCTGACCCAGACGCTGGCCTGGGACAAGATCCGGAGGCTGCCCCGGCGCGCCATCGCTGTCATCACGCCGAGCGCCGACCCCGAGTGGGTGCGCCTGCTGCAGTCCGTTCGCGGGCGCCGCTCGACCTTGATCGTCTTCTACCTCGACGTGACGAGCTTCGGCGGTCCTGACCAGAACCCGAGCTTCGACCTGGGTCAGGACGTGGACCTCTATGTGGTGCGCAAGGGTGACGACTTCGCCCGGTTGGTCAGGACAAGGGATGCAATCCGCATCGCTTAGCGACCGGCTCAACCTCGCCCAGGAGCGCATCGTGGGCGGCGCGCGGTCGTCGCTGAGTGGCGGCGCCGTGTGGTCCGCGGCGCTTGTCTTCCTCCTCACGTTCGCCATCGCGCGCTCCACCGCAACGCAGGCGTGGGTCCCCGGCCTCGCCATCATCCCGCTGATCGCCCTCGGTGGAGCGGTGCTGGTCGGGCTGCTCGCGGTGCTGCCGGTGCCATGGCCGGTTGGCCTCGCGGTGGGCATGCTCGTCGGCCCTGTGGTCGCCGCTTTCGGCGCTGCGCCGGCGATCCATGCCGTGCACCCCACCGATGTCCTGGGCCTGCGGTTGATCGGTGTCTGGTGGGGCCGGATCGCCGACGGCTCCGCCACCAACGATCAGTCGGCGTACCTCTTCTTGATCTGCTGGCTCATGTGGGTCACCGGCGCGTGGCTCAGCTGGTGCGTGCTCCGCTGGCGCAAGCCATTGCTCGGGCTCATCCCGGGCGCGGCCGCGTTTGCCACGAACCTCCTCAACGAGTTCGTGCCAGGAGACCAGAACGGCTATACGCTCGCCATCCTCGTGCTGACACTCGCGCTGCTGCTCTGGACCAACTACACCGCGTCCATCGAGAGTGCGACGCGGGCGCAGGTGAAGATGACCGGCGACGCGCGATGGGACTTCTGGGAGAGCGGGTTGGTGGCGATGGCGGCGCTCATCGTGCTCGCGATCATGCTGCCGCCGCTGTCGACCGTCGACCGAACGACGCAGATGGAGTCGAGCCTGTTCACGAACTGGGCGCAGCTCCAGCAACAGCTCAATCACTCTACGGTCGCCGGCGTCGGGCTGGGCGGCGCGGGCTTCACAGGTTTTGTCACCGACGTGCCGCTGGGCCAGTCGCTGGTCCGCACGAAGGATCCGGTGTTCGTCTACACGAAGGTGGGTGACTTTTCGACACCTGTCTACTTCCGCGGCGTCAACGAGACGTTGACCGCAGGCGGTGAGTGGCGCTACCCCAACACCACCGGCTTCATCGAGCGCCTCGCGAAAAACCAGTCTCCTCAACTCGCGGAGACATACGAGGAGCTTGCCTTCGCCCAGGTGGACGTGAAGATGCTCCGGCCGCCGGTCGGCAACGCCGACATCCTCTTTTACCCGGGCCAGGACTATCGAGTCGACCGCCCAACGGTCGCGTCGGAGGTGATACTGCCTCGCAGCAGCACCACCGGGTCCATGACCACGGTCGATCGCCTGTCGAGCGCTTCGCCCGCGACCTCGATCGGGAATTACAACGTGAGGGTGCAGTACTCGATCGCCACCGAGGACGAGCTGCGTGGGGCGGGCGCCAACTACCCGGACTGGCTCCAACCGTTCTCGGGGTTGCCGGACACCGGCTACCGGAGCCCTGAGGTCTTGAAGAAGATCCGCAACCTGGCGCTCGACATAGTCAACAGTGCCGGCGCCACCAATCCTTATGACGCAGCGATGGCGATCCAGTCGTATCTCCGCGACCCGAACCGCTACACGTATACGTTGACGCCGCCGCAGGCGCCGCCGGGCGTCGACCGCCTGGACTACTTCCTGTTCACGTCCAAGCAGGGATATTGCGAGTTCTTCGCTTCCGCGATGGGCGACATGCTGCGCTTGCTTGGGATTCCGACGCGCCTGGTCAACGGTTTCGGCCCGGGCACGTTCGACAGCACCATCAACAGCTTCGTCGTCCGGGGCGAGGACGCGCACACGTGGGTCGAGTTGTACTTCCCGGGCTATGGATGGATCCCCTTCGAGCCGACCGCCGACAACACCTACTTCCCGATCACGCGTGGCACGCAGGGACAAACAGTCTGTCTGCGGGACAACTGCGATGTGCTTGGCGGCACCGGCCCGATCGGCGCTGGAGCCGTACCGACGCCATCGGGTCTTCCCCGCGGGTTCAGGGACCCCAACAACCCAGGCGGCGGCACCACGGGATTTCGCCTTCACGCCCCCGACGCGGGCACCCTGACCACGATCGTCGGGCTGGTCGTGGCGGTCCTGCTCATCGTGTTCGCCGCGGTTGCGAGGTACCTGCGGCCGCGCTCCGTGATGGGCGTGTGGAAACGAACTCTGAGGCTGTCCGAGATGGCCGGGGCCAAACCCCGACCGGGCGAGACTCCGCTGGAGCTCGGCCGGCGATTGCAGCAAAGCTTCCCGGAGGCGTCCGATCCCGTCGGCGCCCTCGCGGATGGTTTCGTCGTCGCCGCGTACGCTCCACCCGACCTGGCCGCTGCGGCCCGCTCGACGGTGATGGAGGCGTGGACCGCGCTGCGCCCGCTGCTGGTCCGCCGCGTTCTCGCGCGCCTTCGACCCAACAGGATCTAACCTTGTGCGCGTGTCAGGCGTGGCTGGGCCGGAAGCGGCAGGAGTCGCGGGGCGTACCTACCCGCCGGTCACCTTCGAGATCGAGCGACACCGCGCCGACGCATTCGCGAAAGCCATCGGCGCAGACCCGGCGGACGGCGTGCCGCCGACGTTCGCCGCGGTTTACTCGCTTGGCGTGACGGGACCGCAGCTGTTCGGCGACCCGGAGGCCGCGATTGATTTCGCCAGGCTGCTGCATGCAGAGCAGGAGTTCACGTGGACGCGTCACCCGAAGGGGGGCGAGACGGTGACGTCGCAGGGACGCGTCTCTTCGGACGTCACACGCCGCGGGATGCGGTTCGTCACGTTCGAGACAGAGACCACCGACCACGCCGGCGATCCGGTGTGCCGCTCGAAGTCCCTGTTCGTGATCCGCTCGTGACGCAAAGAGAAGTCACGTTCACCACGGAGCAGATTGCCGCCTATGCGGAGGCTTCCGGCGATCACAACCCGATCCACCTCGACGACGGTTTCGCGAAAACGGTCGGCCTGCCCGGCGTTATCGCCCACGGCCTTCTCCAGATGGGAATGATGGCGACAGCCGCGGCCGAGGCCGCCGGTGGCCCCCAGCACCTGAAGCGCCTGTACTGCCGGTTCGCCGGCATGGTCGTGCCAGGCGACACGGTCATCTTCACGGCACAGCCGGACGGCCACGGCAAGCTGGCCCTGGCAGCCGTGAACCAGCGGGGCGAGCCGGTGCTGACTAAATCGTTCGCCGAGATCGGCTAGATGCCTCTCGACTTCTCCCTCACGCCCGAGCAGGAGGCGATTCGCGATCTGGCGCACGAGTTCGCGGAAAAAGAGATCCGGCCGGTGGCGGCGCACTTTGACGAAACCGAAGAGTTTCCGTACGAGGTTGTGAAGAAGGCGCACAAGCTCGGGCTGACGCCCGCCGCGTTCATTCCCGAGGAGTACGGCGGCCAGGGCCTGGACTATCTGACAGAGCTCATGCTCAACGAAGAGTTGCACTGGGGGTGCGCAGGCATCGCGGTGTGCATCCAGTCCATGGCGCTCGCGATGGCGGGCATCCGGTCGAGCGGCACCGAAGAGCAGAAGAAGCGCTGGCTGCCAGAGTTCACCGACCCGGACAAGCTCGTGCTCGGCGGACTCGGCCTGACCGAGCCTGACTCGGGGTCCGACGCGCTGTCCATGAAGACGCGCGCGACGCGCGTGAGCGACGGCTACGTGCTCAACGGCACCAAGCAGTTCTGCACCAACGGCGGCATCGCCGACTACCACGTGATCTACGCGAACACCGATCCGACCAAAGGGCCGGCCGGCATCGCGTCCTTTCTCGTCCCGAAAGGGACGCCGGGGCTGCGCATGGGGCGGAAGGAACAAAAGCTCGGCGTCCGCGCGAGCCACACGGCGCAGGTGATCCTCGAGGACTGCCACCTGCCGCTCGATCACCGGCTCGGCGGCGAGCCCGATGCCGACAACGCCGGGCCTGGCGCGCTGGGCGCGCTGATGACGCTCGAGGCGACTCGACCTGGAGTCGCGGCCGGCGCGCTCGGCATCGCCCGCGCAGCCTACGAGTTCGCTCTCGAGTACGCGCAGGATCGCAAGCAGTTCGGCAAGCCCCTGTGGCAGCACGAGGCGATCGGGTTCAAGCTGGCCGACATGGCGATGAAGATCGACGCCGCCCGGCTGCTCATCTGGCGTGCGGGCTGGATGGCGACGCAGGGCATGCCGTTCGAGCGCGCCGAAGGGTCGATGGCGAAGTGCTTCGCGGCAGACGTCGCGATGGAGGTGACGACCGACGCGATCCAGGTCCTGGGCGGCTACGGCTACATCAAAGAGTACCCGGTCGAGAAGTGGTTCCGCGACGCGAAGATCTACCAGATCTGGGAAGGCACGGCCGAGATCCAGCGCCTGGTCATCTCTAGGGCCATCGCAGGATCGCGCAACACAATCAAGATTAGTTAGGTCACTTCCCCATTTATGGGGAAGGTGGCCCGCAGGGCCGGATGGGGCGGCGAACGCTTGCAGCAAACGATGGAGGGATAAATTGTTCGATCTAACAGGCAAAGTTGCCGTCGTCACGGGTGCTTCACGCGGGCTCGGGCGGCAGGACGCGCTCACGCTCGCCCGGCAGGGCGCCGACGTGGTTATCACCGACGTCCTTGTCGAGGACGACCCGGATTTGCAGAAGACGGCCGAAGCGCAGGGCAGCGTGCTGGCGCAGGTCGCGGTCTCGCAGGGCTGGGTGCACTCCAACAGCACCGCGGAAGAGATCCGCAAGATGGGGCGTAGGTCGCTCGCGATCAAGATGGACGTGACGAATCGGGACCAGATCCGCGACGTCTTCAAGAAGGTCAAGCAGGAGTTCGGCAAGATCGACATCCTGATCAACAACGCCGCGACGCTCGACCACACGGCACAAATCCCGAACCAGTCGTACGAGTTGTGGGATCGCGACGTGAGGGTCAACCTCACCGGCGCGTTCAACTGCACGAAAGAGGTCTGGCCTTACCTGGTTGAGAACAAGTGGGGGCGCCTCATCTTCATGTCGTCGGTGGCCGGCACCCTCGGCGGATTCGGGCAGGCGAGCTACTCGTCGACCAAGGCGGCGCTGGTCGGGCTCGCCAAAACGGCCGCGCTCGAAGGCGGGCGGCACAACATCACTTCAAACGCGATCGCGCCCGGCATCATCGAGTCGGAGGCCGGCAAGGCGGCGGCCGACACCAATCCCATGTACGAGCGGTTCAAGGCGCGCACGGTCTTCAAGCGCTTCGGCCAGCCCGATGACATCGCGAACACCATCGCCTTCCTCTGCTCGGACGAGGCGGGATACATCACGGGCTCGGTAATCGAGGTCGCGGGCGGCATTCCCCTGTTCACCGCCTGATGGGAGAGTGCGTCGACGTCAAACGCGAAGGCCCGGTCGCCCGCGTCGTCATGCACCGCAAGGGCAACAACTCGATCGCGGAGGACCTGATGAGCGAGCTGGCAAACGCCTTCCACGAGCTGGGCGCCGACCAATCCGCTCGCGTGATCGTGCTGGCCTCCGAGTACGAGAAGTACTTCAGCGTCGGGGCCGACCTGACGGCCCTTGGCAGCATCGACCGCAGCGCCCCGGACGCGGAGGACCAGATCATGTCCTTCATGAGAAGGATGAACGCGGACTTCTCGGCAATCGAGCGCTGCCCGAAGCCAGTGATCGCGGCGATCAACGGTCACGCGCTCGGCGGGGGCAGCGAGCTTGCCCTGTGCTGTGACTACCGGGTCATGGTCGAGGACGGGCGCTCGAAGATAGGCCAGCCCGAGTCGGCACTCGGGATCATTCCCGGCGCGGGTGGCACGCAGCGCCTCCCGCGACTGATCGGCAAGGCCAGGGCGATGCGCTACCTGATCGAATCGACGCGCCTGTCGGCGAGCGAAGCGGCGGCGGTGGGCTGGGTCGACACGGCCGTGCCGCCTGACGAGTTCCAGGGGGCTGTCGACGCGTTGGCCGCCCGGCTGGCGAAGGCTGCCACGTTCGCGATCGCGATGATCAAAGACGCGGTCGCGCGCGGCTCCGACCTGCCGCTGGACGAGGCTCTCGAGATCGAGACGGCCAACTTTGCGCGGGCGTCGCTGACGACCGACGCCGCGATCGGGATCATGTCGTTCCTGAGCAAGCAGGAGCCGGAGTTCACCGGGTCCTGACCCTGTTGTCGAATTCGGCGGCTTCCGATCGTCGTAAAGGATGACCCGGCACCAATGACCGCCCGGCATGGAGGTTCGGCATGAAGTACGTCCTGATGTTCGCCGGTTCGACAGATGAGCAGGCTCAGTGGGAGAAGCTGACCAAGGAGCAGCTCGAGCTGGCTTACGCCAACGTCAACAAGTGGTTCGAGGAGTACGGAACCCCGCCGAGCGCGCACTGCTGGAGCGAAAACTAAAAGGCTAGTCGGCAGTCATTCCGAGCTGCGCTGATCGACGCCGTACGACGTCGATCACGTCGTCCACCCGCTTGGTGTCGGCGCCGAGGACGCGGATGACGAGCTCCTTCGTCTCGAAGTTGGGGTATGAGCCCACCGAAACGTCCGGGAACGACTGCTCGAGCTCTTTCATCAGCGGGTAGAAGCGGGCCTCGACCGCGAACATGAAGCGAAGCTCGCGGACGGTGGCGGCCGACCCTTCGGCGAGGAACTGCGGCTCCAGCTCCTCTGTGAAGATGCCTTTCATCTCCAGCGGCACTCCCGGCAGCACGAAGAGGCGCTTCCCCTGCACCTCGTAGACGACGCCCGGAGCCATGCCGCGCTTGTTCTTGAATACGTGGGCGGGCTCTGCCGGTATGCGTGCCATGCGGAGATTGCCCTCGGTCACTTCCGGAGACTCGAGCAGGCCTGCTTCGTGCATCCGCTTGACTCGCCGCTCGATCCGCGCGCGAGTCTCCTCCCAGACGACCAGCTCGCGGCCGAGGGCTTCCGCGAGAGATGCGAAGGTTCGGTCGTCGGGCGTCGGCCCCAGGCCTCCCGACAGGAAGACGTGAGTGACCTCGCCGTCCGCCAGCTCGCAGTGCACCTGCTCGACGATCTCGCCGGGTCGGTCGCGGATCGCCGTCACTCGTTTGACCGGAAAGCCCAGCAGGCGAAGGCGCTCCGCCAGCCAGTGCGAGTTGGTGTCCAGCGTGAAGCCGCCGACCAGCTCGTCGCCGATCGCCACGATGGTGGAGGTGGGCATTGCTGCCAGCTTAAGCTGCCTGGGTGGAGCGGTTGCACGGTGTGGTCCATGGCGATGTGCAGGGCGTGGGCTTTCGTTACTTCCTGGCGCGTGAGGGTCAGCGCCTCGGGCTGCGGGGCTGGGTGCGCAACCGAGACGAGGGCACAGTCGAGTTCGTCGCCGAGGGCAGGAGGCGTGAGCTCGAACGTCTCAAGCAGGCGGTCGAGCGCGGTCCGAGCATCGCGTGCGTCGAGCGGGTCGATGCGGACTGGACTGCTGCGACGGGCGGCCTCGAGAGCTTCGACCCTACCGGCTGACCCGGTTCGTATAACCTATCGCTCCGCGACTCGTCGTCCCGAATGACGAGGCAGAAGAGGGAGAGGTAGTGGACCCCAACACAGCGCTGTACGCGGTCGCCGGTGGGCTGGCCGCGGTCCTGTTCGCAGTCTATTTGATATACCTGGTCCTGCGCGTGCCGACGGGCAACGAGCGCATGCGGGAAATCGCGGCTGCGATCCAGGAGGGAGCTTCCGCCTACCTGAACCGCCAGTACATGGTCATCGCGATCATCGGCGTCGTCATCGCCGTGGTGATCGGCATCTTCATCAACCGGACAACGGCCGAGCTCTATGTCGTGGGCGCAATCCTCTCGGCTTCAGCCGGCTATGTCGGCATGAACATCGCCGTGCGCGCCAACGTCCGCACGGCGGAGGCCGCCCGCGGCGGCCTGAACAAGGCGCTCCAGGTCGCGTTTCGCGGCGGTGCGGTGACCGGGTTCATGGTGGTCGGTCTTGGGCTGCTCGGGGTCTCGGCCGCCTATCTCCTTTTCAAGGACATAGATGCCCTGGTCGGCCTTGCCTTCGGTGCGAGCCTTGTGTCGGTGTTCGCCCGGTTGGGCGGTGGCATCTACACCAAGGCTGCCGACGTCGGCGCTGACCTCGTGGGAAAGGTCGAGGCCGGCATCCCAGAGGATGATCCGCGCAACCCGGCGGTGATCGCGGACAACGTGGGCGACAACGTCGGCGACTGCGCAGGCATGGCGGCGGATCTGTTCGAGACGTACGCCGTGACGATGATCGCGGCGATGCTGCTCGGCTCGCTGCTCTTCAAGAACCAGGTCGGCTGGGTCGTCTACCCGCTGCTGCTCGGAGCGGTGAGCGTGGTCGGCTCGATAGCAGGCAGCTTCTTCGTGCGCATCTTCAACCCGCGCTGGATCATGGGGGCCCTTTACGCGGGGCTGCTGGTCGCAGTCGCGATAGCCGTTGTCGGTTTCTATTTCGTGACCCAGTACATGACCGGGAACGGGTACCTGAAAGCCGGCGGCGGAGTGGGTGATCCAAACAACCTGTTTTTTGCGGCTTTGATCGGTGTCGTCATCACGGTGCTGATCGTGGCGATCACCGAGTTCTTCACCGAGACCGCTTACTGGCCCGTTCACCTGATCGCGAAGGCGTCGGTGACCGGCCACGCGACCAACATCATCGCGGGCCAGGCCATCGGGATGATGTCGACCGCGCTGCCCGTGATCGTGATCGGAGTAGGCATCCTGATCAGCTACGCGCTCGGAGGGCTGTACGGAATCGCCATCGCGGCGACAGCGATGCTCTCGATGACCGGCATCATCGTCGCCATCGACTCCTACGGCCCCATCACCGACAACGCGGGCGGCATCGCGGAGATGGCCAAGCTGCCTGACGAGGTCCGCGGGGTCACGGACCGGCTTGACGCAGTCGGCAACACGACCAAGGCGGTCACCAAGGGCTACGCCATCGGGTCCGCGGGCCTGGCCGCGCTGGTCCTGTTCGCGTCCTACACGCAGGAGCTCGCCCGAGCCGGACACCCGACGAAATTCGAGCTGTCCGACCCGCTGGTCATCGTCGGCCTGTTCTTCGGCGGGATCCTGCCGTTCCTGTTCGGCTCGCTCGCCATGCTCGCGGTCGGCCGCGCCGGCGGCCTCGTCGTCGAGGAAGTACGGCGCCAATTCCGGGACATTCCGGGGATCATGGCCGGAACGACCAAGCCCGAGTACGGCACCGCCGTCCGCATCGTCACCGCGGCCGCTCAGCGCGAGATGATCGTGCCCGGCATCATCCCGGTGATCGCGCCGATCGCGGTCGGCTTCCTGCTCGGTCCGCGCGCCCTGGGTGGCATGCTCCTCGGGGCGATCGTGACCGGCCTGTTCCTGGCCATCCAGATGACGAGCGGCGGAGCCGCCTGGGACAACGCGAAGAAGTACATCGAGGAGGGGCACCTCGGCGGCAAGGGGTCCGAGGCGCACAAGGCCGCGGTGACGGGCGACACGGTCGGAGACCCCAACAAGGACACCGCCGGACCCGCCATCAACCCTATGATCAAGGTGGTCAACATCATCGCCATCCTGATCGCCGCTGCGGTCGCCTCGAACTACCTGATCCACTAGGAAGACCGGCGGTACACTCGTTCACGGGGTGGACGACTACCAGAAGGAGATCGCCGACCTCGAAGCCCAGGTCGAGCAGCTGGTAGAGGAGGAGGGCGACGCAAGGACCATCGCGGAGCTCAGCATGCAGCTGGAGATCCTCAAGGCGATCTACTCGCGTGCGACCGACCTGCTCCAGCGAGGCAAGAAGGACGAGGACCTTCGGTACGGCCTGCGGATTCAGGGCTACGGCGAATGGACGATCGACAACGTATATGCGTTTGTCTACGAGCGCTCGGTTGAGCTCGAGCCCAAGGCCCACAGCGCATTCGTCGGCGGCATCAAGAACGCCGACTTCGCCCTGATGCTCAATTCATGAAGGGAGGATCGGCATGGAAACCCCGCTGACTCCGCTGGAGTTCGCCCGCCGCGCGCGCAAGCTGTACGGAGACCGGGAGGCTGTCGTCGACGGCGACCTGCGCTTCACTTACGAGCAGTTCTTCGACCGGTGCGACAGGTGGTCTGCGGCTCTGCAGGGGATGGGCGTCAGGAAGGGCGACCGCGTCGCCTACATCGCGCCCAACACACACGAGCAGCTGGAATCCTTCTATGCCGTCCCGCAGATCGGCGCGGTGCTCGTGCCCATCAACTACCGGCTCACCGCAGAGGACTTCACCTACATCACCTCGCACTCGGGCGCCAGCGTGCTGTGCGTCCACCCTGATTACGTTGAGGCCGTCGACGGGGTCCGCGACCAGCTCGACGGCGTGAAGCATTTCGTCGTGCTGGGCAAATCCGGCGGTCGCAAAGGCTGGACGGAGTACGAGGAAACCCTCACGCGTTCGAAGCCGGAGTTCGAGCGACCCGATATCGCGGAGAGCGATCTCCTCTCGCTGAACTACACGAGCGGCACGACCGCCAAGCCCAAGGGCGTGATGATCACGCACCGCAACGCCTGGGCGAACGTCGTCGGAACGCTGGTCCACTTCCACATCACGGTCGGCGACAGGTACCTGTGGACCCTGCCGATGTTCCATGCCAACGGCTGGACGTTCGTCTGGATCATCACTGCGGTCGGTGGCACGCATATCTGCCTGCCCAAGGCGGAGCCCGCACCGGTCTTCGACCTGGTACGCAAAGAGCATGTCGGCTGGCTGTGCGCCGCACCCACCGTCCTCATCTTGCTTGCAAATGCGCCCGCCGACGTTCGAGGCGACGTGCCAAAGGGAGTGCACGTCATCACCGCTGGGGCGGCCCCGGCGGCGGCGACGATCGAGCGCATGGAAGGGGAGCTTGGTTGGGAGGTCACGCAGGTCTACGGGCTCACCGAGACCGCGCCCTTCATCACGATCTGCGAGCCGCGCCCGGAGCATGCGGAGCTCGGGATCACGGAGCGCGGAATCATCAAGGCACTCACCGGCGTCGAGCTGATCACTTCCGGCGAGCTGCGCGTCGTCGACACCGACGGCAAGGACGTAGCGGCGGACGGGCAGAGCCTGGGCGAGATCGTCGCGCGTGGAAACGTGATCATGGCCGGCTACTACAACGACCCCGAGGCGACCAAAAAGGTCATGGGCGACGGCTGGTTCCACACCGGCGACGCTGCCGTGATGCACCCGGACGGATATGTCGAGATCCGGGACAGGATCAAGGATGTGATCATCAGCGGTGGAGAGAACATCTCGAGCCTGGAGGTCGAAGGTGTCCTGCTGCGCCATCCTTCGGTGCAGGAGGCCGCCATCGTCGGCCTGCCACACGAGAAATGGGGTGAGGCGCCCTATGCCTACGTCCTCTTGAAGCCAGGCGCCACCGCGACCGAGGCCGAGCTCATCGCCTTCACGCGCGACCGTCTGGCGCACTTCAAGGCCCCCCACGGTGTGACCTTCGTGGCCGAGCTGCCGAAGACGGCCACGGGCAAGATCCAGAAATACGTGCTGCGCAAGGGAGCCGCCGCGGTCGTCCGTCAGTAATTCGTCGATCAGGCGCGCGTCAGGTCCAACTGCGTCGCCTTGCCACTCTGTCGTAGTAGCGATCCTCCAGCCACGCCAGGGGGGGCAGCAGGTATGCGGATCCAAGCAACGCCCACCCTCCGCCCAGCTCTCTCAGCACCCGACTGATCCCGGCAGCCCCCTCAAACCGCCGCCCCCCCGGCTCCACCGCCCATGACGCGCGGCCGACCTCCTCGCGCGTTAGGCCCAGCGACTCGATCAGGCCCGGCTCCTGATGCGGACGCGCCGACACCCGCCGCTGTCTGTCGCGTCGCTCGACCCAGCGGGCCAGGCGCGCGCAGAACGCGCACTCCCCGTCGTACACGAGGATGAGGCGGCCGTCAGTCACCGCCCGAAACTACACTCTCTCTGGAATGTCGGTGCTGGAGCTGCCGGAGCGCTACAACGTCGGCGCCGACCTCCTGGAACGAAACCTCGAGGCGGGGCGGGGCGGCAAGCAGGCGATCGCATCGGCCTTAAGGGACGTGACCTACAGCGAGCTCTTCGAGCTCGCCTGCGGGGCGGCCCACGCGCTGCGCGACCTCGGGGTCAGGCGCGAGGAGCGCGTCCTGATCGCCGGCTACGACAGTCCCGGCTGGGTTGCCGCCTTCCTGGGAGCGATCCGCCTGGGCGCGATCCCCGTCCCGGTCAACCCGCTGCTGCAGCGCAGCGAAGACTACGACCACTACGTCGAGGACTCGATCGCCCGGGTTATCGTCGTCGACGCCAACACCGAGGAGAAGCTGCAGGCGGCGGTCGCGCGTGCCGCCAACCCTCCGCGCCTGCTCCGCGCAGACCAGATCGCAGCCGGACCCGAGATCGCCGCCGCTCCGACGAGAAAAGACGACATGGCTTTCTGGCTGTACAGCTCTGGCTCGACGGGAAAGCCCAAGGCGGTCGTCCACCTGCAGCACGACATCCCCTACACGTGCGTCACCTACGGCGAGCAGGTGCTGGGCATCACCGAGCGCGACACCACCTTCTCGACCACCGGCCTCTTCCATGCGTACGGCTTCGGCAACAACCTCACGATGCCGTACTGGGTTGGCGCCTCGACGGTGCTGCACGCCGGCCGCAACACGCCTGTGACCGTGCTCGAGACGATCGAGAAGCGGCGCCCGACGCTCTTCTTCTCGGCGCCGACCCTTTACAACGCGATCCTCAACTTCGATGGTGCGAAGGGCCGAGACCTGTCGAGCATCCGGCACTGCGTGGCCGCGGCGGAGGCGCTGCCGGCCGAGGTGTGGCGGCGCTGGAAGGAAGCCTTCGGCCTCACCATCCTGGACGGCGTCGGCTCGACCGAGATGCTCCACATCTACTGCTCGAACCGGCTCGACGACGTAAGGCCCGGTTCCAGCGGTAAGCCCGTGCCGGGTTACGAGCTGAAGATCCTCGATCCGGAAGGAAGAACGGTCGCCTCCGGCGAAGCCGGTGATCTCTATGTCAGGGGCGACAGCGCGCTGGCGCTCTACTGGGCCCAGCACGAGAAGACCAAGCGCTCGATCCTCGGCGACTGGTTCGTCAGCGGCGACCGCTATCGAGTGGACGAGGATGGCTACTACTGGTACGAGGGCCGCTCCGACGACATGATCAAGGTGAGCGGCCTATGGGTCTCGCCGATCGAGATAGAGTCGGCGCTGCTCGAGCACCCCGCGGTCGCGGAGAGCGCGGTCGTGGGGATCGAGATGGACGGCTTCACGAAGATCAAAGCCTTCGTCATCGTGAAAGGGGAGCCGAAAAAGGACGACACGCTCGTGTCAGGTCTGCAGGAACACTGCAAGTCGCGCCTGCAGCGCTACCAGTACCCTCACGCCATCGAGTTCGTGTCCGAGCTGCCCAAGACCGTCACCGGCAAGATCCAGCGCTACAAGCTTCGCGAGCCCGTGCGCCAAGAAGCCCCAGCGTAGTGTCGAAGCACATCGCCGTCCTGCCCTGCGACGGCGCGGGCAAGGAGGTCGTCCCCGAAGCGATCAAGGTGCTGCGCGCCGCCGGCGCCGACTTCGAGTTCGAGGAGTTCGACGTCAACGCTGACGCCTTCATGCGCGCGGGCGTGGCCATCCCGCCGGAGGTCTGGTCGGAGCTGGAGAAGGCGGACTCGATCCTCTTCGGCGCGGTGGGCGACCCCCGGGTGCCGGATCCCGAGTACCTCGCCGGTGTGCTGCTGCGGCTGCGCTTCGAGCTCGACCTCTACGTCAACCTTCGCCCCGCGAAACTGTACGACGACAGGCTTTCGCCGCTTCGCCGCGAGGACAGGCGCAAGGTCGACCTGCTCGTGGTGCGCGAGAACACCGAAGGCCTCTACGTGGGCATGGGCGGGCGCTTCAGGAAGGGCACCGCGCACGAGGTCGCGATCCAGGAGGACCTCAATACGTACATCGGCGTGACGCGCATCCTGGATTACGCGTTCAAGGTCGCGCGCCGCGAGGTCGTGATGATCGACAAGTCGAACGCGATGACTTTCGCGGGCGGCCTGTGGCAGGAGCGGTGGAAGGCGGTCGCCGCTACGCACCCCGGTGTCAAGACGCGCCACCTCTTCGTCGACGCCGCCTCGATGCAGCTGGTGAAGGACCCAAGCCAGTTCGACGTCATCGTCACCGGCAACCTGTTCGGCGACATCCTGTCGGACCTGACCGCCGAGCTGATCGGCGGGATGGGAATCGCGCCGTCGGGGAACATCAACCCGGAGACGAAGCGCGGCCTGTTCGAGCCCGTGCACGGCACCGCGCCGGACATCGCCGGCCGCGGCATCGTCAACCCGATCGGGGCGATCTTGAGCGCATCTATGATGGTGAGACACTTGGGTTACACCCAAATGGCTACAGCGATCGAGGGTGCGGTCGAATCGGCAATCCGCGCGGGAGACTGCACGCGCGATCTCGGCGGCAACCTGTCGACCGGCGAATGTGGCGACGCCGTCGCGAAAAGGCTGAAGGATTAAGTTGCCTGCACCGGCCAGGCGGGCCGGATCTCATCGGCTCGGGACGCCGATGCGCGCGTCAGGGGGCCCGGCCCGTCGTCGTCACGCACCTAAGGTGCGCTCCTGCTAGTGCCACCCTTGCCTTCGCCTCGGCGCCCCGACCGGCGCCCTTTCGGGCGCCTGCCGCGATCTCCAGCCCACCCGGCCGGTACAGTCAACTGATGGGCATGACGATGACGGAGAAGATCCTGGCCCGAGGGGCCGGACGCGAGAGCGTTCGTCCCGGCGACCTGGTGCTGGCCAAGGTCGACTTCGCGATGGGGCACGACCTCACCATCCCGCCTGCCGGAAGGATCATGCGCGAGCAGATGGGCGCGGAGAAGATCTGGGACCCGGACCGCGTGGCCGTCACGCAGGACCACTTCCAGCCCGCCAAGGACGCCGCGAGCGCGACGCTCGGCAGGCTGACCCGCGAGTTCTCGCACGACATGGGGATCAAGTGGTACTTCGAGGTGGGGCAGGGCGGCATCTGCCACACGGTCCTGCCCGAGAACGGCCTCGTGCTGCCGGGCGAGCTTGTCGTCGGAGCCGACTCGCACAGCTGCACCTATGGGGCGCTGAACAACTTTGCCACCGGCATCGGCTCGACCGACCTCGCGTGCGTGTTCGCGCTCGGTGAGCTGTGGTTCCGCGTCCCCGAGACGCTGAAGTTCGTCTATCACAACCGCCTCAAGGAGTGGGTCGAGGCGAAGGACCTGATCCTGTACGTGATCGGCCAGATCGGCGTCGACGGCGCGCGGTCCAAGGCAATGGAGCACACGGGCGAGGCGCTCCGCCACATCGACATGGAGGCGCGGCTGACGATGACCAACATGGCGATCGAGGCGGGCGCGAAGAACGGGATCATGGAGTTCGACGAGGTCACGAAGCAGTACCTCGACGGGCGCGCGAAGCGGCCCTACACGCCGGTCACCTCCGATCCCGACGCGGTGTACGAGAAGGTGTTCGAGTTCGATGCGGAGAAGGTCGAGCTCGGAGTCGCGCGGCCGATGTCGCCCGACAACTATTCACCGCTCTCCGAGGTTGTCGGCACAAAGCTCGACCAGGTGTTCATCGGCTCGTGCACCAACTCGCGCATCACCGACCTGCGCCGCGCCGCCGCCGTGCTCCAAGGCCGCAAGGTCGCCCCCGGCGTTCGGCTGATCATCACCCCGTCATCGCACCAGGTCGCGATCCAGGCGGAGAAGGAGGGCCTGATCGGCACGTTCCTCGCCGCGGGGGCCGCGTGGACGACGGCGACGTGCGGCGCGTGCCTGGGCGGGCACATGGGAGTCCTTGGCGAAGGAGAGGTCTGCCTAAGCACGACCAACCGCAACTTCCCGGGTCGCATGGGGCACCCCAAAGCGCTTGTCTATCTCTCCAATCCCGCCGTGGCCGCCGCGAGCGCCGTGACCGGGGTGATCACGCACCCGCAAGACGTCCTGAAACACATGCCCGCAGGAATCGCGTGAAAAGGCACAAGGGGGGCAGGCCCCCCTTATGGGGAACCTCCCTTTGGCTCGCGCCGTTTATGGCTGCGCCGAGCGGGGGCGGTCGCCGGGCAAAGCCGGGCGACCGGGACGTGGCGCCGTGACGCTTCCCAAAGTCATTCGCGGGCGGGCGTGGAAGTTTGGGGCCAACATCGACACCGATCAGATCATCCCCGCGAAGTACGCCATCTACTCGCTCGATGAGAAGGAGCTCGGCAAGCACGCCATGGAAGGCGTACCGGGCCGCGAGGCCTGGGCGGCCGGCGTGACCGCGGGCGACATCCTCGTCGCGGGATCCAACTTCGGCTGCGGTTCGTCGCGCGAGATTGCACCGGTGGCGATTCGCGGCGCGGGAATCTCGCTCGTCATCGCGGACTCGTATGCGCGCATCTTCTTCCGCAACGCGATCAACATGGGCTACCCCATCATTCAGTCGCCCGAGGCCGCCGAGGCTGTCGAGGAGGGGGACGAGCTCGAGGTCGACCTGGAGGAGGGCATCGTGCGCAACTTCACGCGGAGCAACGAGTACCGGACCGAGGCGTTTCCGAGCTTCATGAACGAGCTGATGCAGATGGGCGGGCTCGTCCCGTGGGTGCGCAAGCGCCTCGAGGAGCGGCGCCGTCTGGCGACTGCTCGTGGATGAGACAAAACCCGTAGATCTCCAGGAGCCGCTTGAAGAGCTGGCTCGCGACCCGACCCGCTTCACACACGACCTGAAATTCCCGCCGTCCGCGAAGATCCGCGTCTACGACGACACCCTTCGCGACGGCGAGCAGATGCCGGGCGTCGCGATCACCCCGAAGGACAAGTACCAGCTCGCTCGCATGCTATCCGACATCGGAGTCCACATCATGGACGTCGGCTTTCCTTCGGTCTCCGAGAGCGAGCGCGAGACGCTGAGGCTCATCCTCGAAGGCCGCAAGCGCGGCGAGCTGCGTGGCGACCTCGAGGTCGTCTGCATGTCGCGCTCGACCAGGAGCGACATCGACGCCACCATGCGCGTCATCGACAGACTGGGTCACCGGCGCGATGAGGTGACCTACTTCATCTTCACGTCGGCGTCGGACCTGCACGTCAAGTACAAGCTGGGCAAGACCCTGCTTCACCGCGAAGGGATCCCGGAGAGCGAGTGGCTCGAGCTGCCCGTTTCCTTCTACCGCGAAGCCAACCTCCGGATGATGTGCGAGGCGATCCGCTACGCGCGGGACCAGGGCGCGACCTCGATCGAGTTCGGCGGCGAGGACGGCAGCCGAGCGGACGTCGACTACATCGCCGAGATTCACCGCGAAGGCCTGAAGGCAGGAGGGACGCGGCCCTCGACTCCGGACACCGTCGGGTGCTACTCGCCATTCGCGGTCCGGGAGTACATCCCCGCGATCAAGGCCGCCACGCCTGACGCCCCCCTGGTCGTCCACTTTCACAACGACCTCGGGCTTGGCGCCTGGAACACCGTGATGGCTCTCGGTTCGGGGGCCGAGGTGTTCACGACAAGCGTCAACGGCATCGGCGAGAGAACCGGGAACGCGCCGATGCACCAGGTCCTGCTGCAGCTCCGCTACCTGTTCGGCATCGAGATCCCCGGTTTCAAGTACGAGAAGCTGCGCGCTCTGGCGCGTCATCTCGAGAAGGTCAGCGGCATCCCGGTGCAGCCGACCGAGCCGGGCATCGGCCTCAACGTCTTCACGCACGAGTCCGGCATCCACACCGCCGGGTTGCTGATCCATCCCGCCATCTACCAGTTCATCCCGCCGGCGGATCTCGGCGCCGAGGTCGAGTACGTGTACGGCAAGCACTCGGGCGCGGTGGTCATCGAGCACACGCTGCGCGCCGCGGGGATCAGGTCCGATCCAGAGCTCGTGGCGGGCGTGCTGGCGGAGGTCAAGCGCATCCGCGAGGAGCGCGCCGAGCGCAGCGACTTCTCAGATTTCCACCGCCGGTACTACGATCACCTCAGTCGCATGGGACTTACCGCCGACGAGGTCGTGGATATCGGCCGGGCGCTGGCCGGCCACGTGCAGAGCTGATGGCGACCACCACCCGCGCGAAAACGGCGACACGCGAGGAGTACCTGCGGCTTCATCGCTGGATGTGCATGGCGAAGGCGCTCGACGACCGCATGCACATCCTGGTCAAGCAGGGTCGCGCGCCGTTCGTAGGCTCGAGCCGCGGTCACGAGGGGATCCAGGTCGCCTCGACGGCGGCGCTGCGGCCCGACGACTGGCTCGTCCCTCACTATCGGGGGTTGGCCAACTCGATCGTGCGCGGGCTGACGATGAGGGAATGGATGCTGGCGGTGTTCGCGAAGGCGGACGACCCCCTCTCGGGCGGCCGCAACATCCCGGGTGGCTGCTTCAGCTACCGCTCGTTGAAGATTGCGCCGGTCTCGCAGGTCGTCGCGAGCTGGATCCCGAAAGCCTCCGGCATCGCGTACGCGGCCAAGCTACGGGGCGAGCGTTCGGTGACGCTGTGCACGTTCGGCGACGGCGCCACCAGCCAGGGCGATTTCCACGAGGGCGTCAATTTCGCCGCCGTCCACCGCCTCCCGGTGGTGTTCGTGTGCGAGAACAACAGCTACGCCATCTCGGTGCCCATCCGCCTGCAGATGGCGAACCCGAACGTCGCCGACAGGGCGGCGGGCTACGGAATCCCCGGTGTGACGGTGGACGGGACCGACGTCCCCGCCTGCTACGCCGTCTGCCGCGAGGCTGTCGACCGGGCGCGGCGCGGCGAAGGCCCGACTTTAATCGACGCCAAGATCTGGCGCATGAACTCTCACACTTCCGAAGACAATCACCTGAAGTACCGGACCAAAGAAGAGATCAAGGAGGCGTCCGGCCACGATCCAATCGGGAGTTTCACCGCGTGGCTGGTCGAGCGCGGGTGGATCGCCGCCGAAGACGCGGCCAAGATCCAGGCGGAGTGCGATGCGGAGGCTTCCGATGCCGCCGACTGGGCTGAGCAGCAGCCCGACCCTCTGCCGGAGAACGCCATGACTCACGTATTCGCGTGAAGCTGCGGGTAAAAGCGCTGATCGCAAAGCTAGACTGACTCCGACTTGGAATCGGAGCCACCGCAAGACCCGCACGACGGCACGCCGCCGGAGGCGCCTCTGCCGGCCGTGCCGACCCATGAGACGACCCCGGTGTGGGCTCGAACCGTTCCTGTAGTGCCGCTTGCGCAAGACGAAATGAGCGAGAACGGGACTGAATCCGTCACCGACACCGCCTCCGAGGCGCCTTTGCCGGCCAAGCCGATGAAGGAGGTCACGCCGGACTGGTCGAAGACCGATGGGTCAACGGTGGGCTCTGAGCTGTCCGACCCGAAGCAGGCCGTTCCGATGCAGAAGCAAACCCCATCGTGGGCCCAGACGGTGCCCGCACCGGCGGGTGAGCCGCTTGACTCCGAGAGCGCGCCTGAGGAGTCAGCCGAAGCAACGCACGACGCGCCGGCCGACGATGCGGCCCACGAATCGTCGGTCCCGGAGGCGACTGACATCTGGCCACCCGAGCCGCCGACCGAGCACACGATGCCCGCCTGGCCGCCCTCTTCGACCGTGAACGAGAGCCTGCCGGAGCCCTCCACGATTCCCGAAACCGGGCCTGTGGACAGCGGGCCTGAGTCGTTTGACGCGGTGACGGCGCCTGCGACCCAGCCTGCGACCATCTCTCCCTCGCCGGGTTCCCCCGCGAAGCGGGCGGCGAAGGAACGGCCAGCCAGCACCCCACCGCCGGCGGCCACCTCCACGCGGGATGACAAGGCCACACCTGCCGTTGCCGCCTCGACAGTCCCGCCGGCGACAGCGCCGCCCGCAAATGTGCAGCCGGCGACTGTCGCACAAGCGACCGTTCCCCCCGCGACGACCCCGCCGGTGACAGCCGCAGCGTCGATAGAGGCGCCCGCGACCGTGCCGCCGGCCACCGCGCCTCCACCGGCTCCGGCGCTGGAATCAAAGCCGCCGCTCGCGGCAGAGATCGAGCCGCCTCCTCCCCCCGAAGCCCCGCCCGCCGCTGCGCCGGCGCCCGCCGCGCCGGAGCCCGCCGCGCCGGAGCCCGCCGCGTCAGGCACAGCGACGCCGGCCGAGGACGTCGACTGGCCCGCGCCCGTGGACACCCCCGCCTGGGCGCCGCGGGTCCACATCGCCACCAAAGAGGGGGAGACGTGGTCTCCGACCCCGCAGCCGGCTGCTCCAGCCCCTCAACCCGCTCCGAAGCCGGCCCCGGCGCAACCGCAGCCCGCGGCGGCGCAAGCACCCGTTCCGCCTGCTCCGGCGCGCTCTCAACCGCAGCCCTCCATACCGCCGCCGCCTCCCGGCCGGCAGCCCGCTGCCGGTTCGCCCAAGTCGACCTGGGAGGTCGTGCAGCAGAAGGCGAAGACCGATCCGAAGCAGATCGTGCCGACTCCCGAGGACCGCTCGTATGCGGAATGGTTCTCGTGGGCCAAGCGCGGCGGGGCTCCGGCGAGTGCGTGCCACGCCGCGGCGCAGGGCGCGTTCCAGGCGCTGTCCAGTGGAAAGGACGTGGCGACCGCGGTGCAGTGGGCGACAGCTGCCATGGCCCGCCCGCCGGTACCGGTTTCAGCTGGCCGTCAGACGTACTGCGCCTGGTTCTCGCTGGGAAACATCGACCTCAACCTCGACCCGCACAGGGCCCATGCTTTTGCCACCGCCGCCGTGCACGCGCTGGACGCGGGCGCCGATGCCGGCAGCGCGCACGCCGCCGGGCTGGCCGCCGCTGGCGTCAAATAGGTCGAGCTAGCGCAGGCCCCGTCGGGCTTCGCCGATCGGGTCGATGCGGTCCCATGCGCTGCAGGAACCGAGCCAGCAGGCGCGCGAGTGAGCCTGGTAGACCAGGGCGGGGAGCTCTTCCATCAACTGGCGTCGAGGCGCCGTATCGCCTCGTCGATGTTGATCTCTCCCCGCGCTACCTGGTCCATCAGCTCGACGCGGCTTGGGGCGGGCGGCGCTGGAGAGCGATCGATGCCGAGCTTGCCAAGCAGGGTGTCAAAGCGAGCGCGGGCGGTCGGATAGCTGACGCCCAGGTGCCGCTCGAGCTCCTTCATGTTTCCCCGCGACGCGAGGAACACGCGGAGGACGTCCCTGTCCTCGTTGGTGAGGACGCAGAACTCGCAGGTGGCAAAGCCGCCGGAGAGCTCGGTGTCGCAGGCTGGGCAGCTCAACCGGGTGAGGGCGAGACGCTCGTTGCAGACGGGGCAGTTGAGCGGCGGGCGACGGGTGAGATCTCGCGTTTTCACTCAGCGGTCACCTTGACGTTGCCCATCGTGCACTCGATGTCGAGCGTTGCCGCTCCGGGGCCGATCGTGATGTCCTTGCCCGGGCCAACGCTCGCACGCTCTGTTGCCGGACCATCGATTGCGATCTTGCCCAGGGTGGTTCGGGCACTGATGCGGACGCTCGAGCCTTTCTCGAGGTCGATCCTGACCGAGCCCATCTCGCAGCGGACCTTGCTGACGCCGCTGTCGAGCCGGCCGCTCGCCGTGATGTTGCCGGCCTGGACCCCGAGGTCCAGCGGGCTGCGAAAGTCCTGAATTCTGAAATGTCCGGCCTGCACGTCGCCCGTGATTGGACCATGCACGCCGTCGACCCGGACGTTGCCCGCCTGGACGCTAGCGATCAACGCCAGGTCGGGGTTCATGCGGACCGTCAGCTTGCGGCGCTGGATGTCGAAGCCATCGATCACGATCCGGCGCTCGCTGCCGTGCCCGCGGCCGAACGCGAAGTTGTTGTTGTCGTCGAAGCCCGCATGTTCGATGACCATCACATCGCCTTCCTGGCGGGCCTGGTGCGGGCCGTCGGCCACAGCGAAGGCCACGCTTGGGTCGCCGACGATCTGGGCGCTGCCGAGCTGCGAGATGACCTTGACCTGGCGGACGGCGTCACCTGCCTGCGGATGCGGAGGACTGGGGATCGCTTGCGGCTCGGTTGCCGGGGGTGGTGATTCGAGCGAATCAAGGCGGGCCGCGCCCTCCTGCGCGCTGATGGTGCCCGCCGCGACCTGGCTCAAGATTTCACGGCGTATGTCCTTCATGAGTCAGATTAGAAGCCATTGCTTGCCAGTTCGTCAAGTGTCAACGGAAAAACGTCATTCAGCCCTGACGAATTAAGCTGTAGGGCGCCGCATGGAAACCCAGACTCGAGCCTCGTCTCTTGCCGGCTGGGCGGTCCTGGCGGTCCTTTTCGCGGCGACCACCTGCGTCGAGAGCATGTCGTGGACCCAGCTCACCGCCTACACGCCGCTGTACCTGCGGGAGCTCCACGTGCCCGCGGGCCAGGTGCCGGGGTGGATCGCCGCCATGTCGAGCCTCGGCTGGATTGTCGCCCTGCCGCTGGCCCCGTTCTGGGGTGTCCTGGCGGACCGCTACAGCCGGAAGCTCATCATCGTGCGCAGCGCGGTGCTCGAGGCGGTCATCTTCGCCGGCTGGGCGCTCGTGACCGGCCCATGGATGGCGCTTGCCTTCCGGTCGCTGAACGGGCTCGTCCTCGGCAACACAGGCGTCATGCTCGCGGTCCAGGCGTCGACCACCCCGAAGCAGCGGCTGGCGCTGGCGGTGGGCATTGTGGCGGCGGGCTCCCCGGCCGGTCGCACCGTGGGGCCGATCCTGGGCTCGCTCCTCGTGCACGTCGTCGACGTCCGGGGAATGCTCCTGTTCGACGCCGTCCTCTCCGTCGCGATGGCCATCCTCCTCACCCTCTTCATGCGCGAGGACCAGCACGTCCGTCCTGCCGACCTGCGGATCTTGAGCTTGCTCGGCGGTGCGCTGCGTGAGATCACTAGCAGGCCGCTGGTCTGGCGCCTGTTCCTCGCCACGGCCGTGACCCAGGTCGGTTTGTGGACCATCCTGCCGTACGTGCCGATCTACATCGCGCGCCTCGCGCCTGGCGACAAGGTGACGGCCGTCGGCGTAGTCCTGTCCGCCGTGGGTCTGGGGCAGGCGGTCGCATCTCCGCTCTGGGGACTCGTCATGCAGCGGTTCGGCTACGTGCTGGTGCTCAGCCTCACGTCGATCGGCGCCGCGCTCGCGCTGGCCACCGTGGGCCTGAGTCACGGCATTGCCCTGTTCGCGGTCGCGCTCGTCGTCAACGGGGTGTTCGCTGCAGCGACGCTGACGGCGAGCATGGCGGTGATGGCCGCGACAGTCAGCCCGGAGCGCCGCGGCGCGGTGCTCGGCCAGATCCTGTTTCCCTTCTACGTTGGCGGCGTGGTGGGCCCACTCATCGGGGCTGCCGCGTTTGGCGCCGGACAACCGGTCGTCTTCGGTATCGCCGCGGTCCTGAGCCTGGCGCCGCTCATCGTGCTGCTGACGATGCCACGCGCAAGGCCGCTGCCAGGACCTGCGTGACGACCAGGGTCGGCGTGGTGGCGGACACGCACTGCCCGGAATTCATAGAGCGGCTTCCCGACCGCGTCTTCGAAGTCCTCGATGGCGTTGCCCTGGTACTCCACGCGGGCGACGTCAACGGCGAGGAGACGCTCGCCGCCCTGGGGCGGCTCGCGCCGGTCGAGGCCGTGCGGGGCGATCACGATCGCTCCCTCACCCGACTCCCGGCGAGCCGCGACGTGATTGTGGATGGCAAGCGCGTAGTCGTCGTGCACGGGAACCGAAGCCGGTGGATCGAGGAGCCGCAGACGTTGCTGTGGACGCTCAGCCTTGGATACTTTCGTCCGCATGGTGGCCTGCCGCGGACGCTTCGCCGCCGGTTTCCGGATGCCGACGTGATCGTCTACGGGCACACGCATCGCGCGCGGATAGAGACGATCGATGGCACCGTGCTTTTCAACCCGGGCGGAGTGCACCAGTGGAGTCCGACCACGGCGAGGACACGGCTGGCTCAGGGCCCGGGCTGGTTCGAATGGTGCTGGCTCCAGGTGGCGCGTCACCTTCGCAGCTACCAGGGGCCGTCGGTCGGCATCCTGGAGATCACCGAATCCGGCGTCGTGCCGACAGTGATCCCGCTCTAAGCTCTCGTTTCATGGCGGCCATCACCTACATGGAGGCGACGCTGGACCACGCCGCGCTCGCGGCGGACGTGATGACCGCGTCCTACCCGGCCTTCGCCCAGGACCCGGTCCTGACGCGCTACCGCTGGGAGCACCCGAGGCGCGATTACTCGTACGGTCGCTACATAGCAGAGCGCGATGGCCTGCCGATCGCGTATTGCGCGTGGGTTCACGGCCCATGGGAGAAGCTGCCGGAGCGGCACTGCGAAGTCGAGGTATGGCTGGACCGCGCGGAGCTCGATCGCGTCGTCCTCGAGCCGTTGTGGGGCTGGGTCGAAGAGAAGGCGATCGCCGAGGGGTCCGGTCTGTTGATGGCGTACTGCGGCGAGGACGAGCAAGAGATGCTGGACTCGCTCGCCGCGCGCGGCTACCACCGCGAGCGGCTGGAGAAGGTGTGGCAGCTCGACCTGAAAGAGCACGGCGGGCGCCTCGTCCGCGAGGCCGAGCAGGCGCGCATGGAGATGTCCGCCTCGGGCATCGAATTCGTGACGCTTGCCTCCTGGCAGGACCCAGACCGGCTGCAGAAGCTCCACGAGCTCGACAGCATCACCCGTCAGGACATCCCGACCTCCGTGCCCATCCTGTCGGAGGCGATCGATGACTTCGAGCGTCGCACCCGGTCGCCCGACCGCCGGCCAGAAGGTTCGTGGATCGCGCTGGACGGAGACCGGCCGGTGGCGATGTCTTATCTCAAGTTCCCTCCTGTCCGAGGCACCGTCTGGACCGGTTACACGTGCTGCCATCTCGAATACCGCGGCCGGGGCATCGCGAAGGCGGTCAAGCTCCAGAGCCTCGCGCACGCGGTCGAGCTCGGCGTGCCGGTGGTCTGCACAGACAACGATTCCAAGAACGCACCGATGCTCCACATCAACGACGCGCTCGGCTACGTTCGCCGCCCGGGATTCGTCGAGCACCACAAGCGGGTAACAAATACGCGTGCCTAAGACCAGGGACTACTACGAGGTGCTCGGGGTGCCGCGGACGGCGACGGAGAAGGAGATCTCGACCGCTTTCCGCAAGCTCGCGCGCAAGCACCACCCAGACCTGAACGCCGGGGACAAGAAGGCCGAAGCGCGCTTCAAAGAGGTCTCGGAAGCACACGACGTGCTCTCGGACGAGAAGAAGCGAAAGCTCTACGACCAGTTCGGCCCCGACTGGGCGGCAGCGCAGGCTGCGGGCGTGCCACCCGGCGCTCGAAGCGGCGGTGGCGGAGGTGGCTTCCGCCAGCCGGCCGGCCCCAGCGCGCAGTACCGAACCGTGTCGCCCGAGGAGATGGAGGACCTCTTCGGCAGCGAAGGCGGCTTCGGCGACATCTTCGGCTCGATCTTCGGCGGCGGTCGCGGTCGCGCGCGCCAGCCGGAGATGGAGGTCGAGACGCCGATCACGGTCAGCCTTCCGGAGGTGTACCGCGGCACGAGCCGCACGGTCGAGCTTCCAGGCGGGCGCCGCGTGGAGGTCAATGTTCCGGCGGGCGTGAAGGAGGGCACCGTGCTGCGCGTGCCGGGTCTGCGCGCCAGGGTCCAGGTCGCGCCCGACCCCGTGTTCACCCGGGACGGCAAGGATCTCCGCGTCACCGTCCCGGTGCCGCTGCACATCGCCCTGCGGGGAGGAGAGGTCGCGGCGCCGTCATTGAAGGGTGGCCAGGTGCAGTTCAAGGTTCCGCCCGAGACGCAGAACGGCACCAAGATCCGGCTCCGCGGGCTGGGCCTGCCCGACCCGAAGGGTGGAGCGAGTGGCGACCTCTACGCGGACGTTCGCGTCCAGCTGCCCGTGCCCATGGACGAGCGGACTCGCAAGTGGGCGGCCGAACAACCAATTGGACAGTAGTAGCGACCACACGAAGTCAGAGGCTGCGCCGTGATTTCGCGGGGACCTCACTTGGAGCCTGCGGCGTGAGTTCGCGGGGACCCCTTACGCTCTAGGGCGCCTTTGAGCGCCGCAACTCCAGTCCGCTCGCTCCGCTTGCTGCTGCCGCTCGTGTTCGTCTCTGGTATGGCCTCGTTGGCCGCCGAGTTCGGAGCGTCGCGGCTGCTGGCGCCCTACTTCGGGACGAGCCTCTACGTGTGGGGCGTCCTGATCGGTCTGATCCTGATCTACCTTTCCGCGGGCTACGTCATCGGCGGCCGGATCGCCGACCGCCATCCCCGCGATGAGCTGCTGTACCAGCTGACCGCGTGGGCCGGCCTCTGGATCGGCCTCATCCCGCTGGTCAGCTACCCGATCCTGCTCGCCTCCCAGCAGGGCTTCAAAGACCTGAGCGCGGGACTGGTCGCGGGAACGCTGCTCGCGGTGGTGCTCCTGTTCGCGGTGCCGGTGGTTCTCCTGGGCTGCGTCAGCCCGTTCGCGATCCGGCTCCTGCTCAAGAACGTGGAGACAGGTGGCAACACCGCGGGTCGCGTATACGCACTCTCGACCGCAGGCAGCATCCTCGGCACCTTCCTCCCGGTGTTCTGGTTCATCCCGACCTTTGGCACGCGGCCGACCCTTGAGGGTTTCGGGCTCGCGCTGGTCATGATGTCGGTTGCCGGCCTGTGGCCCAGGCGGCGCCTGTACGCGCTGTTCGGCGTCGCCGTCATCCTCGCCTGGGCCCTGCTGCCCGCCGGGATCAAGCCGCCTGAGGTCGGCACCCTCGTCTACGAGAAGGAGTCGGGCTACAACTACATCCAGGTCGTGCAGGACGGCACCAGGACCTACCTCATCCTCAACGAGGGCCAGGCGATCCACTCCGTCTACGACTCCAGCAGCAACCTCACGCATGGCTACTGGGACTACCTGCTGGTCGCGGACGCTTTCCGCCCCGCGCAGGCGACCGCGCCGACGCCGCGCTCGATCGCTTTCCTCGGCCTGGCCGCCGGCACCGCCGCGAGACAGTATCGCCTGGCCTTTGGCGACCAGGTCGACATCACAGGGGTCGAGATCGATCCCGAGATCCTCGCCGCGGGCCATCGATACTTCCGCCTCGCCGACGCGCACGCCCACGAGGTGATCGCGGACGCGCGGTACTGGCTCGACACTCAAGCGGGGCATTACGACGTCGTGGTGCTCGACGCCTACCGCCAGCCGTACATACCGTTCCACCTGACAACGAAGGAGTTCTTCCAGCAGGTCAAAGCTCACTTGAATCCGGGAGGTTCCGTCGCAGTCAACGTCGGCCGCACCGCGACCGACTACCGGCTCGTAGATGCGCTCGCCAGCACGATGGCCGCGGTTTTTCCGACGGTGATGCTGGTCGACGATCCCAACTACACGAACACCATCGTGTATGCGTCGACCGAGCCGATCACGCTGGATGATGTGACGCACAACCTGGATCTGGTGTCGGCTCCGCTCGCGATCGACGCCGCGCAGAGCATGTTGCAGCAGGGCAAGCTCAGGGTTTCGCCCTACCACGGCCAGGTCTACACGGACGACCTCGCTCCGATCGAGCAGCTGATCGACGAGATCATCTTCAGCTACATCACGGGGCACTAGCTGCCGGGGTGGAGGACTCCCTTCACCTGCTCGCCCGCGAGCGCCTGGTCGGGCTCCAGGCACAGCAGGCGGACGCGGCCTGTCGCGACGATCTGTCCTTGCTCGTCTAGGACTCGTGCCTCCCAGACCTGCGTGCGGCGGCCGCGCGTGATGGGCGTTGCGATGGCGCGCAGATTCGCGCCGGCACGGACCGCGCGGACGAAGCTCGTGTTGTTCTCGAGACCGACGACGCTCTGCCCCCGTGGCATCGCGAAAAGGGCCGCGCCGATCGACGCCAGCGATTCGATGAGGCCGCAGTGAACGCCACCGTGGACGATCCCGTAACCCTGCAGGTGCTCAGGGCCGATGGTCAGCTCGCACCGGACCTCGTCCTGCGTCGCGAGCGTGATCGTGACTCCCATCGCCTGGAGCCAACCTTCCGGCAGCTCATTCATCCGCGTGGAATAGTCCTGGCTCATGGGGGAAATCCTAGCCAGTAAAAGACGAAGGCCGGGACTGTCCCCGGCCTTAGCGTCCTGATTGAAAGCCGAAGGCCCGGACGGTCCGGGCCTTCGTTGGTCGACGTTCGCAGTGCTCCGCCTCCGACTCCAGGAGCCGGTTTCGGAAATGGAAGCCCTTAGAGGCTCACGTCCTCCCGAGCTCCCGGCTGGCAAACGAGGCGGTTGGCACCGCGATTCGGTTTATCCAAGGTTCCGCCTCACCTCCTTTGCCCCACGGGCAGTGAACTTCGCTCAAAAGTCTATCAGCCCATCGAGGGGCTGCAGTCGAGGATCGTCGACGGGCCTTCGACGCTCATGCGGCCCATCTGCGTCGTTGCGGCCTCCGCTCCTCGCTCACGCATGATCGATGCGCTCGCTGCGGTGCTCGGCCGCGCCTACTGGGGTCCCCGTGACGCAGTCACGGGAGGGACCCCTGAGCGCCGAATCCCTCGCCGGCGCCCCCGACCACGGCCGCCACTAAACTCTTCGCTCGATGCCCCGCAGATATGTCGCCGGCCTCCAGGCGGCGACGACACCTTCCGAGGCGGTGAGGCGCGCGCTTGCCGACTAAGCGCAGGCTCAAGAAGCGAGTGGTGATCAAGCCGGACGGCCGCTACCTCATCTATTACGAAAAAACGCCGGACGCGCGCGAGACGATTTAGAAGTGTCGGAGCTCCGCTGGCATCCCCTTCTCGAGGAGTGGGTCACCGTCGCGCCGTGGCGGCAGGACCGCACGTACCACCCGGCGGCCGACCACTGCCCTCTGTGCCCGACACGGCCGGGCAAGGAAGAGACCGAGATCCCGGAGCCTGACTACCACATCGCCGTCTTCGAGAACAAATTTCCCTCGTACACCGGTGACCAGGGGCGGTGCGAGGTCGTGTGCTACACGCCGGTGCACGACTCGTCGCTCGGCGAGCAGAGCGTCGACCACATCCAGGACCTCATCGAGGTGTGGCGCGACCGCACCGTCGAGCTCGGCAAGCTGCCCAATGTCCGCTACGTGTTCGTCTTCGAGAACCGCGGGGAGGTGATCGGCGTCACGCTGAGCCACCCGCACGGGCAGATCTACGCCTACCCCTTCGTGCCTCCAGTCATCCAGCGTGAGCTGGCGGCGGAAGCGCGGCACATGCGCAAGACGGGCCGCTGCCTCTACTGCGACGTGATCGACGGCGAGCGGGACGGCGAGCGCACCGTGCTCCGTGACGACTGGTGGATTGCATTCGTGCCGGCATTCGCGCGGTGGCCATACGAGGTTCACCTCGCGCCGACGCGCCACCGCGGCGGCCTGATCGACTTCGACGAGGCGGACGACGAGTCGTTCGCGCGGACGCTCAAGGGCCTATTGCAGAAGTACGACCGGTTGTTTGAGATGCGGCTCCCCTACGTCATGGCCATGCACCAGCGACCGCCGGGCACCGGGGCAAAGCATCACCACTTCCACATCGAGTTCTATCCGCCGAATCGAAGCCGCGACAAGCTGAAGTACCTCGCCGGCTCCGAGCTCGGCGCCGGCGCGTTCATCCTCGACGCGCGCGCCGAGGACACAGCCGCGGAGCTTCGTGCAATCCAGTGACGAGGAGACGTGGCACGGGCGCGCGCCCGGCCGCGTGAACCTCATCGGTGAACACGTGGACTATCTCGGCGGTGTCGTGCTGCCGGCCGCGGTCGACCGCCACACGATGGTGAGCGGCCGACCGTCCGACGAGTGGTCGGTCGACAGCGACGTGGAAGGCGGCCTCGCATACGTGCGAGCCGTGGGCGAAGAGCTGGGCGCTGCGCCTCAGTCGGTGAGCGTTGCCTCCGAGGTTCCGCCCCGCGCGGGGATCAGCTCGTCCGCTGCGCTCCTGGTCGCGGTGGCGGTCGGGCTCCGGCCGGACTTCGACGCTCGTGCGGCCGCTCTGGCATGTCAGCGCGCTGAGCAGCGCGCAACCGGGGTCCAGGTCGGAGTGATGGACCAGTTCGCGTCGGCGCTGGGACGGCGGGGGCACGCGCTGCTGCTCGACTGCGCGACGCTTGAGTACGAAGCGGTGCCGTTTCCTGACGAGCTGGCCATCGCCGTGCTCGACTCGGGCGAGCACCGCTCGCTCGGGGACACCCCGTATAACCAGCGCAGGCGTGAGGCCGAGGCGGGCGACCCAAAGCGTCTCCGCCACGTCAATTCGGAGATCGCGCGCGTGCACGCTTTCGTCGCCGCGCTGAAGCGACGCGACTTCGACGAGCTCGGGCGTCTGCTGAAGCAATCGCACGAGAGCCTGCGCGACAACTTCGAAGTGTCGACACCGACCGTCGACGCACTGGTCGAAAAGGCTTGGGCCGCGCCGGGATGCTATGGCGCGCGCATCATGGGGGCCGGCTTCGGCGGCAGCGTCCTCGCGCTCGTCGCCCACGACGAGACGAGCTCCTTCGCGGCCGCGATCGGCCGGCCCGTCCTGTTCTGCGCGACCGCGGACGGCGCCTACGTGGCCGCCTCCGCAACCAAGGGGCCCCCGCGACCTCACGGCGGAGCCTCGGAGGTCGCGGGGTAAATGAGCGACTGCCTGTTCCTCCCGCTGCCTCAGCGGGCCGCCGGGACCCGCGAGCTCAGCGCGTGGGAGGCGGTGTGGATGCCGCTGGGCGAAGGCGAGGCGGAACGACTGCCGATGGGTCGGGGAACGGGGTGGAAGCCCATCGAGGTGCCGCGCCAGCTGGCCGCCAGCGAGGGCCGCCAGGCGGTCTGGTATCGCACCGAGTTCCCCCGGCCCGACCATTCGGGACGCGTGGTCCTGCGCATCGGCGGCGCGTTCCTCGCCACCAACGTGTGGCTCAACGGCAAGCTGCTCGGGTCGCATTACGGCTACTTCGCGCCCTTCGGCTTCGACCTCACGCCCTACCTCAAGAGCGAGAACCTGCTGGTCATCTGCTGCGAATCGCCTGTCGAGACAGAGCCCGACAAGAAGCGCCACATCATGGGCCTGTTCAACGACGGCGATTTGAAGCCGTACCCCGCATCGGCTTACTCGAGCCTTCCCGAGCGGTACCGGATGGAGGTGCCTCTCGGCCTGTGGCGCCCGGTCGAGCTCGAGTACGTGGGACCGATCGCGATCGACTGGATGCGGCTCAAGCCGCACTTCGAGGGCGCCGACGGGCGGCTCGAGGTCGAGGCGCGACTCCGCAACCTCGACGGCAGGCAGATGGAGGGCGAGGTTGAGCTCGTCGTGCCGGCCACGGGCCGCGATCCGTTGCGGCTCAAGCGCGACCTGCGGCTGGCCGGAGGCGCCGAGGAGACCCTGACGATGCGGCTCGCCTTCGCAGGCGCGCGTCGATGGGAACCATGGCGCTGGGGTGAGCAGCCGACGTATCGCGCCGAGCTGATCACTCGAACGTCCTCTGGCGCCGAGTCGGCGCGGGTGGAGGACAGCTTCGCGTTTCGCGACCTGACGTGGGACATAGGCCCGCGCCGCTGGACACTTTCGGTGAACGGGCGTCCTATGTTCCTCCGCGGCGCTTGCTACGCGCCCTCTCACCGCCTCGACGAGCTGACCGCTGAGCGTTTCGATGCCGACCTCGCGGTCGCCAGGGAGGCGAACCTGGACGCGCTGCGCGTGCTCGCCAACGTGCTACCGGATGATTTCTACAGGCGGGCGGACGCGGCCGGCATGCTTCTCCTCCAGGATCTTCCGCTCACGCGCACTTACGCCTACCACGCGCGTGGCGACGACGTCCGGTTCTTCGAGACGGCCGCAAGAGAGCAGCAGCGCGAGATGGTCGAGATGCTGCACAACCGGCCGTCGGTTGCGGTGTGGATCGCACACGACAACCCACCGTGGATCGCGACCAACGCGGACCTCGGCGAGGTTCATGCCGTGCGGCAGAACCACTCGATCGACCAGGACCTCAAAGCGTCATTCGATCGACTGGACCCGGGCCGGCCGTCGCTCGCCGCGTCTGGCGAAGTCGACCTGCACCTGATGCTCGGTTGGTCGACAGGCCCCTGGCAGGACTTTGCCCAGGTCGAGCCGCTCGTGGTGAGCGCGTTCGGCGCGCAGTCGCTGCCGGCCGCGGACTCGCCAGTCTGGGACCAGATCGAGACGCGCTGGCCCGTCGCCGACGACGATCCATCGTGGCGACACGCGGGTTTCCAGCCGGACAACTGGGCGGAGCGCGGTGCCGGCCTGCCGTCGGCGCACAAGAGCCTCGAGGCGTACATCGAGGCTTCGCAGGCGTACCAGGCCGACGTCGTCCGCTTCGCGGCCGAGCACATGCGCACCAGGAAGTTCGAACCATGCTGGGGCGCTTTCGCCTTTCACCTCGTCGACCCGTTCGCGGGAATTGGCTTCGGCCTGCTGGACGCTTCCCGACGGCCAAAACGCGCGCTCGAAGCGCTCGCGCGGGCGTTCAAGCCCACGCGGGTCATCGTCGAGCCGCTTGGTTTCGAGCCCGACAGGCCGTTTGGCGTCCTTCAAAAGCCGGACGTTCCGTTCGCGGCGAGATTGGTGATCGTCAACGACGACCCCGAGATCTCTGGACGTGGCACGTTGCGCTGGTCGGTGGCACGCGACCGGGCTGCCGCCGCTCGCGGCATGGATCGCATTCGCGACGCCGTGCAGAAGAAGTCCTACTCCGGCACCGTCGAGGTCGAGATCCCGACCGCGTCCGAGCCCGCCGTCAACGCGACGACGCTCAGCCTCCCGCTGCCGGCCGAGGGCGAGTACACGATGGAAGCCTGGCTCACGGTCTCGGGTCGAGAGGTCGACCGCGCCGAGATGCGGTTCACCATCACGTCGAACCTTCCCTCTCCGCGGCCCAGGCCGGAGATACCGCGCTACCTCGCGGAACGCCTGGCGGACATGACGAGCCTGCGTCCGGAGGAGCAGGGCATGAGCTTCGCCCTCGAGAACCGGACTCGCCCGGCCGTCCTTGTCGGCGTCACGGGTCTCCGGCTCGACGGGATCGTGCTCGCCCGTCATCAGCTGCAGATCGAGACGAACGCCGGACTCGCGCCGCTGCCACGCCGGCTCGACCTGCCATTGGGCAGGCGCATCGTGGTGCACGTGTTGACGGGCGAGCCTCTGGGTTCCGGGGGCCATTCGCTCGAGGCCGACATCACCGTCCCGGGCGTCGCCTCGGGGCGTCTGGTCATCGAAGGAAGCGTCGCCTCGTAACGATCTTTTGGATCGCGAGTTGGGTTCAACGGACGGTGTCGGATGCCATACTTCCCCACAACGAGGTTGCTGCTTTAAGTCGCTGATACACGGCCGAGCCGAGCGCAGTTTCGATAAATTACGGCGAAAAGGGAGGCTCTCCACCGGATGCCAGTTGAATACGCAGACATAATCCTGGCGGTGGCGGCCCTCTTCGCCGCAGTCCTGTATCTCAGGACGCGCCGCAAGCGCAAGCACAAGAAGTCGGCGCCTCCGGTCCGTCCAGCCACGCCCGCCAACCAGACCGCAGGCGTGGCCTCGACGTGGGCCCCTCCCGCCCTGGCGCGGCCCGCAAGCCCGGTGGCGCCGACCGTGGTCGCGCAGCCGACCCAGTCGCCCAGCTGGGACCAGTCCGCCTCACCGCCGAAGCCAGGCCAGGCGACGTGGGGAACGCCAGGAGCCGCGTCGCCGGCGTGGGGCGGACCCGCCTCGCCCGCCGCGCCTGCCCCCACATGGGGAGCACCACCCGCATCGGCGCCACCGCCGGGCTCGCCGGCCGCACCTGCTCCGACATGGGGTGCGCCAGGAGCCCAGGCCGAGCCGCCCGCCGCGCCGCCGCCTCCTCCGCCGCCACCGTCTGCAGCGCCCTCGTCTGCCTGGGGAGGGCCGCCGCCGCCGGCCTCCACCGCACCACCGGGATGGGGTCTCCCACCGGCGCCTGCTGCCGAGGCTCCGGTCGCTTCGCCTCCGCCCGCCCCGTCTGCGCCGTCTGCGCCGTCTGCGCCGTCGTCGAACCCGCCGGCTCCCGCGTGGGAAGCCCCCCAGCCGCCGGCCGCTTCGGCGCCTCCGGCGCCCGCCGCGAGTGACTGGGGTTCGCCTCCGGCTGGCGCGCCTGCGGCTCCGCCCACGGTGGCCCCTTCATGGGACGCGCCCGCTCCGACTGCATCGTCCAACCCGGCCGCGCCGCCGTGGAACCAGCCCGCCCCGGCTGCGTGGGATGTGCCCAACACCGAAGAGCCCGCGGCTCCCGCGGCGCCGTCGTGGTCGGCCCCGGCCGCTCCTGCGGTAGAGGCGTCACAGACGCCGCTGCCATGGACGCCACCTGCAGCCGCCGGGCCGCCTCCCCAGGCCGCATGGTCTCCTCCCGAGGCGCCGCCGAGCCCGCCGCGGTCAGACCCGGCCCTGGCCGAGACGATGGTCCCCGACGTGGCGGCGACCATGACCGCCGAGGCGGCCGCCGCTGCCCGCGACTCGACCACGCTGATGCCGGCCTGGCAGCCCCCGCCGGCTCCCGCAGCTTCAGTTGCGGAGTCTGGCGTCATGAGCGAGAAGACGCAGCCGATGGTCGGCGCGACGCCTGACGGTGGACCGCAGGGCGAGCTGACGATCGAGACCGGCCCCGATGCTGGTCACAGCCACCGCGTCACCGACCACGCGCTCCGCATGGGTCGCTCGCCGGACAACGACGTGATCCTTCGAGACCCGGCGACCAGCGGTCACCACGCGCGCCTCGAGCGGCGAGGCGACGAGTTCTGGATCGTCGACCTGGGCAGCACCAACGGCACGCTCGTCAACGGCGAGCCGATCCAGGAAAAAGCGCTCACTCACGGAGACCGCGTCACCATCGGCCAGAATGCAGTGCACTTCTCCCTGATCGGGTCGTAGCAGTGAACCGCCGCCGCCGGCCGAGCCACATCTCATCGGCTCAGGACGACGATGCGTGCGTTAGGGGGCCCGGCCCGTCGTCGTCGCGCATCACGGGGATGCGCTCCTCCTAGTGCCACCCCTGCCTTCGCCTCGTCGCCCTGACCGGCGACCTGACGGTCGCCTGCCGCGATCTGTGGCCCAGCCGGCGGCGTCGGTTCACCCCTGATGCGGCTTCGGATCGCCTGGGCGACCGATCCCGGTCTCGAGCGTGAGGAGAATGAGGACGCGGTTCTCGTTTGGCGCAACAAGGCAGGGCTCGACACGCTGCTGGTCGTTTGCGACGGCATGGGTGGCCACGCCGCGGGTCAGACCGCGAGCTCGATCGCGACGAAGACGGTGACCACGGTGCTGGCCGAGGACGGGCAGGAGGGGACAGACGTCGAGCGGTTGAAGAAGGCGTGCAAGGCGGCTAACACCGCAGTGTTCGAAGCGGCGCGCGACAACCCGGACTGGGCCGGCATGGGCAGCACCATGGTCATCGTGGCGATCCGCGCAGGCGAGATGGCGCTGCTCAACGTCGGCGACAGCCCGGCCTACCTGTTTCGCAACAGCCTCGCGAAGATGGTGTCGCAGGACCATTCGTGGCCTGCCGAGCAGGTTCGCCTCGGGCTCATCAAGCCGGAAGAGGTCGCGACCCATCCGCTCAAACACCGTCTCACCCGCGCGGTCGGCGTGTGGGAGGCGATCCAGCCGTTCACCGACAGGATGCGGCTCGAGGAGGGCGACGCGGTGGTGCTGTGCAGCGACGGCGTCGAGACGGCGGGCGTGAGCGTCGAGGAGATGGGGCGGCTGTTGCTTCGGGACGGAAACCTTGACCGCGGCGCCGAGCGCGTCATCGAGCGCTGTCGCGAGCTGGGCGCGCCCGACAACGTCACGCTGGCGGTCGCCCGCGTCGAAGTCGACGTGACCAAAACGGCGGTTCTCCCGAAACTCAAGAGATAGCCCAGCACCCCCACCGGGCGCTAACGCGTCGACCTCCCCGCATGGCGGGGAGGTGGCCAATTTGATCAGTGACCTCCCCACCACGTGGGGAGGTGGCCCGCAGGGCCGGAGGGGGTGATGGCCTTCCTCTAGTAGGCCCGCAGAAGCAACTCGGAGATGTGCTCGACCTTCATCGTCGCCTTGCGGCCGCGCAGGCCCGACTCCAGCTGCATCTGGCAGCCCGGGTTTGCACTGACCACGACCTCGGCGCGCGTCGCGGCCACGTCGTCGAGCTTCTCCTGCAGGATCCGGCTCGACATCGCAGGCTCCAGAGCGCTGTAGAGCCCGGCCGCCCCGCAGCAGATCTCGGGGTGGCGCATCTCGACCAGCTCGACACCGGGCAGCGCGCGGATGAGGTCGCGCGGCTGCTTGCGGATGCGCTGCGCGTGCGCGAGGTGACACGCGTCCTGGTAGGTGACGCGGAGCTTGACGTCGCGTTTCGGCGCCGGCAGACCCGTTTCTACCAGCCACTCAGTGAGATCCTTGACCCGCCCCTTCAGCTCGGGGTAGAAATCCTTGAGGTGCGCGCCGCAGCCTGCTGAGTCGACGACCAGCGCATCGAAGCTCCCGTCGAGGTACGTGCGCGTGTTCACGTCGCGCAGCCGCTCGGCGGTGTCCATGTCGCCGTTGTGGGCGAACAGCGCGCCACAGCATCGCTCGCCCTGTGGAAACCACACCTCGCAGCCCGCGAGCTGAAGGAGTCTCACCGCCGCGTCGTGCGACTGCGGGTAAAGGATCGGCATGACGCAGCCGACCAGGAACGCCACGCGGTGCTTGCGCTCGCCGATGGCAGGTGCGACGCCTGACGCTGGAGGCCGGAACCGCGCACGAAGCGGTGGCAGCTGGCGGCCGGACCTGACAAGAGAAGTGAGGTGCGCCGCCTGCGCGAATCGCGTCACCGCACCGAAAGCACTCAACCGGCGCGGGTGCGCGAGCACCTGGCGGAGCGCCGTGTTCACGAACGCCCGCTTGGGCGTCGGACGGCGGAGGTGCTCGACATCGGCGCGTCCCGCCTCGATGATCCGCCCATAAGGCACACCGGACGGACACACGGCCTCGCAGGTGCGGCAGCCGAGGCACAGGTCGATGTGGCGCACCTGCTCCTCGTCGAACGGCATCGTCCCTCGTTTCCACTGGGTCATCAGGTAGATCCGCCCGCGCGGCGATTCCGTCTCGAGGCCGGTGACGCGAAACGTCGGACACGCGTCGAGGCACAGCCCGCAGTGGACACAAGTGGCGAGGTCGTCATCGCTCAGGCGCGGAAATGGAGGCGTGGTCACACCACGAACCTGCCTGGGTTCAGGATCCCGTCGGGATCGAACGCATGCTTGAGACGCCGCATGAGCTGGATCGTCGGCGGCTCGGCGCCCCAGGCGCCGAGCGCACCGGCCACCTCGGCCGGGGCCGCCAGCAGCACGAGTGATCCGCCCGCGGACTCGGTCGCAGCGCGCGCCTCGATGACGCCCGCACCGTCATCCTCGAACGACCAGTGCGCGATACCGATACCCGGCGAGGCCCACCAGCCTGCGCCCACCGGCACTGCGGCGAGGACGCCGCGTAAGGCATGGCGCGGCGCCGCGATCCGAGCCCATGACGTTGGCCCGCGTCGCGAATGCTCGGTCCACGCCGCCGCGTCGGTCGTCTTCCAGCCGAGCTCCCCGACCATGCGGTTCACAGCGTCGGGGCTCCCGAAGAATCGCGCCAGCACGCGCCCCTCGGAGAAGAGCTCCAGGGCGGCCGGGAGCAGCGGAAGGGCCATTGCCCGGTCGGCCGCGCTCCACGCGTCTTCGATGGATGCCTCTTGCGTCTCGACGGTCACATCGTGCAGCGGCTTCGGAAATACCTTGAAGGACGCGCCGACGATGACGCCGAGCGATCCAAGTGCCCCGTGGTGCAGCTTCATCATGTCGTAGCCGCTGACGTTCTTGACCACGCGGCCGCCGGCGCTCACCAGCTTGCCGTCGGGAAGCGCGACGCGGATGCCGATCAGGAAATCTCGCGCCGATCCGTAGCGCAGCCGAAGCGGTCCCGTCCAACCGCTGGCGAGGAGGCCGCCGACGGTGTGCCCCGGCGAGTTGAAGGGGTCGAGGGGCAGGAACTGGCCGGCTTTTCCTAGCTCCTCCTGAAGTTCCTCGAGCGTAAGGCCGGCCTCGACGCTCACGACCATGTCCGCCTGCGAGTGCTCGAGCACGCGATTGAGCCGCGTGGTGTGCAGCTCGACGTCGCGGCGCAGCCCAGGCCCGCCCATCGAGCTCGCCCGGCCGCCGCCGACGGGGACGACCGTGGAGCGCGCCTGGGCCGCCTCGTGCAGCACGCGGGCGAGCTCTTCCGCGGTGGACGGCTTCTCGACCGAGATCACCTTTCGGGGTCCCCGCGAACTCACGGCGAAGCCTCCGAGTTCGTGGGGATCTGTCACCACCACTTCGCCTCGATCGCGAGACCGGTGCGGCCCGCCAGGTGGACCTGCTTGCGGGACGGGTCGGGAAAGATCTTCCCTGGGTTGAGAATCCCATCCACGTCCAGCACGCGTTTCACGCGCTGCATCGCGTCGAGGTCGTCCGGGCTGAACACCCATGGCATGAAGGCGCTCTTCTCGAGGCCGATTCCGTGCTCGCCCGACAGCGCCCCGCCCATCTCGACGACGGCGCGAAGCATCTCCTCTCCCGCGGCCTCGACCTGCTGCATCACCCCGTGGTCGCGCAGGTCAAAAAGGATGTTGGGATGGAGGTTGCCGTCGCCGGCGTGAAACACGTTTGCGACCGGTAGCTCGTAGTGCACGCCGATCTCGCCGACCGCCGAGAGCACCTGCGGGAGGCGTGACCGCGGCACGACCCCGTCGTGCAGGTAGTAGTTCGGCTTGATTCTGCCGAGCGCGCCGATGGCGCCCTTGCGTCCTGCCCACAGCAGGTCCCTTTCGGATTGCGACTGCGCCTCGCGCATCGCGTAGCCGTCGTTCTCCGCGAGCACGCTGTGGACCGCCGCCATCAGCTCGCGTGTTGATTCGGCAATGCCGTCGACCTCGACCAGCAGCACAGCTCCGGCGTCGGTCGGATAGCCGGCGTGGTAGTGCGCCTCGACGGCGCCGACTGTGACGTGGTCCATCATCTCGAGCGCCGACGGCACGATCCCCCGCGCGATCACCGCCGACACGGCGAGGCTTGCCGTCTCGATCGTCGGGAAGGCCGCGAGCAGCGTCGCGACGCTCGGCGGAGAAGGGAGCAGCCGGACCTTGACCTTGGTGATCGCGCACAGCGTTCCTTCCGAGCCGACGAGCACGCCGCACAGATCGAGGCCCACCCGGCCCGGCGCGTCGCCGCTCACCCAGTGCACGCTGCCGTCCGCGAGCACCACTTCCATGCCGAGGACGTGGTTGGTGGTCACGCCGTAGTACAGGCAGTGAGGGCCGCCGGAGTTCTCGGCCGCGTTGCCGCCGATGGTGCAGGCCTTCTGGCTCGATGGATCGGGCGCGTAGAACAGGCCGTGCGCGCCGGCGACGAGCGAGAGCTCCTGGTTGACGACCCCCGGCTCGACTGTCGCCGTCTGCGCGACGGGGTCGATCTCGAGGATGCGCTTCATGCGCGTCACCTGCAGGGCTATCCCGCCGCGGATGGTGACAGCGCCTCCCGAGAGTCCCGTGCCGGCGCCGCGCGGCACCACCGGGACGCGATGCTTCGCTGCGACCTTGATCACGCCGGCGACCTGCTCGGTGGTCGCGGGCAGCACGACCGCGTCGGGCACAGCGCCCTCGATCGAGGCGTCGCGCTCGAAGATGCGAAGGTCATTGGCCGAGTCGATCACGTACTCGCGGCCGACGACCCGCCGCAGCTCTTCGAGAACGTAGGATGGGAGTGGCATCAGGCGAGGGGCGCCTCGCGCTCCGGGTTTCGCTCGAAGGCTTCGAACCGGCGCGTCAGCGCGCCCGGCATCCCGGGCGCCTCGACAGCCTGCGCGCCGACGATCAGGAGATCGAGCCATCGCTGGATCTCCTCTTCGGACGGCACGCGGTCAGGGCGCTCGAAGATCGCCTCCTGGATGCGGCTGTGCGGCGAGACCTGGATCGTGAACCAGACGGAAAGCCCGTCCGGCGTGACCACGTGGTGAGTCTCGTCCACGCGACGGTTGACGGGCAGCCGCATCGGCTTCGCCTCGGCCGCGGCCCGCAGTCGCGTCGCGATCGGCGCAATGTCATCCATCGTGTCCAGCTTAAACTCGAATCAATGGATGGCCGGGGTCGGGTCGAAGCTACGCTGGCGCTTGGCGTCGCCGATCGCCCGCCGGTTGGCGCGTGGGGACACACATATCGCGAGGAGTGGTCGCCCGAGTCGCTGGCGGCGATCACCGTCAAGCGGGCGCGCCAGTTCGGCTGGGACTTCGTGAAGTTCCAGCCGCGGGCGAGCTCGTTCGCCGAGGCGTTCGGATCGGTGTACAAGCCGGCCGGGCACCCGTTCAAGGGCCCGGTCCTCGTCAGCGCAGCAGTGCCGGACCTGGAGTCGTGGCGCAACGTCTCGATGGTCAACCGCAAGGCGCTGGACGAGCAGGTGGAATCGATTGGCATCACGGCTCGCGAGCTGGGCGCGGGCGTGCCGGTGATCCAGACCGTTTTCAGCCCCATCACAGTGGCGGGCTACCTGGTCGGCAAGTCACAGTCGCGCGTCGTACGCGAGCTGCGCAAGCACCCGGAGCTGGTGCGACCGGCGCTGGACAGGATCGCCGAGGCACTGGTGGACTTCAGCCGCCGGTCGGTCGGGGCGGGCGCGGCCGGAATCTTCTACGCGATCTCGGGCTACACCAGCAGAGGCGTGATGCCCGAGCAGGTGTACCGAGATCTCGTCCTGCCTTACGACGTGGACGTGCTGAAACGGCTTCCGGCTGGTGCGTGGTTCAACGTCGTGCACCTGTGCGGGTCCAACCTGAACTTCGAGCTTTCGCGCGAGATGCCGGCGCAGGCGGTGAGCTGGTCGATCCACAACCAGGGCAACCCGTCGCTCGTCGAGGGCCGAAAGATCTCAGGGCGCGCAGTGATGGGTGGGCTCGGCCAGCGTGCGAGCCTGCTCTACGGGCCGCCGCCGGAGGTTGAGGCCGAGGTGCGCAAAGCGGTCGAGGAGACAGGCGGGCGCGGGCTCCTGCTGGCGCCCGGGTGTTCAGTACCACCACGCGCGAAGGACATCAACCTCGCAGCGATGGTGACGGCAATAGCGGCATGACGCGCGTGGCCGGCCTCGCCGAGATCGTGCTGTGGGTGAAGGACATGGAAGGGGCGCTTCAGTTCTATCGCGACCAGCTCGGGATGGAGTTGATCTCCAGACCGGAGCTGCCGAACAAGTTCCTTAAGGTCGCCGAGCCCATCGACGGCGTCCCGCAGATGATCGTGCTGATCCCGCATCCGGACCAGGCCTTCGTGTTTCCGCCCGAGAGACAAAAGCGGACCCTTCACCACCTCGCGTTTCGCGTCAGCCACCGCGAGTACGAGGAGTTGGAGATCGCCTTCATCGAGGCGGGCGTCGAGGTGCGGCACGGCGTCCATCCGGTGCTGATAGGCGTGCGTACGTTCTACGTGGACGACCCGGACGGCAACGAATGCGAATTCATATCTCCTGAGTAGGGAGTCGGGGAGACCGCCATCGGGCCTGGAGACTCAGCCCGTTGCCGGCTTCGGTTCGACGGCCGGACCGCGTGTGCCGACGGCCACCGCAACGCCGGCGAGCGCGGCGATGGTTCCGACGATCAGCGTCAGCGGCTCGGGCAAATGAAAGCCAAGCAATCCGTCGACCGAGTACGGGCCGGGTCCTGTCAACGCCAGAGCGACTGCCGCGGCGATGAGCGCAAGGTTGAACTCGTAGCCGCGCTTGCCGTTCCAGAAGCCGTTTGGCCAGTGGACGAGCGCGATCGCCACGAGCATCGCCGCGACGATGGCGAAGTTGCCGAGCGGCGACAGTAGCCCGAGTGCAAGGGCAAGCCCGCCCAGCAGCTCGGAGAGCGCCGAGGCCCAGGCCCACGGGACAGGAGGGCGGATGCGCATGCGGGTCATGCCCGCGGTCCATCCGGTCATGCCTGGGCCACCCCACCAGCCGAAGACTTTCTGCCCGCCATGTGCGGCGACCATCAGGCCGATGACGAGGCGGAGCACCAGGAGTCCCACCGCGGTCATCCCGATAAGTCTCGCATGCGTGGCTCCTAGGGAATTGAAGCGGCGCTCAACTCTTTTGAGGCCGGGACCACTGGGTGGCGCTGCGACATGCTGTGGACGAGCAAGGCCAGCGGTATGGCGGCCGCGACGAGGATGGCGGAAACCGGAAAGATCAGCCCGAGCCATCCACCGACCCACGCGACACCGAGCAATGCATTGCGCAGCACGCCGCCGCGCAAACGGAGGATCAACCAGACCGGCACCAGCAGCATCATCAGGTCGCCGGGTGTCATGTGGTGGTTGATCAGGAACGATCCCATCACACCCACCGCGATGACCGGTTCGGGGCCGTCGTGCCGCAGCCGCCACGCGATCAAAATCGTTGCGGCGGCGATCAGGATCGCCGCCGCGAGCCAGGCGGTGTCCCCGCCCAGGATCGGGACCAACGACCACCTGAGCGAGTACGTGTTGGCGGCGAAGCTGATCGACAGCGAGATGTAGGCCCTGATTCCGTCGACGCCAAGGCTCACGCACGACGCGACGACGAGGAGAAGCGCGGCCACGAGCCAGGACAGGAAGACGCGTCGATATCCCGCCGCCAGCAGCACCAGAGGAACCAGTAAGACCAGGGTCGGTTTCAGCAGTCCGATCGACAGGACGAGGCCCGCCGCGGTCTGCCGGTCATCACGGATGAATTTCCAGGTCAGGGCGAGGGACAGGATCACCAGGGGCGCGACGGGGGCCGAAACAACGAGCAGGTACGCGGGGAGAAAGCCCAGCCACGAAGCCATGAACAGGACGCGGGAATAGCGTCCGCTCGGAGCGAGCAGCAGGCTGCTGATCGCGACCGCCGCGATCATCGAGCCGCTCCAGATCCACAGCGCCAGCGGGTATGGCACCAACGCGAGTGGCGCAAGTAGCCACGCGAAGGGCGGCGGATTGACGACCGAGTAGAACGGTGCAGTTGAAAACAGGGCGTGCAGCGAGCTCTCCTGGATCACGGGGTCGTAAATGCGCTGGTAGCCGTAGGTCATGCCGGCTTTGGCGAACGTGTAGAAGTAGACGAAGTCCGGCCAGCCCGAAGGTGCGCGGATCACCTGGTAGACGTTGTAGAGCACGAGGTCGAAAAGCGCGACGAGCACGCCGGCTCGCCAACGTCGCTGCCATGGTCGCAGGCTCGATGACACTGTTGCCGCGGCCATGTGGGGTGCGACAACGTTAAGGGAACGATCCGCCCGTGTTTCGCCCTGAGCGGCACTACTTCGAGTCGGCGCGCTACCTTAGGCCACGGGAGAGGGCCCGTAGCTCAGCCTGGTTAGAGCGGCCGACTCATAATCGGCTGGTCGATGGTTCGAATCCATCCGGGCCCACGCCGAACATGAATTCATTGCGAATGTCGATTGACTGGAGGAAGCCATGGCTAGACCGCGAGACGTTGACGCTTACATAGCGGCGGCGCCCTCGGAGGCGCAGCCGATGCTCCGCCGGCTGCGTGAGGTGATCAAAGCCGCCGCACCGACGGCCGAAGAGAAGATCAGCTACGGCATGCCGTTCTACGAGTACCACGGGCGGCTGGTGTATTTCGCCGGTTACAAGAATCACGTCGGGCTCTACGCGGCACTCCCGGCGGACAGCAAGTATTCGAGCGAGCTGAAGAAGTACATCGCTGCCAAGTCCACCGTTCGATTCCCGCTTCGTGACCCTCTGCCCGTCGCGCTGGTGGAGAAGCTGGTCAGGACGCGAGTCAAAGAGAACGAAGCAAAGGCGTAATAATTCCCTCGAATGAGGCTCGATTGGGCATTGCTCGCCAGCGCGGCTGAAGGCCCGCCCAACGGTCTCGTCTACATCCTCGGCGCCGGCATCGACACGCTCGTGCGTGACCAGTACCCGACGATGTTCGGCGGGGCGATGGTGCTCAGGCTGCTCACCACCCGCCTGGAGTCCGAGCGCCCTCACAAGGTGGAGGTTCACTGTAGCGACGAGGACGGTGGCCCCGTGCTGCCGCAGCCGCTGGTCCTGAACCTCCCGCCTCGACAGGTTCCGGCGGAGCATCCGCACGGCTGGGACCTGGCGGCGAACATCGTCATCAACCTCACCGGCGTGCGCATCGCACAGCCCGGTCTGTACAACTTCGAGATCCTGGTCGACGACCAGCAGGTCCGAACGCTCCCCTTTCGGGCGGTCATGACGACCCACAGCCAGCAGGTGTCCCAGATCTAGCTTGTCGAGCACGCTGACGAACCTCGTCGCGAGCTACGGCCTCATCTCCATCTTCGTGCTGATGGCGGGAGAGAGTTGTGGCCTCCCGATCTCGAGTGAGATCGTCGTGCCGCTGGGCGGGGCGCTCGCCTCGCAGGGAAAGCTCAACTTCTTCTTCGTCGTGCTCGTGGCGAGCCTGGCGAACCTCGCCGGCTCGCTGATCGCGTTTTACCTCACGAGCCGGTGGGGCGAGCGAGTCGTGCTGAGCCGAGCGGGCCGGCGGGTGGGATTGAGCAAGGGCCACCTGAGGCTTGCGAACCGCTTCTTCACCAGGTTTGGCCTGTGGGCGGTCTTCGTGGGTCGCCTGCTGCCGATCGTTCGCACGTACATCTCGTTTCCAGCAGGCGTTGCGAAGATGAGCTACCTGCAGTTCAGCCTCGCGACGATCGCCGGCGCGATCCCCTGGAACTTCGCCCTGGCCTTCGCCGGCTACAAGTTGGGCCAGCACTACCAGCAGGTCGCGACCACGCTCGCGCCCTTTGCGATCCCAGGAGCCATCCTCGTCGTGCTGCTGCTGGGCGCCGGTTGGTATTTCGGTCGGCGGCTTGGTGAGGACGAGGCCGCGGTCGTCGCCTAGGGGCTCTTCGTGAATCGCGCGGCCGCAAAGTGCGAGATGTCTCGTGAGGTCCGCTCGTCGATCACCAGGTCGGCGGCGATGTCGCCGATGATCGGCGCGAACTTGAACCCGTGGCCGGAGCATGCGCTGATCAGCACGATGCGCGACTCGTCCGGATGCCGGTCGACGATGAAGTGGCCGTCGGGCGTGTTCGTGTAGAGGCAGACGGCCGTGCGGGTCACGTGTCGGGTCACTCCGCGCAGGCGCGTCGTGATGAACATTCGGAGCGGGTCCAGGTCGGCGTCGGTGACATCGCGGCGAATGGTGTCAGGAGCGGTCGGCTCTCCCTGGTGGTGGCGGGCGATCTTGATCGAGACGCCGTCGAGCGTCGGCAGGCCGTAGATCTCTCCCAGGTCGCCAGTGTCGCGGATGAAGACCGGAAAACGATCGGGTGATAGCCAGTCGGCGTCGCCCTGGATCCGAAACCACGCCATCACCTGGCGCTCCACGGTGAGCGGGAGCCAGCCTAGGAGCTCCGACATCCAGGGACCGGTCGCGATCACGGCAGCGTCGAATTGCTCGCGCGTGTCAGCCGTCATCACTTCGACACCGTTGCTGCCGGCTGCGACCGAGGTAACCCTCACCTTCGATCGCACCTCGCCGCCAGTGGCCGTGATTCGCTCGTTCATCGCCGCGATTGCCGCCTCGGGGCGGAGGAACCCGGCCTGAGCGTCGAGCACCGCGACGTCGTTGTCACCGACCACGTGGCCCGCATACCGGCGGCGCACCTCGGAGGCATCCAGCACGCGAGCGTCGAGGCCATGCTCCTTGACGGCGGCCATCGCGCCTTTCACCGTGTCCGACGACTGCGAGCCGATCATGAGGGCCCCGGTCAGCGTCAGGAGCTGGGTGCCTGACTCAGCCTCCAGCTCGCGCCAGAGCGGAAACGCCTCCTGCAGCAGCGGCACGTACCAGGGGGCTTCGAGGTAGGCGGTGCGGATGATGCGCGACTCGCCGTGCGACGAGCCAAGCGCGTGGGGAGGGGAGTGGCGGTCGAAGCAGACGACCTGGGCGCCCCGCGCCGCCAGCCTCCATCCGGTCGCGGCGCCCATCGCGCCACAGCCGACCACGGCAACCCGCAACAGCTACTCGGCTACGACGGTCGCGATCGGCTGGCCAGGTTTCACCGGGTCGCCCACCTCGAGCAGCAGGCGCTCCACGATGCCGCTCACGGGGGATGGGATCTCGGCGTTGACCTTGTCGGTGTGCGCCTCCATCAGCGTCTCGCCTTCCGAGACGTGGTCGCCCTGCTTCTTGCTCCAGGCGCCGACCGTGATCTCCTCCGCTCCTTGCAGCTCGGGCATCACGACCTCGGTTGTGCTCACGCGGCTATTCTCGCTTAAGCCTCCCACCCCAACCCTCGCCCCGAAGGGGCAAAGGGGTTAAGCCAGCGAGACGACGTCCAGGAGGTCCTCTTCCCAGTAGTCGACCCGACCTTCGGGCATGAAGAGGACCCGGCCTGGCTGCAGCGCCTGCACGAACTCGGGGTCGTGGCTGACGATGACCATCGTCCCGGGCCACTCGGCCAGCGCCTTGGCGACGCCTGTGCGCGACGGCGGGTCCAGGTTGTTGGTCGGCTCGTCGAGCAGCAGGAGGTTGTGCCTCCCCGCCACCAGCAGCGCCAGCGCCAGCTTGGTCTTCTCGCCGCCGGACAGGGTCGACGCGTCCTGGCGGGCGATGTCGCCGGTCAGTCCGAATGTTCCCAGCAGCGCGCGCAGCGCCGGCTCCTCGGCGTCCGACTGCTCGCGCATGTGCGTCAGCACCGGCACCCCGGCCCGAATCCCTTCGTGCTCCTGCGCGTAGTAACCGAGCGACGCGCCGTGACCCAGCCGGAAACCGCCCGCGTTCGCTTCGCTCTGCCCGGCCAGGATGCGTAGGAGGCTCGTCTTGCCCGCGCCGTTCAAGCCCATGACCAGCAGGCGCTGCCCGCGCTCGACCTCGAACGTGACGTCGCGAAACACGAGCGGCCCGCCGTAGCCCTTCGCCAGGCCGGTCACGGTCAGAGCCATACGGCCGCTGTGCGGGGGTGGAGGAAACCGAACCTTCACCTTGCGCTCGCGCTTGGGAGCCGACACCTGGTCCGCCTTCAGGCGGTCGACTCGCTTGAAGATCGACTTGGCGGTTCGAGCGCGCTTGGCGGTCTGGCGCCGCATGACCTCCGCCAGGAGGCTCAAGCGATGTATCTCCGACTCCTGGCGCTGCGCCAGCGACGTCAGGCGCTTCTCCGCCAGCGCCCGCGCCTTCTGGTACTGGGAATAGGTGCCGCGGTACTCGACCATCCGGCCCGCGTCCAGGTGCAGCACGCGGGTAATCGAAGAATCCAGGAGTGCCAGGTCGTGGCTGACCACGATCACAGCGCCGCGGTAATCGCGCAGGAACGTCACCAGCCACGTCTTGGCGTCGCTGTCGAGATGGTTCGTCGGCTCGTCGAGCAGGAGCAGGTCGGCGTCCGCGAACAGAACGCGGGCAAGCTCGACTCGCCGCCGCTCGCCACCCGACAGGACGCTGAGCGGGAGGTCGACCCGGTCGGCTCTCAGCCCCAGGCCGGTGACGATCCGCCGCGCGTCCGACTCGCTCGAGTAGCCGCCGTCGAGCCGGTATCGCTCCTCGGCTTCCGAGAACTTCTCCACCGTAGCCGGCGAGTGATCGTGCTCGAGCTTCTTGTGCATCTCGGCCAGGCGGGCCGCGGAGCGGTCGAGCCCTCGTCCGGACAGGATGTGGGACAGAGCTGTTTGGGACGCCTCGGCTCGCGGGCGCGGGTTCTGAGGTACGTAGCCGAGCGTGCCGCGCCGCAGGACCAGCCCGGCCGCGGGGTCGTCCTCGCCGGCGAGGACCTTGAGCAGGCTCGTCTTTCCCACGCCGTTGCGCCCAACCAGCCCGACCTTGTCGCCGGCGGCCACGGTGAAGCTCGCGTCCGAGAGCACCCGGCGCGCGACGACGTCGATGGCCAGGTTCCTGACCTGTAGCACGTCGCCGATGTTACCCGGCGATCCGGCCGGCGTTTGGTCAGGCAGCCGGAAATTCACCCTGGAGGCCGTCGAATGAAGAAAGTCCTCGTCGTGATCGCGATCCTCGTGGCGGCGGCCGCCTGCGGCGGCGCCGGCAGCACAGTCGGTGGCAGTGCCCCAAAGCCTGCCAACCTTTCGCTCGGTCCGCAGCAGTCAGGCGGGTCGACGACCGGCGCCCCGACCAAGGCGGGCGGCACCGACACCGCCAATCCTCCTGTCACGGACGTCGTCCCCGCGGTCCAGGGACCGCAGGTGATCCGTCAGGCTCAGCTGTCGATCAGCGTCGCCTCGGGCTCCTTCGACTCGAAGCTGGCCGCCGTGCGCGCTATGGTCGAGAGCGAGCAGGGATACATCGCCGGGACCGACGCCCAGACCAACCCGGCCAGCAACGACCAGATCCGCACGGGCGTCATCAGCTTCATGGTGCCCGCGGCTAACTTCGACAACGTCATCGACCAGCTTTCGTCGGTGGGCAAGGTCCAAAGCGAGCACATCACCGGCAACGACGTAAGCGCTCAGTACGTCGACCTGCAGGCCCGGCTCGCCAACGAGGAAGCTCAGCGCGACGCGATGCTGGCGCTCCTGAAGGAAGCCAAGAACATCAGCGACATCATCAACGTGCAGAACCAGATCGGCCAGATCACCCAGCAGATCGAGCAGCTGAAGGGCCAGATCGCGTACTTCGACCACAACACCGCGTTCAGCACCGTGACCGTCACGCTGACGGAAGCAGGCGCACCGGTGCAGCCGGCTTCGTCGGACAGCTGGGGCTTTGCCACGGCCGTGAGTGACGCCGCGCACAACTTCGTCGCCACCGTCAACTACATCGTCACCGGCCTGGGCGCGCTCGGCCCGATCCTGGTGCTGCTCGGGTTTGGATACCTGCTGTGGCGCCGCCGCGGTTCCCCGCTCCCCCGCCGCGCGTAGATCATCTCGAAAGGTGGGCGGAACGCTCCGCCCACCTCCTTAATTTGCGAAACCAGTTGAGGGCTCACGTAACCTGAACCCGTATTGCCGGTGAGCGGTGTGGATCCTGCGTGACGTTCCTGCAGACGTGAAAGCATGAGTGCTGGGCGCCCTCCCGACGAAGACCCAGGTGGATCGGACGAGACCGGCGAAGTCCTCCAGCTTCCGGTCGCCCAGCGCGCCACCGACATCGCGCTGCACGAGCTCGAGCTGGTCTACGCGTTCATCTACGCCCGTGTCGGCAACCGCGCTGACACCGAGGACCTGACGCAGCAGGTCGCCATGAAGGCGATTCCGCGGCTACGTCAGGGGGCTCCGGCGAGCGCCATCCGCGGCTACCTGTTCGCTACGGCGCGCTCGGTGCTCGGCGGCTTCTGGAGCACGCGGCTTGGCCTGTCCGAGGCGGAGCTCCACGAGGACCTCGTGATGGCCGCGCCGCCGGCGCCGCCATCCGAAGCCCGCACGGACACAGTGCAGCAGATCCTGGCCGAGCTTTCGGACAACTACCGTCGAGTCCTCGAGCTGCGTTTCCTTCATGGGTATTCCCTCAAGGAAGTGGCAGCGGAGATGAACTCGACAGTGGGAGCCGTCAAGGTGATGCAGCTTCGCGCCCTGCGCGCCGCTGCGAAGGTGCGGGTGGAATGAACAAGCCCGAGAACAGGGTCGAGCGGATCGTCTCCGACCTGCTGCGCGGCCGCCGCCTGAAGCTGCGTGGCGGGGACGCCGAGGAGAAGGCGGCGATCACTGTTGCCGCGCGGCTTGCGGCCGCCCGACAGGGACCTCAGCGCATGCACCCGGCGTTCCGCAAGCGCCTGGAGGAGGCGCTCGAGTCGGCTTCTCGGGACACCTGGATGACCCGGCGCGCCGCCCTGGTGGCCGGTTTCGGGCTTGCGGCGGGGGCGGTCGGCGGAGCCCTGGTCGGCAGGACGCTGGAGCCGGCGGCGACCGCCGCAAGGCAGGTCACGGGCGGCCCGATCAACCCGATCAACGGCCGCTGGGTCGACGTCGCAGCGCTGTCAGACCTGGTCGAGGGCCAGGGCAAGCGCGTCGCGGCCGGGAGCGTGGGTGCATACCTGTTCCGGCGCGGCGACAGCGTGACCGCCGTCTCGTCGATCTGCTCGCACCTTCCGTGCGAGCTGCACTGGAACAGCGGCGACGGCCTGCTCGACTGTCCCTGCCACCCGGTGTCGTTCACCCCCGATGGCAAGTCGACCGATCAGACCTACCCGCTGCCTGCCCTCAACACCGTCCACGTCCGGGTCACGACTGAGGGCCGCGTCGAGGTGCTCGGGACGATCTGACCATGAAGGTCCGGGAGCACAGGGCCAGGCAGATGGCGCTCGACCTCTGCCTTCAGCTGCTCGAAGAGGCACAGGTGCGTGGACAGACGCGGATCGATGGTCAGCTCGGTACGGAGCTGCGCAGCCATCTCGAGCGAGCCGGCGTGATCGCTGACCACCGCCTCGAGGGCCGCCGGATCGATCGCGTGCTCGACGACATTTTCGCCCTGCAGGCACTGCTGCTCGGCCAGGCGCCGGAGGACAGCCGCCAGCGAAACGGAGCCTGAGGTATGAGGGGAAACCCCAAAGTGGTTTCCCCTCATCGACAGGGCGGCTGCGCCGCCGTGTCTGCTCTCCTTCCGGTATATCGAGGTGACCTAACCAATCATCCACTCCCGGCCACGCATGGAGGCATTGAGACAAAGTCGTGGCCGGGTGGAACCCGGCCACCCCTCCACGCTAGTTATTGGTAGGAAACCCGCGCCGAGGGCGCGGCATCGGCCGCGGGTATGATTGGCTGCCGTTGGCAACTTCCTTCAGCTCGTCCCCCTCGTTTCTCCTGACGTCTGAATCGGTCACCGAGGGCCACCCGGACAAGGTGTGCGATCAGGTCTCCGACGCAGTCCTCGACGGCATGCTCGCGCAGGACCCGCACGCGCGCGTCGCGTGCGAGACCGCCATCACCAAGGGCCTCTGCGTGGTGATCGGCGAGGTGACGACCCATGCTGAGCTCGACATCCAGCGCACGATCCGCGACACCATCGGCGACATCGGCTACAACAACGAGGAGATCGGATTCGACGCCGATCACGCCCTGATCCAGGTCTATCTCAAGGAGCAGTCGCCGGACATCGCAGCCGGTGTCGACCACTCACTCGAGGAGCGTGACGGAAGCCTCGAAGACGACCCCTTCGAGCTCCAGGGGGCCGGCGACCAGGGGATGATGATCGGCTTCGCGTGTCACGAGACGCCTGAGCTGATGCCGCTCACCATCTCTCTCGCGCACCGCCTGGCGCGACGTCTCGCTGCGGTGCGCAAGGACGGCTCCCTGCCGTTCCTTCGCCCGGACGGCAAGACCCAGGTCACCGTCGAGTACGAGTACGGGCGTCCGAAACGAATCGAGGCCATCGTCGTCTCCTCGCACCACACGGACACGGTCACGCAGAACGACCTTCGAGACGGCGTGCGCGAGCTTGTCATCAACCCTGTCCTCGAGGGCATGGTCGTCGACGCCAACACCAAGATCATGGTCAACCCGAGCGGTCACTTCCTCCTCGGTGGGCCTGCCGCCGACGCGGGATTGACGGGTCGCAAGATCATCGTGGACACATACGGTGGCATCGCGCGGCATGGCGGAGGCGCGTTCAGCGGCAAGGACCCAAGCAAGGTCGACCGCTCGGCCGCCTACGCCGCCCGCCACGTGGCCAAGAACATCGTCGCGGCGGGACTGGCCGACCGCTGCGAGGTGCAGGTTTCGTACGCGATAGGGCGCGCGCACCCGACGTCCATCGGGGTCGAGACGTTCGGCACCGGGACCGTACCGGAGGACGAGCTGAACGGGCTTATCCGGCGGCACTTCGACCTGAGACCCGGCGCGATCATCGCGAACATGAAGCTCCTGCGGCCCATCTACCGGCCGACCGCCGCGTATGGGCACTTCGGACGCGATGACCTCGGCGTGCCCTGGGAACAGACCAATCGCGTCGAAGCCCTCCGCGCCGACGCTTCGGTTTCCGCCCGAACGCGGAGCTAGCACGACCCTGGCCCGTTCCCCGCTTCGTCTGCGTGTTCGCGACACGTTGACGGAGCGAAAGGTTCGCCTTTCGCCGAAGGCGACGGGCCGGCGCAAGCCGCTCACCCTCTACGTCTGCGGGGTGACGCCGTACGACTCCGGGCACATGGGACACGCCTTCACCTTCTCGATGTTCGACGTGCTTGTCCGCTTCGTCGAGTCGCACGGCGTTCGTGTGCGATACGTCCAGAACGTCACCGACATCGACGACCCGCTGTTCGAGCGCGCGCGGCGGGACCAGGTCGACTGGAGGATCCTGGCCGACCGCGAGACCGATGTCCACGTCCGCGACATGACCGCGCTGGGATGGCGCCCGCCCGACTTCATGCCCCGCGTGTCCGACGAGATTCCAAACATCCTCAAGGCGGCCGGCAAGCTGCACCAAAAGGGATACGCGTACCGGACGGACGCGCTGTACTTCGACGTGAGCCGGTACCGGGGCTACGGCAAGCTGTCACACCTGACGCGCCGGTCCATGCTGAGGAAGCTGCGCGACGAGGCCTTGCTCGGAACGGTCGGTCCGAACGCCAAGCGCGACGCCCTCGACTTTCCGCTGTGGCGGAGCTCGGCGCCCGGTGAGCCCGCATGGCCTGCCAGCTTCGGGCCGGGAAGGCCCGGGTGGCATATCGAGTGCACGGCGATGGCGATGCGATACCTGGGTGAGCAGATCGACGTCCATGGAGGGGGCCGCGACCTCAAGTTCAGTCACCACGAGTCAGAGCGGGCTCAGTCCGAATCGCTGACCGGCAAGCCTCCGTTCGTTCGCGCGTGGATGCACACCGGGATGGTCAGGTACCAGGGCCGCAAGATGAGCAAGTCGCTGGGCAACCTCGTGAAGGTGAGCCAGGCGCTTCAGCGCGCGCCCGCCGCGGCCGTCAGGCTGTACCTCGTCTCGCACCGGTACGCGAGCGACTGGGACTTCAACTGGGCCGGGCTGACGAGGGCGGCGCGCGTCATCGAGCGAGCCCGAGCGGCGCTCAAGCACCCGAACGGACCGCCTTCAGCCGCCTTGATGAAGGAGTTCGACGCCGCGCTCGAGGACGACCTGGACACGCCGAGAGCGGTGAGGGCGTTGAGGGCCGCGATCCGCCAGAAAGACGCCGCCGCGGTTCGCTCGATGCTGGACATCCTGGTCGGGACCGCTTCGCTGACCTGACCGGACGAGGATCTAGGCGACCTCCAGCGGCGCCCCGCAGTTTGGGCATTCCATTGCCTCGTCGACCTGCACCATCGTCTCGCAGACCGGACAGAGGATGTCCGTGGTCGATGATGAGGCCTCGTCTTCGGCGTCCTCCGCGGCCATCTCCGCGCTGACCAGGCCGAGGTCGAGCGCGGGCGCGCCACAGTTGAGGCACACGTAGCCCGGCTGCGTCACGCGGTGGTCCTGGTAGGTACCGCTCCCGTCCAGGTCGACCTCGGCGAACAGGGCGCGAAACAGCCGGCCGCCGCAGCGCCGCGAACAGACGAATAGCACGCTGTCAGGTTACGAGGTAGGAGGCGCCCCTTACGCGATCCTCCTGCGCAGCGTCGCCGTCCCTGCGACGATCAGGACGATCACGAACGCCAGCACGACGCTGATGTCGAGCTGGAGCGAGCCCCACGTCAGGTCGGCGCCCTTGACCATCACGTCGCGCAGGCCGTTGACCGCATAGGTGAGAGGCAAAACGTCGGAGAGCACCTGGAGCGGCTTCGGCTCGCTCGAGACGGGGAAGAGGATGCCGGAGAGCAGGAACTGAGGCACGATCACCAGCGGGATGAACTGCACCGCTTGGAACTCGGTGCGCGCGAACATGCTGAGGAAGATGCCGAGGTTGACGGCGCCGATCGCCATGAGCGCCTCGATTCCGAAGATCAGACCTACGTTGCCGGCGTTGTGGACCTTGAGCACCGCCAGCGCAAAGATCAGCACCTCGGCTGCCTGGATCAGCGCCAGGACTGAGAACCCGAGCATGTAACCGAGCACGATCTCGCCGCGCCTCAGCGGGCTCGCCATCAATCGCTCGAGTGTGCCCAGCGACCGCTCGTTCAGGAACGAAACGATGGTGATCACGAAGACCAGAAAGAACACGATCAGGCCGATGAACGCTGCTCCGAAGTAGTCGAGCGTGTCAAAGCCGGGGCCGCCGTACATGTACGTAAGCGTCGGCTGGACGTGCAGCCCCTGGCCGGGCGCCTGTGCGGCCAGGGAGAGCAAGGCCTGCTGCAAAGCCTGGAGGACGGGCGCCGTCGTGCCGGGTTGGGAGCCTTCGAGGTGAACTTCCGGCGTGACGGTGCCCGACTGAGCGAGCCGGCTGAAATCCACCGGGAAGACGATGTACGCGGCGAGGGAACCGTCCTTGAGCTTCGCATCGCCGTCCGAGGCGTTGATGGTTGCGGTGCTGATGACGCTCGAGCGGGCGAGCGCCGTGGCGATGGTGGCCCCGATCGGACCCTGGTCCTCGTTGGCGATGCCAACGGTCGGGATTGAGGCTGACCCTCGAATCAGGTAGCCGAGAAGCCCAAGGATCACGATCGGCGCGACAAACAGCAGGGCGAGCGTGCGGCGGTCGCGGCGAAACTGCTGCAGGAGGCGCCTGGTGATCGCGGCGACGCGGTGGCCGCTCACGACGGGCTCCCGGCGCCGGCCAGCTTGAGAAAAGCGTCTTCGAGGTTCCGCGTGCCTGCCAGGGCGCGGATCTCGCTCGGCGAGCCCTCGGCAAGTACCTTGCCGTACTGGATCAGTCCCAGCCGCTGGCATCGGTCGGCCTCGTCCATCACGTGACTGGACACGACGATCGTCGTCCCGGCTTCGGCCATCCGGCGGAAGTCCTCCCACAGCTGCACGCGAAGCTGTGGGTCCACGCCGACGGTGGGCTCGTCGAGGAGCAGTAGCTGGGGCTTGTGCACGAGCGCGCACCCGAGAGAGCATCGCGTTCGCATGCCACCGCTGAGAGTGGAGACCACCGAGTCACGCCGCTCGTAGAGGTGGACCAGCTCCAGCGCCTCCTTCACCGCGTCCCCTTCGACACCGTTGATGGCGGCGAAGAACCGAACGTTCTCCTCGACCGAAAGCCCCGGGTACAGCGCCGCCTGCTGCGTCATGTATCCGACGTGTCGCAGCGCTCCCACGTCCGGCATGCGGTGCGAGAGCACCGTGACGGTGCCCGCGTGTGCTTCGAGCAGGCCGACGAGCAGGCGGATCAGGGTCGTCTTGCCGGCGCCGTTAGGCCCGAGCAGGCCGTAGATCTCGCCTTGCCTGACCTGGAGCGTCACGCCGTCGAGGGCTTTGACCGAGCCGAACGACTTGGCAACGTTCTCGACGTCGACAGCAAATGACTCACTCATGCGCCATCACCCTCCTCGCGTCTCATCGCGCGCAACCAGTTATCCGCCAGTAACGTCACGGCATCCTCACCATCCATCTGAAGGTTCAGCACCCGCTCGGCCAGCGGCCTGGTGATCAGGTGAAAGAAGATCGGGCCGACAAACGACTGCAGCGCGAGGATCGGATCCATCCGGCGCAGCCGGCCCGCCTGCATCTGCGATACGACATATACGGCAAGCGTTCCCACGATGCCCCGGATCGCGTCCTGCGCCGCCTCCGCGGTGTCCGGGGCCATCGAGCTCACCTCGAACAGCAGGGTCCGCAGCATGCCCATTCGGCTCTCGCCCCCGGCGTAAACGGTCCGATAGACGGTCCTTGCGACCTCCCGCATCACGACGTCTGGAGGCTCGCCGTGCATGGTCGAGATCAGGTTGCTGACTGGGTCGAGCGGTGAGAAGGCGTGGACCAGGCTCGTGAAGAGGGCCGGCTTTCCGGGGAAGAGACGGTACAGGTTGGCGCGGGAGACACCGGCCTGCGCGGCCAGCTCGTCCATCGAGAGGGCGGCCAGGCCATGCTCTCCAACGAGTTTCAGCGCCGCCTCCAGGATCCGTTCGCGGGCTCCGGGCTCAGGCGCGACGTCGAGCGCCTCGAGCAGCGCGTCGCGCGAGTCGAACGCTCGATAGAAGGTGGTCCGCGAGACACCCGCCGCCGCGGCGAGCTCGGCCACTGTCGGCGAACCCCCGCTTGCGATCAGGCCCCGGGCGGTGCCGAGGATTCTCTCCCTGGTCTCCGGCAAAACAGGACGACACTAGACTAGACGTCTTGTCTTGTCAAGTACCACGAGAATGGCACCTTAACAGGCGGGGTTCACAGGCCGAGCCAGCGCTCGTAGGGTCGCCGGCATGCGCAGAACTCTTTCCGTGGCGATCGCGGTGCTGTTCGCGTTGCACCCACAACCTGTCACCGCAGGCTCGGCCTGGGGGAGCCCCGGATACGGCGATCCACCTGGCTGGTGCACGCGGTTCTCGGACATGTGGACATCCACTGTCGTGACCAACGACCCGCTCGTCGGCACCAACCCGGAGCGCGATACTTTCTACGGCTTTCATCCGAATCCTGGATACGACGACTGGTACGGCTACTTCTACGGCGATTTCCGCGGCACGCCCGACGATGCCTCGGGCTGGGTGCGGCTGCTCCACGAGACATACCCGCGCCACTACTCGTGGAACCTCGCGAACAACGGCTGGGCAGTTCATGGGCACGCGAAGCAGTACATCGCCTACTACAACTGGACGTTCGGCGGCCAGTGCGGTCTCGGAGCGTACGGCAACAACTCTGCGCCTCCATACATGGCCGACCAGTACGGCTATCCGGTCGTCGACCTCTATGTAGACGCGGTTCCGCCGTTCCCGCCACGGCCGTTCGTCACCGTCGTGACGCCGAGCTCGGTGGCTTTCACGTGGGACCCCGTGGCGGACCGCGGCGATGGCGCCGGGCGGGACTTCTTCGTGTCCGGCATCGACCACTACCTCTCGTGGCTGACGACCGGCGCTGGATCCTCGCGCCTTCAGCTTGCGTCGACGCCGGGCTCGCGTTCGGTGACGCTGTCGGGCATGAGCGCGCAGGAGACGGCGTGCTTGCACGTGCAGGCCTTCGACCGCGTGAGCAACGCGTCGCCTGAGGAGGTGGCGTGCGCGGCGCCCCTGGTGCCGCCGCCGATGCCCGCTTGGCCGGCTCCCGCGAGCACCGTCGCGGCAAATCCAACCGCGCAGGGGCTGGTCGGCCTCGACACGTGGTTCTGGCTCGCGCCACGACCTGACGTGGTCTCCGTCGGCGAGACGTATCGAGGTGTCGAGTACGTGGTGACGGCTACGGCGACGGGACCTGATTGGGATTTCGGCGACGGTGGTTCCGCCACCTATGCGGACCGGATCGGGTTCGGCCGCGCATACCCGCTGCAGTCTCCGGTCTCGCACACGTACCAGGCTCATCGCGAAGGCGGCTACATCGTCCAGGCGTCGATCCGCTACGCGGTCACGTGGACCGCGATGGTGGATGGGCGGGCTTTCGGTCCTTACCCGCTCGGTGCCGTGATGCTTGCCGCGCGCCCGCTCATCTATCCTGTCGAGCAGGCGCAGCCCGAGCTGATCGCGACGTGAAGATTACTCACCTGACCACCCGCTCACGCGCTCGATGGCCACCGCGATGACGGGGCCTGGTGGACGCGTCCGACGGTGCTGCACATACTTGGCGGCGAGAAGTTCGATACCGCGTTCGGCCTCGGCCACATCGGCGATGACGCGCGCTGTTCCGTCAACACGCACCCACCAGAGCTTGCTCCAGTCGTCGTCTTCGTAATGATCGACGAGGATCGAGACCGCGGGGTTCGCTTCGATGTTCCTCAATCGCTTGAGGTCATGGGTCGCCTTCGGTTTTGTATCGACGGCGAAGAACATTGTGTCGCCGTCCACCGCGAAGACGACGGGAACGATGTGAGGACGGCCGTCATGCGTGAGGGTGGCAAGTCGCGCCACTCGCGCGCGCGTCAGCCGCTCCCTCGCATCGCTCGAATCCACGCGAGAAAGTGTGAACCGCAAACCGCGCGTGCGAACGGCTGCAGAGGCTATCGTTGACAAGTGCAGAGGCTTCGCACCTATACCGTCGAAGAGGCGAACAAAGAATTGCCTCGCGTGAAGCGGGTCGTCGCGCAGATCGCGGAGCTGTCGGCGCTCCTTCCAGAGCTCGAGGACCAGGCGCGCATCGCCGAGTACGAGTCGAAGCGACCGGCGGCAGGTGCCGAAGACCGCGATCGTCACCAGCAGGCGCGCGACGCCGCGAGCGGCGCCGAGCTGGAGCTGCTCAAGGCGGTGGCGAGCCTCAACGGGATGGGCATCCAGCTCAAGGGGCCGCTCGAAGGGCTGATCGACTTTCCTTCGTATCGCGACGGCGAGCTTGTCGAGCTGTGCTGGAAGCTCGGCGAGGAACGTGTCGAGCACTGGCACTACATCGGCGAGGGCTTCGCCGGCCGGAAGAAGCTCTAGCGTCCCGAGCGGGACGCTAGGTCTCTTTTCGCTCAGTCGTCACGCGACCTTTGACGGCTTCGAAGACGGATTTCGCGATCCCGGCCGCGTCGAGTCCATTCTCTCGGAGGATGTCGGCACCCTTGCCGTGCGGCAAGAACTTGTCCGGCAGCGCGAGCGTCCTGACGCGACCCGCCAGGCCATGCGGCGCGAGCGCTTCGAGCACTCCACCCCCGAAACCGCCGGTGCCCACGTTGTCCTCGACGGTGATCACCACTGGGTGGCTGCGCGCCCAATCTGTGATTCGCGAGTCGACAGGCTTGATCCACCGGGCATTGACGATGGAACACGACACGTTCTGCAGCGCGAGCCGCTCGGCCGCCTCCTTCGCCACCTCCACCATGCGCCCGACCGCGAAGATCACCGCATCGGAGCCCTTGCGCAGCTCCTCCCAGCGGCCGATGGGCAGCGGCTCGACGGGCAGGTCGGGCGTCGACGGTGCGGGGCCGCTGGGAAAGCGGATCGCGATCGGTCCATCCGATGCCAGCGCGGTCTCGAGCAGCGCGCAAAGCTCGGTCGCGTCCGCCGGTGCTGCGACCTTCATGTTGGGAATGAGGCGCAGGTAGGAGAGGTCGAAGATCCCGTGGTGGGATGAGCCGTCCGGTCCGGTCACGCCCGCGCGGTCGATCACGAACACCACCGGCAGCTTGTGCAGCGCGACGTCCATGAGCGTCTGGTCGAAGGCGCGGGCGAGGAACGTCGAGTAGATGCACACGACGGGACGCATCCCCGCCATCGCAAGACCCGCCGCGAATGTGACTGCGTGCTGCTCGCAGATGCCAACGTCGAAGAACCGGTCGGGGAACTCCTTGGCGAAATTCAGAAGCCCAGTCGACGACGCCATCGCGGCCGTGATCGCGCACACCTCGGGCCGGCCCGTCGCGGCGTTCATCAGCGCATCGCCGAAGACGTCGGTGTACTTGAGCTCGGTCGAGCGCGGCCTGCCGGTGAGCGGGTCGAATGCGGGAACGCCGTGCAGCTTGTCGATCTCATCGTCGACGGCCGGGCCGTACCCGTGGCCCTTCTCGGTCACCACGTGCACGACTACGGGTTCGCGTAACTTTTTCGCGCGCGACAGCACCTCTTCCAGCGCGGGCTCGTCGTGGCCATTGACGATGCCCGCGTACTTGATGCCGAGGGTCTCGAAGATCGTCGACGGCTGCAGCAGCTGCTTGAGGCTTTCCTTGACTCTGTACGCGGCCTGGTCAGCCGTCGAGCCGACGAGTGGAAGGTCGCGCAGGAGTCGTGAGATGTCGTCCTTGATGCGTTCGTAACGGGGGTCGACCCTCAGTTGCGATAGGTGGCGGGCGAGACCGCCGACGGTGGGCGCGTACGAGCGTCCGTTGTCGTTGATCACGATGATGAGGTTGGGCGGCTGAAGGTGCGCGATCTGGTTGAGCGCCTCGTAGGCCATGCCGCCCGTCAGCGCGCCGTCCCCGATGACCGCGACCACGAATCCGCCGACGCGCTTGCGGAGTCGCGCCTCGGCGATGCCGAGCGCGTAGCTCAGCGAGGTCGACGCGTGGCTGTTTTCCACGAGGTCGTGCTCGGACTCCTTGCGAGACGGGTACCCGGACATGCCCCCGGCCTGCCGCAGTCGCGCGAAGTCCTTGGCGCGGCCGGTGACGATCTTGTGCACGTACGCCTGGTGGCCGGTGTCCCACACGATGGCGTCCTTCGGGCTGTCGAAGACGCGATGCAGCGCAAATGTGAGCTCGACCACTCCAAGGTTTGGCGACAGGTGGCCGCCTGTCTTCGACGTCTGATCGACGAGGAAGGCGCGCACCTCTTTCGCAAGGCGCAAGAGGTGAGGCTGATCGAGGGCGCGCAGGTCGGCGGGCGAGTTGATCGTCTCGAGGATGCCCATCGACTTGGTTAACGCTCAGCCCCGGCCATGAGTTCCGCCAGCGCTATGCACAGCCTCGTCCCGGCCCCGCTCGGGCCCCGAAGTACCGTGGTGAGCTCGGTGTTGGTGTTCCAGCTCGAGGCTGCGATGTCCAGGTGTACCCAGGGCTTGCCGCCGGCGAACTCGCCGATGAACATGCCGCCCAGTATGGTCCCCGCCTCGCCGTATTCCGAGTTTCTCAGGTCGGCGATCTGGCTTCGCAGCAGGATCCGGTAATCGGCGTAGATGGGGAGCCGCCAGACCCGGTCCCCGGCCTCGGCCGCCGCCTGCTCGACCACCTCCCAGAAACGATCGTCGTTGCTGACAGCCGCGGTGGCGGCGTGGCCGATCGCGACCGTGGCGGCTCCGGTGAGGGTGGCGAGGTCGACGATGTGTGTCGCGCCGTTGCGGAGGGCGTGGGTGAGGGCATCGGCCAGGACAAGTCGACCCTCCGCATCCGTGTTGAGGATCTCGACGGTCTTTCCGTCGGCGCTGACCAGCACGTCGCCTGGACGCTGCGCCGCGGGACCCGGCATGTTCTCGGTGGCCGCGACGATCGCCATCACGTCCAGCGGCAGCTTGCGCGAAGCGATCACGTCGATCGCCGCCAGGACCGCGGCCGCCCCTGACATGTCCGCCTTCATCTGGCTCATGTGCTCGGCGGTCTTCAGTGAGATGCCGCCCGTGTCGAAGGTGATCCCCTTTCCGACCAGGGCTAGCACGCGCGCTCCGGCCTCGCTCGGGAGTCCCTGCGGCCGGTTACCGTGATAGCGCAGCCGGATAAGGCGTGGCGGCCTGACCGAACCGGATGCCACGCCCAGCAAGAGGTTGTAGCCGCCGGCCTTCAGCTCGGCCGGTCCGAGCACCTCGACTTCCAGGCCGTGGCGCTGCGCGATCCGGGTCGCCTCCTGCGCCAGCGCGTCCGGCGTCATCTCGTTGGGCGGCGCGTTCTGCCACTCGCGCGCGCGGTTGGTCGCTTCGCCGTTCTCCAGCGAGGCGACCACCTCGTGCTCGCGTCCCAAACCGAAGCCCGCGAGCACAAGCTCTTCGATCTCGCGGCGCTCGGGCTGCGCGCCGGTCTGGCGCGAGCGGCGTTCGAAGGTGCCCATCACGCAGCCTTCGACCACCGCCTTGAGCGAGTCCATGCCGAGCGGCGGGTCCGACCGCACGAGCCCGAGGCGCTTATAGCCATAGGTGCGCGAGGCCCGGATCAGCTCGTGGTGGGCCGACCTGAGGCGCTGGCCGTCGAGGTCGTGGATCGCGCCGACGCCGTAGAGGATCACGCGGCGCGGCCCCGCGCGGCCGTGCGTCGGCACGGGCAGCACCTCGTGGATGCGGCCCCTGAACTCCGCGCTGGCGATCATCTCGGAGAGCACGCCGTCCAGCGCGCGATCGAGGTCGAGCGCCGCGCCCGAGAGGCGCTGGCCGGTGGCGACGGGGACCGCGAGGCCGTCGACGGCCAGCTCGGCCGGAGGCGTCGCAACCAGGGTGACCTTCACGAAGGCATAAGCCTAGTCACGTGTTAAGTCAGGTGCTCGGCCACGAGCTCCATCACGTGCGCGACGCGCAGGTTCATGCCGCGCCGCCGCGCGGCCGCGGCGATGTGCATGAGGCAGCCCGGGTTGTCGGAGGCGACGACCGTGCACCCCGTCTTCGCGATCGCATCGAGCTTCCAGCGCGCGAGTCGCGTGGCCACGCGCGGCCACTCGACGCTGAAGGTGCCGCCAAACCCGCAGCAGTTGGCGATGTCGGGGATGTCGACGACCTCGTAGCCGGCGAGCTCCAGCAGGCGCCGCGGCTCGCTCTTCAGGCCGAGCTGGCGAAGGCTCTGGCACGAGTCGTGATAGGCGACCTTCAGGCTCATGCCCTCGCCGTCGACCAGGTTCGGGTTCCTGGTCAGGACCTCGAGCACGAAGCGGGTCGAGTCCCGCATGCGCGAGCGGACGGCTTCCGGGACCGCGGCGCCCCAATCCGGCGCGTCCAGCGTGAAGGCGCCGAAACACGAGGCGGACGGGGTGACGATCAGCCCCTTGGAATCTCCAAGGCTCTGGGCAAGATTGGCATGCAGGGCCGTGCCGCCCTCGAAATCGCCGGCGTTCGCGGCGATCAGGCCGCAGCACCACTGGGCCTTGGGAAAACCAACCTTGAAGCCCGCGGCACCGGCGATCCGCTCCAGCGCCACAGCCGCCTCCGGCTGCATCCGGTCGACCATGCACGAGGCGAAGATCGTGAGCGGCTCGCCGTCGACGGTGCTGGTGGTCGCCCGATCGCGGTACGGCACCCGAGCGATGCGCGGCGCGCCCGCCACCAGGCCGCTGAACGGGGCCGCCGCCCGCAGGAGGCGGTCTGCTAGCTCCGGACGCTCCCAGACTCCGAGCAGCGCCTTCTTGCGGAGCGACTTCCGGCCCGCCCGGCGGTGCTCGAGGATCTGGCGCGGCAGCGGGATGTCCACGGGGCAGGCCTCCTGGCACGCATTGCACTGCGTGCACAGCGTGTTCGGGAGGTCCGCCGCGGAGACTCCGAAATGGAACGGAGTGAGGACGAGGCCAATCGGCCCGTTGTAGATGTGGCCGAACTGGTGGCCGCCCACCGCCATGAAGGGCGGGCAGGCGTTGGAGCACGCGCCGCAGCGGATGCACGTCAGCGCGTCGCGGAACACCGGATCGGCGCGCATCTCCTCGCGGCCGTTGTCGAGGATCACGCAGTGCATCTCCCGCGGTCCGTGGACGCCGATCGTCAGCGACTGTTCGATGTCCGCCGAGCGTGACGGACCGGTGATCCAGTTGACGTAGCTGGTCATCACCTGTCCCGTTCCGCTGCGCGGCAGCATGCGCAGCACGGCGACCGCGTCTTCGAGCGTGGCGACCACCTTGTCGATGCCGAAGAGCGCGATGTGCACCGGCGGGAGCGTCGTCGTGAGGTCAGCGTTGCCCTCGTTGGTGACCAGGACGATGGTGCCGGTCTCGGCGATCGCCATGTTCGCTCCGCTGATGCCGACGGTGGCCTCGATGAACTTCTGACGCAGCGATTCACGCGCGTGCTTCTGGATGGCTTCGACCGTGGGCTCCGTGCCGAACACCTCGGCGGCGTCCTCCTTGGTCAGGTGGATCGCCGGCGCGATCAGGTGCGACGGGCGGGTGTGGGTCAGCTGCACCATCCGCTCGCCAAGGTCGGTCTCGACCACCTCCATCCCCAACGCTTCGAGGTGTGGGTTGAGCTCGATCTCCTCGGCGGCCATCGACTTGACCTTCGTGACCACCATGCGGCCTTGCCCGGTTCGCCCGGTCTCCGCGTTCCAGCAGATCTGCGCGATGATGTCGCGAGCCTCGGCGGCGTCCTTTGCGAAATGCACCTTGCCGCCGACTGCCTCGAGCCGTGTCTTGAACTGCTCGACGAGCTCCGGCAGGCGCTCGAGGTTCGCCTGGCGCCGCTGCTTCAGCTCGGCGCGTCCCTTCTCGAAGTCGAAGGTCTCGAAGGCCGCGTCGCGGCGCGCGCGCAGGCCGGTCATGGCGTGGATGAGGGCGCGCTGCAGGTCCGGGTCGTCCAGGGCCTTGTTGACCCGGCGGGAAAAATGGCGCCGAGATTCAGCCACGAAAAGTGTGCGCTCGTTTATGAGATCGCCCTGCGCGCGCCCGGCAGCGCGCCCGGCTAGGCACTCGTTGTGGAGGCTTGCTTCAACGCTTCGACGACTTCATCGGCGGTCGACACCGGGGCCAAGCATATGGTTCCGACGCACACGACGGCGCGCTTGTCACCGCTGGGGTCGATGACGGCGTACGGATGGGCCAGCGCCGCGGCTCGGGCGAGGTCTGGGTTGGCGGTCGTCACCTTGATGGCATGTCGGGTGCGGTCGAGCGCGCGCGCGAAGATCGCGGCCATCAGGCCGTACTGGCGCGGCAGCGCGGCGATGGATTCGAGGGCACGCTTGGCTCGTGACATGTACGGCGCGGCGGGGTCTCCACTTAACACGTCGAGCTCGACCAGGGCCATCGCCGCCACGCAGTTCTCACCAAGGGGCTTGACCGGCTCGCTCAAGCGGCCGAGCTTTTCGCCACCGCTGCGGTCGAAGTAGCCGCCGAGGTTGGCGTCTCCGTACCGATCCTCGAGGTGGGCCGCGAGGTCGAGAGCCCGGGCCAGCCAATCGCCGCCGAGCCCGGCCTCGTGAGCGCGCACCGCGGCCCATATTGCCCACGCCTGGTCTGCCAGCTGACCGCCGGCGCCCTCCGCGTGCGTCATCCCCTCGCCTCGCCGGTAGGCTCCGTGAAACAGGCGCTCCAGGAGCTTGACGGCGTGGTCGCGGAGCACTGGCCGATCGCGGAGCAGCGCGGCTTCGAGGTAGGCGACAGCGAGAGCGGCGTTCCAGGACGTGTACACGCGGCGGTCGACGTATGGTGAATTGGCCTGCTCGCGCTCGGCCGCATCCATCGAGTAGTAGTGCTCATCCGCATCCTGGCTCCCCGCGTAGAGGCCGCCCTTCGCGTCGCGAAGCACGCGGTCGAGATAGCCGGTCGTCGTGTCGAGCACGGGGTCCATACCCGCGAACGCGAGCCCGCTGACGAGGCCCGAGTGGTCCTCGAGCATCTTCTCGAAGTGCGGGACGCTCCAGTCCTGCGTCGTCGAGTAACGGAAGAATCCGCCCTCGACGTGGTCGTACGTGCCTCCGCCGGACATCTGCTCCAGCGTGTGAACAGCCATCTGCTTCAGTCGCGGCTCCGAGCGCAGCTCGGACTGCTCGAGCAGGAACAGGATGGCATCGGTCTGCGGGAACTTCGGCGCGTTTCCAAAGCCACCGTATGCGGGGTCATAGGCCGCGGTGACCGCCTCGAGAATGGAATCGACCGCGCCGTAGTCGAGCGCCGCGGCGCTGCGCGCAACGCTCGAGCCGGCTCGCTTGCGAGCCTCGAGCACACGGCCGGCGATCTCCGGCTGGTTCGTCCGGTAGTAAGAGGCGACGCGGGCCAGCGTGTCTGCCATCTGGTCGGGCGGCAGATACGTCGCGCCGGTGAGGGTGTCGCCCGACGATGTCAGGAAAGCGGTCGACGGCCAGCCGCCCATGTTGTAGCGCTGGTTGATGTCGGGCCGAACGTCGTTGTCGACCCGGATGGCCACGTATTCGCGATTGATGAGGTCGATCACGCCGGGATGCGAGTAGGTGGTCTCGTCCATGACGTGGCACCAGTGGCACCAGACCGCGGAGATCGAGAGCAGGATCGGCCGGTTGGCCGTCTCAGCCTCTTCGAAGGCGCTCGCGGACCAGGGCCGCCAGTTGATCTCGGCCGCGCGGTTCGGTCGAGGTGAAAAGTGGAACGGCTCGGCGGCGTCAGCCACACGACAAGGTTACGCGGGTGAAACAATGGCACTGTGATCTCGACCAGCGCGGTCGACGCGTACATCGAGAAGAACTCGCGTCGATTCGTCGACGAGCTGAAAGAGCTGTGCTCCTTCCCGAGCATCTCCAACCACGGCGCGGAGGCCATCGAGCCCGCCCGCGACTGGCTGGCCGATCGCCTCGCGCGCTTCACGGACAGGGTCGAGACGCTGGAGGCGGGCGGCATGCCCGCGCTTTACGCGGAGGTACCAGGTTCTGGGCGTCGCAAGCTCCTTCTCTACCAGCACTACGACGTCCAGCCGGTCGATCCCATCGAGCTGTGGGACTCGCCACCTTTCGAACCCGCTGAAAAGGACGGACGGCTCATCGCGCGAGGCGTCGCCGACGACAAGTCGGACGTGATGGCCCGCATCCACGCGCTCGAGACGCTGAAGGCGCTCGGCGACATTCCCGTCACGCTGCGCTTCCTGGTCGAAGGCGAGGAGGAGATCGGCTCCAAGAGTTTCGAGAAGATCGCGCACGACCACGCCGCCAAGCTGCACGCGGACGGCTGCCTGTGGGAGTCGGGCACCTCTTTCGACGACGCTGGAAGGCCGACGCTCCAGTTCGGATGCCGCGGGCTCCTGTACGTCACCCTTCAGGTCAAGATGCTCGCCTTCGACCAGCACTCGGGCTTCGCGTCCATCTATCCGTCCCCCGCGATGTACCTGGTGGGCGCGCTCGCCAGCCTGCGCGACCAGGACATGAAGATCAAGATCGACGGCTTCTATGACAAGGCGGTCAAGGCGACCGAAAGCGACCGCCGGATGATGGCGAAGATCGACCCCGAGGTCGAAAAGCGCAAGCAGCTCGTGGGCTTTGACCGCCTGGTCCGCGACCCGAAACCAAGCGAGGTCATCGAGCAGATGCTGTTCCTGCCGACGTGCAACATCGCCGGGATCACCACCGGCTACCAGGGACCCGGCTCGAAGACTGTGCTTCCGGCCGAAGCCACAGCCAAGCTCGACTTTCGCCTCATACCCGACCAGGACCCGGACGACATCCTCGACAAGCTCCGCAAGCACCTCGACCGGAACGGCTTCGAGAAGGTCGAAATCCTTGCCGGCGAAGGCGAGAAACCTGCCCGATCAGACCCCGATTCGGAAGTCGCGAAGACCGTGATCGAGTGCGTCCGCGAGCTTCACGGCGAGCCGATCCTGTGGCCTTTCATGCCGGCCACAGGTCCCATGCACCCCGTGGTCGCCGACCTGGACATCCCGACCGTGCTGCCCGTCGGCGTAGGGCGGCCTGACAACCGGATCCACGCCCCCAACGAGAACATTCGCGCCGCCGACTACATCAACACGATCAAGCTGATGTGCCGGGTGTGGGAGCGCTTCGGCGCCGGAAACTGATGGACAAGCTCACCGACAAGCTGTTCAAGGACAAGTACGTCGAGGACACGGGGCGCGCGCACATCGAGGTGGTCGACCAGGCGGTGTGCGACGGCAAGTGCACCGGCAAGTACTGCAACCATTTCTGCCCGGCGGGAGTCTACGAGTGGAATGAGGAGCAGAAGAAGAACCTGGTCAGCTTCGGCAACTGCATCGAGTGCGGAGCCTGCTCTATCGGCTGCCCCTTCGACAACATCACCTGCCACACCCCCAGGGGGGGCTTCGGCGTCCAGTTCAAGCACGGCTAGGGCCGGCCGGAATACGGATAGGCTCTGCCCGTATTGCAATTGAAGCAATGAGCGAATACGACGTGATCATCGTCGGCGGCGGGCCGGCCGGGCTGGCTGCCGCCCTCTACACGGCCCGGCTGGACCTCAAGACCGTGGTGGTCGAGCGGGGCCCGCTCGGCGGTCAGCTGCTGAACACCGAGCTGATCGAGGACTACCCGGGCTTCGAGTCGATCCTCGGGTCGGAGCTGGCGACCAAGATGGGCGAGCACGCCCGGCGGTTCGGCGTCGAGATTCGCGATTTCGAGCCGGTCCAGGACATCGAGGTCGACGGCACCACGAAGGTGGTTCGCCTGGAGACGGGCGAGGAGCTTCGCGCGCCGGCGCTGATCATGGCGGCGGGCGGGCTCCCGCGGTACCTGCAGGTCCCCGGCGAGAAGGAGTTCTGGGGACGCGGCGTGAGCTACTGCGCTGTCTGTGACGGAGCCTTCTTCAAGGGCGAGGAGCTGGCGGTCATCGGTGGTGGAGATGCCGCCGTGGAGGAAGGCGACTTCCTCACGCGTTACGCGTCGAAGGTTTACATCATCCACCGGCGCAGCGAGCTGCGGGCGCAGGCGATCCTTGTGGACCGCGCAAAAGCCAACCCCAAGATCGAGTTCATCTTCGACGCCCACGTGAAAGAGATCACGGGGGATACGAAGGTGCACCGGGTGCTCTACGAGCAGCGCGGCGAGGAGAAGGAGCTGGCGGTCGGCGGGGTCTTCATCTTCGTCGGCTTCGTGCCGAACTCGGGACTCTTCAAAGTCCACGTCGACCACGACGAGGCGGGATACATCGTCACGGACCGCAACATGCAGACCTCCATCCCGGGCGTCTGGGCGGTGGGCGACGTGCGGGCTCAGCTGACCAAGCAGATCGCGACCGCAGTGGGCGACGGAACTACCGCGGCCGTCGCGGCATCGATGTACGTGACGTCACTCAAGGATGCTGCGAGGGCTTAGTCGTAGGCGTGAGGCTTTAAGCCCCGCTCCCTGTCCCTCGCCCCGAAGGGCCGCGGGGACTTCTATTGGGTTACGTCGATCCAGACCAGGCCTGGCGGCAGCGTGAGCACCTGGCCGCTGTCGAGCGTGAAGGTCAGCGGCCCGTGGCTGTCGGTCGAGGCCCAGTTGCCCGTGTAGTGGAGGCCCTTGTAGAAGACGTCGATGCGGCCATTCGTGTCCAGGTCGTAGTCGTGGATGTGCGCCCCATGGCCGTCCCCGACATTGAGGAGCTGCTCGGTCGTATGCAGGTTGATCAGCATCTCGATTCTCAGCGGCTGGCCCAGGCTCACGTCCTTGTATGGATGATCCTCTTCGGACTTCTGGTACGTGCCGAGCACCGGGTCGTATGAGTAGACCGAGTAATGCTCGGGCACGCTGAACGATGCAAGTGGGGCTCCGCCGCTCAGCGCGGGCCTCGCCTTGGGGATCGTGAAGGTTGAGAGTCCCGAGAAGTAGTTGTCTTCCGCGGCCTTGACCAAAGGCCCGTTGATCATCAGGTTGTCCGGCGCGTCTCGAGAGCCGATCCGGTACTGATAGCCAATCGTGTCGAAGAACTGCGGCGTCGGGTCGGAGGCGGCCCTGGCCGCCGTTGCTTGCGATTCACCTGACTGAAACAAGAGACCCTTGTAGTGTCGCCCGAGCTTCAGCGAGATGAAGCGAGCGGAACGCATCGGACCGATCAGGTCGGGCGCGTTGTCGTACATCGCGGTGAGCCGGGTGATGCCGCCCTCGGCCAGGTACTCCCAGACGATGTCGGCGGCCTGCAGGCCGTTCTGGTCGCGCGCGAACTCGTCGTTCGGGATCTGGATCAGGGCGGGGAACCTCAACGCCGTTGTGTGCTCGCGGTCGTGGTAGTAGATGCCCGTCTTGAGCGTGAAAGCTCCAGGAACGAGGTGACGTGTCTGGTCGCGGCCGCCCGCCGCCAGCTGGACCTGCAGCGGTCCGGACGGAATCCCGGTGGTGGTGAAGGTCGTGCTCTTCGAGTCGCTCGCCCACTTGAGGTCCGCAACCTGCGTCCCAACAGTCAGCTTGATCGTCGCCTGCTCCATCGCGTCGTTGAAGGTGACCTTCAGCAGCGTCCCTGGGTCGATCTCCATCCCGTCGCTGAGCGCGGCGCCGTTGGGGCCGGTGATCGAGGTCACGTGCGGCACGATGAGGGTGGTGAAGCTCCAGGTGGTGCCCTGCATGCGGTGATGTCCCGGGTCGATGATCGACTTCATCGCCACGGTGTAGCTCGTCAGCTCGCGCAACGGCTGGGTCGGCGACCACGCGTAGTCGCTCTGGCCAGAGACCGCGGTGATCGTACCCTGAGCGGGCGGGCTGATCGAGAACGCGGCCTGGACCGCCGCGATGGGGACGGCGCGGCTGAAGTTGAGCATGATCCGGCTGTCCGGCGGAACATCGACCTGGCCGTTTTTGAAGTTGGTTGTGATCGTGGTGGGCAGCGTGTTCTCGTACGCGAGGTAGGCAGCGACGCCGGTCAGCACGACGATGATCACGAGGCCGGCGCTGATCCAGCCGCGGCGCGTGAAACGGAAGCGCGGCCGCGAGCTTCGCCTCATTTGGAGGTGCGCGGGAGCTGGCTCGATTTCGGGGAGCGACGTGGTGAGGGACAACGGGCCGTCCGCGATTATCTCAAAAGTCGCCGGCTCACGCGCCGAGACCCCGCAGGTACGAAAACGTGTACAGCCCCGTTGCGTGCCCGCTGTCGAACGCGATCTGCAATGCGTACTGGCCGATCAGCGTCACGTCCCTGATGCGCAGCTCGTCCGGACTCAAGCTCTTGACCCTTGCGAGTCGGCCTGGCGCGCCCGCTTCGCCGCGACATTCGGCGCATGGACATGCCCAGCGCAGCTGCTCGCCCGTGTACGTGCTGCTGCGCCCGTCCTCCCATTCGATCGCCATGACCTGGCGGTCGCGATCGACGTCGACGTTCAGCGGAAATGGGTCGGGATCTTGCAGGTCTAAGCGGGCCTAATGCACGTTGATGACAGGCAGCTGTCGAAACGATTGGATCGAGGTCCGCGCGGCGACCTGGGACGCGATGTGCTCGAACGCCTTCGCGCCCGGCGAGTCGGGGCGCGAGATGACGACCGGCGTTCCCGCGTCGGCGTCTTCGCGAATCCCCTCCTCGAGCGGGATCGCGCCGAGGAACGGAACGCCGAGTCGCTTGGCCGCCGCCTCCGCTCCGCCGTGGCTGAATATCTCGTGGCGATGCCCGCAGCTCGGGCAGATGTACCAGCTCATGTTTTCGATCAGGCCGAGCGGCGTCACGTTCAGCTTCCTGAACATCTGCAGCGCTTTGATTGCGATGTCAGTCGCCACGTCCTGGGGCGTGCAGACAATTGCGACGCCGGTGATGGGAATTGCCTGCGCCAGCGTGAGCGACGCGTCGCCGGTGCCCGGCGGCAGGTCGATCACGAGGTAGTCGAGGCGGCCCCAATCGACCTGGACCATCATCGCTTCGATGGCCTTGCCGACCATGGGTCCGCGATAGATCGTCGGCTGATCGCCCGGGTAGATGTGCCCGAACGACATGAGCTTCAGCCCGTGCGCCTCGATGGGCTGCAGCCGGCCATTGACCTGCTCGGGCACCGACCTTGATCCCGTCATGGCGGGCACCGATGGTCCATAGATGTCGGCGTCGAGGAGGCCGACCTCGGCGCCGCTCTTGCGCAGCGCGGCCGCGAGGTTTACGGCGACCGTTGACTTTCCGACGCCGCCCTTGCCCGATGCGACGGCGATGGTTTGCTTCACGCCGGGAAGGATCTCCGACGGCTTCGGCCGCATGAAGGCCTGGCGGACGTTGGCGGTCATGCGCACCTCGACGCCCGTCACGCCGGGAATGTCGCCGACCAGGTCCTGCGCCTGGGACTTGAACCGGTCACGCACCGGGCACGCGGGGGTGGTGAGCTCGAATGTGAAGCTGACCTTGCCCTGCGCGTTGACCTCGAGCTCCTTGATCATGCCGAGGCTGACGACGTCGCGACCAAGGTCCGGGTCCTGGATGTGGCCCAGCACGTCGAGCACCTGCTGAGTGGAAGGTACGGCCATAGCCAGGGATGTTACCGGGGCCGGGCAGTGGCCACCTGAACGGCCCCCGATGCGCGCCGCGCCGCGGGCACACCTGGCGGTGGGCCCACCCTCCTCCCGAGCTTGCCACCCCCAAGCCAACACAACTACCGCGGCTCACCTTAGAGGAGGTTCGAACGGCTCACAAGCCTGCCTGTTAATTTCGCTTGCGATGAACGGTCGCGCCGCGCTGCTCGCACACCAGGCTGCTTGTCGCGACTGTAGGGTCTGCGTCGAGCAGGGAATCATCCCCGAGGCGAATCCCACCTTCGAGGGCCGGTGGGGCGCTCCATTCCTTCTCGTCGGCCAGGCCCCCGGTCCGGTGGAACGAGAGTCGCGCAAACCCTTCGCGGGGCGCGCCGGCAAGGAGCTCGAGCGCTGGATGCTCCGCGCGGGTTTCGAAAGCGCCGAAGAGTTCCGCAGCCTCACCTACATCGCCGCCCTCATGCGCTGCTTCCCCGGCCGCAACCCGAAGGGGTCCGGTGACCTGAAGCCGCCCCCGGCCGCGGTCGCGAACTGCACCCACTGGCTCGACGCGGAGCTGCGACTGTTGAAACCGCGAGTTCTGATCCTCGTCGGACAGCTTGCGATCGCGCGATTCCTCGGCCCCGGGCGGCTCGAGGACAGGGTCGGTCATCGATTCGGCGATCGTCCCGTCATGGTCCCGCTGCCTCACCCCTCCGGCCAGAGTCGCTGGCTCAATGACCACGCGAACCGCGCCCGCCTCACCGCAGCCCTCGAGCTGATTGCGGTTTTGCGTTCGGACCTTGCGCGCCCGCGACGAAGGGCGTGAAATAACGAGGCGGGCCGTCGCAGCACGGCCTTTTTCAAATGGAGGAAGTGGTGAAGTATCTGCTTATCTTTTATGGCGGAGGCATGCCCGAAGGCGCGGCAGCGCAGGCGCGCGTGATGAAGCAGTGGGAAACGTGGTACGGCAAGCTCGGCCCGGCGGTGGTCGACGGCGGCAACCCGATGTCGGGAGCAGTGAACAAGATCAGGTCGGGCGGAGCGATCAGCAAGGGCCCGATCGGGAAGCGAGCCACCGGCTACAGCATCCTCGAGGCTCCATCTCTGGACAAGGCGACCAAGATGGCGAAGGGCTGCCCCATCCTCAAGAGCGGGGGCGAGATCGCCGTCTACGAAACCTTCAACGTCATGTGACGCCTGGGTTTGGTGACGGCCGTTTGGAGACGGCTGGTTCTGGCAATCTAAGCCCCTCACCAGGCCTCTCCCCGAAGGGGAAAGGTTCGTAGTGCCGGCATTTTTCGCCAAGCGTGAGGGCGGGCGGGCACTGATCCTGGGCGCCGACGCCCGCCACCTCGCGCGCTCGCTCCGGGCTCGGGTGGGGGAGGAGATCGACGTGATCGACCCCGCCGGCTTCATGCTCACCGTCCGCCTGGACAGCGTGTCGCCCGACCGCGTGGAGGGGGCCATCGTGGCGGAGCGTCCTCACCAGCCTGAGCCCACGGCAAAGATCACCATCGCGATCGCCAACCTGCCGGCGCCGGCCCTCGAGCTGGTCCTGTCGCGCTGCACCGAGGCCGGCGCTTTCGCGTTTTGCGTCTTCCAGGCCGAGCGCAGCGTCGCTCGCGGCGCCAAGGCCGACCGCTGGCTCGCGATCTGTCGCGAGGCGGCCATGCTGGCCGGCCGCCTGCGCGTGCCGGAGGTTTCGAGCGCGGCCTCCACACAAGAGGCGATCGCCGGCGCTGGCCACCCCGTGATGCTGGTTCGCGGGGCGGAAATGCCGCTCGCCACCCTCCGCACCCCGCGGGACGTCACGTTGCTCGTCGGCCCAGAGGGCGGATGGTCGGAGCGCGAGCTCGCCCTGGCGCAAATCAGAGCCGACCTCGGCCCGCGCAACCTCCGGGCGGACACCGCGGCGCTCGTGGGACTCTCGATCGCGCTCGCCGTCCGCTGAATCGTCTGCTTCCACTGTTGCTTCGGATTGAGATAAGATGAAGCATGAGATGGCGGAGCGGGTGATCGCGCGCAGCTTTGGGGACGACCCTCTGGCCGCCTCCAGCTCCCCTGTTTCCGTCGACCTGGCGGTTTTCACGCTGGCCGGCCGCGAGCTGAGCGTCCTCCTGACCGAGCGGACCGAGCCGCCGTATCCCGGTTTCTGGGCGCTTCCAGGCCGCCTACGCCGGCCGGGCGCTTCGCTCGACTCCCAATCGCGCGACCTGCAATCCACCGTGACGGGCGTTGATGGCGGCTGGATCGAGCAGCTCAAGACCTTCCATCGGCCGCAGCAGCTGGACGGCGCCGGGCACGTGGTCATACCCGGCCGAGATCCCCGCGGCGACGTGCTTTCTGTGGCCTACATCGCGATCGTCCCGACCGCGCTCGCGGAGTCCTGCGTCGAGCGCAACGCTGAGGGCGAGCAGCAGTGGCACCCGGTGCGGCGCCTGCCCGCGGAGATGGCGTTCGACCACCGCGAGATCGTCGACTACGCGGTGCGCCGCCTTCGCAGCAAGGTCGGCTACTCGTCGATCGGTTTCCAGCTGCTCCCGTCGGAATTCACCATCAGCGAGCTGCAGCACGTCTACGAGGCTGTGCTCGGCCTTTCGATCAACCGCGGCAACTTCTGGCGCAGGGTCGTCGACCGCGGCGTCATCGAGCCCACGGGCGAGGAGCGAAACGTGCGCGGCAAGCGCGCCTACCTCTTCCGGTTCACGCAGCAGGCTTTCGGCCTGCGAGAGGAGCCCGATGGTTTCATCGAAGCCTGACCTGGATCTGATAGTGGCCGCCGCCCTCGAGGAGGATCTGGGCGAGCTGGGCGTCGACATCACGACGAAGTCGATCGTCGACCCTGGCCAGCTCGCGGAGGCAGTCGTCATCGCCCGCAAGCCAGGCGTGCTCAGCGGCGCGGCGGCGGCGGCGCGGGTGTTCGAGCTGGTGCATCAACCATGCGGGTACCACGCGCTGCTGGCCGACGGCGCGCGTGTCGAGCCGGGCGACGTCGTGGCTCGAATCACGGGGTCACTCGCATCGATCCTCACGGCCGAGCGCACCGCGCTCAACTTCCTGCAGCGCCTGTCCGGCATCGCCACCATGACGCGGCGCTACGCCGACGCGCTGAGCGATCACCGCGACGTCACGTTGCTCGACACGCGCAAGACGACGCCCGGCCTGCGCGTCCTGGAGCGCGCCGCGGTGCGCGATGGCGGCGGGCACAACCACCGCGACGGGCTGTGGGACGCGATCCTGATCAAGGACAACCACGTCGCAGCGGCCGGCGGTGTGACCAATGCCATCGACCGCGCGCGGCGCGCGCACATGCCCATCGAGGTTGAGGTGGACACTCTCGAGCAGCTGAGCGAAGCGCTGGACGCCGGCGTCGAAATCATCCTGCTCGACAACATGTCGCCAGAGCTCATGCGCAGCGCGGTCGAGATCACAGCCGGGCGCGCGAAGCTCGAAGCGTCAGGCGGGATGACCCTGGACGGGGCTGTCGCCGCCGCGAAAGCGGGCGTCGACCGCATCTCGGTTGGCGCACTGACACACTCCGCGCCGTCGCTGGACCTGAGCCTGGAGGTCACCAGGACGTGGCGGTGATCGAGATCGACCTCGAGTCCGACGCCGCCGAGTACGGGCGGCGCAGCATCCCGCGCGACCTCGCGGCGATGAGCCGGGAGATCCGCGAGCTGGCCCGAGCGCGCAACGCAGTGATCCTCTCGCACAACTACCAGGTGCCTGAGGTCCAGGACGCCGCCGACTTCGTGGGTGACTCGTTGGGCCTCTCGCGCCAGGCCGCTGCGACGGACGCCGACGTGATCGTTTTTTGCGGCGTGCACTTCATGGCCGAGACGGCGAAGATCCTGAGCCCCTCCAAGCGCGTCCTCATCCCCGACCTCGAGGCAGGGTGCTCGCTTGCGTCGACCATCAACGCGCAGCAGCTCGAGGCGTGGAAGGCGCAGCATCCCGGCGCAATCGTCGTGTCGTACGTCAACACCACCGCCGAGGTGAAGGCGCTGAGCGACTACTGCTGCACCTCTGGCAACGCCGAGCGCGTCATTCGCGCGATCCCCGAGGACAAGGAAATCCTGTTTCTCCCCGACATGTTTCTCGGCACCTACCTCGAGAAGGTGACCGGCCGGGCGATGCACGTCTGGCCTGGGGAGTGCCACGTGCACGCGGGGATCAGGCCGAGCGACATCGACTTCGCGCGGCGCGAGCACGGCGACGCCGACCTGCTGGTCCATCCCGAGTGCGGCTGCGCCAGCCAGTGCATGTACTTCAAGGTTAACGGGGACCTCGACGCGGACCGCACGCACATCCTCAGCACCGAGGGCATGGTGCTGCACGCGCAGCAGCACCCGGGCCGCAGCTTTGTCGTCGCGACCGAGCTCGGGATCATGCACCGCCTGGCGAAGGAGGCTCCGCAGGGGCGCTTCTACGCGGCCAGCGAGCGTGCCATCTGCCGCTACATGAAGAAGATCACGCTCGAGAAGCTGCTGACCACGATGCGCGACGACGTGTTCGAAGTCACCGTCCCGGCGGACGTCGCCGACCGGGCCCGCGGCGCGATCCAGCGAATGGTGGAACTGTGAACACAGACATCCTCGTGATTGGGGAGGGGCTCGCCGGATCCGCTGCCGCCCTCGATGCGGCGCGCCTCGGCGCGTCCGTCGCGCTCGTCTCCGCGGCGCGGGGATCGTCCGATCGCGCGCAGGGCGGCATGGCGGCCGCGACGTTGCCCGAGGATTCGCCTCGGCTGCACGCGCTGGACACGCTGGCCGCGGGCGCCGGCCTCTGCGACCCAGATGCCGTGGCGATGCTGACGTCGGCCGGGGCCGAGACGGTGCACTGGTTGGAATCGCTTGGCGTCCGGTTCGACGGCGGCGCGGCTCGAGAGGCGGCGCATTCGATGGCGCGAGTGCTGCACCTTCGCGGCGACCAGAGCGGCAGCACCCTGATGAGCTACATGCGCGCCGCGATCGCCGCCGAGCCCAACATCACGCGCCAGCACGCCCGGCTGCAGTCGCTGGCCGGCGACAGGCGGTCGTGCGCGGGCGCAGTCTTCTCCGGCGGGCTCATGGTGAGGGCACGCGCCACCGTGCTGGCCACCGGCGGGTACGCGGGTCTTTACTCGCGCTCGACCAACAGCCGGGTCAGCAGCGGAAAGGGAATCCTTGAGGCGGCGCGTGCGGGCGCGCTGGTGGCCGACCTCGAGTTCGTCCAGTTCCACCCCACAGTGTTTGACGGTCCCACGTCGTTCCTCATCACCGAGGCGCTGCGCGGTGCGGGCGCGACCCTGGTCGACGAGCGCGGCGATCGTTTCGTGGACGAGCTGCTGCCACGCGACCAGGTGGCGCGGGCCCTCGCCACGCACGGCAGGCGCACGTTCATCTCGGTGATGGACCTCGACCCAGAGGTGTTGAGCCGCCACTTCCCCAACTTCATGCGCAACTGCCGGCGTGCCGGCTTCGATCCCCTCCGGGAAGCAATCCCGGTCCGGCCCGCGGCCCACTACACGATGGGCGGCGTGGTGACCGACCTCGACGGCCGTTCGTCCGTCGAGGGGCTGTTCGCCGCCGGCGAATGCGCGCGGACCGGCGTGCACGGCGCCAACCGGCTCGCGAGCAACTCGCTGCTCGAAGCGGCGACGTTTGGCCGGCGTGCCGCGGCCGCGGCGGTCCGAGCGCCACGTTTGCACGTTGACGGTGAGGCGCGGCCGCAGGTGTGGCGGCGCGGCGGCCTGACCGTCGCCGCGGTCGGCGAGCTGCTTGACTCGGCGGCCGCCGTGCTCCGGACCGGAGCGGTGCTGGAGGACGCGCTGGTGCGGCTTCGTTCAGGCGCCGTCTCCGAGGTCGCCGCCGATGCCGCCGAGATGGCCTCCATGATCTGCAGCGCCGCGCTGGCTCGCGGGCACAGCGTCGGGGCGCACCAGCGTAGCGACGAGCTCGTCGCGGTCGCGGTCTAGCTCTAGCGCTTCAATCCGCGGTAGGTCTCGACCTCGCCGGCGATCGCGATCACCGAAGCGATGGCGAACATCGCCCCACCCAGGATCAACAAGGCCGCCCCGACCGGCACTGAGAACGCCGTCGTCGCAAGGGCCACGCACAGGATCCCGACCGACAGCACGAGCGTGGCGTAGGTCCTGAAGCCATTTTTGCTCGCGGCAAATCCCGGTGCGAGCTCGCCCAGCGACCGCGACGTGACGCGTCGGATGACGAGGTCGCCCGCGCCGAACAGGTTGAGCAAGAGGACGATGCCGGCGACCCACAGCAGGATGCCGATCCCAACCACCACTAGCATTTGAGCGTGTCAACCGTCCAGGCAACCATCCAGGAGCGCGTGCGCAACTTCTGCATCATCGCGCACATCGATCACGGCAAGTCCACGCTGGCCGACCGGCTGCTCGAGTACACCGGCTCGATCAGCCAGCGCGACATGCAGGACCAGGTGCTCGACACCATGGACCTCGAGCGCGAGCGCGGCATCACGATCAAGCTGCAGGCGGTCCGCATGACCTACCCGGCCCAAGACGGCAAGACCTACGAGCTCAACCTGATCGACACGCCTGGCCACGTCGACTTCGCATACGAGGTGTCGAGGTCCCTGGCGGCTTGCGAGGGGGCGATCCTCGTCGTCGACGCCGCACAGGGCATCGAGGCACAGACCCTCGCCAACCTCTACCAGGCCGTGGAGGCTGGGCTCACCATCGTGCCGGTCGTCAACAAGATCGACCTCGACGCGGCGCAGCCCGAGATGGTCGCCGAGGAGATCTCCGATGTCACCGGCATCCCGCGCGACCAGGTCATCTTCGCGTCGGCCAAGCAGGGCATCGGCACCGAGGCGATCCTCGAGGCGGTCATCCAGAGGGTGCCGCCGCCGCATGGCGACCCGTCGAAGGCGCTGCGCGCGCTCATCTTCGACTCGCACTACGACGCGTACCGCGGAGTCATCACATACGTGCGCGTCGTCGACGGCGAGATCATCCCGCGCACGAAGATCCGGATGATGAACACTGGAAGCGTCCATGAGGTCGACGAGGTCGGCTGGTTCGCGCCGGGCCCGCGGCCGGCGGAGAAGCTGACCGCGGGCGAGGTCGGTTACGTGACCGCCGCGATCAAGAACGTCGTCGATGCGCGGGTGGGCGACACCATCACCACCGCCGAGCATGGCGCGAAGGAGCCGCTACCCGGCTACCGCCAGGTCAAGCCGATGGTTTTCGCGGGCCTCTTCCCGACGGACTCAGACCGGTTCACGGACCTGAAGGAGGCGCTCGAGAAGCTGCAGCTCAACGACGGCGCCCTGTCTTACGAGCCCGAGAACTCGGCCGCCCTGGGCTTCGGGTTCCGCTGCGGCTTCCTTGGCCTCCTGCACCTGGAGATCGTCCAGGAGCGGCTCGAGCGCGAGTTCGAGCTGGACCTGATCACCACCGCGCCTACGGTCGAGTACCAGGTCAGGTTGAAACGTGGCGGGGTAATCGAAGTCGACAACCCGGCGATGCTGCCGGACCCCACCATGATCGAATCCATCTCCGAGCCGTTCGTGAAGCTCTCGATCATCGTGCCTTCGACGCACGTCGGCCCGATGATGGAGCTGTCCCAGGAGCGCCGTGGCGCCTTCAAGCACCTGGAGCACCGCGCCGGCGAAAGGGTGGTGCTCGAGTACGAGATCCCGCTGGGGGAGATCATCCACGACTTCTACGACCAGCTCAAGTCGCGATCGAAGGGCTACGCGTCGATGGACTACGAGCTCATCGGCTTCCGCGAGGGCGACCTCGTCAAGGTCGACGTCCTGGTCGCGGGTGAGCCGGTCGATGCGCTGTCCCTGATCGTTCACCGCAGCAAGGCCCAGTCGCAAGGCCGCAGACTTGTCGAGAAGCTGAAGGCGATCATCCCCCGCCAGATGTATGAGGTGCCGCTGCAGGCGGCCATCGGCGGCAAGGTGATCGCACGCGAGACCATTCCGGCGATGAGGAAGGACGTGCTGGCGAAATGCTACGGGGGAGACGTGACCCGCAAGCGCAAGCTGCTCGAGAAGCAGAAGGAAGGCAAGCGCCGCATGAAGCGGGTCGGCTCGATCGAGATTCCCCAAGAGGCGTTCATGGCGGTGTTGACGCTTGATTAGGGGAACGCGCTGGTGGGCGGCGACGGCGATGCTCGCCATCGTGATGAGCGCGTGCGTGCGGCCATCGACCACCGGCAGCAGCGCCCAGCCGGCGCAGCTTTACGGCGCGGCGCCGACCACCCCCGACGTCCAGTCCCTTCTGGGAGACAGCAACTGGTGGCCGGGGCCGCCATCCTTCGGCGTGCGGCCGCTGGACTCCGCGACGATGCCTTTCAACGAGAAGTTCCACGTCATCACGCGCTTCTCGCACATCGGAACCGCCGAGACGTTCGACGTCGAGTACACGGTGTGGAACTCGACGGCTTCGGCCACCACGCAGATGAGCAACATCCAGTCGTCCCTGGGCACGCCCGTCACCGGCACGAAGGCCGGCGACCAGACCCTTTACTACGGGCAGACGAGCTCTGGCGGCGCGGCGCCGTACGGAACAGCTACGTTCATCCGGCTCGGCCAGATCGTGATCACCAGCACGCTGAGCCTCAAGGACGCGTCCCCCCCGGTTTCCAAGCTAGGACGGATCGCGACCAGGCTCGTGTCGCGTCTCAAGGACGTGCTGTCGGGCAAGGTCAAGGTGGCCCCACTCCCGGGCGGGGACACGTCGGTTCTCCCTCCGCCCGGCCCGGACCTGACCTTGCTCGGATCGGTCGAGCTCCCCATCGAGGCCGTGATCGTCATGCTCGGGTTCGCGTCGCCCGAGGCCCTGGCCGGGGTCCTCAAGACGACCGGCGTCGACCACATCGTCTTCGGCGACTACGCCCTTGACAACGACACGCACATGGAGGTGCGCGCCGGCGTGTTCGGGTTCATCACCTCGCAGGACGCCGACACGTGGTTCAACGCGCTGCGCGGCAGCACGCGGGTGGACGAGCTCGGCATCGCCACCTTCTACGACGACGCCAGCGGGCAGTATTTCAGCCTCTTCACCGCGGGCGCTAAAGGCGCGATCCTGGTCTGCCGGTCGACCTCGGACCTGGAGGCCGCCTCACGCGCCTGCGAGTCGCCGCTGTCCCGCGTCGCGCCCGCCTGGCAGGGGAGGCTCGCAACGGGCTAGGAGCTGACTGTCTAATCCCGAGCTTTGCGGTGACTTTCCCATCGCATTTTCTCTTGGTCGTTGGTGCCTAAGACGGCGCAGCCCCATCCCTGCCTCCGGCAGGGACTTCCCCATTTATGGGCAAGTGTCCTTTCTAAACCATTCCCATTGCTTTGCCAGACCCTCGCGGAGTGAGACGCGCGGCTCCCAGGCGAGGCGCTCGCGCGCGAGGTTGATCGACGCCCCGGTGTGGCGCGGGTCGCCCGGAGCCTCGGGCAGGACCTGCCGGCGCACCTTCATCTGGCTGATATCCTCCAGCGTCGCCAGCACGCGGTTCAATGTCACGCGGCTGCCGCCACCAAGGTTGAACACCTCGCCCACGACGTGCGCGGCCGCCGCCTTGATCGTGCCTTCGACCGCGTCCGACACGTAGGTGAACTCCCGCGTCTGCTCTCCATCGCCGAAGACCTCGATCGACTCTCCGTCGACCAGCGCCTGCATGAACCGTGAGAAGGCCATGTCGGGACGCTGGCGCGGCCCGTACACGGTGAAGTAGCGGACCGACACCGCGGGGAGTCCGAAGTTCTTCGCATAGAGCATGGTCATGTGCTCCGCGGCGAGCTTCGTCACGCCGTAAGGCGAGACCGGCTGGGGGAGGGCCGTCTCCTTCGTGGGAAACATCTCCGCGTCGCCGTAGACCGAAGAGCTGCCGGCGAAGACGAATCGATCGATCGGCGAGTCCTTCAGGGTCTCGAGCAGACGCTGCGTGGCGAGGATGTTGTCGCGGACGTACCTGTCGAACTGGCCGCCCCAGCTCGGCCGGACACCCGGCTGGCCCGCGAGGTGGTAGACCAAGCTCGCGCCTGTGAGGACCGGGCGCAGGTCGGCCTCGACCAGGTCGAGCTCCTCGAACGTGAAGCTCGGGTGGGCCAGCGAGGCCTCGAGGTTGCGCTCCTTGCGCCCGCGCTCGTAGTAGTCCGTGAAGCTGTCGATGCCCACGACCCGGTGGCCGAGCGCGAGCAGCCGCTCCGACAGGTGCGAGCCGATGAAGCCCGCGGCCCCGGTGACTACGACACGTGACGGTTGAGCGCCCACGGCGACAACAGTGCGGGTCCGTGGCGCCCGATTGCAACCGCCTCCTATCCTGATCGGGTGCCCGTCAATCGATTCGAGACATGGCTCGCCGATTCGAACATCGGCGTCGAGGTGAAGGAATTTCCTGCCGGCACGCGCACGGCCGTCGATGCGGCGCGCGCCGTCGGCTGCGAGGTCGGACAGATCGTCAAGTCGCTTGTCTTCATCGCGGCGGGCAGGCCGGTCGTGGCTCTGGTCAGCGGTGCCAACCGCCTGGATGAGAAAAGGTTGGGCGCCGTCGCCGGTGAACCCGTGACGAAAGCCGACGCCGAGACGGCCCGCGCCGCGACCGGGTACTCGATCGGCGGCGTGCCGCCGTTCGGGCATGCGACAGAGGTGCCGGTGTTCATGGACCGCGACCTTGCCGGCCACCGCACGGTGTGGGCGGCCGCGGGGCGGCCGGACTCGGTCTTCGAGATCGCGCCCGAGCGGCTGCGCGAGCTGAGCTCCGCTGTGGTTGCGGATTTGAAGGCAGTGCCAGAGCCGCCACCCCCTCCTGGCCGCTCACGGGCCGGCCTTTCCTCCCCACAGGGCGGGGAGATCCCTTGATTGGGCAGCATCCTCGCCTGACGTGATCCCGTTCAAGCACCTCTACGTGCACATCCCTTTCTGCAAGCACAAGTGCGGCTACTGCGACTTCAACGCCTATGCGGGGATGGACCGGCTCATGCCCGACTACGTCGACGCGCTGGAGCGCGAGCTGACCGCGGCCCGCGAGCGCCATCCCTTTGCGGCCCTGGAGACCGTTTACCTCGGGGGCGGCACTCCGAGCCTGCTGCCCGCCGTGCTCGCCACGCGCCTGCTGCGATTCATCTGCGCGAACTTCGATGTGGGGCCGACCACCGAGATCACGCTCGAAGCCAACCCGGCCAGCACGGACGAGGAGAGGCTCGCGGCGTGGATGGAAGGCGGGGTGAACCGCCTCAGCCTCGGCGTGCAGGGCTTCGACGGCCGCGCGCTCGCGGTGCTGGAGAGAAAGACCGACGCCGCCCAGGCGACCCGCGCCTTCGAGCTCGCCCGGTCGATGGGCGTCCGGAACCTGAGCATCGACCTGATCTACGCGGTTCCCTTTCAGAGCCGAGAGTCGTGGCTGGAAACCCTGCGCCAGGGACTCGCGCTCGGGCCCGACCACGTATCGACGTACTGCCTGACGTTCGAGGAAGGCACTCTGCTGTGGCGGCGCCGCGCCGAGGGCCGGGTTCCGGAGGTCGATCCCGACCTGCAGTGGGACCAGCTTGACGCCGCCTGTGCCGAGCTTGAGCGCGCGGGGTTTCGCCGCTACGAGGTGTCCAACTGGGCCAAGCCGGGCTTCGAGTCGCGGCACAACCAGGCCTACTGGGGGTGCCGGCCCGTGTACGGCGCGGGCGCCGGCGCGCACTCGTACGACACCGACGGCAACAGGGCCTGGCGCTGGTGGAACGTCGCCCGACCGCGCGAGTACATCGCCGCGTGCCCCGAGCCGCGCGCGGATGGGGAGGAGCTTCCGGCCCGTAAGGCTGCGGCGGAGTCGCTGATGCTCGGCTTGCGCACGGCGGAGGGGATGGTCGCGCCGGCCGGCTTCGACGACGAGCTCACGCGACTCGCGGAGGCGGGACTGGTGGACCGCGTCGACGGGCGGGTCGTTCCGACCCGGCGCGGCATGGATTTGCACAACCAGATCGCCCTCGCGGTACTGTAGTTGGCACTCTCCGTGTCGGAGTGCTGAAAGGCACCGCCTGCGCGCGCACGGATTCAAAGGTGCGCCCTGCGCGCGCCCGGCGGGAGAGTGCTGAAACATGATGGAAGACAGGAAGCGGGCAATCCTCCGAGCGGTGGTGAACGAGTTCACGACGAGCGCCGTGCCTGTCGGCTCACAGGCGCTGCAGAGCCGCTACTTCGTCAACCTGTCCTCGGCCACCATTCGCAGCGAGCTGGCAGAGCTGGCCGACCTCGGCTACCTCGCCCAGCCGCACACTTCAGCAGGCCGCGTCCCGACGGATTCCGGCTACCGCTACTTCGTCGACTTCCTGATGGACCTCGAGCACATCCCCGACCAGGTCACCTCGTTCATAGACGCAGAGCTCCGGCAGGCGCCCGCCGACGTCCAGGGCATGGTCGAGAAGGTTGCGATGACTCTGGCCGCGGTGACCCAGAACGCCTCGGTCGCAAGCGCGCCGCAGGGCTCGCAGGCGCGCATCAAGCACGTCGACCTCGTGTCGCTGGAGCCGACCGAGATTCTCCTCATCCTGCTGCTGGAGGGCAACCTGCTGCGCCAGCAGGTCGTCAAGGTCACCCGCGACGCGACGCAGGCGGAGCTGACCGCGCTCGCCTTGAAGCTCAACGCCTCGCTTGCGGGCCGCGACAGCGAGGAGGTGCGCCGCGGGTACGACGGCGCGGAGCTCGGCCTCGAGAAGGAGATGCTCGGCCGCGTGGTGGCGGTGCTGGACATTTACGAGAAGGGGACCGAAAGCCTTGTCGTCCACGACGGGGTACGCAACCTGCTGCGCCAGCCCGAGTTCGCGGAATCGTCGCGCCTGCAGCAGGTGCTCGAGGTGCTGGAGGAGACGCGCTACCTGACGCTGTTGCTCAGGCAGCTCATCGGCGAGTCCGACCTGCAGATCGTCATCGGCTCGGAGAACGCGTCGAGCCAGCTGCAGGGATGCGCCGTCGTGCTGACGACGTACGGTCCTTCCAACCGGCTCAAAGGAGTGCTCGGGGTGATCGGTCCCACGCGCATGGCTTACAGCCAGACGGTGGCTCGCCTGCAGGCGGTGGCGCGTGGCGCCAGCGAGCGCATGGCCGAGCTTGGGGTTTGATCGAACCGTTGCGCGAGGTATCTAGGGTCTGATGACCACACGCAAGATTCCGCACGAGGCGCACGAGCCCGAGCGGCGAAAAGAAACCTACGAGTCGAAAGAGGCCGCTGCAATCGCGCTGATGGAATCCAAGATCGCCGAGCTGGAATCGGCGCTGGCGGAGGCCAAGGATCGCCGGCTGAGGCTGGCTGCGGACTTCGACAACTTCAAGCGGCGCACGCGCCAGGAGCAGCTCGAGACCATCCAGCACGCGTCGGCTGACCTGATCGCGAGGCTGCTGCCAGGGCTCGACGACCTGCACAATGCCCTCGACCACATTCCCGACGGGATCGACGAGAACTGGGCCAGGGGACTGGAGCTGAGCGTCCGCAAGCTCGACGAGTCGCTGGGCGCCCACGGTCTCGAGCCGATCGAGGCGGTCGGCGCTACCTTCGACCCCAAGCTGCACGAAGCGATCGGCTACGAGGAGTCCTCGGATCACCCCGAGGACACTGTCACCTCCGAGCTTCGTCGCGGTTACCGCGTGCACGACCGCGTCCTGCGGCCCGCTCTGGTCAAGGTGGCCCGGCCGCCCGCGCTGCCGGCATCGGACCCCGAACCCGCTCGCTGACTTGGCGGTAAAGCGCGACTACTACGAGGTTCTCGGCGTCGGCCGCCAGGCTTCGCTCGAGGACCTGAAACGGGCGTTTCGCAAGATCGCGATGGACTCGCATCCCGACCGCAACCCTGACGACGCGGTCGCCGCGGCCCGTTTCAAGGAGGCCAGCGAGGCGTACTCGGTCCTCTCCGATCCCGGCCGCCGGCGGAGCTACGACATGTTCGGCCACGCCGCCGTCGAGGGCGGCGGCCCGGCCGTCGACTTCTCCGACATGCCGTTTGCGGACATCTTCGACACGTTTTTCGGCGGGGGGTTCGGCGGGCGCGGGCGGCGCGAGCGATCGAACCGCGGCGAAGACCTCCGCTACGACCTGACCATCACCTTCGAAGAGGCCTTCACCGGGGTGGAGAAGCAGATCGACGTCGCCCGTCTGCTCACCTGCGACCGGTGCTCCGGCAGCGGCGCGGAACCGGGGTCGGGTGACGAGACGTGTCCCAGCTGCCGCGGCTCGGGCCAGATCCGCCGCCAGGCGCAGTCCATCTTCGGCGCGGTCGTGACGACGGCGACGTGCCCGACGTGCGGTGGCGCCGGGCGCCTTCTGAAGAATCCATGCACTGTGTGCCACGGCCAGGGCCGCCTCCAGAAGGCGGCGCGGCTGGCCGTGAAGATTCCGGCCGGCGTGGACACCGGCTCCCAGATCCGGCTCAGCGGCGAGGGCGAGGCCGGCGTGCGTGGGGGCCAGCCCGGAGACCTGTACGTCGTGCTGCGCGTGAAGGCGCACGCATATCTCGCCAGGCACGAGAAGGACGTCGTCTACGAGCTGCGCGTGAACATGATGCAGGCCGCGCTTGGCGACCGGATCGAGATCCCGACGCTCGAAGGGCAGGTCGAGATCGCCATCCCGGCGGGCACCCAGCACGGGCAGTCGTTCAGGCTCGCGGGACGCGGCATGCCCGAAGTCCGCGGCGGCCGGCGCGGGGACCAGTACGTGGTGGTCCAGGTGGTCATCCCGAAGGACCTCACCGCCGAGCAGAAGGCGCTGCTGCGCAAGGTCGGAGGCCTCACCGGCAAGCCGGAGAAGGTGTCGAAGGGGTTCTTCGAGAAGCTCCGCGACGCGATTTCACTTGACTAGCTGAAATCACATCGGCGCGTCTTAGACTTCCGATCGCGACCGTGCGTTTCGATGGAGAGGGAGGATGGTCCCGCGCCCTGGTGGTGGCGGCGCCCACCGGAGGCGTCCTGCCCTACCACTGGGCGATCAGCGTGGGCGGGTTGCCCGCCGGGATCACGATGACGCCGGACGGGGTGATCTCCGGCACGCCGAGCGCAAACGGTTACTTCGCGTTCTCGGTCCAGGTGTTCGATGCCGACAGCACCGCCGGCCTGCCGAGGACGATCAGCATCGTGCCCAGGCTGGCCGCCTCCCTGGTCCCCGCCTGCGCGACGGAATGCACGGTCGAGCTGGGGTGCGTCGCCGTGTGCGGGACGTTCGGGCAGGTGAGCGGCGGGCTGGCGCCGTTCTCGTACACGCGGACGAGCGGTGCGCTCCCCGCGGGCACAACGCTGAACGGCCTGTCGCTGAACGGCACGTTCGTAGGCTTGCCCGGCCGGCTGTCGTTCACGGTCCAGGTCACGGATGGGTACGGCGTCACCGCCACGGTCACCCCAACGTTCAACCTACTGACTCATATCTTGCTCGCGAACGGTAGCTGTCCGAAGGCTCTCCGAACTGGGGGGTGCAGCGCGACCCTTCCTTACAGCGGAGGTACCGGCCGCTCACCAACCCTAGGTGTCGCCTCGGCAAGTGGAAAGCTCTGCATTGCCGGCGTGGCTCCCATCTGTAACACGACCGCCAGCCCGCCGCCCCGCTTTAGTGCAACGGTAGGCGCTGGGGTGTTAGATATTCTGGTTCCATCTCCAGCTTCACAAAAATATTTCTCATACACCGGGACTGTGGTCCTGATCCTGACCGATCAGAGTCCCTGTGGGTCGGGGTCGAATTGCTCGGCGACAGCATCTGTTCAGATCGATATTTAGCCAAGCGGGAGCCGGTGACTTCCGAGTTCACAGCCAGTTCAAAGGTTCGTGGCATAACTTGGGGGCACATTGGGTAGTTATTAAGTTCGACCGTAGCGTCGCCCTGTATATAAGAAAGGAAGAGAGTGGCTAAGACAATCGATCTCGAGTTGACCCGGGCCGAGGTGGAGGTCCTGGAGCTGGAAGCGCGGCTCCGGGTGGTCCCCATGAACGACAACCAGCTGGCCGACGCCCTGAAGACCGCCCTGGCGGCCAAGAAGGAGCGCCTGGCCAAGCTTCGGACCCTGCACGCCGCCGCGGGCCGCGCCCGCCCGGAAAAGGACGACAATGTCAACCCGCTTCACGCCGGCCGCCGGCCGCCCCTGAAGCGGACCGTGCCCCAGCGCCCCCAGACCAAGTCGAGCAAGTAACCGCCTAGGCTCGGTCCCAGGGCAGAAGCGGGGGGACGGGGCGCAACCCCCACGGGAAGCGGGGGCGGCACCACCCCCATCCGGCGCCTGCGCGCCACCCTCCCCGCAGGGCGTGGAGGGGCACACCCAGCGCGGGGGCGGCACCACCCCCACCCGGCGCCTGCGCGCCACCCTCCCCGCAGGGCGTGGAGGAGCCTACCCGGCGCCTAGCCCCACCCGGCGCATGCGCACCACCCTCCCCGCAGGCGGGGAGGGGCACACCCCACGCAGCACACCCAGCGCTTCACCAGCGAAATGCCGGTTCGATCGTTATCGTGTTCGAGTTGGCTAACCAACAGAGACCGCCCGGGCTGACGGGAACCGACCCGCTTTTGGGCCCCGATTGGGGGGCGCTCGGTTCTCCCCGTCCACTGGCCAGCGGGCGCCTTCCCCTGATCAACGGCTTCGCGGCGGCTGCGATCATCGGGGCGGTCGCCTACCGGATCTGGCAGGCGAACCTGCCTTCGACCGCGCTGCAGGAGGAGCTGATCCTGATCGCGGCCGGCGTCGTCTTCGGCGTCGTCGCGGTGGTCATCCGCGCCTCGCGGCTGGCCTCCAACGTCACCCTCCAGCTCGCCCTGATGGTCGTCGCCGCCATCCTCACCGTGCTGGTCCTCGGGGTCGCGGGGAGGGGGATCGGCAACGACCTGCCACCCCTGGCTGCCGCCAGCTTCGCGACGATCCTCCTCCACTTCGACCTGGGGCTCCGTTCCCGCCATTTCGCCTTTGCGTTCACGATCGCGATCCTCGGCCTGGGCGCGCTGTGGGTCTATGCGGTGCTCGCGCTGATGGTCTCGATCTCGGCGGTGGTGATCTGGACCCTGGTCCTGCTCGGCCTCGGCATGCTGGCCTTCCTCACCAACCGGGTCGTCGAGCGCGACCTCAGCGTGCACGTCGACCGCCAGGCCGCGCTCCTGGACGCCCTGAGCGAGCTCGGCGAGGGCCTCCTCATCACCGAGGACGGCCGGTTTGTCGCCGGTAACGACGCCCTTGTCCAGCTCACGGGCTACTCGCGCGAGGACCTCATGGCGCTGCCGTCCCTGGTCGAGATCGCGGCGCCCGAAGAGCGGTCCGAACTGGCGACCAACCTGGCGAAACGTGTCGCCGGCGAAGACGTCCCGCATCGCTACAACACGACGATGGTCGCCAAGAACGGCCGGCGCGTCCGGGTCGAGGTCGCGATTCATCCGCTCACGGCCCAACGCCCGACACGGCTGCTGCTGCTGGTCAACGACGTCAGCGAGCGGCTGCGCGCGGAGCAGGCCGAGCGCGACACCGAGACGCGGTTCCGCACCCTTTTCGAGCAGGCGCAGGCGGGCATGGCGTTCGCCGGCCTCGACGGACACATCACCACGGTCAACGAGGCTTTCTGCCAGCTCGTGGGTTACACGGAGGCGGAGCTTCACAACCTGTCGCTGCTCGACATCACCTACCCGGAGGACGTCGCCGCGATGCAGGAGGCGCTGCGCCGGATGCTCGGCGGCGATGAGGAAGGCGTGCGCATGGAGAAGCGCTACACGCGCAAGGACGGCGAGCCGGTATGGGTCGACCTGACGGCGCGCCTGTTGCGCGGGCCCGACAACCGCCCGCAGTATTTCCAGACGGTCGCGGTGACCATCCGCGACCGCAAGCGCAGCGAGGTGCTGCAGGCCGCGCGGTTCGCGGTCACGCAGGCGCTGGTCACGTCGCCAGGCTGGGACAAGGCCGCGCCCGGTGTCCTGGAGGGCCTGTGCAGGACGCTCGACTGGGAGCTTGGCGAGTACTGGGAGGTGAACCCGGAGCGCGACGCCATGAAGTTCTCCTCGTCGTGGAAGCGGCCCGGACGCGACACGTCGGGCTACGAGGCGACAGCGGCGCAGGTGACCTACGAGCGCGGAGAGGGCCTGGCGGGCAAAGTGTGGGAAACGGGAGCCCCAGTCGTAATGCCCGACGTCATGAACGAGGGCTCGCCACGTTCGGTCGCGGCGGTCGCCGCCGGGCTCTACGGGATCGTTGGGTTCCCGGTGCGCAGCGGTCGCCGGGTCGTCGGCATGATCTCGCTCCACACGTGGGCGCGACGCGAGCTGGACGAAGGACTGCTCGCGGTGATGAACGACGTCGGCTCGCAGATCGGCGAGTTCGTCGAACGCAAGCGTGCCGAGGTCGCACTGCAGGAGAGCGAGAAGCGCATGCGCTCCGTGCTCGACAACGTGTCGGACGGGCTGGCCACGATCGACCAGAACGGCGCCGTCGAGTCGGCGAACCCCGCCGTCGTCAAGCTTTTCGGCTATTCCGAGCAGGAGCTGATCGGCCAGCAGGCGGAGGTCCTCATCGCGACGACGCATCGCAGCGCCTTCACCAACTACCTCCAGCGCCGGTTGAAGCTCGACATCCCGGTCAGCGGCGCGCACGAGACGATGGGCAAGCGCAAGAACGGCAGCCTGTTCCCGCTCGAGTTCGTGGTCAGCTCGATGCAGATGGGGAGCCGCCACCTGTTCATCGCGACGCTGCGCGACATCTCAGAACGGAAGGCACACACCGATGCGCTCGAGTACCAGGCGCTGCATGACGCGCTGACCGGACTGCCGAACCGCAGCCTGTTCGGCGACCGCCTGCGCCAGGCCTTGCTTGGCGCGCGGCGCAACCAGAAGATGTTCGGCGTCCTGCTCCTCGACCTCGACCGCTTCAAGGACATCAACGATGCGTTGGGCCACGACCGCGGAGACAGCCTGCTGCAAGAGGTCACGTCGCGCCTGCGCGGAGTGCTGCGCGCCACCGACACCATCGCGAGGTTGGGCGGTGACGAGTTCGCGGTGCTGACGACCGACGCCAAGCATCCCGACGACGTGATCGCCACCGCGAAAAAGGTCCTGGCCTCGCTGGAGGGACCGTTCGCGATCGCGGACCAGATGGTCGAGACCGGCGCGTCGATCGGCATCGCGATGTACCCGGTGCACGGAGACGATCCGAGCACTCTGCTGCGCCGAGCCGACGTGGCCATGTACGTCGCCAAGCGTGCCGGCGGTGGTCACGCCGTTTACGCGCCGGAGCAGGAGGCGCAAACGCTGCGCCGCTCAGGCCTCGCAGGCGAGCTTCGCCGCTCGATACCGCAGGGCGAGCTCGTCCTTCACTACCAGCCTCAGGTCACGCTCGCGACGGGCGCGATCCGTTCGGTCGAGGCGCTGGTGCGCTGGAACCATCCGCGCGAAGGCCTGATGCCTCCCGACCGGTTCATCCCGATGGCCGAGGAGACCGGGATCATCCACCCGCTGACCGCCTGGGTGCTCGACTCTGCGCTCGCTCAGCTGGTCAAATGGATCGAGGACGGGCTGGACGTCTCGGTCTCGCTCAACGTCTCGCCGCGCAACATCGAAGACCACTCGCTGGAGGAGATGGTCGCGCGAGCGCTCGGCGCGTTCAAGGTCGAGCCGCAGCGGCTCACGCTGGAGATCACCGAGGGCGTCGCCATGGCGGCGGCCGCGGGCAAGGCGCTGCACCGCCTCAACGAGATGGGCGTCCGCCTCGCGCTCGACGATTTCGGCACCGGGTACTCGTCGCTGCTGTACCTCATGCGGCTGCCCGTCAACGAAATCAAGATCGACCGCTCGTTCGTCTCGGGACTCGCTTCGGATCCCGACTCGGGAGCCATCGTGCGATCAGCGGTCGGCCTGGGTCACAACCTCGGGCTGCGTGTCGTAGCCGAAGGCCTCCAGGATCGTGCCGCCGAAGCAATCCTGGTCGAGGCGGGCTGCGACGCGGCGCAGGGCTTCCTGGTGGGCCGCCCCGTGGGGGAGCGCGAGACGACAGCCCTGCTACTGGCCCACTCAGGGCTGGCGAAGCAAATATGAGCGACAACCTGCGGTTTTCGCTCAGCGGCCCGATCGGCTGCGCCGGCGGGCCTGCTCGCTTTCCCTCAAGGATTGGATCAATTGAAAATGCTGGCGCACGCGCAGGGCCTCCGGTGCGTTGGCGTTCGTGCCGGCCGGAGTAAATCCGGCCTGACAAGCAACGCTGGTTGAGGCTGGTGGAGCGTTTATCCGGCGCCGAGCAGCAGTTCGGCTGATCCATTCGACAGGGCACCCCGACCGCCCAGCAGGGCCATGCGGTAGATCTCCAGCGAACCCGAGCGGCCCTTGACCGCCGACTCGGTCGTCAGCTCGCTCTGCAGCTTGTCCTTGACCTCGCGGTAGACCTCGCCGGTCATCATCACCTCGCCGGGCGCGGCCAGCCTGACCAGGCGCGCGGCGATGTTCACCGCATCGCCGACCACCCCCAGCTCCCAGCGATCGACAGCGCCCAGGCGGCCGACCACGACCGGGCCCGAGGCGATTCCGATGCCTACACCCAGGCGGAAGCCCCACTCCGCCGCGCACTTCCGGTTGAGCGCCTCGTTGGCGCCGACCAGGCCGATCGCGGCCGCCATGGCGCGGTACGCACGGTCCGGCTGGTCGCGGCGCGTGCCAAACGTCGCGAACACGCCGTCGCCCATGAACTTCTCGACCGCGCCGCCGCAGATCGTCACCGCGCGAACGACCGTGCTGAGGTGGGCGTTCAGGACGTCGAGGAGACCGGCGGGGTCGTTCTGGTACAGCTCCGCGAGACGCATAAAGCCGCGGAGGTCGGTGAACAGGGCGGTGGCCTGGCAGAGCACCGGCTTGGAAAAGTCGCGGTCTGTCTCGTGGGCGCGCCGCAGGAGCTCGACCGGCTGCTGGGCGGGAAAGGGGTGGAGGATCAAACCGCCACCGGCTCGTTGACCAGGGCCAGGACAATGAGCTCGGCCGCCGCCTTCGCCGTACCGGGGCCCTTGCGCAAGATCGCCGTTACGCCCGCCTTCTGCAGAACCAGGCTCTCGTCAGGTTCCAGCGACTTCACGGTGACCACGACCACGGGAACGTTCGGTCCGTGCACCGCGCGGAAGCGCCTCAAGAAGTCCTCACCCTGCAGCCCAGGCAGCAGCAGGTCCAGCACGATCGCGCGTGCCACGTGCCGCTGCGACAGCGCCTCCGCCGACTCGGCGTCGACCGCCCAGACGATGGTCAGGCCTTTGAGCGCGAGCTCCGCCTCGAGCAGATGGGCAAAGCCCGCGTCGTCTTCGACCACGAGCACGTCTCCCGACGTGTCACGCTGGAGCGCGATCGGAAGGGTGAAGGTGAAGACGGAGCCCTTGCCCAGGCCTTCCGAGCGCACCTCGACCGTGCCGCCATGGGCTTCGACGATCCTCTTGCTGATCGTCAGGCCGAGCCCGGTGCCTTTGATCAGACGCCGGTCCGACGTGTCCACTCGATAGAACTTCTGCGAGAGCAGAGGCACGGACTCGCGGGGGATGCCAAGCCCGTGATCACGCACGTAGACGTGCACCATGCCGGCGACGAGGCCCGCACCGATGACGATCCGCCCTCCGGCGGGGGAGTACTTGCGTGCGTTCGAGATCAGGTTTCCGAGGACCCTGTGGATGGCGTCGCCGTCGATCATCGCCAGCGGCAGTCCGGGCGCAAGCTTGATCTCGATCGGGGTTGTCACGTCCGCACCCGCGGCCACCACGGCGCGCTCGATCAGCGCTCCGAGGTCGGCGGGCGCCAGGCGCATAGTCTCGCGTCCCGATTCGATGCGCTGAAGGTCCAGGAAGTCGTTGATCAGGGCGGTCAGCCGCCTGCCTTCCTGCAGCATCACACCCAGGTACTCCTTGCGCTGCCCGTCCGTCACTGGTCTCGAAACCAGCAGCTCGGCGAAGCCGACCACGCTGGCGAGCGGCGTGCGCAGCTCGTGGCTCACCATCGACACGAGCTCGTCCTTCATCTTGCTCAGCTCGGCCTCTGCCTCGACGCGTGCGTGGGCCTGGTGGAGCTCGGTCTCGAGCCTTTGAGTCTCGGTCAGGTTCTCGGCCATCATGAAGCGCGCATCGCGACCGGCGAACCGGACCAGGTGGGACGTGATGAGGACTTGCGAGACCTCGCCGTCCTTATATCGATGGCGCCAAGGTCCCGACCGGTCGGCCACCGGCGGGTTCACGACCAGCTCCTTGAACTTGGCCACGTCCTCTGGCGGCCGGATCGCCTCTACGGTCATGGCCAGAAATTCCTCGCGTGAGTACCCATAGGTCTGGATCGTGGCGTCGTTGACATCGAGGAACGCGAGCGTCTCGATGTCGTAGATCCACATGGGCTGTGGGTGGCCCTCGAACAGGGCGCGGTAATTGTGCTCGGAGACCTTGGCGGCCTCCTCGCTCTTCAGTCGCTCGGCCAGCTGGCTCTTGACCGACGCCATGAGCCGTTCGAAGTCTTCGTCCAGGGCTTCGATCTCGGCCGCGCCGCTCACCGTGCGCGCTGAGCTGTCGCCTGGCCGCGCGTCCCGGACGCGAAGCCCGAGCTGCTGCAGCGGGCGCGCGATCCGCCGGTGGATGATGAAGCCCAGCATCAGCAGCACGCCGATTCCGGCGAGAACGATGACGAGGTCGCGGTTGGCGAGCTGGTCGCCGGCCGCCAGTGCGCTTTCACGGTCGGCGCCGACGTAAAGGCGCCAGCCCGCATCGGGGAACGACCAGGTTCCATAGATTCGTGGAGTGCCGCCCAGGTCAGGGCTCAGGCCGGTGGCCGCGGACCTGGCGAAGGTCGTGCCGCTGATGTCCTGGCCGATCCAGGCGGCGGGATCGATCGACCGTGCGATGACGACGCCATGACTGTTGGCCATCACGAACTCGAGCTGGTGAGTGCCGCTCCCGAATTCGGAGCTGAGCTTGGGCCCGAGCGGCGCGAGGTCGACAAACCATGCGATCACGCCAAGCCCCGCGATGGGGTAGGCGAACACGGCGACCTGGTGACCGGTCACCGGGTCGAGCACCGGCGCGACGATCGCCCGCGAGGTTGCGGCCAACCACTCCTGTCCCTGGTAAGGGCGCGATGCCGTCCCAGCCGCGGGTTTCAGCGAGGAGCACACCACCGAGCCGTCGATCTGGATCAAGTCGATGTGGCCTTCGGCGAAGGGTCCGACCGGTGCGTAGCCGATCTTGCACGTGGAGGGGTCGGCAAAGACCGCCGCGGTGCCGGGATCTGCGGCGATTGGCGCGGTGACGGCCTGGATCGTGTCGAGACCGGACTGGATGTTCCCGCCCGCCTTCTGGGCAGCGAAAGTTGCGTCGTTACTGGCGGCCTGCGTGGCGTCCTGCTCAGACTGGATACGCACGAAGAGCGCGGCGCATGCGGTGACCGCGACGAGCGCAAAGACGGCGAGCCCCATGTACCGGGCGAGCGACCAGCCCGGCTTCCTGCGGGTTTCACCTGGCTGGGGCATCACGGTCAGAGCTGGAGCGCTTCTTCGACTCGGGTCAGGAGGTCGAGCGGTGAGAACGGCTTGGTCAGGTAGAAGTCGGCTCCGCCGATGAGCCCTGCCTCGACGTCGGTTTCCTGGGCCTTGGCGGTCAGCAGTATCACGTGGGTCTGCTGCAGGTCGGGATCCGCCTTGACCGCGCGCAACAGGCTGAGCCCGTCCATCCCCGGCATCTGCACGTCGAGGAGCACGAGCGCGGGCCGGAACTTCTGGATGAGCGTCCAGGCCTCGTCGCCGTCGGCGGCCTCCAGGACCATGTATTCGTCCGATTCGATGGTGGCGTGCACGAGCAGGCGCATGCTGGGCTCGTCGTCGGCGATGAGGACCGTTTTCACTCGCGCCAGTGAAGGCGTGGGCTTGATCGTCAACTCTTCACCTTTGTGGCGAAGAGCGCGTCGGCGATCAGCGTGACGGCTGCCTGCGGCGCGCCGGCCTCCTTGGGGAGCACCGCCGTTGCCCCGGAGCTCTGCAGCGCCATGATCTCGGCCATCTTGAGATTCCTCATCGTCAGGACCACGACCGGGACACTCGAGGGGTGATCGGCGCGCAGCCTGGCGAGGAACTCCTCGCCCTGGACGCCGGGCAGCTTGAGGTCGAGCACGATGGCGCGTGGCTTGGACGTCATGAGCAGGCGCTCTGCGGTCTCCGCGTCGGAGGCCCACACCGCGGTCAGCCCTCGGGCTGCCAGCTCCGCTTCGAGCACGCGGGCGAAAGCAGGTTGGTCTTCCACGATCAGCACGTCGCCGTGCGTGGCGTTCTCCATCGCGATGGGCAGTGAGAACCCGAAGTTGGAACCCTTGCCGAGCCCCTGCGAGCTCACCTCGACCGTGCCGCCGTGCCCCTCGATGATCTTCTGGTTGATCGAAAGGCCGAGCCCGCTGCCGCGGATCAGCCTGCGGTCCGGGCTGTCGACGCGATAGAACTTCCGGAAGAGGCTGTCGATCGCCTCCGGCGGAATGCCCAGGCCTTCATCGCGCACCGAGACCTGCACGACGTCGCCGGCTTCGCGTGCGCTGATCCTGATCGTCCCGCCCAGGGGCGAGAACTTGCGCGCGTTGGACAGGAAGTTGCCGAGCACCTGGAGCAGCGCGTCGGGGTCGGCCCTGACGAGCGGCAGCGGCTGAGGAAGGATCATCCCGATCGGCCTGCGGTCGTCTTCACCCGCCGCTTCGACCGCGCGCTGGATCAGGGCTCTGAGGTCGACCGTCGCGAGGTTCAGCTTCTGGTGACCTCCCTCCAGCCTCTGGAGCTGGAGCACGTCGTTGATGAGGTCGGTGAGCCGGCGCGCTTCGCGCAGCATCACCCCGAGATAGACCTTGCGCTGGGCATCGGTCAACTCGCGCGTGTAAAGCAGCTCGGTGAAACCGAGGATGCTCGCGAGCGGGCTGCGAAGCTCATGGCTCACCAGGGAAACGACCTCGCCTTTGGCGCGGCTGATCTCTTCCTCGGCTTTCGCCTGGGAGCGCGCGGCAACCGTGCGCAGCTCGGACTCCAAGAGCTGGCGCCTGGTGCGGTTGAGCTCGGTCACGTCGCGAGCCACGGTCGATGCACCCACGATCACTCCCTCGTGATTGCGAATGGGGGAGACGGATACCGAGACGTCGATGACCGTGCCGTCTTTGCGGACGCGCTTGGTGTCGAAATGCTGGGTGGCGTCACGCTCGTGAAGCTCCGAAAGGATCGTCAGCAGCTCGCTCGCGTGTTCCGCGGGAATCACCATCGAGACGTTCCGCCCGATCGCCTCCACGGCCGTGTACCCGTACAGCCGCTCTGCGCCGGTGTTCCACGAGCAGATCGTGCCGTCCATGGTCTTGGCAAAGATGGCGTCGTCAGACGCGTCGACGATCGCCGCGAGCAGCGCTCCAGAATCGTCAAAGGGAGTGCTGACCACCGCGAGCGCGGGTTGTTTCGGGGAGCTCACTCGACCGCTCCTGTGACGACTTTTCTCGTGACGACCTTGGCCAGCACGGGCATGCGGTCGTCGTCATTCTGCCGCTGCCTCAACACGAGGCAGGCAGTCCAGACACCGATCAGGTAGCCCGAAGCAAACATGGCGAAGACCAGGACGAGGGAACCCATGGCCAAGGTTTACCGGGATGCCGGAATTAAGTCGCCCTGCAACAATGCGGCGGCTATGCCCTGCAAGCTGAGGGCATCGCTACCGCTCAATCGGGCGGCGGGGCGGTTACGAGCTCGCCTCCCATCCCCAGGAGCGCGGCGACGACCCCTTCGGCCATGAGGCCGAGGTCGGTCACGAAAGGGTCCGCCGGGTGCACGATGACAAGCGGCCGGCTTGCATTCACAGCCATGTCCAGGTTCTTCGCACGCGAGACGACGAAGTCCGGCCGGCGCCCCAGGATCACGCTCGCGCTCTCGACGTCCATCGGCTGCTCGGTCGCGTGGTTCAGGATCACGCGAATGCGGGCCGGCGGCAGGCGCAGCTTGAGCAGCATCGCCAGGCAGGCGCGCGTCGCCCTGAGCGCCGGGAGCGACGCGGACGTGACCAGGCACACAAGATCGCTGGCGTCGAGGGCCGCCAGCGTCCGCTCGGCAAACGAGGCGGGAGCGTCGATGAGCACGTAGTCGCACAGGGTTGAGAGGCGGTCGATCGCGAGCTGCACGGCGGGCAGTGTCACCAGGCCGGCCCGCTCCGGGACGTCGGCGCCCACCACCAGCCTGATGCGTCCTCCGTCTGTGACGAACCTGTCGAACAGGCCGCCGTCGATCTCGTCGCCCGGCGCCGCCCGCAGGTCGGCGAGGGTCGAGGCCGGCTGAAGGTCGAGGAGGGTCGCGGCGTCCCCGAACTCGACATCCAGGTCGAGCAGGCCGATGAGGCCCGGCGTCATCTTGCCCAGCAGAACTGCGAGGTTGACGACCAGCGAGGTGGTGCCGACACCACCCTTGGCGTGGGCGAACAGGACGATCTTGCCGCGCGATCCGCCGAGCGGGCGCGGCGCCGCGCGACGCAACAGCGCCTGGATCTTCGCACCGAGGATCGCGAGCTCGAACGGCTTGGGCAGGTACTCGTCCGCGCCCGCGGAATAACCGACGAGCGCATCTTCGATCTGCGTCAGCTCGGAGAACATGATGATCGGCACCCTGGCGGTGCGAAAGCTCCCGCGCAGCCGCGCCGTGAGCTCGACTCCGTTCAGCTCCGGCATCCGGCTGTCTGTGAGGACCATGTCGGGCAGCTGTTCATGGATCAGGTCAAGTGCCTCGATCCCGTTGCTGGCGAGTCGCACGCGGTAGCCGCTGCGCGTCAGGTAACCGCTCACCATTCCCTGGATCACGCGATCGTCGTCGACCACCACGATGCTCTCTCCAGCCACGTCAGGTCACCTCCCGCGGGGGTGCAGCGGTCAGTTTGATCGCGATGGCCCGGGCCAGGTCGCGACCCGTGTACCCCTCGAGCGTCGTGACGTCTGCGTCGCCGTTGGACCGCATCAGTGCAAGGCCGGCCGCTGCGAAGGCGCGGCGGGCTTCGCGCAGGTCGCCGGCCAGCTCGAGCGCGGCGGCGAGCTGGGAGAACGCGACGGCCATGTCCGGGTCGAGGTAGGTCGCCTCGGGCTTGCACGCAGCCGGAGGTCCACGCCTCAACTCCATGTTGATGTCTTACCGGTGGCGGGGCGAAGTGTCGCCCTTGACGCGCACTGCGAACGTACCCTGCAACTAGAGGGGCGGGTGTCGGCTAGAGGTCGATCAGGCCCCATCGGGCGGCCGCGATCACGGCCTGGAGCTTGGAGTGGACCTGGAGCTTCTCGATGACGTGGCGGACGTGCCACTCCACCGTGTGTGGCGCGATGCCCAGGCGGTCCGCCATGTCCTGGGTGTCAAGGCCCTCGGCCAGCAGGTGGAGCACGTCCAGCTCGCGTGGCGTGAACTGCGCATGCAATTTCTCCGACGCCCGTTTCTGGGTCGTCTCAGCACGCTGCCGCGCGATCGCACGCGCGAAAAGACCCACCGGGATGAGCACCTCCCGAAGGGAGGCGCGCCTAACGGCTTCCACGATCTGGTCGGCGGTGGCCTCCTTGGTCAGGTAGGCGATGGCGCCGGCATCGACCGCGTCGAGCAGGGCGGACTCCGAGTCATCCGCGCTGTGGAACACGATCGCGGCCGAGGGGTGCGAGGCAAGGATCATCGCTGCGGCGGCGGGCCCGCTGACGTCCGGGAGCCTGTAATCCATCAGGACGACATCGGGGTTGTGCGCGGAAGCGCTGATCAGCGCCTCCGCACCGCTGCCGGCCACGCCGGACACGGCGAAGTCGCCCTCGGCCTCCAGCACTTTGGCGATGGCGGAAGCCAGCAGAGGGTGGTCCTGGACGATCAGAACCTGGACCCTGCGCGCGACTGGTTCGCGGCTCGGGTCGGTGTTGATCTCACGCATATCGCGCTGGCTCACCGCCCTCTACTTCCATGGGTTACGTACATGTGCAAGTGAATGAATAAACGGCTCATATACTAGGGGCCTCGCCTGCAAGGTTCTGGCCTTAACCAAACTGGACTTGGTACGGTGGCTGAGGTGGAGGCGCTGGTGTTGGGGGCAAGAGGCCAGCTGGGCACAGATCTCGTGCGGTTGCTGCCGGACGGCGCCGGCATCCCACGCGAGGCAGTTTCAGTAATCGACATGTCGGCCCTTAAGTCGCTTTTCGAAGCCCGGCGGCCAGCGGTCGTTTTCAACTGCGCGGCCTACAACGCTGTGGATCGGGCCGAGGTTGAGACCGAGCTCGCCTACCAGGTCAACTCGGAAGGCGCGTGGAATGTCGCGATCGCCTGCCGGCGCTCGGGCGCTCGTCTGATCCACTTCTCGACCAACTTCGTTTTCGACGGCGAGCTCGACCGGCCATACGTCGAGTCGGATCGGCCGGCGCCGGGGAGCGCCTATGCGAGGTCCAAGCTCGAGGGAGAGCAGCGGGTGCTCGATGCGCTCCCGACCGCGCTGGTCATCAGGACCGCGGCCTTGTTCGGGGACAGTGGCTCCTCGGTCAAAGGCGGCAGCTTTCCCGAGCGAATCGTCTCGCGAGCGCTGCTGGGGGAGACGATCCGCGTCGTCGCCGACCAGAAGGTCAACCCGACCTACACGCGCGACCTGGCGCCTGCCGCGATCTCGCTGGCCGAGGCTGGGTTGAGCGGGCTGGTTCACGTGGTCGCCGAGGGCTGCTGCGGGTGGGACGAGCTCGCCCGCGTGGCGCTGGCCGAGTGCGGCGTGACCGCCCAGGTTCTCGGGATCTCGAGCCGGGACCTCGCGTCGCCGGCGCCGAGACCGCTCAACGGGTGCCTCGCCTCGACGCGCACTGCCGCGCTCCGGCCATGGCGGGAAGGCGTCCGCGAATGGGCCAGGCGAAGAGCGATGGCGGACCCCGCCGACCGGGGGTAGTCCCCCCTATAAAAAGGCTCGGGCCGGGCGATTTCTCGACACCGGCTCCGAGCTTGGCTGCGGGGGGTGAGGTTCTAACGGATGATGATGACGCCGCTCTTTCTGACCCTTGCTTCCCTTCGAAGGTCCTCGCGCAATGTTGGCGCGACACAAAATTTTAGGCGCGGAATCCACGAGTGAGCCCGTGAATCCCTGCACATTTTCGACGACAAAACGACTACGCTGCTCTGGGAATCCCAAGCCTCCCTTTCGACAAGTGATCCCGGCGTGCTAATGATGCGTTGCTCCAGCAAACGTCTTGCACACATTGATCAGTTCGAACGATTTAGCAGACCGCCTCGGCGTGAGCCGGGCGACGGTTTTGCGCGCCGTCGCAAGGGGCAGGCTCACGCCCACGCTCGTCACTCCGGGCGGACACCGGCGGTTTCTGCCACCGGACGCCGAGGGCCTGGACGGGGTGCTGCCGCGTAACGGGCACAGCGCCGAGCTCGTCGGATCCCGGGAGGCTGCCCGCGTGCTTGGCGTCAGCCAGCAGACCCTCAACCGCGCGGTCCGCGAAGGGCGCGTCCGCCCGGCGGTGATCACGCCGGGCGGCCACCGCAGGTTCGCCACGTCTGAGCTTCGCGACGCCATGCGCCCGCGCGCCGGCAACGGGACGGAGGCCTGATGGCCGGCGATACGCCGGGGGCAAACCGGGGGCCGCGAGCGGACCGCGGCCAGCTGGCGTGGAGCGTCCTTCTCAACGCCATCCTCATCGCTGCGTTCGTGCTCGGTGCGATCCCGCTGGTCGCCATCGTGCATGGATTCGTCGAGCTGGTGATGCACTCGAAGGTCCGCAGCGGCGCGGACTGGGTCGGCTCCGGGTTTGCGTTCACGGGCCTGTTCCTGGGCGCGATCTTCTTCGCTTACGCGATCAAGTACTACCTGAGCACCGCGATGGTGCTGTTGACCACGCTGGTCAGCAGCGGTCCACGCAACGGCAACGGCAACGGTCACGCCAATGGCTCGAATGGCTCGGCGAACCACGGCGGATTGAGCCGCATCAATGGAAACGGAAACGGAAACGGCTATCACATCGACCTGGGCTACCACCCGTTCGTCTCGATTCACGTCGCCGCGTACAACGAAAGGCGGGTCATCGAGCGGCTACTCATCGCGCTCGACCAGCTCGACTACCCGGAATACGAGGTGGTCGTGGTCGACGACTCGACCGACGAGTCCGTGCAGATCCTGCAGCGTTGGGTCGGCAGGCCTCGCTTCAAGATCCTGCACCGCAGCAGCCGGGAGGGCTACAAGGGCGGCGCCTTGCGCGAGGCGCTCAAGGTCACCGACCCGCGCGCCGAATACATCGTCATCTACGACGCCGACTCCGTTCCATTCCCAGATTCGATCGACCGACTGCTGCCGCACTTCTACCGCGTGACAGAGCCGCCGGCCAAGCAGATTCTCGAGTCGACCTTCGGCCGGAGCGAGCCGTCTCCCGAACCAGGTCATGTGACGCGGAGGGCGGAGGTCGCCGCGGTGCAGAGCTACCAGTGGCACGTGCTCAACAAGTCGGAGAGCTGGCTGACCGAGGCGGTGCGAGCGGAATACGCGGGCAGCTACATGGTCGAGCGCCCGTTCCAGGACGCCGTCGGCTCGCTGAAGATGGTCGCCGGCACCGCGTACATGATCCGCGCGGACGTGCTGCGCCAGGTCGGCTGGGGCACGAGCATCACCGAGGACTGGGAGCTGACCCTGAAGCTCTACGCGCGAGGCTACAAGGTCGTCTACACGCCATGGGCGGAGACGCCGGCCGAGTGCGTCAGCACGTTTTCGCGACTCGCGCGCCAGCGCATGCGATGGGCGGAGGGCCATACCTACAACGTCCGCAAGTGGTTCGTAGCGATCATGCGGTCGCCTTACGTGTCACCGCTCGAGAAGGTCGAGTTTCTCTACGACTCCACCTATTACCTGCAGGCCGGGCTGTTCGTGGTCGGAACGGTGAGCTGGCTCATCTCGGAGGTGGTCTTTCACACCGACGTGCCGGGCTGGACGGCGGTGCTCGGATGGTCGCTCCTGTTCTCCAACGTGTTCGCGCTGCCGCTGATGAACCTGGGCGGGTTGATCCTGGAGGAGGCCCCGGCGCGCGACCTGCAGGGGGTGCTCGGAGCGCTCGTCCTGTCCTTCGCCCTCGTGCCCTTTCAGGGTTGGGCGGCGCTGAAGGGCCTGCTGAGCGATCACGAAGGACCGTGGTTCCGAACGCCGAAGACCGGGCGCGTCACGGACGAGGTCCACCACCTGCGCCGTCTCAACCTGCTGCGGCGGTGGCTCATAGGCCGGCGCGCTCGGCCGGTGGAGTGGAGGCAGCCTGTGACCCCGACCGGGCCGCCCGCGGCGCGAATCGTTCCCAGGCGGCGCAACCGCTGGCTGGGCTGGCTGGTGACGGTCGCGATGCTCGCGGCGTTCGGTGGGTTGGCGTGGCTTTCTTCCCGGGCTCCGGTCGTCGACGCCGCCGGCAGCCCTCTCTACCTTCATGGCAGCGGCGTCGCGCCAGGCTGTGCAGCGAGCACTTTCGACCAGTCGATCGGCGCGAGGGTGACGCCTTGCTCGATCCAGTCCGGCGTTGCGTTGACATACGGCTTCACCAACCTGCCCTCCCAGACCGTGGCCGCTGGTGTCTGGACATTCACCATGTACTGGACCGGGGGTACGGGCAACACCAACGACACGGTCACCATCACCGCCGGCGTCTCGGCGACGACGACCTGCGCCGGTTTTGTCGCGTCGATCCCGAATGGCGGCACCACCTGGTCGACGACTTATAGCTCCTCGGGCCTCAACACCACGAGCCCATTCACGGTCAGCACCAGCGCGAGCCAGGCTGCCCTTGTCATCCCGGCAGGCGGATCGCTCTGCCTGCAGGTCAACCTGACCCACAACACGGGTGGGAAGCCATCGCTGCTGTTCGACGGCACCGCCGGCGTCGCTGACACTAGCGTGGTGCCTCCGAGCATCGTGGTGCCCGAGTCGCTGCTCGGCTTCGCCGGTCTCGCCCTCTTGATACCGGTCTTCACCGGTCGCAGGCGAATCGCCACATGGCTGAGGCGGCGCGCATGACCCACCGCGATCGCGGTCACCTGAACATGACGCTGCTGGCGCTTCTCTGCTCGGCGCTGATGTTGCTCCCACTGGTGACGACGTTCAACGACCTGCTCACGACCTGGGCCATGCAGCTCGGAGCCAACAACCCGCTCCAGGCGATCGTTCCGGTCGAGTCCAGGATGGTGGTCGGCCTGCTCGGCCTGACCGGCATTCACGCCGCGGCGTCGGGAAGCCACCTCGTGGTGTGGGACGTCGCCGGCGCGATGCACACGCTGTACATCTCCTGGAACTGCATCGGGTGGCAGAGCCTGGTGCTGTTGGGCGTCAGCTTTTTGTCCGGCATGCGCGGCAGCCACCCCATCGAGGCGAGGATCCAGGTCGTCGTGATCGGAATCGCCGGGACGATGCTTCTGAATCTCGCTCGAGTGGCGGCGGTGGCCGCGATCGCCGCCACAATCGGCGTCACCCCGGCTGTGCTCTTTCACGACTACGGCGGCACGATCCTAGTCGTCTCCTTCCTGTTACTTTTCTGGATCTTTGTCCAGCGCTGGATCCTGGGTTCGCCGGAGCCGGACCTCCTCGAGGCGAGCGCCTGAACCGCTGGGTCCGGCTTGCGCTGCAGACCGCGTTCGGCCTTGCGCTGCTGTGGCTCTGGCTGCGCACCGTGTCCTTGAGCGACGTGCTGAGCCACGCGCACATCCACAGCTGGCCGCCTGTCGTGCTGATGATCTTCCTGTTCCTGGTGACGAGCTTGATCAGGGCTCGCCGTTGGTTGCTGCTCCTCCGTCCGCTCGCGCCGGTCGGGATGGTGAGGGCCTTCGCCATGAACGCGGCGGGCGGGCTCCTCAACTACGTGCTTCCGATTCGCTCGGGCGACGCGGCGCGCGCGTGGTGGCTGTGGCGTCGGCACAGGGTGCCGGCCGGGTCGGCCCTGGCCACGATCGTCATCGACAAGGCATGCGACCTCGCGGCCGTTGCCCTCGTCCTCGCCATCCTCGAGGTCGTCGCGCTCAGCGGCGCGGTCAATGCGCCGCGCGGGCTGCTGGGCGCCGCCGCCCTGGCGATCGCGCTGCTCGCCGCAGTGCTCGGAACGGCGCTGCTTGGCCCTCGCCTGGCGCGATCGCGCCTGGCGCGGCGGTTGCTGCCGGCGCGCCTCGCATCGGCCATTGCGGGCCAGGCATTCGCCTTCCGCGCCGGTGCGCGAGGCCTGTGGACCCCAGCGCTCGCCGGACGCCTCGCGGCGCTCACGTTCCTCGCCCTGCTCATCGACTCGTTCAACTTCACGCTGCTCTTCGCTTCCGTTGGCGTGTCCGTTCCCACGCTTAAAGGGATGGCCGCCTATCCCGCGCTGCTGCTCAGCTTCGCGGTCCCGGCCGGCCCCGGGTATCTCGGCAACCTCGAGGTGGCCGGCGCGCTGGTCCTGGGCGGCGGTCTCGGACTCGCTCCCGTGGTTGCCGCGGGGGCGATCGTCGTCTACCACGCGCTGACGGCCGGTTACGCGCTCGTCGCGGGGCTGTTGAGCTTTTTCCTGGTCGGCGGCCGCCGGCGCGCTCACGTCGGCGGTCCTCGCCGGATCGCGGTGTTCCACTGCGGGTTCACCTACTCCGGTGGCGGGGAGCGGATCGTCATCGAAGAGGTCCTCGGGCTACGCAGGCGTGGCTACGAGGTCGAGTGCTTCGCACCCACGGTCGACCAGTCGCGCTGCTATCCAGACCTGATCGGCGACGTCCGCGTGCGCACGTTTCTCCCGCAGCTGCCGCGCTGGTTCCCGCTGCGCGAGGCCGTGCAGATGGCGGCGACCTCGCTGCTCATGCCCCTTTACGCGTGGCGCTTCCGCGGCGTCGACGCGATTGTCGGGTGCAACCAGCCGAGCGCGTGGATCGCGTGGTGGGCTGCCCGCCTGATGGACGTGCCCTACGTCGTCTACTTGAACCAGCCCAACCGGCTGGTCTATCCGCGCAACATCGATCGCGAGACCGGCTGGGTGACCAACGCCGACTACCGCCTGCTCGCCGCCGTGGTGCTGCGGGCGACGAGGTTCGTGGCCTGGGCCGACCTGCGCTCGGTGCAGGAGGCGGACCAGCTGCTCGTCAACGGCGACTACATCGGTGAGATCATCCGGCGCACTTACCGGCGCGACGCGGTCGATTGCCCGGCGGGATGCCACGTCGCGTCAAGCGGCTTTCCCCTGCCGCAGGACGCGCGATTCTCCGGAGGCCTGACGATCAACGGCTACCCGATCCGAAGGCCGTACGTGCTGCTGACCAACCGCCACTATCCACAGAAGCGGTTCGACCTCGCGATCAAAGCGATGGCCGAGGTCCGCAAGAAGCATCCACGCGTGCAGCTCGTGATACCGGGACCGCCGACCGCGCACACGGAGGCGCTCAAGTCCATGGTGTCGGATCTCGGACTCGGCGACGCGGTCGTTTTCCTCGGCGCGATCGCCGAAGGCGAGCTGCAGTCGTTGTACGAGGGCGCCGCGGTCTACGTGTACCCGGCCCCGGAAGAGGACTTCGGCATGGGAGTGATCGAGTCGATGGCCAAGGGCGTGCCGGTCGTGGCGTGGAACCAGGCCGGCCCGACCGTGACCGTCGGCCCGGGGACCGGCCACCTGGTAGAACCCCTCGAGGTGAGCCATTACGCGTCGGGAATCAGCGGGTTGCTCGACGACCCGGCGGCCAACCAGCTGACCGGCGAGCGCGCCGTCGAGTGGGCGCGCCGCTTTGACTGGGAGAGGCACCTCGACACGCTGGAGCACGCGGTTCTCGATGTGGCGCGCTCTCATGAACGTGTCGCGGCGGAGGCGGCGACAGCTTGAAGCTCCTCCCGAGGATCCTCGTCGACGATGAGGACGAGGAGGATCGCCGGATCACCGCGGAGGAGGTGGCGCCCGTCGCTCTCGAGCCCGCGCCGAGTCCGCTCCCGTGGTGGGCGCTCGCCGGCGTCTGGGCGGTCGCGCTGCTGCCGCGCCTGTACTCGCTTTTCTTCCTGACCGACCCGCAAAACCCTGGCGACGGCTGGCATGGCGACGTCTATCACCACTGGCAGATCGCGTACCTGACCAAGGAGATCGGGCTCTGGGATCCAGGCGGACCTCGATTGTGGGACCTGAAAGGCCTCGACTACTTCTGGGGCGTCATCCACCCGCTTCTGCTGGTCGCGCTTTTCTACGTGACAGGGTCGGTGGACGTCGTGATCCCGCGGTTGGTGAGCGTGTTCTTTGGCTCGCTCACCGTGGTGCTGGTCGTCGCGTTGTGCCGCCGCTACTGGGACCTCCGGGTCGGCATCGCCGCCGGCCTATTTGTCGCGCTCCTGCCGACGAGCGTGTTTATTGACTCGACGGGCTTTCTCGAGCCGATGGGGATCGCGCTGGTCCTGCTCGGCATCTGGCTGTGGCCGCGGCGCGGCCTGTGGACGGGCGTGGCGTGGGCGCTGGCGTCGATGGCGCGCGCCGAGGCGTGGATCTTCAGCCTCGGCATGCTCGTCGCGACGTACCTGCGCCGCGCACACCAGCAGCAGAGGCTGCTGGCGACCATCGCGTGGGTGGTGCTCATCGGCGCCTACATGAAGGTGCTGCTGGATCGCACCGGAAACCCGATCTATCCCGTGTACTGGAACCTTCTCGCCAACATCTTCGGGAAGTGGGAGTTCGCGACCGGGCTGAGCCCGGCGCAGGTGGCGGCGCGTCCTTTTTTGATCGGTTTGATGCTCGCCGGCCTGGCAGGCCTTGGGTGGACGTTGTGGAGGCGACCAGCCTCGTACGTGTTCCTTACCTTTGGATTCGGGTACCTCGCGTACACCGGGCTGTCGCTCGGGCTCACCTCATATCTGAAGAGCTGGGAGTCCTGGTTCTGGCAGGAGCGCTTCTTCCTGTTTCCGTACGAGTTCGCGGGCGTGCTGATGGCGGTCGCCCTGCTGTGGCTGGTGCCGAGAAAGTTGGGCTCCCGCGCGATTCCATTCGGTTGGGTCCTCGTCGGCATGGTGCTGCTCGCCGCCCAGGCCGAGTGGCCTCCCATCCTTTCTCTATATGACGCGACCCGGGCGACCTGGAGCGACTCCAAAGGCGCGGCCGCCCAGCTGATGAGCGTCTACAACGAGCCGGCCTATCGCGGCCGCGTCCTCGACATCCCGCCCGACAAGCCCGCGATGCTCTACGCGATGGTCGAGTACCACGGCCTGCAAGGACGCAATGTCGTCGGTCAGATGTACGACCCGTTCTATTACGCGACGGGATTCACTTACGCGGCGCACCCAGACGTGGGCGACACGCTGATGCAGTGCTGGCTCACGTCGACTCGCACGCGGTTGTGGGCCGTGGACCCGCAGAAGGACCAGTATCGGCAGGTGATCGCGGATCATCCCGAATGGTTCACGCCGGTCGGCACAGTCGACGCTTACGGGTGGATGATCGAGGACGTGCATGTGCCCGCCGTAAACGCGGCGCAGTGCGCGGCCGCCAGTAAGGCTGCTTCTGGCTAAGGCGCTCGGCCACGCGCTCGCGGCCACGCGCCTGGTGGTCGCGGCGGCCGCCATCTTCGCGGCGGCCTACGTCCTGAGCTGGCAGATCCTGTGGGGCGGGATGGCCGGTTCCGAGGCGCCGTTCCACCTGCATCTCATCACCTGGGTCGCGTCCGTCTTTCCAAACCTGCCGTGGTGGTACCCGTGGGACGGGATGGGGGTCTCCTACCGCGAGGGCTACCCACTGGCGGCGCACTGGATCGCAGTGGCGATCTCACGCGGACTTGGAACCAGCCTCGAAGGCGGAGGCCAGGTCGTCCAGTTCATGATCATGCCTCTCACTGCTCTCGGCCTCTATGGCTACTTCGCCTGGCGCCTGCGGCGGCCGCTGGCCGGCCTGGCCGCCGGGCTGCTGCTCCTGTTGAGCCCGATCGGTTGGGTCGAGTGGACTCATTTCGGTCTCTACGCGAGCTGGGTCGGGATGGTGTTCTTCATGCCGGCGCTGATCGCGCTTGACGCCTTCTTCGTCGCATGGCTGGCC
>JBDTKH010000029.1:0-15490 GCA_039935415.1 Candidatus Dormiibacterota bacterium
GCTTCTCGCGAACATTGCCGAGTCGCTCCTTGGCCTCCTCTGCCGCCAATCGCTTCTGGAACTGCCCGAACGAGCGCTGCATGAGCGCGTCTGCCTCCTCCGGCGTGTACACGCGTAGGAGGTTGAGTGCCATGTTGTAGCTCGGCAGGAACTTCGAGACCACGACCAGGGTCGGCCCCATCGCGACCTCGTAGATCGTGGCGACCTCGACGTCCGCCTCCTTGAGGATCACCCCGTGGCCGATGACGTCGATGCCGCGCCGGCCGGCCCTTCCCATGAGCTGGGTCAGCTCGCCGGTCGTGAGGTTGGAGAAGTTGACGCCGTCGAACTTCGTGAAAGACGAGACGACCACGCCTCGCGCCGGCATGTTGATGCCCAGCGAAAGCGTCTCGGTTGCGAAAACAACTTTGATGAGCCCGCGCTGGAAGAGCTCCTCGACCATCTCCTTGTGATAGGGAAGAAGGCCCGCGTGGTGCTCGGCCAGCCCGCGGCGCAGCAGGCGCGCGTCGACCATGCGTCGGAACAGGGCCTCCTCGTCGGAGTCCTTCAATCCCTGCAGCCGTTCGGCGGCGACGCGGTCGATTGCTTCCTTCTCGGCCGCGGTCGTCAGGTCGATCTCGTGATAAGAGCAGCGCTGCAGAGCCTCGCGGCACCCGCGGCGCGAGAAGATGAAATAGATCGAGGGGAGCATGTCAAGGCTGCGCAGCTCTTCGATCACGTGAAGCAGGTCGTTCGAAGGAAGGCCGCGGTAGCCGCCGACCCGGTACGAGCCCTCCTCCTCCTGGGCCGCCCTGCTCCAGGTCCGCTGGTCGATGCCACCGTCTGCTTTGAACAGCGGCATGAAGTGGTTGTTGATCGCGAGCCACATCTTCAGCTCGACGGGCCGGACATCGTGGAACACGGTCTCCATGCCGCCGCGGTTCTCGGCCATCCAGTCCGCGATGTCTTTGTAGTTGCCGATGGTCGCCGAGAGGCCGACGAGCTTGATCGTGGGCGGGGCCTGGATCACGATCTCCTCCCACACCGAGCCCCGCGGGAAGTCGTCGATGTAGTGCACCTCGTCGAGCACCACGTAACGAACAAGGTCGAGCCGTTTCGGGTCCTCGTAGATCAGGTTGCGCAGGATTTCGGTGGTCATCACGACCACCGGCGCATCGTCGTTGATCGTGTTCTCGCCGGTCACCAGGCCGACCATCGCCTCGCCGTACTCGCGCTTGAAATCGTGGTACTTCTGGTTGCTCAGGGCCTTCAAGGGCGTCGTGTACAGGACCTTGACGCCGTCTTTGAGGGCGCGGAAGATCGCGTACTCGGCCACGATCGTCTTGCCGCTCGAGGTGGGCGCGCTGACGAGCACCCCGCCTCGCCCGCGATCCAGCTTCTCGATCGCCTCGCGCTGAAACGCGTCGAGCCTGAACGGCAGCGAGCCTTCAAATTCGTCGACCAGCGTTTCGACGGCTTTCACAAGCGAACCAGCTCCGTCGAGACGTCTGTGATTCGCGCTCCGTCACTGTGGGACTCGATGTACCGCAGGACCGTGGCGAGCACCTCGTCCGTGTGGCGCGCGTCGCCGCTGACTGTCGCGACAGCGAGCTCGGCGAGCTGCCAGCGATCCAGCTCGCCGACCTCCGCCGCCGAAACCTTCAACTCCTGCCGCACGCGGCGCAGCAGTCCGCTCACGATCATGCGTTTCGATTTCAGCGATCCGCTTTCGGGCAGGTGCAGGACCACACGCAACAGGCCGACGGCCAGGGCTGAGGACATGTCTTCGGCTAGATTAGGACTGTGAAGGCCGGAGCATCCGAGTTGCGCGAGCTCGGTCGCGACCTGGTGAAGTCCTCATATCTGAAAGGCGATTTCGTTCTTCGATCCGGCAAGCGGTCAAACCGCTACTTCGACAAGTTTCTATTCGAGACCGATCCAGCGCTTCTCCGCCGGCTGGGAAAACATCTCGCAGGGCTCGTCCCGCAGGAGACCCAGCGCCTCGCGGCCCCGGAGCTTGGCGCGGTCCTGCTCGGCGGCGCGGTCTCGATGGAGATGGGCCTCCCGCTGGTCCTCGTGCGCAAGGAACCGAAGGGCTACGGCACCGCGAAGCAGATCGAGGGCCACCTCACGCCCGACGACCGCGTCACGGTGATCGAGGACGTGGTCACGACCGGCGGGGACTCGCTCCGCTCGGCGCAGGTCCTGCGCGACGCGGGCGCCGACGTAATCCACCTCGTGGTCGTGCTGGATCGCGGCGAGGGAGGAGAGGAGAACATCCGCGGGGCCGGCGTTCCTTACACGCCGCTCTTCCGAATTCAAGACCTGGAACTTGACTGATCTCTTCGTCAAGGGCGGAACCGTTTACACGCCGGACGGACCCCGCGATGCAGATGTCCACGTCTCGGACGGGGTCATCACAGAGGTGGAGCCTCCGGGCGGGGCGACCCCGGCCGGCGCGACCGTCGTCGACGCGCGTGGCATGTACGTGCTGCCCGGCGCGATCGACGCCCACGTGCACAGCCGCGACCCCGGGTTCCCCGAGAAGGAGGACTTCGGGACGCTGACGGCAGCGGCCGCCGCGGGCGGCGTCACGACGGTGCTGGACATGCCCAACACCATCCCGGCGGTCGACGCGGCGGGAGTCCTGGAGGCCAAGGCCGCGCTCGCGCGGCCTAAGGCGCGCGTCGACTTCGGCCTGTGGGCTCTGATCCGCTCGACCTCGACGCAGGAGGACGTCGAGGGCCTGGCCACGGCCGGCGCCATCGGGTTCAAGGCGTACCTCGGGTATTCGTTCGACACCGGCCGCAAGCAGGTCATGCAGTCCGCGGAGCTCGACGACCCGGACCTGGAGGCGCCGCCGGACTACGGGACTCTGGCCCGCCTGGCGCCGGTCATCGCAAAGCTGGGTCTTCCGCTCGCCATACATGCGGAAGACCCGGCCGTCCTGGCATCGTACCGGCGCCCGCTGGCGACGTACTCGGACCTGCTGGACGCGCGGCCTCCCGAGGCCGAGTCGGTGGCGATCTCCGCCGCTGCGGCCATTGCGAAGGAGTTCGGCCTCCACTTACACATCGCGCACCTGTCGAGCGCTCTTGGATTGGGCGCGGCGGAAGACGCGATGCGGGTGGGCAGCCCGCTCACTCTCGAGACCTGCCCCCAGTATCTCTGGTTGTCTGACCAGGACTTCTCACGATTGGGCACCGCGATGAAGGTCTTTCCTCCAATCCGGACACCGGTCGACCGCCAGGCGCTGGTGGATGCGGCCTCGAAGGGCGTCATCAGGATCATCGCCACAGACCACGCCCCGCACTCCGACGAGGAGAAGGCGCGGCCTTTCGACGAGGCGCCCTCTGGCAGCCCAGGCGTGCAGACCCTATACCTGAGCTGCCTCGAGCTTGCGCACAACCTGGGGGACGTCTGGCTTGCGCCGCGCTGGGTGTGCGAGGGTCCTGCCGACCTTGCAGGCCTTAAAAGCAAAGGCGCGATCGCCCCGGGGTTCGACGCCGACCTGGTCGTCATAGACCCGTCCGCGAAGACTGTCGTGCGGCCTTCGGCCATGCGCTCGCGCCAGCGTCATGGCGCGCTGGATGGCAAGGTGTTCGGGTTTGCGGTGAGGGATGTCTACCTGCGCGGCGCGCCAGTGCTGCGCGACGGCAAGAAGATCGGCCGTGCCACCGGGCGCATGGTCCGGCCGGCGGGACGAGTCCGTTGACGCGCGCGTGAGTCACCGATCACGCTCTCCCGGTCTGATGAGCTCTTCGAATCGGTGGCTTCTAGCGCCGTGCGTGATCGCGATCCTTGCCGCGGGTTCCGCATGCGCCGGCTCGGGCGCAACATCGAACGCGTCACCGCAAGCTTCATCCAGCGCGAAAGCCACACAGGGCGGTTCCTCGAAGCTCGATCCCGCGGTCGCGATGCCCGCAGGCTTCCCCTCAGATGTGCCGGTCTATCCCGGCGCGCGCCTGACCGCCGCGGCTCAGTTCGCTGGGAACGGCTCGACGACGTGGGGCATGGAGTGGGAGACCGTGAACGGGGCTGACAAGGTGCAGACCTTCTACACAAGCAATCTGGCACAAGGCGATTGGAGTATCTCGTTCAGCGGTGCGGCCAATGGCGCGTTCTCGGCCATCTTCAACCGAAAGAGCAATTCCAAGGACGCGGGCATCCTGGGCCTGGACGGAAGCACGGGTGTGACGAAGATCTCGATGAGCCTGGTGAGCGCTTGAGGAATGAGCGGAAACCGGTTGGTTTCCGCTGATCGCCCGGTCGGCTTCGCCGACGGGGACCCGGCCTTCACTACCAACCAAATCGGCCTTTAGCCGATCGTAGGGCCGGCGCTCACTTTCCCAGTAGGTTGGGATTCTCTAAATAGTTACTCCTGGCGACGCTCGGTGGTTTCCGGCACGCCAGGGTACGGCCCGAGTGAATCCGGCCTACGAGCCGCGGTGGAGGCTTAAGCGGGAGCGCCTCTGAAGATCGGGTTCTGGGCCAGCTCACGCTCGAGGCTGGTCGCTGGGCCGTGGCCCGGGTAGAGCGCGGTGGTCAGCGGCAGGCGCAGGAGCTTGGTGCCGATGCTCATCATCTGGCGGCGCAGGTCCGTCTCGGGCATCTGCCTACCGATGCCGCCGGCGAGGATCGTGTCACCCACGAAGGCGTGGTTGGCCACCACGAAGCAGGCGCTTCCTGGCGTGTGGCCGGGCGTGTGCAGGACGGTGAGCTTGAACTCGCCGAACTCGAGCTCGTCCCCGTCGATCAGGTAGCGGTCGGCTGAGCGGAGGAACTGCTTCGCGTCGGCCGAGTGCAGCGCGGTCTCGCCGCCTGTCACGGCCTTGACCTCATCCTTGCCGGCCACGTGCCCGGGATGGCAGTGCGTGGCCAGGATGTACCGAACCTTCAGGCCCTTGGCCTGCTCGACGATCTTCTCGGCCGGCAGGCCGGGATCGACGACCACCGCCTCCTTCGTGTTCGAGCACGACACGACGTAGCCGTTGACCTCGCGGTCCAGCTTGACCTTGACGATGGCGAGCTTGGGCATCACTCAGTATTTACAGCAATGGAGCATGCCGCCGCTGTGGGTTTCGCGATCCTGCTCTCTGCCGTCTGCCTTTTCTGGCTCTATGGCTACGTCAGGAAGCGATACCGAAAGCGGTAATACGTGGCCTGAAGGCCGGATTTACTCCGGCCGTCCCCACGCCCGCCGATAGCCGTCCAGCGTCGCGGGGAGTAACTACTTCGAAAAATCCCAACCTTCAGGGAAAGTGAGCGCCGGCCCTACGATCGAATAAGGCTGATTTGGTTGGTAGTGAGGGCCGGGTCCCCGTCGGCGCTAGCCGACCGGGCGATGAGCGGAAACCGTCCGGTTTCCGCTCGTTCTTCTACTGCTCGAGGACGCCCTGGATTTTGATTCTGAGCGCGTCCAGCGCGTCGAACTTGTCCAGCGCCGGCTTCGCCCTCACGCGGTCGGGGTACTTCGCGGTCTGGATCCCCTCGATCAGCAGCTCGATCTCGTCGGGGGTGAAGTTCAGGGTTCGGAAGACGACCTCCTTCACCGGTGTGTGACGGTCGACTGCGTCTTTGATCACCTCGTCGGTGTCGGTGACGACCTGCGGACGCGTCGGCCGGAACAGCTCTTCAGATCCCGCGAGTGAGACGCGCTTGAACGTTGGCATCACCTGTGATTCTCCAATACATTTCCACCCCACGAAATCTTCGATTTCGCGGGGACCCCGGAAGACTTGCTGTGGTCAATCACTGCCGGGCTCACGGTGATTGTCTAACACCTTGGCCGCCAGCGCACGGTACGCCTTCGCTCCATCCGACTCTCGGGCATATTGAAGAATTGACTGGCCGGCCAGCGGCGTCTCGGCAAAGCGGATGGAGTCCGTGACCCCGAAGTCATAAACCTTGTCCCCGTACTTCTCTCTCACCGCGGCGAGCACCTCCTGCGAGTGGAGCGCGCGCTGCTTGTAGAGCGTAGGCAGGATGCCGATGAGCTCCAGCCGCGGGTTCAGGCGCCGCTTCACCCGCTCCATCGTGACGAGCAGCTCCTGCATTCCACGCAGCGCGAGGAACTCGGCCTGCAGCGGGACCAGCACCTCGTCCGCCGCGACCAGCGCATTGATGACGATGAGGTCGAGCGAAGGCGGGCAGTCGATGATGATGAAGTCGTACCGCCCCTGCGCGGGCTCCAGCTTGTCCCGCAGGATGCTCTCGCGCCCGATTTCGTTGATGAGCTGGTTATCGGCCCCGGCGAGCTCGATGTCCGCGGGGATGTAGTGAACGCCCATCTGGCGGGCTTCCTGCACGACATCGGTCACCGTGACATCGGGATTGACTAGCAGGTCGTAGATCGTCTTCTCGATCTCGGCCGGGGGCTTCATGTAGAGCGTGAGATGGCCCTGGGCGTCGAGGTCGATCAGAAGGACGCGCTGGCCAAGCTCTGCCAGCGCGGCGCCGAGGTTCACGGCGGTGGTGGTCTTGCCGACTCCCCCCTTCTGCATGGCGACGGCAATCGTTCGGGCCAAGATTGGCCCGAGTCTAACGGAACACGGCAATTCCGGCCCGGCCTCTAGAATTGCCGCGGTGTTTGTGATCCCCCTGATCGCAGGCGCGGTCGGCGCCGCCTTCGCGGCCGTCGTCGCCCGCCAGTACCTTACCCGCCGCAAGCCTTATCAGGCGATCTGGGCGCTTGCGCTCGCGATGTTCGCTGCCGCGGCGCTGTTCGAGACCGCCGGCGAGGCCTTTGGCTGGACGGACGCGACATACAAGGGCTACTACCTGTTCGGAGGGCTGCTGAACGTGGGCTGGCTCGGGCTTGGCTCCCTTCTGCTCATGACCTCGGCGAAGGTGGGCCGGATCGCGACGATCGTGATGGTCATGATCTCGCTCGTCGGCCTGTTTGCGGTGATCGCGGCGCACACGGACGCCGGGCTGCTGCGGGCCCAGGTTCCGGCGCGCGGAGCGATCGACGTGCCCGCCGTGCTGCCGATCGTGACCAACCTGGGCGGTTCGCTGCTGCTGATCGGCGGGGCCGCGTGGTCCGCGTGGAAGGCGGCCCGTGCCGGGGCGCCACGTAACCGGGTCATCGGCCTCAGCATCATCGCCGCCGGCGCCTTCATCGTCGCCGGGGGCCATAGCTACGCGCAGACGAAAGGCGTTTACTTCGCGCAGCCGGTGAGCGAGGCGGTTGGCATCATCGCCTTGTTCGCCGGATACCTCGTGGTCGAGAGCCGAACACAGCTCGCGAAGGCGAGGACTGCTTAGCGATGATCATCGACGCGATCGTGGTGCTTCTCCTGATCGTTGCGCTGGTCATCGGCTTCCAGCGCGGAGTGATCCAACCCCTGCTGGCCGAGATCTTCTTCTTCGGCACCCTGCTAGCCGTCTTCCGGTTCCACGACCAGTACACAAACGAGATGCAGAAACTACTGCACCTCAACGCCGTGTTGAGCGTCTTCGTCGCGTTGATCCTCGCGGTGGTCATGGGCGCCATCGGCGGCTCCATCGGCGGTGCCTTCCGTCGCATGCAGGCGATCCGCGGCATCGACGGCTTGCTCGGCGTTTTCGTCCACGTCCTGGTGACCGTCATCGTCATCTACATCGCAATATCCGCGCTGGTCACCCTCGACAACGCTTTCGAGCCTGCGCTCAAGAGCGCGAGCCTGACGCTCGCGCAGGTGAACGCACTCGAGAACCAGATCCTTTCCAACTCGATCACTGCCGCTACGGTGTCCAAGTCGGACCTCCAGGCGCTTAAGACTGCGGCCTCGAAGCCTTCCGGCGCGCACCTCGACTCGGTGGCAGGCATCCACCAGCTCCAGCAGATCTATACCGACTTCCTCCAGCCTCAGCTGCACAGCTCGCGAACAGTGCCCGTGATCCTCGGCATCGGCAAGCGCATACCCTTCGTCGGCCACGTCGGCCCGAACGACCTGAAACCGCTACCGACTGCGACTCCTCAGGCATGCCCTTCGCCCACGCCCAAGGCGAGCCCCGGCCCGTCGCCAAAGACAAGCCCCACCCCGGTGGTCTGCGCGACTCCCACGCCGACGAAGTAACTTAGTCCCGTGCTCAATTTGGCCCTGACTCCTGACCAGGAGCAGCTCGTCTCCACGGTTCGCGACTTCTGCGCTCGGGAGTTCGCGCCTCAAATCCAGGCGAACGATCGCGCCAAGCACCACGACCCGGAGATCTTCGCCAAGCTCGCGTCGATCGGGCTCCCCGGTATCTGCTTCCCGCAGCGGTACGGCGGCTTCGGGCTCGACTACCTGTCGCTAGGGTTGGTCTGCGAGGAGCTCGAGTACGTGGACACGGTGTATCGAACGGTGCTGTCGGTGCATGTCGGGCTCGTCGGGATGGGCCTGTACACGTGGGCAACCGAAGAGCAGAAGAAGCAGTGGCTGATGCCGATGGCGTCCGGTCAGAAGCTCGCGTGTTACGGCCTGACCGAGCCAGATGCGGGCTCGGACGTGGCGTCGATGCAGGCCACCGCGCGGCGCTCCGGCGGAGGCTATGTGCTGAACGGGCAGAAAGTGTGGATCTCGGATGCGGACACCGCGGACTTCATGTTGGTGTTCGCCAAGACAGACCCGAAGGCCGGATCGAAGGGCGTCTCCGCGTTCATGCTCGACCGCGCCACCTCCGGAAAGTCGCTGCGGACCGAATCGATCCCGGACCGGCTCGGCCTTCACGCCGGCGACGTCGGCTCGATCTTCATGAGCGACGTCGAGGTGCCCGAATCGAGTCGCATCGGCGACGAGGGCGACGGCTTCAAGATCGCGATGAGCTGCCTGGACAACGGCCGCTACACGGTGGCCGCCGGCGCGAGCGGCACCGTACGCGCCTGCCTCGATGCTTCGGTCAAGTACGCGCGCGAGCGAAAGACCTTCGGCCAGGAGATCGGGCGCTACCAGCTCGTGCAGCAGATGATCGCCCGCATGTCGCGCGACTACGAGATCTGCCGGCTCCTGTACTTCAAGGTCGCCTGGATGAAGAACACGGGCGTGCGTCACACGCGCGACGTGTCGATGGCCAAGCAGTACGCCACCGATGCGGCATTCAACGCCGCGCACGACGCGATCGAGGTGCACGGTGCATATGGATACTCGGCCGAGTACCCTGTCGAGCGCTTCCTGCGCAACGCGCGGGCGCCGATCATCTACGAGGGAACCCGCGAGATCCACACCGTCCTCCAGGGCGAGTACGCGCTGGGTTATCGCGAAGACCGGCCGGTCAAGAAGTCGCTGCCTCCATACCGACCGGATTGACCCCCGCGGCGACCCCGACGTCGCAGCGCCGGCTCAACCAGCTGGATTTCGTCGTCCTGTCCGTCTACTGGATAGCGATCGGATACCTCTGGAACAGCCTGACTGCGCTCATCCTGCCGGACCTGATCATCCAGCTGGTCGGACGGTCGCACGAGGGCCTGGCTTCGAGCGTCCTGAAGTCTTTCGGAGCCATCGTTGCCGTCGGCTGGCAGCCGATCGTCGGCGCCGTCTCCGACCGGACGGTCTCGACGTGGGGTCGCCGGCGCCCATTCATCGTCGCCGGCACGCTCGGTGACATGGTGTTCCTCGCCGGCATCGCGCTGTCCGGCAGCTACTGGTGGCTGGTCGTCTTCTACTTCCTCCTCCAGTTGGCCTCCAACACGGCGCAGGCGCCTTACCAGGGACTGCTCCCCGACGTTGTGCCGCCTGCGCAGCGCGGGACCGCCTCCGGCTACTACGGCCTGGCGAACCTGGTCGGCATCCTGGCCGGGACCGTCGGCGCCGGCCTGCTGCTCGCGCACTTCGGCCGGGTGGCAGCGGTCGCCTCGATCGCCGTGGTGCTGCTCGCGACGATGCTCATCACCGTCCTCGCGGTGCCCGACCGCGCAACGCCGGTGGAAGACCAGTTCCGCGATGTCCGCGGCGCGCTCCGTGCCACGTTTGGCGTCCCTTTGCGCAACCGGGACTTCATGTGGCTGATGGCGTCGAGGTTGCTCATCCTGATGGGCGTGGGAGGGCTGCAGAACTTCGCGTTCTTCTTCTTCGACAACGTGTTCTTCCACGGCGATCGGCGCGCAACCGCGGCGGCGGCCTCGACGCTGCTCGGCCTGGCCATCGCGGTCGCGGCGCTCGTCACCTGGCCTGCTTCCCGGCTCTCGGACCGCACGGGCCGGCGCCCGCTCATCTTCGCCTCCGGCCTCTTTGGAGCGGCCGGAACGCTGATGCTCGTGTTCAGCCATTTCCAGTGGGTTCCGTATTCGGTGCTCGACCCGCTGGCGCGGTTGCTCAGGGTGCCGGACCTGGCCGTCCAGGCGACTCTCGCCGGGGTGCTCATCGGCGCCGGCCTCGGGATCTTCTTCTCCGTGGACTGGGCGTTCATCCAGGACATCATCCCGGCCGACCACGCCGGGCTCTACATGGGGTTCTCCAACATCGCCACCGCCGGCGCCGGGATCATCGCCGTCTTTGCCGGCGGTCTGCTGCTCGATCCCTTCAACGCCGGGCACCGGATTCTTGGCCTCCCAGGAGGGTTCACGGTGGTATTCAGCCTCTTCTTCGTGTGGTTTGTCGCCGGCTCACTTAGCATCCTCAAGGTGCCGGAGCGAAAAGCAGCGTGAACCTCGACGGTTTGCAGCCCTGGGGCGGACTTGCCGGGTACGAGCCCGGATCGGCCGACGTCGTGGTTGCGGGCATCGCCTACGACGGATCGGCGGTCTACCGCAAAGGCGCTGCCCTGGCCCCGGCGCGCATACGCAGCCTGTCGGCGGCGATGCCGCCCGTCACCGAAGACGGAAAGCTGCTGACCGGCCTCCGCGTCAGCGACCTGGGCAACCTCGACGCCGGCGCGGACATCGAGGCGGGCTGGTCGAAGGTGGCCGAGCGGTTGTCGCAGGTCGCCGCGGACGTCATGCTCACCGTGCTGGGCGGCGACCACTGCACCGTCATCGCCACGCTTGCGGCACAGGCCAGGAGAAATCCCGACCTCGCGGTGCTCTGGGTCGATGCGCACCCCGACCTGTGTGACTTCTCGCGCGGTGGCCGCTGGACATGCGGCTGCGCGCTGCGCCGGGCACTGGACGTCTCGGGCATCGACCCGGCGCGTGTCGTGATAGCGGGCGGGCGTGACTACGACCCCGAGGAGCTCGAGTTCATCTCAGCGAACGGAATTCTGCTGGTGTCGGCTCCGGAGCTGGCGCGAGACCTCGCCGCCGGAGCGAAGAAGATCGGCGACCGGCTTGCCGGCCAGAAGGTCCACGTGTCCTTCGACATCGACGTGCTCGACCCCGCTTTCGCGCCGGGCACGGAGATCCCCTCGTCGGGCGGCCTGTCGACAAGGCAGGCGTTGGACCTGCTGCACGCGGCCACGCAGCGCGCGACGCTGGTGGGACTTGACATCGTCGAGGTGTCGCCACCATTTGACAGCGGGGACATCACCACGTTCGCCGCGCTGAAGCTGATCTTCGAGACCTGGGGAATGTTCACGAGCGCGCGTCATTCGACGGAGAAGGTCTCCCAGGGACATGGAAAGCGCTGACGTAGTCATCGCCGGCGGCGGGATCATGGGCTGCGCCCTCGCCTACCAGCTAGCCAGGCGAAACGTTGACGTGCTGCTCCTCGAGCGCGCCACCCTCGGCTCTCAATCCACCGGCAAGTGCGCCGGCGGGGTTCGCCAGCAGTTCTCGATGGAGGCCAACGTCCGCCTCAACCGCATGTCGGTGAAGCTGCTTGAATCGTTCGAGGACGAGACCGGTCACCCAGCCGACTTCCGCCAGATCGGCTACGTGTTCGTGCTCTCCCTTCCCCAGCACGTCGAAGACTTCCGCCACAACATGGAGATGTGGCATCGCGTCGGTCTCACCGACGCGCGCTGGGTCGACGCGGAGGAAGCCTCGCGCATGGTGCCCGTGCTCAATGTCGACGACGTGCTCGGTTGCACGTTCTGCCCGACGGACGGGATCGCCAGCCCGGCCGATGTTACGTCCGGCTACGCGGCGGCAGCGCGGCGGCACGGCGCGCGGCTAAAGGAAGGCGTCGAGGTGATTGGCATAGACGTCGCGTCGGGGCGGGTGCAGGGTGTGAGCACGTCGGCCGGCGACGTCGCCACCCGCGTGCTCTTCAACTGCGCGGGCGCCTGGTCGCCGTCAATCGGCCGGATGGCAGGGCTCGAGATTCCCGTCCTTCCATACCGCCGGCACATCGCGGTCACGGGAGCCTTTCCGCAGGTGCCGCGCACCAACCCGATGACCGTCGACTTTCGCACCTCGTTCTATTTCCATCCCGAGGGGGATGGCGTGCTGATGGGGATGAGCGATCGCGAAGAGGCGCCCGGCTTCGCGACCGACGTCAACTGGGACTTCCTCGAGAAGATGTTCGAGCAGGCGGCTCGGCGCGCGCCCGCGTTGGCCGGCGCCGGGGTCAAGACGGCGTGGGCCGGCCTGTACGAGTCGACACCCGACCATCAGGCGATCCTCGGACCGGTGCCCGAGCTGGACGGGTTCTGGTGCGCGGCGGGGTTCAGCGGCCACGGGTTCATGCAGGCGCCGGCCGCGGCGCTGCTCCTGTCGCAGCTCCTCCTGGAGCACCGATCGGAGATCGACATCAGCCCCTTCGAGTTCGGCCGCTTCGCGAAGGGCTCCCTGGTCAAAGAGCGAAATGTCATCTGAAAGGCGACCGTCGGATAGATAGGTGGCGCGAAGCGCCGGATGGGGAGGCCCGTCGTCTCCTAACGCCGAAAGACGATCGTCAGGACCATGACGGCGATGCCGCCGATCAGCAACAACCCCGAGCAGCCGACCTGGACCACCGTGTAGATGATGCCGCCGGTCGACGCGTAAGCCTCCGCGTAGCGGGCTCGTCCGCGCCTCCTGCGAATCGCAACAGCGATGCCGGCCATGCCCATCAGGAAGGCGAACATGCCGAGCAGGAATCCGCCTGTGGTCGGTCCTGACACTGGTCTTCAGTATGCCCTCAGCTACGATCTCACCCGTGGCGAGGATCCTTCTGCTCGGTTCGACGGGCTTTTTCGGTCGCGGCGTCGCGCACAAGCTGATCGACGGCGGCCACCAGCTGCGGGTGCTGGTTCGCGACCCGATGAAGGCCGCGGCCTTCAAGGTTCGCGGGGCCCAGGTGGTCGTCGGGGATGCCCTCAACCCGGCCGCCGTCACGCAGGCGGCGCAGGGCGTCGAGCACATCATCAGCCTGGTCGCGGTGCGCAGGAACCGGCCCCAGTCCTACCTCGCGGTGAACGTCGACGGCCCCCGGATCATGGCCGATGCGGCCAAGGCGGCGGGCGTGAGGTCGGTGATCCTGGTCAGCGCGATCGGCGCCCGCCTGGATGCCCACTACAAGTACCTGACGTCACGCTGGATGGGCGAGCAGGAGCTCGCCAAGAGCGGCGTCCCGGGGACCATCCTGCGCTTCTCGATGGTGCTCGCCGAAGAGGGAGGCGTGCTCGGCGATTTCGAGCGCGAGGCGAACTTCGGTCCGTTCATGATCATCCCTGGCAGCGGGCAGGCCAGGATGCAGCCGATCCTGCGCGAAGACGCATCGCGCTGCGTGGTCGAGGCGATCGGAAAGCCGGAGCTGCTCGGCCAGATCATCGAGCTGGGCGGCCCGGAGGTGGTGACGTTCGAGACGATCCTCGGCTGGTTCGTCGAGGCGAGGGGCATCAAGAAGCCGAAGCTCAAGCTGCCGGTCCCGCTGCTCATCCCCGGCGCGATGTTCATGGAGGCTGTGATGACGAACCCGGTCGTCACGCCGGACGAGATCAACACGATCCAGCTCGACAACGTGGCCGACGGCCTCGACTCCGTGACCTCGCGCTTCGGGTGGCGGCCAACCCAGCCAAGCACGTGGGCGCCGGTCAACTGGAAGAAGAAGGTCCGCTGACCCAGCGTCTGTTCTTCGGGCTGCCGGTGCCCGAAGAGCAGGGCCACGAGCTCGCGGCATATCTGAGCGTATGCGCGGAGAAGGCGCCGGAGTTTCGCTGGACGCCGCCTACCAACCTCCACCTGACCCTTCGATTCATTGGCAGCGTCGAGGTTTCGGTCGCCGAGGCGATCGCCGGCATCCTGGCGACTGTGCCGCTTGGCGGTTTTGACATCGAGCTGGGTGGCCTTGGCACGTTCAAGCGGGGACGCCTGGCGCGGGTTCTGTGGCTTGGCATGCGGGCGGGTGCGGACAAGGCAATCGAGCTGGCGGCCCAGGTTGACGCCGAGTGCGTGAAGGCCGGACTCGCCGCCGATGCGAGAGCATTCCAGCCGCACCTCACCCTGGCCAGGTCGAGGCGGCGCGAAGGCGCCGTGTTTCCTGCGCTGCCGCCGCCGCCAACCCTCAGACCGTGGCGGGCTGACGAGCTGATCCTGTACCGAAGCCGGCTGGGTCGTCCGGCGGCGGTCTACACTGCGCTGCGCAGCCTCAGATTGAGCTGACGCCAGCCTCGGCGCACTCGAGGTCCTGCTCCGGCCGCCCGCCGCTGACACCCATCGCTCCGATGACTTCACCGTTGCGCTTGAACAGGGCCGATCCGAGTCCAGGCACCAGGGGAACGCGAACCAACCGGTCGGCGGCATTGAAGAAGCCGGGCCGGTCCTTGGCGACCCCCGCCAGCCACTCGCCGTCGCGCAGGAACATCGCCGCACCGACCGCCTTGGCCTCCGCTATCTGGGGCGAGAGCGGCGGAGCGCCGTCCATGCGTCCAAGGGCGACCAGCAGCCCCCCTGAGTCGACCACGGCGACGGTCACCTTGATCTGGAGCTCAACTGCCTTGGCGTGCGCGCGCCCCATCGCCTTCTGTGCGTCGGCCAGCGTCAACAGCATTTACCCTTCAGTGTCGCATGGACCTGGAAGGCCGGGTTGCGATCGTCACCGGGGGAGGAACCGGCATCGGCCGCGCGGTCTCCCTTCGCCTCGCCCGGGCGGGCGCGAAAGCCGTGGTTGTCAACTACTCGCGCTCGGCAAAAGACGCAGAGGCCACTGCGGAGGAGCTGCATTCCCTCGGGGCCGAGGCGACGGCGTACCAGGCGGACATCGCCGACGAGTCGATGGTGAGGGGAATGATCGCCGCCACCGTGGGCCGGTTCGGGAGGCTCGACGTGCTCGTCAACAACGCGGGCACGACACACTTCATCCCGCACTCAGACCTGGACGCCCTCACCGACGACGTTTGGAACGAGATCATCGGGGTGAACCTGAAGGGGACGTTCTACTGCTGCCGCGCGGCGGCCGCCGAGCTGGCGCAGACCAGGGGCGCGATCGTCAACGTATCGTCGGTCTCCGCGTATCGGGCCACGGGATCGTCGATCGCCTACGCGGTTTCAAAGGCGGGCATTCTGCAGCTGACGCGGGCCCTCGCGCTGGCGCTCGCTCCTGACGTTAGGGTCAACTCCGTCTCGCCCGGCCTCGTCTCATCAAGGTGGTTCCGGCAGCGGTTCGGTGAGGACGCGGCCGCGGCGCAGGAGGAGGCGTTCAAGAAATCAACACCGCTGCAGCGCATCGCGTCGCCGGACGACGTCGCCCAGGCC
>JBDTKH010000030.1:0-27735 GCA_039935415.1 Candidatus Dormiibacterota bacterium
GCCGCGGCTTGGGGGCCGCGTTGTCCGAGCGGCGAGAGTGCCGGATGCTGCTGGCTAAGTTGCACCCTGACTTGCTGCGGTCCAGCGATACTTGGGTGTGCCTTCGCGGGTCCGGCGTTTCCGGAATGCGCTGTCATCATCTGCGGGTTGTGGTGCGTAAACTCCTGCTTGGGCTGGACATGCGTCAACTGCCCGGGCGGGACGTACTGCTGAGATAGACTGTGGTTATGGCTGATATACCTGTACGCCGCATGCTAGCTGCCCTGCTGACCAGTGCAATTGCTGGCAGCCTCACCTTCGTGGCGGGACGAGTTTTCGACATACTGTCGACACGATTCTTTCCTGCCCTCCTTGGTCTGTGCGCATCGGCAGGGTTCGTTTTGGGTTATCGGTTGTTGTACCGGTACATGTTCCGAGCCGGATCGGTGCCCTCGCCTGAGCCGCGGTTGCGCTGAGGGCTGACTCACCAGCAAGCTGTGGGGTTCAATAAACACGTCGAAGTCGTCGATGAGCCTAAGTAAGCGGGTGACTTCGGCTGGATAGGATTACCCGTCAGGGTGGTCAGTATTCTTCTCTACTCGCGCTACTGCCTCTTGCTGGATTCGTTGGCAACCAACCATGGCGACGAAGCCAAGAGTGCTAGCGCTGAGCCGCCAAGTCCAGGTTGTCGAGCGCCAGATCACTCGCGTGCGATGGAATCCCAATTGACCGGCACGTGCTCCTGTCGGCCGACAGCCATGCAAGCAGCGATTCCTACTGACGATGACGGACGGCCCCGGAGGATTACAGATTCTTCCGCTGCCGACCGAACCCACGAGCAGCCTCCATCTGCACCGAGGGCGCTTCAGGGCAGCGATCTGTTACCGCAAGGTTCAGGGTTCGAATCCCTGCTCCGGACACCTGCTCCGGACGCCTGCTCCGGACGCATTGCTCGAGCCGGTCACGGTGGGCCCTGATAAGTTCGAGGACACCGCCGCGGAGTTCGCCCGGTCGGTTCAAATAGTGTCCCGCCTCCCCGACCAATCTCCAACTACGGCTATTCGTCAGCCGACCGGAACCGGAAATGACGCGGTGGCCGGCGCGCCATGGTCACGTTCCCAGCCCAGACATGACGGACGGCACGATTGCCCGGTTCAGCGCAGACTGAGGGGACCGACGCTCCCCGCTCCTTCACGATCCCCTTCGGCATGGAGCAGGCCAGGAGTTCTTGGCGCTTGACGCCAGCATTTGTACCCGAAGGGAGGGGAGGAGTCCGTATGTCCGACCAGAACAAGACGCTCGCGCGCCGATCGGTAGAAGAGGTCTGGAACCAGCGCCGGCTCGCCGTCATCGACGAGCTGATCGCTCCCAACGCGACATTCCACGACACCAACGTCCCGGGTGGCAAGTTCACGGGAGCCGACGGCTACAAGAAGTTCGTAGAGACCTACCTTGCCGCGTTTCCGGACGTCCACTTCACGATCAACGATCTGATCGAAGAGGGGGACAGGGTCGTGACTCGCTGGAGTGCGACCGGCACCCACAAGGGCGCCTTGATGGCCATCCCGCCGACCAACAAGCGCGCGACAGTCACCGGGGTCGATATCACCCGGTACGAGAATGGCAAGGTCGTGGAGGAATGGCTCAACTACGACATGCTTGGCATGCTTCATCAGCTGGGTGTGATCCCGGCCATGGCTCCAGCCGGCGCGCCGGCCTGAGCCGAACCTCATAAACGCGCAGGGCGCGTCTCCGAGGAGGCGCGCCCTGCTTCTTGTTAGACAGCCGCCTTCTCGGGCTGCAGGGCTTCAGGAGCCGTGTTCAACTATTGCTCTCCATGCCCAGGGTGACCTTCGTGGGCGCCGGCAGCGCCGTGTTTGCTCGCCAGCTGATGACCGACATCCTCGCCGTCGACGGGCTGGACGAGGGAGTGTTCGCCCTGGTCGACGTGGACCGCGCCCGACTCGAGCTGGCGAGCCACATCGCCGAGCGCCTGGTCGAGCTTTCCGGCAAGGGGTGGACCGTCAAAACTTCGACCGACCGCACCGAGGTGATCGCCGCCAGCGACTACGTGATCAGCTCGATCGAGGTCGCCGGCCTGGACAACGTTCGCTTCGACTATGAGATCCCGATGCGGCATGGCGTCGACCAGTGCATCGGCGACACCATCGGTCCCGGCGGGATCTTCAAGGCCCTGCGCACCGGGCCCGCATGGCTCGACATCGTGTCCGACGTCGCACGGCTCGCGCCGCATGCCCTGCTCATCAACTACAGCAACCCGATGTCCATCCTCACGTTGCTGGCCGCGCGGTCGTCCGAGCTGGAGGTGGTCGGGCTGTGCCACAGCGTCCAGGGCACCTCGCGCCAGCTCGCGACCTACCTCGGCATCCCGTATGAGCAGCTCACCTGGCGCTGCGCGGGGCTCAACCACAAACGCCTGGTTCACGACTCTCGAGCGCGATGGACGGGACCTGTATCCACTCCTGCGCGAGCGCGCGGCGATGCCGGAGATCTATGAGCTGGACCCGGTGCGTTTCGAGGTCATGCTGCACCTTGGCGCGTTCGTCACCGAGTCGAGCGGCCACTTCTCCGAGTACGTTCCGTACTTCCGCAAGCGGCCGGACCTACTGGCGAAGTACACCCGCGCCGGTTATCTCGGGGAGAGCGGTTTCTATGCCAACAACTGGCCGGAATGGCGCCGCGCGAACGACGAGCTGATCGCCTCCATGCTGAGCGGCGAGACGCCGGTGCCCGTGCGGCGCGGGCACGAATATGCGTCGAGCATCATCGAGGCCATTGAATGTGGCCGCGGAGCGTCGATCCACGGCAACGTCCTCAACCGCGGTGCGATCGCGAACCTACCGGACGGCTGCGTCGAGGTCGAGTGCCACGTGGGCAGAGAGGGAATCAAGCCCGTGATATTCGGAGCCCTGCCTGAGCAGCTGGCGGCTCTGAACCGCGCCCACATGGCGGTGCACGAGCTCGTGGTCGAGGCGGTCACGAAGCGCGATCGGCAGAAGGCGAAGTACGCCCTGATGCTCGATCCGCTCACCGCTGCGGTCTGCTCCCTCGACGAGATCGACCGGCTGTTCGAAGAGATGTGGACCGCGGAAAGGGCGAGCCTCGCTGCTTTCGACTAAGCGACTGCGCGGCCGAAGGCCCGCGCACCGATCCCGATCGCGACGATCGAGAGAACCAGCATGATGAGCACGCCTTTCGCGACGCTCGGGTCGCTGAGGTGGGCGAGAAAGACCGCGCGCGCCGCATCCACCGCGTACGAGAGGGGGTTCAACGCTGCGATATTTCGCAGCCACTGCGGCGCGAGGCCCAGCGGCAGGAGGACGCCCGACAGCAGGAGGATCGGAAGCGCGGCGGTGAACACGATCGGCGCATAGCTGTTCTCGTTGCGCACCCAAAGCGCCACTGCATAGGCGACCGAGGCCGTCAGCAGCCCGATCAGCGCAATCAGCAGGAGCACGACGACGACCCCGACCGGGTTGATGCTCAGACCGAACGGAAGCGCGAGCAGGATCAGGATGAGCGACTGGACCAGGATCGACAGGACGTCCCGCAAGGCGCGGCCCAGCAGCAGGGCCACGCGGCTCACCGGCGTGACGCGCAGCCTCTCGATCACGCCCATCCTGAGCTCCCCGATGAGGCTGAAGCCGACCCCCGCGGCGCCGAACATCCCCAGCTGTACCAGCAGGCCGGGCACGAAGACGTTGTAGGGGCCGCCGGCGGGAAAGCCTGGAGTCGATGAGATGGACTTGAGGAGCGGCGCGAACAAGACCAGGTAGAGCAGCGGCTGCACGACCCCGATGACGACCCACGCCGGGTTACGGATGAACAGACCGAAGTAGCGACCGAACACCAGCCACGTGTCGCGCACGAGCTTCATGCCGCCGTCTCCCGTAGCGACCGTCCCGTCTTGCGGAGGAACACGTCATCGAGGCTCGGCCGGTGAAGCCCGATCGTGAGCACCCGCATCCCGGCTCCGTCGAGCAGCCGCAGGATGTCAGGCATGGCGACCTCGCCGCGGTCCACATATAGAAGGACGGAGCCTTCCTCGAGTCGCGCCTCTCTTACGAACGGCTGAGTCTTCAACAGGTCAAGCGCCGTCTGCTGGTCGCCCGGCACGCTCAGGGTGACCACGTCGCCGGCCACGTCGCGCTTCAGCTCCTCAGGCGTGCCCTCCGCCACGATCTTGCCGTAGTCGATGATCGCGATGCGGTCGCACAGCGCATCCGCCTCGTCCAGGTAATGGGTTGTCAGGAAGACTGTCGTGCCTCGCTCATGCATGCGCCGCACCTCGTCCCAGACGCGCGCGCGGCTCTGCGGATCCAGGCCGGTTGTGGGCTCGTCAAGGAACAGGAGCTGTGGATTGTGGGTGAGGCCCAGCCCGATGTCGAGCCGGCGCTTCTGCCCGCCAGAGTAGGTGCTTCCCGGCCGGTCGGCGCAGACCTCGAGCTCCAGCATCGTGATCAGCTCGGCGGCGCGCTTCCTCGCGTCCTCGAGGGACATGCCGTAGAGGCGGCCCTGGAAGACCAGCTCGCGCCGCCCTGTGATCTCGCGGTCGGCGCCACCGGCCTGGCCGACGTAACCGATCCGCTGGCGGATCTGGTCGGGCTGCGTCAACAGGTCGCACCCCGCGACTCTCGCGGTGCCACCACTGGGCGGCATGAGCGTCGAAAGCATGCGCAAGGTGGTCGTCTTGCCGGCGCCGTTAGGGCCGAGGAAACCGAAAATCTCGCCAGGCTCCACTGTCAGGTCGACGCCCGCCACGGCTTCGACAGTGCGCTGGCGGGACTTGAAAACCCGTCTCAAGCCATGCGTTTCGATGACCGGATCCATCGTTTATAGATTCTCGCGGGTCGCAGACAATGACCGTGGCCTGCTCAGGAATCGAACGTGAGCCGGCGATCGCGGTCGGGCGTTCAAGAGGACATAGGTGGTCTGGCGGCCGTCCTTAACCGTCGTTCATGGATCGTTTATGAGTAACAACTGAACGAAAACTTAATCCGTTCGTTGTAGAGGTTATGTTCAATGCGCTCGCGCGAGCGAGAAAGGAGGTGACAGCCATGCGCACGCTGGGAAACAACGAACGCCGCCAGCGCGGCCAGGGGATGGTCGAATACGCCTTGATCCTGGTTCTCGTCTCGATCGTGGTCATCGTGATTCTTTTAACCATGGGGAACCAGATCCAGAACGTGTTCTCGAACGTCGTAGCCGCGCTCGGATAGCCACCTGGTTGAGTCGGGCCGGGGCGCTCCCGGTCCGACTTAATCGAAGATTCGGTTCGTGACACGCGCTTGGTGGCACGGCGCGATCTTCTACGAGATCTACGTCCGTAGCTTCGCCGACTCGAACGACGACGGTATCGGCGACCTCCCGGGCATCACCTCCCACCTCGACTACGTCAAAGACCTGGGTGCCGACGCGATCTGGCTCACGCCCTTCTACCCGTCGCCGCAGAGGGATCATGGATATGACGTCGCCGACTACGTGGACGTCAACCCCGAGTACGGCACCCTGGCGGACTTCGACCACCTCGTAGAGCGCGCACGCGAGCTGCGGTTGAAGGTGCTCGTCGACATCGTGCCGAACCACACGTCCGACCAGCACCCCTGGTTCAAGGCCGCGATCTCCTCGCCCGACAACCCATTCCGACAGCGATATGTCTTCGCGGACTCCAAACCCGACGGCTCGCCGCCGAACAACTGGGAGTCGATATTCGGCGGGCCCGCCTGGAAGAAGGACGAAGGCAGCGGGCAGTGGTACCTGCACCTCTTCGCGCCTGAGCAGCCCGACCTCAACTGGTGGAACCCCGAGGTGCCGGCCGCGTTCGAGGGCTTCGTCAAGTTCTGGCTGGACAGGGGTGCCGACGGGTTCCGAATCGATGTCGCCGCCGCACTGTTCAAGCGCAAGGACCTCGCCGACCGACTGATGGTCCGCAACCCGATCACAGGCGCACTCGAGCCGGATCCCGGTTTTGCCATCGTCGACCAACCGCAGGTGCACGAGGTGTATCGCAGGTGGCGGCAGATCGCGAACGGATACCAGCCGGACCGCGTCCTGGTCGGCGAGATCTTAGAAACCAGCCGCCAGTCGCGATTCATCCTTCCCGAACAGCTCAACATGGCGTTCGCGCTGGTGCGCAAGCCGTGGAAGGCCCGCCAGTGGCAGCGCTCCATCGACATCGACCAGCACGCGCTTCGAGGGCCCGGAACGGCGCCCAGCTGGACCCTCGGCAACCACGACGTGGCTCGACAGGTGACCCGGCTCGGGGGCGGTCACACCGGGCGCGAGCGCGCCCGCGCCGCCCTGCTCCTCATGCTGGGACTGCCCGGGCAGGCCTTCCTTTACCAGGGCGACGAGCTGGGCCTGGAAGAGGTCGTGCTGCCGGACGATCAGCGCCAGGATCCCGTTTTCTTCCACAGCGCGGGCAAGCAGGTGGGGCGTGACGGATGCCGGGTGCCGCTGCCCTGGCGCCGTGGCAGGCCCAACGCGGGCTTCTCCGACGCGCCGCCGTGGCTTCCGATGCCCGCTGGATGGGACGACCATGCGATTGACGCCCAGCTCGGCTCCGCTGGATCGATGCTTCGCCACTACCGGTCCGCGCTGGCGCTGCGCCTGCACCTGTCGCCCAGCCTGCCAGGCCTGATGGAGTGGCGGCGTGCTCCTGAAGGGGTCCTTCTCTACACCCGCGGCCCCCTGGCGGTTGCCTGCAACTTCCTTGACCGCCCGACCCACCTCGAGGTCGGCGGCAGGCTGCTCCTTGCCAGCAACCGGATGGTCAGGCACCGCTCGGGGCGGCTCGATCTGCCGCCGAACTCGGCGGCGTGGCTCGACACGGGCGGGTAGCGCAACTTAGGCCCCTCTTTTGACCTGCGCGCCAGGCGCGTGCTGGACGCGCTAACCGCGACCTGTTGATTGCTCCCCGAAGGGGAGAGGTCCTACTTTCACGGCGGTCGCCAGGCTACCCGGGGTCGGTTACCGACTTTGAGGTGGTTTTAATCAACTGATAACCGACCGGTCGCGTGCGGACGGGTAATCTTCCAGCTGTGGTCGTGGGAGTCCCTGTCGATGATGGTCTGACGACCCCAGCCGTCGTGCCGGAGGTGGCCCGCTACCTCAACCGCGAGCTCTCCCGGCTCGATTTCGACGAGCGGGTGCTCGCCATGGCGGAGGATCCCAAGCAGCCCGTTCTCGAGCGGGTCAAGTTCCTGGCCATCTTCAGCCAGAACCTCGACGACTTCTTCCAGGTGCGAGTCGCGGGCCTCAAGGAGCAGGTCCTCGCCGCGGTGGCCGTCGCGTCGCCGGACGGCATGTCGCCGCTCGAGCAGCTTCGAGCGATCCGAACGCGCGTCGAGGCGCTGGTCGAGCGCCAGGTCGGCCTGTTCAACCGCGAGCTGGTCCCTGCGCTCGCCGAGGCAGGCATAGCGCTGGTCCGCGCCGACGAGGTCAGCAAGCGTGAGGTCAGCCAGCTGCACTCGATGTTCCGACAGCAGATCTTCCCGGTGCTGACCCCGCTGGCCGTGGATCCGGGCCATCCGTTCCCATACATCTCGCATCTCTCGCTGAACCTCGCAGTGATGGTGCGCGACCCCCAGCGTCGACAGCAGCGCTTTGCGCGGGTCAAGGTGCCGCCTGTGCTGCCTCGCTTCGTGGCACTCGCCGAAGGCACCAGGTACGTGCCGCTGGAGGACGTGATCGCACTTCATCTGCAGGCCCTGTTCCCGGGCATGGAGATCGTCGCCCACCATCCGTTCCGCGTGACGCGCGACGGAGACCTCGACGACGTCGACAGCGATGCCGAGGACCTGCTTGCCGCCATACAGACGGAGTTGCGCCGGCGCCGGCGGCACGCGCGCGTGGTGCGCCTGGAAGTCGATCCGGGGATGTCGCCCGAGGTCCTCGAGCTGCTGACCAGGGAGCTTGAGCTGCAGCCGCAGGACGTCTACCAATCGGCGGGCCTGCTCGACCTCGGCAGCCTTCACGCGCTCTCATCGCTCGACCGCCCCGACCTGAAGGACGAGCCGTGGACGCCGACGACGCAGCCTCGCCTGCGCGGCCTTGGCGCGGAGGTGCCGGACCTGTTCGCAGTTTTGCGGGCCGGCGACGTGCTCGCCCACCATCCCTATGACTCGTTCGCCACCTCGGTCGAGGCGTTCATCGACCACGCCGCGAGCGACCCCGACGTGCTCGCCATCAAGCAAACCCTGTACCGCACATCCGGACCGGGTAGCCCGATCGTGCGCGCCCTCATCCGGGCAGCCGAGCGGGGCAAGCAGGTCGTGGCGCTGGTCGAGCTCAAAGCCCGCGGCGACGAGCAGGCGAACATCGGCTGGGCGCGCGCGCTAGAAGAAGCCAACGTGCACGTCGTTTACGGCCTGCTCGGCTTGAAGACCCACGCCAAAGTCACGCTGGTCGTCAGGCGAGAGGGCAAGCACATCCAGCATTACCTCCATGTCGGAACGGGCAACTACAACCCGAGCACCGCTCACTCATACGAGGATGTGAGCCTGCTGTCCGCCGATGCGGACATCGGCTCCGACGTCACCGAGCTGTTCAACCTGCTGACCGGCTACAGTCGCCAGCACCGCTACCGGAAGCTCATGGTCGCGCCGACCAGCTTGCGCGCAGGAATCACTCAATTGATCGCGCGCGAGGGCAAGACCGGAGGCCGGATCGTGATCAAGGTCAACAACCTGATCGACCCCGAGATCATCGATGCGCTGTACGCGGCGTCGCAGGCCGGGGCGCAGGTCGACCTGATCATCCGCAGCATGTGCTCGCTCCGACCCGGCGTTCCCGGCATGTCTGAGCGAATCCGAGTGCGATCGATCGTCGGACGCTTCCTCGAGCACTCGCGCATCTTCCGGTTCGGGGAGGGCGACGAGGCCGAGTACTACCTTGGCTCATCCGACCTGATGCAGCGCAACCTGGACCGTCGCGTCGAGGCGGTCGTGCCCGTCACCGACTCCAAGCTGCGCGAGCGGCTCTCGCAGATCTTCGAGGTCAACCTGGCCGATGACGTGCTGGCGTGGGAGCTCTGCCCGGACGGCACATGGCAGCGAGTCCTCACCGTCCGCGGCCTCAACTCCCACAAACGCTTTCAGGAGCTCGCGCTCGAGCGCGCTCGATCCAATGGGGTGGTGAACGGCGTCCCGCATGCTTGAACGTGAGGTGAAGCTCGGGGCGGGACCCGCGTTCCACCTCCCCGACCTGAACGGAGTCGTCGACGGCGTGGCGGTCAGCGCTCCCGAGGCCGTCCGGCTCGAGACGGTTTACTACGACACCCCGGACCTGCGACTGGCCCGTTGGGGCGTCTCGCTGCGACACCGCGCGGGCGAAGGCTGGACCCTGAAGCTGCCCGCGCCGCCGGCGGCCGGTCAGGCCGCGGCCGGCGACCTTCTCCAGCGTGACGAGATCACGTTCCCGGGTGGCGCCAAGAAGCCGCCCGAGGCGGCGGTCGCGATCGTGCGCGCGTACGTGCGCAAGGCGGAGCTCGTGCCTGTTGCGCGGCTGTCGACTCTGCGCCGGCGGGTGAGGCTGCTCGACCCTGCCGGGACACGCCTTGCCGAGGTCGTGGACGATGAGGTGTCGGTGCGCGACGGCAGGAGGGTCGCCGCACGGTTCAGGGAGATCGAGGTCGAGGTCACGTCCTCGGAGAACGGCGGCGCCGCCATCGTCGATCCGCTGGTGATGCGATTGCGTGGCGCCGGCGCGGGTGCACCGGACCCCACGCCCAAGCACATCCGCGCTCTCGGTCCGCGCGCGATGGAGCCGCCGGAGGTGGCGGCGCTGCCCGTCCGGCCCGATTCGCCCGCCCGGGAGGCGATCAAGAGCGCGTTCGCGGAGTGCATCGCGTCCCTGCTGCACCACGACCCGATCGTCCGGACCAGCGCAGACCCCGAGGCCGTCCACCAGGCGCGCGTCGCGACACGCAAGCTGCGGTCCCACCTGCGCACGTTCGGGCCCCTTCTCGACCCCGAATGGACCGCCCCGCTTCGCTCGGAGCTCGGCTGGCTCGGGATGAGCCTGGGAGCGGTGCGGGACCGAGAGGTTCTGCTGGAGCGCCTCCGCGAGCGAGCGAAGACGCTCCCGGACAGCGATGCAAGATCCGCCACCTCTCTCTTGCACATCCTGGAGCTCGAGATCGGGACGCTCCGCACGAAGCTGATGGCGGAGCTCAGCTCGGTGCGCTACGTCGACTTGCTCGAGAACCTGGTGATGGCTGCCCACACCCCCGCCACGCTGCCTGACGCCGACGAGCCGGCATCGGTGGTGCTGCCGCCGCTGGCCGCCGGGCCGTGGCGCCGGTTGCGCTCGGCGGTACGGCAGCTGCCCGAGACGCCGACAGACCCTGAGCTGCACCGCATCCGCATCCTGGCCAAGCGCGCGCGCTACGCCGCGGAGGCCGTCGCTCCGGTGGTCGGCGGCGTGGCGACTGCGTTCGCCCGAGCGGCGGCCAGGCTCCAGACCGTGCTCGGCGAGCACCAGGACAGCATCATCGCGCAGGCGTGGCTGCGCAGCGTGCGGGTGACCGGCCGCCGTGCCTTCGTCGCGGGCCAGCTCATCGCCATGGAGCACCTGGCGGCCGAGGAAGCGCGCGCGAAGTGGCCGAAGGTTTGGAAGAGCCTCGACCGGAAGAGTCTGCGCGACTGGATGCCATAAACCGTCGTTGGGGACTTTCTATGTGGTCCGTCACGCGAAGGCCGGCAGCCGCGGCCACTGGACGGGGGATGACCGCCTCCGCCCTCTGAGCAAGAAAGGGATCGAGCAGGCGGAAAAGCTGGTCTCGATCTTCGAGCCGTTTCCCATCACAGCTGTGTTCTCGAGCCCGTTCCTGAGGTGCGTGCAGACCGTCGAGCCGCTTGCCCGGGCGCCGCGCATGTCGGTCAAGCAGTCGGCCGCGCTCGCCGAGGGCCACGGATTGAGCGGGGCGATGGAGTTCATCGGCGATTCAGGCCTCGATCATGTGGTGCTCTGCACGCACGGAGACATCGTGTGGGAGCTGGTGGAGGAGCTGGTCAAACGGCACGTGATCAAGGCGGGCGAGGGAGGGTTCGAGAAGGGCTCAACCTGGGTCGTCGAGGTGGAGGGCGGTTCCTTCATGCGCGCGCGTTTCATCTCGGCGCCGTGAGAGGCGATGAGCGAAAACCTAGGGTTTCGCTGCGCGCCAGGCGCAGGCTGGATGGGACTTGGTGATTGCATCGGGCCGCCCGCGGCCCTGCTCACTTTCCTGAAGGATGGGATTTACGTATCAGGTTTTCGCCTGGCCACGTTGGTGGCGTTTCAAGAGTGCGGAGTTGCGGCCGCGATAACCCGGCCGCCCCGGCTACGATTCGTGAGAGGTATGAGCGAAAACCTAGGGTTTTCGCTCATCGGGCCGCCCGCGGCCCTGCTCACTTTCCTGAAGGATGGGATTTACGCATCAGGTTTTCGCCTGGCCACGTTGGTTGCGTTTCAAGAGTGCGGAGTTGCGGCCGGGATAACCCGGCCGCCCCGGCTACGATTCGTCGTCTTCGTCGGCGTCAACTGCCGTCGCGAAGCCTCGAAGAAACATCCGCTAGCCTTGCAGTCGTGACGGTCACGCTGCGCGGCGCCGGGCTGGCCGAGGGCCAGGTTGTGGCCGTGGCCCGGCACGGCGAGAAGGTCGCACTTGCCGTGGCGGCGCGGGCTCGGATGGAGCGCAGCCGGGCTCGGGTGGAGAAGGCCGCTGCCTCGCGGGAGCCGGTCTACGGGGTCTCCACGGGCTTCGGGGCGCTGGCCGGGACGCGGGTGGCCCCGCTGCGCCAGCCCGAGCTGCAGCTGGCGCTGATCCGATCCCACGCGGCCGGGATGGGGCCGCCGGTGGATGAGGAGGTGGTCCGCGCGACGATGCTGCTCCGCGCGCGCACCCTCTCGATGGGCCTGTCCGGAGTGCGGCCGGTCGTGGTCGAGGCGCTGATCGGGATGCTCAACGCCGGCCTCACGCCCATCGTGCCGCGTCACGGTTCGGTGGGCTGCAGCGGCGACCTCGCGCCGCTCGCCCACATCGGGCTCACCCTTGTCGGCGAAGGTGAGGTAATCGACTCGGATGGCGCGAGGAGGCCGGCCGCTCACGCGCTCAAAGCAGCGCGCCTCAAGCCGCTGAAGCTCGAGACCAAGGAAGGACTCTCCCTCATCAACGGCACCGACGGGATGCTCGGCATGCTCGCCCTCGCCTGCGCGGATGCGGAGCTGGTCTTTCGGACGGCGGACATCACCGCCGCGATGTCGGCAGAAGCGCTGCTCGGCACCGACCGCACGTTCCAGGCCCGGCTGCACGAGATCCGCCCGCATCCCGGCCAGCTGGCCAGCGCGGCAAACCTGGTGCGCCTCTTGCGCGGCTCCGCGATCGTGGCGTCACATCGCCACTCGCAGCACGCGGTGCAAGACTCGTATTCGGTGCGCTGCAGCCCGCAGGTCGCCGGTGCCGCACGGGACACCCTTGACTTCGCAAGGCGCGTGGCAGCGGTCGAGCTCGCGTCCGCGGTCGACAACCCGGTGGTGCTCGAGAGCGGCGAAGTCGAGTCGACCGGCAACTTCCACGGCGAGCCGCTCGCGTTTGCCGCGGACTTCCTCGCCATCGCGGCGGCTGAGGTCGGATCGATCGCCGAGCGCCGCGTCGACCGCCTGCTCGACCCGCATCGCTCGGAGGGCCTTCCTCCATTCCTCGCCGAAGAGCCTGGTGTCAATTCGGGCCTGATGGTGGCGCAGTACACCGCGGCCGCATTGGTGGCCGAGAACCGCCGGCTCGCCGCGCCCGCGAGCGTCGACTCGATTCCCACGTCAGGCATGCAGGAGGACCATGTGTCCATGGGATGGGGCGCGGCGCTCAAGCTGCGCACGGTGCTGGACAACCTCAGGCACATCATCGCCGTCGAGCTCGTCGCCGCCGCCCGCGCGCAGGACCTCAGGCGACCGCTCAAGCCGTCACCCGCCACAGCCGCTGTACGCGACCTGCTGAGAAAGCATGTCCCCGGCGTGGGTCCAGACCGCGTGCTCGCCCCCGAGCTCGCGGCGGCCGAGGAGCTCATTCGCAGCGGGGCCGTGCTGAACGCGGCTGAATCGGTGGTCGGCCCGCTTCAGTGAATCCCCACCCCGGCTCCGCCGGACCTCCCCACCAGGTGGGGAGGAGACCAATCAAGGCGCCGCGCGGGTCCGCGATCACCTGCCTCGGGTGGTCTCAAGAAGCGGCGCTGCGCATGCTCATGAACAACCTCGACCCGGAGGTCGCGGAGCGCCCGGAAGACCTGGTCGTCTATGGCGGCACGGGTAAAGCCGCGCGCTCGTGGGAAGCCTTCGACGCCATCGTGCGCGAGCTGCGGCAGCTCAAGGGCGACCAGACCCTGCTGGTCCAGTCGGGCAAGCCGGTCGGGGTTTTCGACACCCACGAGTGGGCGCCTCGCGTCCTCATCTCGAACTCGATGCTGGTGCCCGAGTGGGCGACGTGGGAGGAGTTCCGGCGCCTCGAAGCCCTCGGTCTGACGATGTACGGCCAGATGACGGCAGGCTCGTGGATCTACATCGGTTCGCAGGGCATCCTCCAGGGCACCTATGAGACGTTCGCCGCCATCGCGCGCAAGCGGTTCGATGGGACGCTGGCGGGCACCATCACCGTCACTGCCGGGCTTGGCGGCATGGGCGGCGCGCAGCCCCTGGCCATCACGCTAAACGGCGGCGTCGCGATCTGCATCGACGTCGACCCCACCCGCATCGCGCGGCGGCTGGAGCATGGCTACCTTGACGTGCGCGCGGACGATCTCGACCATGCACTGAAGCTCGCGACCGAGGCCAAGCAGGCGAAGAAAGCGTTGTCGATCGGGCTGCAAGGCAACGCGGCCGAAGTGCTTCCCGCCCTGCTCGAAAGAAAATTCGCGGTCGACGTCGTGACGGACCAGACGCCGGCGCACGACCCGCTCAGCTACATCCCGATCGGTTTGAGCCCGGAAGACGCGCAGGAGCTTCGTCTCGATGACCCCGCTGCGTACACGAAGCGCGCTCGGGCGAGCATGGCTCGCCAAGTCGACGCGATGGTCGAATTCCTGGACCGCGGCGCCGAGGTGTTCGACTACGGCAACAGCCTGCGCGCCGAGGCCCGGCTCGGCGGTAGCAAGCGCGCGTTCGATTTCCCTGGCTTCGTGCCGGCCTACATCAGGCCGTTGTTCTGCGAAGGACGCGGACCTTTTCGCTGGGTTGCGCTTTCAGGGGATCCGCAAGACATCGCGGTCACGGACCGCGCCATCATTGAGGAGTTTGGGGACGACCCAGCCCTGGTGCGCTGGATGAAGGCGGCGGGTGAGAAGGTGCACTTCGAGGGCCTGCCGGCGCGCATCTGCTGGCTCGGATATGGGGAGCGAGCGCGCGCCGGACGCCGGTTCAACGAGCTCGTTCGAAAAGGCGCGGTGAAGGCACCGATCGTGATCGGCCGCGACCACCTTGACTCCGGGTCTGTGGCGTCGCCCTACCGCGAGACGGAGTCGATGCTCGACGGCTCGGATGCGATCGCCGACTGGCCGATCCTGAACGCGCTCCTGAACACATCGAGCGGCGCTTCATGGGTGAGCGTCCACCACGGTGGCGGCGTCGGTATCGGGCGCTCGATACACTCCGGCATGGTCGTGGTCGCCGACGGGACCGTCGAGGCCGCGCGTAAGCTCGAGCGGGTGCTGACGAACGACCCGGGAACCGGTGTCATGCGCCACGCGGACGCCGGCTACGCCCGCGCGATCGAAGTGGCGCGCGAGCGCGGCGTTCACATTCCCATGCATAGTGACCCGTAGCGGCCACCGCGATTGAACGGAAGCGGACTCTGGCACGCACGCCATGCGTGGCTCGGCCACCCGGCCCAGGACGTGCTGATCGAGGTCGAGAACGGGTTGTTCAAAGCGGTGACAGAGGGCGTGGCGCGTCCGTCACAAGCGACGGCGATGAACGGTTACACAATCCCGGGGTTTGCCAACGTCCACAGCCACGCCTTCCAGACCGTCCTGCGTGGTCGCGTTGAAACCGGAGCAGGGAACTTCTGGGAATGGCGAGACGCTATGTTCCGCGCGGCCGCCGGTTGGGGCGCTCCGGAGTACAGGCTCCACTGCATGCAGGTCTTCGGGGAGATGCTCAACGCGGGGATCACGGCGGTGGGGGAGTTTCATTATCTACACGCTCTCGGCAATGACCTCGGGCAGGCGGTGATCGATGCGGCCAAAGAGACTGGCATCCGCGTCACATTGATCGACGCGTGCTACTTGCGCGGCGGGCTTGACGGCAGACCCCTCCAAGGCGCCCAGCGGTCCTTCTCGGACGGTGACGCGGAGCGCTGGGCGAAGCGGGTTGACAGGCTGAAAGACGAGGACGGCGTGCGAATCGGCGCCGCCATCCACAGCGTGCGCGCCGTCGACCCGGCATCGATGCGGACAGTCGCGGATTGGGCTCGCGAGCGCGGTGCTCCGCTGCACATCCACCTTGCGGAGCAGCCGGCCGAAGTGGAGGAGTGCATGGCTGTCGAGGGCTGCTCGCCTGCGCGCCTCCTGGAACGCGAGGGCATACTCGGTTCCGACCTTACCGCCGTGCACGCGATCCACCTCGACGACGACGACATCGCATTGCTGGGCGGCCACAGGGTGTCGGTATGCGCGTGCGCGACGACGGAGCGTGAGCTGGGTGACCGCGTGGGCCCGCTCCAGGCGCTGGCCGGGGCCGGCTGCAAGCTGTGCGTTGGCAGCGATTCGAACGCGATCATCGATGCTTTCGAGGAAGCGCGCGGTCTGGAGCTCGACCAGCGCCGCGCAACCGGTCGTCGCGTGCTGCACCAGCCAGAAGACCTGCTGCGTGCCGCAACTGTCAACGGCATGGGTTCGCTGGGCTGGGAAGCCGGCGAGCTGAAGCCAGGAATGCTGGCCGACTTCATCGAGGTCGTTCCAAACACGGAATTTGACGCCTCAGGCCTTGTTTTCGGCCACTCCGCGAGCGACGTTCTGACTGTCGTCGTCGGTGGGAAGACAGTGGTGTCGAGGTGAGACGACTCAGGAACATCGGCCGGCTGTTCACCGGCACCGCGGCGGGAGTTATCGAGGACGCGGCTGTCATCTGCGACGGGGAGCTGATCGCGTGGTGCGGAAGGCACGGCGACGAGCCGCGAGAGCTTCTCGAGTCCGTGATCGAGGAGGACGATTGCGGCGGCGGCCTCGTCACCGCGGGACTGATCGACGGGCACACCCACCCCGTCTACGCCGGCGACCGGATGGCGGAGGTCGCCATGCGGACGGCGGGCGCGACGTACGAGGAAGTGGCGAAGGCCGGCGGCGGCATACGTGCCACCGTCACTGCCACTCGCGCCGAACCGATCAGCGCGCTCGAGCAGACCACCGCGCGGCGCCTTTGGGCATGGTTGGAGGGAGGGGCGACCACGGTCGAGGCCAAGACCGGCTATCACCTCAACCGCGAAGGCGAGCTCGAGACCACGCGGATGCTCGCCCGTCTCGGCCAACGCAAGGACCTCCCGCGCATCGAGGTCACCTTCCTCGCCGCCCACGCGCTTCCTCCCGACCGCCGGGCCCGCATGGGCACGTACGCGCGAGAAGTATCGGAATGGTGCGAGGACGCGTACCTGGCGGGCGCGCGGTTCTGCGACGTGTTCTGCGATCGCGGCTACTTCTCGGTCGCCCAGTCGCGCCGCATCCTGAAGGCGGCGCTTCAGGCGAAGCTGATCCCGCGCATCCATGCAGACGAGCTCGCTCGCACCGGCGGCTCGCGCCTTGCGGCCGAGCTGCATGCAGTGTCTGCGGATCATCTCCTGCGCGCGAACCGCGGCGACGCCGTCGCCCTGGCTCGCGCCGGAGTCGTGGCCACGCTCGCGCCGGGTACCGCGCTCGCGATCGGCAAGCTGCCCCCGGTAAAGGAGCTTTCGGCGGCGGGTGCGGTCATCGCACTGGGCACCGACCACAACCCGGGGACCAGCGGCATCACGAGCATGAGCCTTGTCGTTGCGCTTGCGGTCGGTGTCTTAAAGCTCTCCGCCGAGCGTGCCTTAATTGCGGCGACGGTCGGCGGTGCTCACGCTATTTCGCGCGCGGACCGCGGCGTAATCGCCCCTCACAAACTTGCCGACCTGGTGCTGTGGGAGGCGGAGCACGAAGGCGCTTTCGCGTGGGCTTATGGGCTCAAGCCGCACATCGTGTGGCGAGGTGGCGCGCAAGTATTCGCGTGATAAACGGTTGCTAAACACGTGCAATCAGCCTATAAGTTGCACTTGAATGACCGCTCCGACAAAACATAACGATCAACACGCGGTCCAAATGGAGGAACGCTACTAGTGGCAAAGTGGAATCCCCTGGCGTTGAAGATCTTGATGTGGGTGATGGGCCTGTTGCTCGTTGTAGGCTCCGCGCTCAGCTTCATCGGCAACTCGTTCTTCCAGTTCGATAGCACATGGGGCATCAGCGCCCCGGTTGCCGGAATCGCTTTCGGCACCGGCGTGATGATCGCCGGTTTCGACCCGATCGCGAACGTGACCTGGGTCCGCGCGGTCATCGTTTACGCGATCCTCGAGATCGTCTGGCAGGTCCTCGACTGGATCAGCATCGGGCGGTTTGACGTCATCCCGTTCGTCGTCGCGATCGTCGTCGCGGTGCTCTTGCTGGCGCTCTACCCCAACAGACCCGCGCTCTGGATGCAGGGCTCGATGAAGGGGATGGGAGCCAGGGCCTAACCCTCGATTCAATTACTCAAGAAGGGGCAGCAATCGCTGCCCCTTCCTCTCTTCTAGCCGGTACCCGGTTCAGACGAACCGGACCCGGGCTGCCGCCGGATCGCCGTCAGCCCGTGCCCGGTTCGTCGCCAGACACGATCCAGCGCCCGCCCCCGCCCGCGGCGACCAGGTCGTCGGCCGCGTGGGGGCCCCAGGAACCGACCGGGTAAGCCTCCGGGTGGCCCTCGCCCTCCCAGGCCCGGATGAGCGGGTCGACGATCTCCCAAGACAGCTCGATCTCCTCGGCCCCCGGGAAAGCCGAATGCCCGCCCGCCAGCACCTCTGAGAGCACGTTCTCGTAGGCGTCGGGGAGAGCCGCCCGGGTCAGCTTGGCGTAGTCCAGCCGCATGCCGGCCGGCACCATCTCGAAGCGCGTGCCGGGCCGCTTCGCGCCGATGCGCAACGAGATGCCCTCGTCCGGCTGGATACGGATCACGATGAGCGTGGGGACGCCGCGTTGGCGGCGGCCGGCGATCCGAAGCATGGGCGCGTCACGCAGCTTGATCACAACCTCGGTGACGCGCCGCGTGAGCGATTTGCCGGTACGCACGAAGATCGGCACGCCGTCCCAACGCCAGTTCTCGATCGAGACCCGCATCGCTGCGTAAGTCTCTCGCCGGGAGTCTGGCGCGACGCCCTTCTCATCGAGGTAACCCTCGTACTGCCCTCGCACCGCCGACCCCGGATCGATCGGCGACATCGCGCGCAGCGCCGCGCGCTTGGCCCGGCGCACGTACGCGGCGTCGAAGGTCGTTGGCGGCTCCATCGTGATCAGCGCAAGGAGCTGGAGCACGTGGTTCTGGATGATGTCGCGAACCGCGCCTGTCTGGTCGTAGTAGCCGGCGCGCTGGCCGATTCCCTCTTGCTCGGCGACGGTGATGAGGATCGTCTCGACCAGGGTCCGGTTCCAAACCGGCTCGAAGAGCGAGTTCGAGAAACGCAGCGCGAGCACGTTTTGCACGGTGTCCTTGGCGAGGTAGTGGTCGATGCGGAAGATCTGCTTCTCCTCGAAGGCCTCCGCAAGCTGTGCGTTGATCTGCTGCGCGGACTCGAGGTTGTGGCCGAGCGGTTTTTCGACCACGATCCTGCGCGTCGCCTCGGCCTTCTTCGCGAGGCCGGACGCCGTCAGCCCGGCGACGATGTCGCTGAAGGTCTCGGGCGGGGTCGCCAGATAAAAGATGACGCAGGGTGATCGCGCAAGCAGCTCTGTCAGGGGCGCGAAGCTCGAAGGCTCGCCATAGTCCAGCTGCACCCACTCCGCGGTCGCCGCGAGGCGCTGGTTGCCGCTCGATTCCTTGACCGTGTCGCGGAACTCCGCCGTTGTCTTGTGGCTGCGGCCGGCGCCGATGACGCGAAGCGATTGGCCTTCACGCGAGACGAGCCGGCCCAGGGACGGCAGGATCTTGCGGTGGGTGAGGTCGCCCGACGCGCCGAAGATGACCAGGTCGTAGGCCTCGCTCATGCTGGCCATCGTAATGGTGTCAATCGACGACCACCTCAGTACAGGCGATCTCGTCCTGGTCCGGCCGGTTGTGCACCCACGCCACCGGCAGCGCGAGGAGCCGGACGACCGCTTGCCCGAAGCTGGGCCTGGATCCGTCGATCGAGACCAGCCGCTGCCTCATGACGAGCCCGCCAAGCGTGCGTCCCGAGATGGTCCAGCAGGTGACGTGGTAGGCGGCGGCGACGCCGAGAAACACCTTCAGGCGGGGGCGGCGGCGACCGGCCAGCCTGGCGAGAATGGCGCAGAACGCGAGGTCGACGGCGGCCGATCTCCGGCGGTCGCTCGACCTGGCGACGACGCCGGAGGCCGGCTCGCGGCCGCGGACACGGAGCAGCTGCAGGCGCGTGAACACGTGGTGAACCGGCAGCTGCGTCACGACGTAAAGGGGGCTGGGGAGCAGCGGCCGGTAGCCGTCCAACGATGTCACCAGCCGTCCGCCGGCAGCCTCGATCCGGAGCTTTCCACCAGGGGCGCGCGAGAGCAGCCCGCCTTCGATGGTCCACTCGACAGCCGACCGGCTCACGCTGGCCTTGCCGAAGCGCAGCAGCTCCAGCGGCCCGAGCCACAGCGAGGTGCCGTGCATGCGCAGCAGGCCGAGGGTCAGCGCCGAGGTGTCGTGGAGGAAGGCGTCACGGAGCTGGCTGCCGCTCACCGGTCGCGGCGCGGAAACCGAGTCTTTCACCGCGACCTGGCCGTGAGCTACCTCCAGCACAAGTCATATCTTGGCGGAGTGTCGCGACTCCGAAATCCGCCACAGATTCACGGCATCGGCGGCCGGAGCCAAGGAAAGGGAGGCACAGCTAGGAGCGCAACCTACTGGGGTCCCCGCGTCATGATCGCGGGGGCAGTGACGCTGCGCCGGGCCCCTTGACGCAGGCTTTAGCGCCCTTCTCGGGGTCTCCGCGGAATCGCCAGATCCCGTGGGGTGAGACGGCGCCCGGCCGCCTAGGCCGTGAAGATGCAAGGATTTTCGGAGACGCGACACTCTAGTGGGCACAGTCGAGTTCACGGCAGACGTGATGGTCAAATGCTCACCTGAGCGCGCATTCGACTACTTCGCCGACCACCGTCACGTCGCGGCGGCGGTGGAGGGAGTCAGCAGGTGGGAGCCGATCGGCGCCAGGACCGAAGGCGTCGGGGCGCGTTACGACGTCGAGATGAAGGCCTTCGGCTTCCCGCTGAACAACGTGCTGCGACTCAACCGATGGCTCAGGCCGAAGGAGATAGGCTGGGTTTCGGAGTCGGGCCTGATCAAGCAGAGCGGAGGCTTTACGTTCACCGAGGTCGGGCATGCGGTTCGAATCGAGCTGCGGATCGCCTACGAGCCACCGGCTTCGTTCATCGGCGCCGCGATCGCGAGGCGGATGGACGGGACGGTGCGGCGCCGGCTGGAGCGGGCGCTGGAGCGGATCCGGGACGTCCTGGAGAGCGACTCAGAGCAGGCGTGAGTCCCCCTCTCTCCCCACCCCTGCGCGCCAGGCGCGATGAGGACGCGTTACGCGCGACTTTCTGATCGCTCCTCGTGGGGGAGAGGGATAAAGCAGCCAGGGTATCGTTCTTTCTGTGCAACTCAGCAAGGAGGCGCGCTCTGTTCTCGGACAGTCTCCGATCGGGATGCTGGCGGTGCGCGCCGGGCGCCTCCCGCTGGTGAACCCGGCGGTGTTCAGCTTCGCCGCAGGCTCGCTGTGGATGACCACCTCGCGCTACGCGGCCAAGACCGTCCTCCTGAAGCGGGATCCACGAGCGGCATTCCTCGTCGACGGTGGCTCGCGGGCCGTCTTGCTTCGCGGGGCCATCGAGATCTTCGACCCGCTCTCGCTTTCGAGCCAGGTGCGCGCCGTCCTGGACGGGCCGCGCTACTTCCTGGGCATGGCCGGGTACGCGCTGAGGAACGCGCCCTTCGTGGCGGGTTACATGCTGGACCTGACGCGGCTGCCACGCGAGTGGTACCCCTATAACCGGGTCGTGATGCGGCTCCGCATCAGCCACGCCGACGTGCTCGAGGGCCCAGCGTTTCCCGCGGCGCAGGCCGCCAGGGTCCCGGCCGTCCCGGCGGAGGTGAGCCGGCGCCTCGCGGGCGTCTCGCGGGGCTACGCGTGCTGGATCGAGAGCGGCATGCCGGTCATCCGTCCCGCGTTCTGGGAGGTGGACCGCGGTGAGGTCACGGTCGCACCGGCTGATGGCCACCCGCGGTCGGGTAGCCCCGGCGCCCTGGTTGTCGAGTCTCATCACCGCTTCCGTCCATCCCTGATGGTCGGTGCTTGTGTACGCGGGACGTTCGGAGCCGCGGCAGACGGATCTTTGATCGCCGAGAGGTATGGCATCGCCGCGACGGAGCTTCCACCCGCGCTGGCATTCAGGCCCGAGCGCGTGACCGCGTGGCGTGGTTTCGCGGTCACGACCGCCGTGCCGCGCTCGGCGCGCCAGCTGCGCGTCGCCCAGGGCTAGGGAGGTGAGGCCCGAGATGCCGACCGGATCTTTGGAGCCCAGGCGGTCCGATCCGGGCGTCAGGGGGCCCGGCCCGTCGTCGTCGCGCATTTTCAAATGCGCTCCTCCCAGGGCCACCCCTGCCTTCGGCTCGGGCCACCTGGATCTCCAAATCTCTGGGCCGGCCGTCGGGCCTCACCTCTGATGGCGAAACCGGCCGCGCCGGGCCTGCGCGTTCGGAAGTGGTCACCAGGCGGCTGGACAGACGAGGCCGACATGGTCGTCACCGAGGAGCCGCTGCAGCTGATGCTCGATGGGGAGCCGCTTTCCGTCGTCATGCGCACCCCGGGACAGGACGTCGAGCTGGCCCTTGGCCTCATGTTCGCCGAGGGCATCCTGCGTTCGCTCGACGACGTGAGCAAGGTTCGAATCAGCGCGGAATCAATGGAGACCGAAGGGTCCGTCCCCCTAGAGGCTGACCTGGTGGAGTCGAACCAGATCGACGTACATCTCGCTGCCGCGCCCAGGCGCAAGCCGGAACGGTCGATGCTGTCGAGCTCCGCATGCGGGGTTTGCGGGACCGTGATGATCGAGGACCTGAAGCGCGACCTTGCCGCGCTCCCGGCTGGACCGGTCGTCTCGCCCTCGTTGCTCCCTTCATTGGTCGACGTCTTGCGCTCCGGCCAGGGCGTTTTCGAGCGTACAGGAGGCCTTCACGCGGCTGGGCTGTTCCGGGCAGAGGGGACGCTCGTCACGCTGCGTGAGGATGTCGGCCGGCACAACGCCGTCGACAAGGTGGTGGGGCGCGCTTTGCTCGACCGGCGCCTGCCGGTGTCGGGCGCGGTCCTCGTGGTGAGCGGGCGCGCCGGCTATGAGATCGTGCAGAAGTCGATCAGCGCGGGCATCCCCGTCCTCGCGGCCGCCGGCGCACCGTCCAGCCTCGCCGTCGCTCTCGCGCGCGAGTTCAACCAGACCCTGGTCGGTTTCCTTCGCGGAGGGCGCTTCAACGTGTACGCCGCTCCGGAGCGGCTGGGAGCCGCGTCGACATCGATCTGACTCCGAGCCCACATGGCCCGCTCTTCGATAATCGACCGGTGGTTTCAGTTGCCAGGGGGCGCCCAGCGGTGCGGGCCGGGCTGCTCGCCGGCTATGTAGTTGTCGTCGAGTGGGCGAGGTCCGTGATCGACTCCCAGCCACGCGTGGCGGTCGCGGCGCTCATTCTCGGCGGAGGAGCGCTGGCCCTTGCGGCAGGCGGCTGGCCGGCGGATCGGCTGGGACTCGGCACCTCCAGGTTCGGCCTCAGGGTCATCGGCGGCCTGGCGTTGGGAGCGGTGCTCCTGCTGCCGGGCGCCGCCCGTTCCGGAGCGGCGCCGATGCTGCCCGCTGGGCTCGCGCTGGCGGCCGTCGCAGTCTCGATCGGCGAAGAGCTCGCTTTCCGCGGCGTCCTCTACGCGGCCCTCGAATCGGTTGGTGGCCCGCCGCTCGCCGTCGTGGGCAGCACGCTGGTCTGGACGGCGGCGCACGCCTTCTCGCACCCGCCGGCCTTCCTCGGCGCCGTCGCCGCGGCCGGATTGCTGCTCGCCCTGTGGCGCTGGGCGTGCCGTGACCTCGTGGCGCCCATCATCGGCCACGTCATCGCCGACCTCGCACTGTGAGACGCGCCTGGCTGCTTGGCGCAGCTGCTCTCACGTATGTGATCGCGGCGTGGATGGTGGCCCCGGGTTTCTACGACGGCTTCGGCCCGCCCCAACCGTACAACTGGACCTGTCCTCCGCCGCAAGCCGGCGCCAACATCAAGCCGGGCTCCGGTCACGTCGACATCAAGGTGATCGGCGGAGTCAGCGACGCGAACTCCGCGTTCACCAGCGATGGCCAGCTGGTCATCGGTTTCCTGCCTGGCGCGTTCGATGCCACTGGCAAGACGACGATCGGTGTCGACATCACTCCCCTGCCGACATGCCCGCAGCCGCCAGGAATTCGCTTCGTGACCAACGCCTACCAGGTCACCGCCACCGCGCCACTCGTGAAGCGCTCGAACCTCGTCCTGCGCTACTCGAACCTCGAGGCGGCGCCCACCGACGTCTACGTCGCCATCGACCCTGCCGGTCCGTGGAAATCCATCGGCGCAGCGCAGGAGGCGCAACCGTTCACGATCGACACGTCGATCCGCTCGTTCGGCTACTTCGCCGCCGGTTATCCGTCCGCGTCGCCGCCGCCGGGCGCGGTGAGCGTTGGCGGCGGCCAGACCTTGCCGATCATCGTGGCGATCCTGATCGTGCTGGTCGTTCTGGCCGGCCTGCCGCTGGCCGTTTTGCGCCGAAGGCGTGGGGGTTCGGCGGAAATAGAAGACGAAGCGTGAGAGCCGTCTAGAGGTCGATCACGCCCAGGCGCGCCGCCGCGAGGACCGGCCTGCACGCTGGTCGACCAGGTCCTGAGCGGTTTCGCTACCGGCTAGCGGTCGTACTTGATCGCCTCGAACAACGTGCCGCACTTGCGGCAGCGGTACTGCAAGGTCATGGCCTGGGTGCCGAACAAGGAGATGACCTTTGCGTCGCGAGCGTCGCAGTGCGGGCAGCGCGGGTCCGGGCGCGGAGAGTTCGCCTCCCCGCTGTGCGGGGAGGGTGGCCCGGTCCGCGTAGCGGACCCGGACGGGTGGGGACCCCGGTCAGGAGTCTTTCGCGGCACTTGATGGCGCGAAACGTTTCTCTTCGAGGCCGCGCAGCATCGCGAAGGTCGGCTCGTCGATGGCGCCCGGCCGGCTGCGGCGCCGGACCGGATCCCACCGCTTCCAGTCGACCTCGACCTTGGGCGCTTTCGTCTCGAGTTGCTCTTCGAGGCGCGTCAGCAGCTCACGCGGCCCCATGCTCAACTCGCCCCCGCGATGGAAGGAGGCGACCTCGCCGTCGGGTGGCCCAAACCACTCGATCGCCTCGCGCCATGCGCGGTTCAGCGGTTCGGCGCTGATACCCGACTTGAGCCAGCTGCGTCCGTGAAGGAAGTGGTACCGCTCCTCCATGAGCATCTTGCGCAGGCGGTGCTGCAGCACCTCGACAGAGCCGTTGACACACGATTCGATCATCGCGGTGAAGGCCGTATCGAGGATGGCGTTCGCCGCCACGAACTCCGACCACTCGGACCACGGCTTGTCGAAGTAGGCGATGGCACGCAGGCTGCCGGCGTCGGACTCCCGCTCGGGCCCGCGCGGGTCGGAGCCCAGCGGTTCCAGGCAGCCGTAAAGGACCCGGCTGTGGCCGAGATCGTCGAGGCCCATCGCGGCGGCGGCGATGTCGGCTTCCAGTGACGGTGCGCGGGTGGCCCATTCCGCGTAACGCAGCCCAAGCATCTGCTTGTTGTCCGCGATGCTCAGCACCAGGTCGGAGAGGCTCATGCCTCGCCCGGGGCCCAGAGCTCGATCACGTTTTCCTTCCGGACGATCGCCATCTCGCACCAACGCTCCTCGTCATACGTCGCGCGGGCATACGCCATCGCGAGGTCGTCATCAGGCGCGACGACGCTGCCTACCTGGTGCAGAGCCTCGCCACGCGTCTTGCGCGCGAAGACCTCGTACTCAACCGCGTCGCCGCTGACTCTTTTGAAGTGGGTCGTCATACCGCCAGGCCCCAGGTCTCCAGCGCGTCGCGGCCGGCTTCAGTCATGCGCGCTGCGGTCCAGGGCGGATCCCACACGACGTTGACGCGAACCTCACGCACACCTGGTTCACGCAGCAAGCGATCGCGGACGTCATCGAGGATGAACTCGGATGCCGGGCATCCCATGGCGGTGAAGGTGAGGTCCACCTCGACGGTGCCGTTCGTCTCGGTGATCCCATAGATCACGCCGAGGTCCACCAGGTTCACCGGCATCTCCGGGTCCTGGACCTCGGAGAGCGCGGCCCACAATTGCTGCGTGGTCACGACACGTCGTGGTGCGTCTTGCGGAACTTGTGAAATTCCTCCTGGAACATTGCGACCATCTCGGCGTTGCGCGGCCCTCGCTCCCGCCATCGCACCAGCACGTCGTCCCAGGAGCTCGGCTGCTTGAAGTCCCACCGCTTGGCCACCGCGTCGAACTCGCATGGGAACGGGTAGTCGAGCTCCCAGACGTCATTGCCATCGCGGACCTCTTTGTGGGCGGGGACCTTGATCCCGATCTGCTCGCAGTAGGGCACGACCGTGGAGAGCCACCACTGGCGAAGCTGGTCATTGGTCAGGCCTTTCAGCCGGTACTCGAGCTGGGCCGAATGCATCTTCATCGTGTCCGGCAGCCCGAACCACTCCACGCTTAGAGGGAACATCCAGTCGACCGCGCGCTGAAGCTCATCCTTTGCCGAGCCGCCTGAGGCGCTGATCCGCTTCATCCAGGTGCGGCCATTGCGGAGGTGGAAATTCTCCTCTGCCATCACCTTGTTGAGCCCTCGCTTCCAGGGGCCGTACGAGCACTTGTCGTGGATGTCGCCCAGCAGGCAGAACCCCGCCTGGTCGTACATGCCGTTGGCGACCACCAGCTCCGTCCAGCTGTCGAGCGGAACATCAAAGGCGTACGGGTAACGAAAGCTCTTCGGGTCGCGACTGAAGATGAGCTTCTCTTGGTCCTCGCCGAGCTCTTCGAGGATGTGGTACGCGATGTGCGCGTGCGCCAGCTCGTCCTGGATGATCGCGATACCGGTCATGAACGCGTTGATCGACGGCGCCCGCTTGGCGGCCAGGTAGTAAGCCGGGGCCGAGATCAGCTCGGTGTCGCCGGAAACGATGAGGGTGTGCTTGAGCTCCTTCAGGTAGTCGGGAGTCATCTCGTTGGGCGATTCGATGAGCTCCCCGGACTTGATCATCTGGTCGAACTCGGCCTGAGTTGCCATCGCTTTTAATTGTCCACCACGAGTCCGGGTAAAATCGTGATCCCTACAGGGCCGTCGCGTCTGGGCCCAACCCGTGGTGGCTATAGCTCAGCATGGCAGAGCACCAGATTGTGGATCTGGCTGTCGAGGGTTCAAATCCCTCTAGCCACCCCTCTTGTCCATCCCAAACGTATATACTGAATGGGTGGACGACCGGCCTGTCGTCTGGGACACCGCCAACCGCAAGCACCTCGGCCAAGATCATCCCGAGCGGGACATCTCCCTCGACGAGATTGGCCAAGCGCTCTCTGACCCAGGCCGGCTCGAGACGTACCTAGCGGAACGCGGCGCCTACCAGGTGATCGGGCGTACGGGAGCAGGCCGTTGGTTGGTCGTTAGCTGGGTCGACCAGCCGGAAGGTCGATACCCGATTCACGCCCGCGAGGCATCGAAGAGAATCATTCGGAGGATCAGCAAATGAAGACAAAAGCAACTCGAAAGCCGTTTAACGACCCATTTGACGAGCTCAGCGATGAGGAGTTCGAGCGCGAGGTCTTGGAGTCGCTCGATCAGGCGACTACGAAGATCTCGCTCCGCGTTCCAAATGAGTTGCTCGTGCGGACCAAGCAGGTTGCAGAACGACGCCGTGTGCCATACCAGTCCCTGATGAAGGCACTGATCGATCAGGGAGTTCGGCGACTGGAGCGGGTTCGCAATGGCGCGCCCCGCGCCAGCCGGTGACCCCGAATACGTGAAAGGGCAGAAGTATGCGGCTGAGAACGGCCATCTGGACGACGCGGCTGTCATCGCGGCTATGGTCACCGCCTGCCCAGCGCTAAGGGCCGAGCTCGACGCGGACGCGGACATTTCTGACGGTCTGCCCGGCTTGCAGGTCGCCCTGATTGCCAAGGCCTTGGTCGACTAGTTCGTTGATCAACTGGAGGCCGCGAAACGTGTCCTCGACGTGGCCGAGGAAGTCTTGGCGAGTTGGGATCAAGAAGGTCGAGACTTCATTGGTGCCTGAATGCTGGAGGGAGTTCCCGAAGGCGAGGAGGCCGCATTGGTCGCGTTCGCAGGGCGGCTCGTGGCCGAGCAGATGGCTCCGTACTTGTAGCGAGCAGCGCGGTTCTAAAATCGTCCAGGTAGCGACCCTGCTTTGGAGATTGGAACTCCTCCCGCGGAATCCTCACTGCTAGACTTCCTGTGTCCAGGCGGACC
>JBDTKH010000031.1:0-33238 GCA_039935415.1 Candidatus Dormiibacterota bacterium
AGCGCCTCGCCGTCCGAGTTCTCGAAATCGGAGCGGCCGATGGAGCCGGCGAACAGCGCGTCGCCGGTGAACAGGTTGTTGCCGATCTTGAGCGTCACCCCGCCCGGGCTGTGTCCCGGCGTGTGCAGGACCTCGAATTCCAGCGACCCTGCGCGATACGTATCCCCGTCATGCAGGCTCAAGACGTCCACCATCGCGGGCAACGCGACTGCGAACTGTCGGCGCAGGGGCTTGCCCTCGGTCAGCACGTAGCGCTCAGCATCGTGCACGGCCAGCGGCACCGGGCCGAGTTTCGCCAGCAGCACCGGCAGGCCGCCCACATGGTCGACGTCGGTGTGCGTGAGCAGGATGGCCTTGACGTTGACGCCGCGAGCGAGCACGAGCTCCACCATCTTCTGCGACTCGAGGTTTGCGTCGATGATCACGGCGTCTTTCGTGTCCGAATCCTCGACGAGGTAGGAGTTGGTGCCGAACCTTCCATCGGCGGTGGATGCGACCTGGACGGTCACGACGCCTCGCGTGCGACCGTGTGCACGTCCTTCACGCTTTCGAGCTTCTCCATCAGCCGCGAGAGCTGCGCGAGCGAGTCGATCTCCACCGTGGCCGAGACGACTGCAGTCTTGTCGTCGTAGACATGGACCTCGAGCGCTGACATGTTGACGCGGTTTTCCGCGACCACCGTGGCGATGTCGCGCAGGAGCCCCTGCCGGTCCCAGGCCTCGATCTTGATCGCGACCGGGTACAGGTGGGTCGCCTCGGAATCCCAGTCGACAGGCACGACGCGCGCGCGATCCTGCGCGTTGATGGCGTTGATGCAGTCGGCGCGATGCACCGTCACCCCGCGTCCGCGTGTCGTGTAGCCGACTATCGCGTCCCCCGGGACGGGTTGGCAGCACGGCGCCACCTTCGTCAGGATTCCTTTCTCCCCGCGCACCAGCACTCGCGGGACGGGCTGGACGTTGGGGATGAGCGGTATCGCACGCAGCTCCCCGCCAGGCGTGTCCAGGTTGAGGGCCATACGCATCACGACCGCGTGAGGTGAGAGGTCGCCGTACCCGATCGCCGCCAGGAAGTCGTCCACCCCGTTGAACCGTTGCAGGGTTGCGATCTGCATGAGCTTGTCGTCGTCGAGGTCGGCAAGGTTCACGCGATGCATGCGGTGCAGCTCCTTGTCGAGGAGGTCGCGTCCCTTCGCGACGTTCTCCTCGCGGCTCTGGCTCTTGAACCACTTGCGGATGCGCTCCTTGGCGGACGTGCTCTTGACGAAGTTCAGCCAATCGCGGCTCGGGCCGTGCGGGCCCTTCGAGGTCAGGACCTCGACGATCTCACCGTTCTGCAGGTCGTAGTCCAGCGGCACCATCCGGCCATTGACCTTGGCGCCGATGCAGTGGTGCCCGACTTCGGTGTGGATGCGGTAGGCGAAGTCGACGGGCGAGGAGTCGGCGGGCAGGTTGATCACGTCGCCCTTGGGCGTGAACACGTAAACCTCGTCCTGGAACAGGTCGACCTTGACCGTGTCGAGGAACGACTCCGCATCCCCCACCTCGTTCTGCCACTCGAGCAGGCTCCGCAGCCACGACAGCTTCTGGTCGAAGCTCGCGTCCTTGCCGCCCTCCTTGTACGTCCAGTGAGCCGCCACTCCGAACTCGGCGACGCGGTGCATCTCGTGCGTGCGGATCTGGATCTCGATCGGCTCTCCAGTGTGCGTGATGACGGTCGTGTGCAGCGACTGGTAGCCATTTGATTTCGGCATCGCCACGTAGTCCTTGAAGCGACCGGGGACCGGCTTCCACAGCGAGTGCACCACGCCGAGCACGCCGTAGCAGTCGCGCACCGTGTCGACCTGGACCCTGATCGCGGACAGGTCGTAGATCTCGGAGAAGTCCTTGTTCTCGCGCGTCATCTTCTGCCACACGGAGTAGATGTGCTTCGGCCGCCCGGTGATATCCGCCACGATGCCGACCTTCTCCAACTCGCGCGCGAGGATCTCGCGAAGATCGGACACCAGCGACTCGCGCTCGTTGCGCTTTCGGTTGATCCGCTTGACGACGTCGTCGAAGGCCTCCGGCTCGAGGTTCCGGAAAGCCAGGTCCTCCAGCTCCCACTTGATCTGCCCGATGCCTAGCCGGTGTGCAAGCGGGGCGTAGATATCCAGCGTCTCGCGCGAGATCTTCCGCCGCTTCACCTCGGGCAGCGGGTCGAGGGTGCGCATGTTGTGGAGCCGGTCGGCCAGCTTGATGAGGACGACCCTGAGGTCCTCCGCCATCGCCACCATCATCTTGCGGATGTTCTCCGCCTGCTGCTGCTGGTCCGAGCGCAGCGCGATCCGGCCCAGCTTGGTGACGCCATCGACCAGTCGCGCGACCTCTGCCCCAAACTCGCGCTCGACCTCTTCGGTCGTGAGCGCGGTGTCCTCGACCGTGTCGTGAAGGAGCGCGGCCGAGATCGTTTCAGCGTCCAACTCCAGGTCTGCGAGGATGGCCGCCACCTCGAGAGGATGGTTGACGTACTCCTCGCCCGACAGCCGGCGCTGGCCCGTGTGGGCGCTGGCGGCGCGCTCGTACGCCTTCCTGACCAGCTGCTGGCCCTTCGGGTCGAGATGATCCGCGATTCGTAGAAGCTCTGAAACCGTCACCTTGTGCTCGCTGAGAAGTTTAGGCGGGCCCTATTCCGGACCCGCCAGGCGTATCCGGGTTGAGACCAGCGAACACGCTCCTAGACTTATGCCCCGCCAAATGGGTTCCGAAAAGGCGACCTTTGCACTCAGGATCGGCTTCTCCGCTGCGACCGCGGTGATCGTGCTCGTCGGCGCTTCGCTGAACGTGACCGGCCGGTCGGGCACGCCGGCGGTCCTCGCCGTCGTCGCCGGACTGCTGGCCCTGTTGGCGGGCGCCCTCAACACCCGCTGGCAGGCCTCGCTTCCCCTCGCCGCGGGCGCGCTCCTGCTTACGTTGGTCTCGGCACAGTTCAAACTGCGCGACGGCACCCTCGCCATGCAGCTCGGCGGCGTCCTGCTGCTCGGCGTCGGCGGCTACGTCGGCAGCATCGCCTACCGCAGCTTCAACGGCGCGGTGCGCCGGCACGTCGACCAGCTGCACGCCCTCAGCGTCCAGCTGGAAGATAAGCACCGGGCCTTCATGGCTGCCACCTCGGACGCCGACGGAGCCGCGCTGCCCGGCGATATCAGCGCGCTCACGGCCAACATCGCTCGCGAGGTCGGCGCCGGGTTCGCATGCTCTTACCTGGCGTCGGCGGATGGACGCCAGTTCGTGCCTCAATCTCCGGGGATCGGGCTCGAGCGCCTCCATCCCCTCCCGGTGAACCGCGGGGGCACCTCGGGCCGCCTGCTCACGACCATCGAGTCGGGAAAGGATTTCGTCGGCACGGACAAGTCCGGCCTGGTCGAGCTCGTCAACTACCTGCCCGACGACATGCGTGTCGAGAGCCTCATGGCGGTCCCCATCCCCATCGGCGACCGAATCAGCGGCTTCATCCTGCTCGGCAACAGGCCGGGCGGATTCACCGACGACAACCGGCGGCTCGCCACGACGCTGACCCTGCGCGCCGCCGCGCAGCTCGCCAACGCGCACGCCGTCGCGCTCTCGCGCCAGGAGTCGGCGCGCTATTCGCTGATGAACGAGCTGGTCAAGGAAGCCTCCGGCAAGACGATGAACGACGTCCTCGCCCTTGTCCTCGACAAGGGCAGGCAGGTGATCCGTTACGAGGCCGGCAGCGCCGCACTGTTCCAGCCCGACGGCACGTTCGTGGTCCTCGGCTCCTCGAACGGCCCTGCGTCCATCGAAGGAGCGATGGTCAGGGTTCGCGATGGCGAGACGGTGCTGCGGAACCTCATCCACGCCGAAGAGCACATCTACAGCGGCGTGACGCCGGAGCAAACCGGAGGCACCGTCAACGAGGCGCTCACTCCGATCCGCGGCAAAGAAGGCGTCCTCGGGGCGCTCTGCGTTGGGCGCAAGGGCACGGCGGCCTTCGTGCCGAGGGACGTCGCGTCACTCGACGAGCTGGGTTCGATGGCCGGAATCGCCGTCGAGAACTCGCGCATCCTGCAGGTCGTCACCGGCCAGGCCTCAAAGCTCGACACGGCGCTCGACGCGCTGGGCGAGGTCTCGCAGGCGCTCACCACGGTGACGCAGGGATCGAAGGTGCTAGAGCAGAAGACGCTGGAGACCGCGGTCCGGGTGACCATGGGAACCGCCGGCCTGCTGACTCGCACCACCCCCGAAGGACACCAGGCGGTCATCATGTCGCTCGGTTTCCCGGCTGTGGTCGACGCGATGGAGTTCCAGAACGGCCAGGGCATCGTCGGCGCCGTCATGCTCAGCCTGCGCGCGACCGCCGTGGCCGACATCAGCTCGAGCTTCGACCTTCGCTCGCCGCCCGACCTTGTCGCGTATGGTCTCAAGGCGGCCATCTGCATGCCGATGCTCGAGGACGGCCACATGTGGGGAACCCTTTCGGTGTTCGACGTCAAGACGCGCGAGTGGACCCCGGACGACCAGCGCGTGCTGACCACGCTCGGCAACCAGGGCGTCGTCGCCGTGAGGAACGCCGAGCTGTACGACAACAACCAGCGCAGCATCTGGGAGCTGAAGAACCTGCAGGAGGCCCTGCAGGCGGCCACGTCCACCCTCGACCTCAACCAGGTGCTGCAGCAAGTGCTCGCAGGCGCGGCAAAGGCATCGACCGCGCAGATCGGCTGCCTGGCCCTTGAGGAATCCGGCAAGCTCATCCTCAAGGGCGGGTTCGGAACCGATTCAACCACGGCCGAGAAGCTCGCCCTGGGCGTTGGCGGCGAGATCTGCAGCGCGGTCATGTCGAACGGGCAGCCGGTCATGGAAGCGATGGATCACGAGAGCACGGCCGACAGCCCGCTGAACCCGCGCGCGGTGCTGTGCGTGCCCATCAACCTGCGGGGCAAGACGACAGGCGTCCTGTTCCTCGCCAACTACCAGGTGGGCCACGTCTTCACACCCGATCACCGCAACCTGGTCACCGAGCTGGCGGCGCAGGCCGCGGTCGCGATCGACAACGCGAGGCTCTTCAAGGACCGCGAAGAGGTGATCATCTCCTCGCTCGAGGCGCTGGCGAACGCCGTCGACGCCCGCGACCCCTACACGCGCGGCCACTCCGAGCGCGTGACGCAGTACGCGCTGATGATCGCTCGCCAGATGAAGTACTCGCCTGAAGACCAGTCCGCGTGGGTGCGCATGGAGCGCGGCGGGCGACTCCACGACATCGGCAAGATCGGTGTCCCCGATGCGATTCTCCAGAAGACGGGCGTGCTGACCGACGAGGAGTTCACCAAGATGAAGGAGCACCCGGTGGTTGGCTACAACATCCTCAGTGGTCTGCGCATGCTCACCGATGAGCTCGTGATCGTCCGATCCCACCATGAACGATTCGACGGCAAGGGGTACCCGGACCGCAAGAAGGCCGACGAGCTGCCGATGTTCTCCTGGATCGTCAGTGCGGCGGACGCGATAGACGCGATGACCTCGGACCGCCCCTACCGCAGGGGCATGTCGCTGCAGGTCGCGGTGGAGCAAGTCCGCTCAGGCGCCGGCACCCACTTCCACCCCGATGTGGCGGAAGCGGTGCTCGACGCAGTCACCAACGGCTCGCTCAAAGTCGTCGCCTCCGAGTCGATGTACGCCGATGCGCCGCGCATCGGCGCCTTCGAAAACCCGACGAACTAAAGCGCGGGTGAGGACAGTCGTCCTCCCCCGCGGGGACCCCTCCTCTCCTCAGCGTCGTTCGGAGGCGCTTCGAAGGTGGCGCGCTGGATGACGGCCTGAATAAATCCGGCCTGAAGGTCCACTCAGCTCAGTTTTCAGTAGGAGCGGGCGAACGCGATCCGGCGGGTAGCCGGCTTGCCGTCGACCAGGCAGTTTCCCGAGACGTCGGCCGAGGAGTCGTAGTTCCGGGTCGTGACGCCGCCCGCGGCCTCCTTCACCCGCGCCTCGCAGGCTGGATCGCCGCACCACAGCGCCCACACGAACCCGTTTCGCTTCTGGAAGTGCGCGACCAGCGCGTCCAGCGTCTCAACCTCGAACGTGTTCGCGGAGCGGAACTCGAGCGCGCGCTCGAACAGCGCGCGTTGAAACTCGTGCAGCACGGCGCCGATTCGCTCGCCGATGCCGGCGACCGGCACCGAGATCTTTGGCCGCTTCAGGCGGTCGACTATCACCACCTGCGATGCGGCGACGTCGCGAGGGCCGACCTCGATCCTCAGGGGAACGCCGCGCAGCTCCCAGTGCGCGAACTTCTCGCCTGGACGCTCGTCACGCCAGTCGATCTTGTAGCGGACGCCCGCCGCCTTCAGCTCCCCGATCCATGAGTTGATGTACGACTCGATCTGGGTCCGCGAGTCTGAGTCGCGATGGATAGGCACAATCGCTACCTGCACCGGCGCGATCTTGGGAGGCATGATCAGGCCGCTGTCGTCGCCGTGCGCCATGACCAGGCCGCCTATCAGCCGCGTCGACATGCCCCATGAGGTCGTATAGCAGTGCTCGCGCACGTTTTCCCTGTTCGTGAACGCGATGTCGTAGGCGAGCGCGAAGTTCTGCCCGAAATAGTGTGATGTGCCCATCTGGAGGGCGAGCCCGTCGCGCATCATGCCCTCGATCGAGTGCGTGTACTGCGCGCCCGCGAACGTCTCGCTCTCCGACTTGCGGCCGACGATCACGGGCACGGCAAGCCAGTCTTCCGCAATCTGGCGGTAGTACTCGGTCGTCAGGTCGACCTCGTCCTTGGCCTCCGCGGCGGAGGCGTGGAAGGTGTGACCCTCCTGCCAGAAAAACTCGCGCGTGCGCAGGAACAGCCGAGAGCGCTTCTCCCAGCGCAGCACGTTGCACCACTGGTTGGTTAGCTTGGGGAGATCGCGGTGGCTCTGGATGTAGTCCTTGATCAGCGTGCCGATGATGGTTTCGGACGTTGGCCGGATCGCGAGCGGCTCCTCGAGCTCGGCCATGTCGCCTCCCGCCTTCGTCACCCAGGCGACCTCGGGCGCGAAGCCCTGGATGTGGGCCGCTTCCTTCATCAGGTATTCGCGAGGGATCAGGAGGGGGAATTGCCAGTTCTCGTGGCCGCTCTCCTTGATCATGTCGTCGAACGCGCGCTGGATGTTCTCCCACATCGCCCACCCGTAAGGGCGGACGACCATCATCCCGCGGATCCCCGACCAGTCGGCCAGCTCCGCCTTGCGGATGACGTCGGTGTACCAACGGTCGAAGTCGTCGGACATCTTCGTGATGTCCTTGACGAAGTCCTTCCTTTCTTCAAGGTCCTGTTTCATGGCAATCGCTCCCTGTTCAGAGTCCAGATTTCAGCGTCTTTGCTGAGCCCGCCACCCCCACCCGCCGCTTTGCAGCGACCTCCCCACGAGGCAGGAAGGAGAAGGCGGGCTAGCGCGGGAGCGGAGCCGGCGCAGGGGCGTGCTCGGCCGCGATCGCGTCAATCTCAGCCAGGAGCACGGGAAGGAGGTCTTCGGAAGGCACGGTGCGGTAAAGCTTACCTTTCTTGAAAATCACACCCTTGCCGCGACCGCCGGTGACGCCGATGTCGGCGTGGCGAGCCTCAGCAGGACCGTTCACCACGCAACCCATCACCGCGACGGTGATCGGCAGCTTCAGCCTGGCGATGTGCGCTTCGACCGCCTTGACCATCGGCACCATGTCGTACTCGAGCCGCCCGCAGGTGGGACACGCGATCAACGTCGCGCTCTCGTTGCGGAAGGCCAGCGTCTTGAGCACCTCGTGAGCCACACGGATCTCCTCGCGAGGATCTGACGTCGCGAGCGACACGCGGATCGTGTCGCCGATGCCTTCGGCCAGCAGGATGCCGAGGCCCACGGCGCTGCGGATGCTCCCCGCCTCGACGGGCCCGGACTCAGTGACGCCGAGGTGGATCGGGTAGGGCCGGGCGGCCGCGAACTTGCGGTTGGCCATCACGTTGGTCCACACGTCGGTTGCCTTCAGCGACACCTTGATGAAGCCGGGACCATAGTCGAGGTCCTCGAGGATCGTGCAGTGCCCGAGGGCAACCTCGACCATGCGGTCCGCGGTCAGCTCGCGATTGTCGCGGTCGATGTGGTGCTGCTCGCGCATCGTCTTATGCACCTCTTCGGGCAGCGAGCCGGCGTTGACGCCGATGCGGAACGGGATCTGGCGCTCCTTGGCGGCGTTGACGACCTTCTCGACCTTCTCGCGGTCCGGGATGTTGCCTGGGTTGAGGCGGAGGCAGGCGACGCCGGCCTCGATGGCCAGGAGCGCGAGCGTGTGGTCGTAGTGGATGTCGGCGATCACCGGCAGCGGCGAACCCTTGACGATCTCCTTCAAGGCTTCGGCCGCCTCGCGGTCCGGGACGGCGGGCCGGACGATCTCGCAGCCGGCTTCCTTCAGCTCGTGGATCTGGCGCAGCGTCGCCTTGACGTCGCGTGTGTCGGTCTTGGTCATCGTCTGGACCGCAATAGGCGCGGCCCCGCCGATGACCACGCCGCCGACGTTGACGGGGACCGTTTTGCGCCGCGTGACCATGGCCACTAGTTGAATTTCAACTAGTGGATCCCGGGGAACTGCCCGGTCGCGATCCGCTGGATGTCCAGGAAGCTGATCACCGCGGCCAGCGCCAGCAAGGCGACCAGCCCGAAGCGCTGGAAGTTCAGCTCGCTCGTGCGGTCGAACGGGCGCCGCCGGACGACTTCGATCAGCACAACGACGATGCGCCCGCCGTCGAGGGCGAGCAGCGGCAGCAGGTTGGTGAAGCCGAGCGCGACCGACAGGAGCGCGACCAGGAAGATGTAGGTGGGCGGGCCCTGGCTCACCGAGTCGGCCGTGATCTTGGCGATCCCGATCGGCCCCGTCAGCCCATCAGGCCCGAGCAGCCCTCCCTTCACGTGGCCCGTGACCAGCGACCCGAGGCCGCCCACGATCCCGCCCACGGCCACGAATGGGAACGTGACTCCGTCGGTCACGGCGGTCTGCACCGTGAAGAGCTGCCTCGGGATGCCCAGGCCGACCTTGCACTGGCCCTGGTCGCAGCTCGGCGTGACCACGTACGTGAAAGGCCGCCCGTTGCCGTGGACGCCGCTCAGGGTCAGTGGCTGGCCAGGTTCGGCCTGCTCTTCCTGCACGATCAAGCCGGGGCTGTTGAACGGCTTTCCGTTGACCGATCGGATGCTGTCGCCGGCCTGAATCCCAGCCGCCGCGGCCGGCGAACCGGCCATCACGTTGAAGACCTTGCCCGGGTCCGAGTTGAGCTGAGTCAGCCCGAAACCCGTGATCAGCAGCATGGCGACGACGAAGTTCGCCGCCGGGCCGCCGGCGAGGATCAGGATCCGCTGCCAGGCGGGCTTGGCGTGAAAGCCGTTGAGATCGTCGAAATCGCCCCCCTCCATTCCACCCATCCGGACGTAGCCCAGGATCGGGAACGCCCTCAGCGCGTACAGCGTGCCGCCGCGGGTGAACGACCAGAGCTTGGCCCCCGCGCCGATCGAGAACTCAATCACGCGGACCTTGAAGAGCTTGGCGAACAGGAAGTGGCCGCCCTCGTGCGGCGCGATCAGGAGGAGGAACATGCCTCCGACGCCGACCACGTAGAGAAGTGGGGTGAGCAGCTGGCTCATTTCTCCCTCAATCTACCGGACTACCACCCCGCGGGAGCCCCACGAACTCAGAGGCTGCGTCGTGAGTTCGCGGGGACCCCTACCTCGGAGGATGCGCCTTGAGTTCGCGGGGACCCCTCAGGATGTCAGCCACATACCCCCTAGCCCAACGGTCGGCTTCGAGGATGTCTTGCAGGCTGTCGCCGCCGCCGGGGAAGGCCTCGAGCGCCAGCTCCACCGTTCGCACGATCCCACTGAATGTGATCTCACGGTCAAGGAAGGCGGCGACCGCCTCCTCGTTGGCGGCGTTCAGCACGGCGGGCCGCCCGTGGCCGGCGTCGGCCGCCTCGCGCGCCAGCCGCACGCTGGGAAAGCGGGCCTCGTCGAGGGCGTAGAACTCCAGTCCGCTCAGCTCCTCGAGTCGCGTCGGAGGCACCGCGCCGCCGAGCCGGTCGGGGTAGCCGAGGGCGACGGCGATCGGCAGCCGCATGTCAGGTCGGCCGAGCTGGGCCTTGATCGAGCCGTCCACGAACTCGACCATCGAGTGCACCACGCTCTGCGGGTGGATGCAGACGGTCACCTGCTCCAGCGGAACGCCGAACAGGTGATGCGCCTCGATCACCTCGAGCCCCTTGTTCATCAGCGTCGCCGAGTCCACGGTGACCTTTGGACCCATCGACCATTTCGGGTGATTGAGCGCCTGCTCGACCGTCACGCTGTCCAGGTCCAGCTCCGGATGGGCCCAGAACGGCCCCCCGCTCGCCGTGATGACGAGGCGCCGGATCGAATCTCGGCGTTCGCCCCACAGGCACTGCCAGATGGCGCTGTGCTCGGAATCGACCGGGCGGATGCCGCGCTCGCCGGCCGCGCGCATGACCAGCTCGCCAGCGATGACCAAGACCTCCTTGGTCGCCAGCGCCACCTCCTTGCCTGACTTCAGGGCGGCCAGCGTGGGCGCCAGCGCGCGCGCCCCGGGAATGGCGACGACGACCACGTCGCAGCGCGGATCTGTGACCATCGCCTCGACCCGGGCATCGAAATCGGGGTCTCCGGCCTGGCCCCGCACCACGTGATCGGCCTCACGTTGAGTGGTCCGGCGGCCCTCGGTGATGCCGAACAGGCGCAGCCGCGCGGGATTCCGATCGATCACGTCCAGCGTCTGGCGGCCGATGGACCCGGTCGCGCCGAGCACAGCAACGTTGATCGGACGGTTCAGGGGCCCCCGCACACTCACGGCGAGCCGCACGGCGGGTCCTCTGAGCTTGTGGTGATCCTCATGTGATCAGATGGAACAGCACCGCGTAGAAGTACACGAGGATCGGGGGAAACAGGATGGAGTCAAGACGATCGAGCACGCCCCCGTGGCCCGGTATCAGGTGCGAGGAGTCTTTGACCTCCGCGATGCGCTTCATCTGAGACTCCACAAGATCGCCCAACAGCGCGCTGATGCCCACCAGGAGGCCGATCAAGATTCCGTGAATCGGCGAAATCCCAAGGACGCCGCTGACCCCTAAGAGCATCACGACGGTTGCGCCGATCACGCCCGCGACCGCGCCCTCGACCGTCTTGCGTGGGCTGATCGCCGGAAACAACGGATGGCGGCCTATCCGACTGCCGACCAGCAGCGCGGCGGTATCGCTGACCACCACCGCGAAGATCGTGAAGAGAGCCCAGACGAGGCCGCTCGGCTTCGAGGTATAGAGAAGCAGGTAGTAGTTGAACGGCATGCCGATGTACAGCGCGCCGGCGAGGCCCATCGCCCACCGGCCCAGGCCCTGGCGCCGGCCGGGCACGAACAGGAACGCAGCGAGTCCGCCCACCAGCGAGAGCGACAGGACGATGTTGACGTCGACGTGCTTCAAGATCGTTCCGCTGTAGGCGAAGAAGGCGCCGAGCGGGAACAACAGCCAGCTCGGGGCGCGGGAGCCCATGCCGTCCGAGAGCCCGCGGAACTCCCACAGCGCAAGGCTCCCGAGCAGGAACACGAGGATATAGGCGCCATACGTGCCGGCGAGTACGAGTCCGATCACCACCGCGAGGATCACAAAAGCGCTGAGGATGCGGACCATCAGCGGGCTGGGCCTCCACCCACGGATCAACGGCGGAGTTTGCGTCGTCATCGGGCAGACGCCTGTGCGTGAGTCTCGTCTTCTGGACGGCCGCCAAAGCGCCTGACGCGAGCGGCGTAATCGGCGAGCGCCGCCTTCAGGTCGTCGACGTCGAAGTCAGGCCACAGCGTGTCGGTGACGAGCATCTCGGAGTACGCGGATTGCCACAGGAGGAAGTTGCTCACCCGCTTTTCGCCGGCCGTCCTGATGATGAGGTCGGGGTCGGGCAGGCCCGGATTGTAGAGACGCGATGCGATCGCCGCCTCGTCCACGTCACCGGCAAGCACGCCATCGGCGACGAGCTTCCTCACAGCGTCAACGATCTCGGCCCGTCCGCCGTAGTTGAGGCACACGTTGAGCACGCCGTTCGTGTTGGCTGCCGTGCGCGCCATCGCTTCGTCGATCCGCTCACGCATGCGTGCCGAGAGCTCGTCGCGGCGCCCGCTGACGACGATGCGGACGCCTCGGCGGTGCATCTCATCGATCTCTCGCAGCATCGTCTCGTGGAACAGACGCATCAGGGCTCGGACCTCCGCTCGCGGCCTGGCCCAGTTCTCAGTGGAGAACGCGTACACGGAGAGGACCTTCACCCCGAGCTGCTCGCAGCCTTCGAGCGCGCGTTTGATCGCGCGCACGCCGGCGCGGTGGCCGAAGCTCGCAGGCCTGCCGCGGCGCCGGGCCCAGCGCCCGTTGCCGTCCATGATGATCCCGATGTGGCGGGGGATCGGAGATTCCAAGTGTCCCGAAAGCGTACCGACTGCCGCTAAACCTGGCTTTAGCTGTCCCTAGCTTGGCTGGGGCGGCTGGGTTTCACCCAGTCGCAACTTTGTCTTCGCCACTCCAAGCGCCGCCTGGACTGACTACCTGGTTAAGTCCCAACCGTATACCGGAAAGAGAGCAGCGCCTGCGGCGAAGCCGCACGCGCGATGAGAGGAAACCACTCTGGGGTTTCCTCTCATACCTCCTAGACTTCCATCACTTCGGATTCCTTCCGGCCCGCGAGGGCGTCGACCTTTTCGATCTGGCTTTCGGTGATCTTCTGCAAGCGTGAATGTGCGCGCTTTGACTCGTCCTCGGGCACGTCGCCCGCCTTCTGCATCTGGTCGACGCGGTGGATCTCGTCACGCCGCACGTTGCGGATCGCGACGCGGGCGTCCTCCGCCTTCGCACGCACGAGCTTGACGAACTCGCGCCGCCTCTCCTCGTTCAGGGGCGGGATCGGCACCCGGATCACCTGGCCGTCGCTGGCGGGGTTGAGACCCTGCTCGCCCGACCGCAGCGCCTTCTCCACCGCCGCCATCTGGCTCTTGTCGTACACCTGGACCACAAGCAGGCGAGGCTCGGGCGCGCTGATCTGCGCCAGCTGGTTCAGGGGCGTCGGGGTCCCGTAGTACGGGACCATGATCTTGTCGATCAGGGCCGGGTTCGCGCGGCCGGTGCGAATGGTCGACAGCTCGGCAGCGAAGTGGTCCACCGACTTGGCCATCTTCGACTCTGCATCGCGAAGCACAGGGTCGATCAACTGACGGCTCCGACCAGCGTGCCGATCTCCTCTCCCATCACGACGCGCTCGATGTTGCCCGGCTCGAGTAGGTTGAAGACGATGATCGGCACGTCGTTGTCCATGCAGAGGGTCAGCGCAGTGTTGTCCATCACCTCGATGCCTCGGTTGAGGACTTCCAGGTAGCCGAGGTGCTCGAACTTCACGGCAGTCGGGTCGCGCTTGGGATCGGCCGTGTAGACACCGTCCACCTTCGTCGCCTTCAGGATCACGTCTGCCTCGATCTCGACCGCGCGCAGGGCGGCAGTCGTGTCGGTGGTGAAGTACGGGTTACCTGTGCCGGCGGCCAGGATCACCACGCGGCCCTTCTCCAGGTGCCGCACCGCCCGCCGCCGGATGTAGGGCTCGGCCACCTGCGGCATCTGGATCGCTGTCATCGTTCGGGCTGGGATGCCTGTCCGCTCGAGCGCGTCCTGGAGCGCCAACGAGTTGATCACCGTCGCGAGCATGCCCATGTAATCGCCAGTCGCGCGATCAAACCCCCGCTCGCTGGCGGCGAGGCCGCGGAAGATATTGCCGCCACCGACGACGACCGCCGTCTGGACGCCCATCTCGTGCACGCGCTTGACCTGGCCCGCGATCGTCTGCACGACCTCGAGGTCTATGCCGTAGTCTCGTGCGCCGCCAAGCGCCTCGCCGCTCAGCTTGAGCAGGATGCGGTTGTACTTCGGGGATCGGTCTCCCATCGTGTTGTTGACGATCAGACTATGACTCTCTGACGTTGTAGCGCGCAAACCGGCGGACCGTGATGTTCTCCTGCAGCCTGGAGATGTTCTCCGCGATCAGCTGCTCCACGGTGTGGGTCGGCTCCCGGAAGTACGACTGCTCCAGCAAGCAGTTCTGTTTCAGAAAGTTCTCGACCTGGCTCTCCACGATCTTGGGGATGATCTGCTCGGGCTTGCCGTCCTGGAGCGCCTTCGCCTCGTAGACGGTCCTCTCGGAGACGAGGACATCGTCGGGCACGTCTTCGCGCGAGACCCACCGCGGCTCGTACCCGGCGACCTGCAGGGCGAGCTCCCTGGCCAGCTTGCGGAAGTCGGCGCCCTTGGCGACGAAGTCCGTCTCGCAGCTGACCTCGATCAGCACGCCGACCTGGGGCGGGAAACCGTCACCGGTGCTGTGCAGGTACGCCTCGACGACACCCTGGCCGGTCGCCCGGCCCGCGCGCTTGCTGGCCTTCGCGATCCCTTTCTCGCGCAGGATCGTGTACGCCTTCCCGAGGTCGCCCTCAGCCTCCTCGAGCGCGACCTTGCAGTCCATCATCCCCGCGCCCGACATCTCGCGGAGCTGCTTGATCAGGTCCATCGGCACCGTCATCACTTGCGGACCTCCTCGTCGTCGGCGGTCCGCCCGATGAACTCCTCCTCCGACACAGTCGGCAGGAAGTCGTCCTCGTCCTCGAGGTACTCCTCGATCTCTTCGTACCGCGGGGTCTCGAGGAACTCGCGATCCTCGACCTCGGGCAGGATCTCGCCGCGAGCCTGGGCTTCCTGGCGGCCTTCCTGGCACGCGTCGGCGATCTTTCCCGTGAGCAGCTTGACGGCGCGGATGGCGTCGTCGTTGCCGGGGATCACGTAGGTGATGAGGTCCGGGTCGCAATTGGAGTCCGTGATCGCGACGACCGGGATCTTTAACCGGTTCGCCTCCGTGACCGCGATGTGCTCCTTGCGCGGGTCGACGACGTACACGGCGCCGGGCAGGCGCTTCATGTCGGCGATCCCGTCAAAGTGGAACATCAGCCGGTCGAGCTCGTCCTGGAGCCGCTTGGCCTCCTTCTTTGCCATCTGCTCGAACTGGCCTTCCTGCTGCATCTTGCGCAGCTCCTGGAGGCGCTCGATGCGCTTCTTCACCGTGCTGAAGTTGGTCAGCATGCCACCCATCCAGCGCCGGTTGACGAAGTACATGCCACAGCGGGCCGCTTCGGTCTGGATGGTCTCCTGCGCCTGCTTCTTGGTGCCGACGAACAGCACCGGGCGTCCGCTCGCGGCAGTGGCGCGCACGAAGTCCCACGCCTCGTCCAGCAGCTTGACGGTCTTCTGCAGGTCGATGATGTGGATGCCGTTGCGGGCTGTGAAGATGTACGTCTTCATCTTTGGGTTCCAGCGGCTGGTCTGATGCCCGAAATGGACACCTGCCTCCAGCAGCTGCTTCAAGGTCACCTGAGCCACGTTTGATTGCCTCCCTGTTGAACTTCCGCCCGGTTCCGGCCTTCTTTTGAAGGACAGGGGCATTGCCCCGGGCGTGCTAACTCAGTCGAGTGGACTGGCTCGCTGAGTATACCCACTCCGATTCATGGCTAATCCCACTACCCCCACCCGCGCCTAGCGACGCGACCTCCCCGCATGGCGGGGAGGTGAAAGCGCGATCTCCCCGCATGGCGGGGAGGGGTGCTCCCATCACAGTCCGCCTGGGAACCGGCCGGCGCAGACGCCGCTGGCCGTCAACGCCGTCACGGCGGCCGTCACCTGCAGGTTGCCCGGCGTCTCGGCCGGGAACTGGATCACGGCGTCGGGCGCGAGCAGGTGGTCCTCATCGATCCAGATGCAGGCCGCATGCCCCTGGACCGAGGCGTAGGGTCCCGGGCCAAGCTGAAGGATCTGCGTCGCGGGCGGCGCGGTCCCGACCGCGGCCCCGGAGGCCCAGAACGCGCTGTTGCCGGCCGGCGACACGGCCGACTGCTGGTAGGCGTCACTAGGTGTCGGCGGTCCCGTGGCGGAAAGGACCTTACCCGTCCAGTCGTACAGCGTGGTCGCGCCCCCCCCGCCGACGCAGCCGACACCCGCCGGCGACGGCCAGAAGCTCAGCGTGCACGCGTTGGCTTTGATGGTTGCGAGTCGCGTCCCGTTCGCGGTGCTCGCCACGTGCCACTCGGTCGGCGTGATGCCCGCCGGCTGGAACGTGCAGGCCGGGACGACGGCCAGCACGAGCGCGCCGGCGTGCCAGCCCATGGGCCACAGGGTCGTTCCGTTTTTGCCTTTGGGCGTCGTGCTGGTGTAAATGACGGTGTGATGGCCGCCGCCGTGGAGGTCCTCGACGTATAGGCTCAGGCTGATCGCCGTCGCCCCGGAGACGTCCTCGACGAGAACCGCGATGCTCTTGTCGTCGGGGCTGACCGAGAAGAAGCTGATCGTGTTAGGTCCACCGGGAACCGTCGTCACGTCAGCTGCGCCTCCCGGCGGAACCAGCATGCGGATCTTGGTGTCGCCGTCCCGAAAGTAGACCTCGTCGTTGCTCGCGCTCACGGGCGGCGGCGCCTGTAACGCGTCGTGCTGCGAAGAGCAGTACTGGGCCGACGCGCTGGCGACCGGCACCGTGGCGGCGATGCTCGCATCCGGCTTGATCAGGTTGAGGTCGCCGGCGGAAAGGATGAGCCCGTACGTGCCGGTCAGGGGGCCGGCGCTCGGGGAGGCCGAGGGTGAGACGGCCGCTGCCGGGGAGGCTTTCGCGCTCGGCGTGTTGTGGGAACCCGAGGACGACCCCGATCCGCACGAGACGGCGAGTAGGGCGGTCGCGATCAAGACCGCGCCGCGGCGCATTTCAATGACAACTGTAAGACCGGCGGACCGGTTTCTTAGGAGCCTACTTCGACCTTTTTGACGCCCTTCGGACCCGGGCACTGCGGGTAGTCGGAGCAGGACTTGAACATCCCGTACCTTCCGCGTCGCTCGACCAGCGGCTTACCGCAGATGGGGCACGGCTCGTCCAGGACCTTCGGCCCCTGGCCCGGCTTGCCGTCCTTGCCGATGTTGGCGCGGTACTTGCACTCGGGATAGCGCGAGCATGCGACGAACGGCCCGAACCGACCTGTCCGCTCGACGAGCTGCCCCTCCCCACACTGCGGGCACTTCTCGCCCGTGAGCTTCGCCTCGGTGGGTGCGTCGCGCTTGATGTACTTGCAGTCGGGGTAGCCGGAGCAACCGACGAAATCGCCGTAACGGCCGGTCCTCTGCTGCAGGGGCTTGCCGCACTGCGGGCACATCTCGTCGAGCAGCTTGGGCTCCTGCGCCTCACCGTCCGCGTTCAACGCACGGCGGAACTTGCACTTCGGGTACCTCGAACAGCCCATGAACGGGCCGAACCGGCTCGCTTTGTGCACAAGGTGGCCCTCGTGGCACAGCGGGCACACCTCATCCGTATCAGCCGGCGTGGCTTCCTCGGCCTCGGTGAGCATCTTCTGCAGCGGGCCGTAAAAACCGCCGACCACCGGTCCGTACTCCTCCTTGCCATGTTCCATCTGGTCGAGGCGGCTCTCGAGCTTTGCCGTGTAGTCGTCGTCGGAGATGTCCTTGAAGTGACCGACCATGATCGCGTTGACGGCCTCACCTATGCGGGTCGGGTGCAGGCGCCGGTCCTTGATCTCGACGTACCCGTGGCCTTTCGTGATCGTCTCGACGATCGGGGCATAGGTCGACGGACGGCCGATGCCCCGCTGCTCGAGCTCCTTGATCAAAGTCGCCTCGGAGTACCGCGGGGGCGGCTGGCTGAAATGCTGCTCCGGCTTCAGGGCGTGGTAGTCGAGCACCTCGTCGCGCGCGAGCTCGGGGAGGTCCGCCTCGCCGTTCTCCTCCCGTGGCCACACCTTGTAGAAGCCGTCGAAGGTGAGCACAGACCCGTTCGCGCGGAAGATGTAGTCCCCGCCCGCGATCTCGACCTGCGTCTGGTCGTAGACGGCGGGCGCCATGCGGCTCGCGACGAAGCGCCGCCAGATCAGGTCGTAGAGCTTGAACTGGTCCGCGGTCAGGTGCTGCTTGATGGATTCCGGCGTTCGGTTGACGTCGGTCGGCCGGATCGCCTCGTGCGCGTCCTGCGCCCCCGGGCTTGCCTTGACGGTTCGCGCGCCGCCTACGTACTTCTCGCCATGCTTCTCACCGATCCACGCCTTGACCCTGGTTTCCGCCTCGGCGGAGATGCGCGCCGAGTCGGTGCGCATGTAGGTGATCAGACCTGAGGCGCCTTCGGCCCCGAGCTCGATGCCTTCGTACAGTTGCTGAGCGACGCTCATCGTCTTGCGCGGCGAGAAGCGCAGCCTGCTCGAGGCGTCCTGCTGCATCGTGGAGGTGATGTAGGGAGGCATCGAGTTCTTGTTACGGCGCTTCTTCTCCACGGCCACGACGCGGTACGAAGCACCCTCGAGCTTGCGCACGATCTCTTGTGCCTCGGCCTCGTTGTGCACTTCGAACTTGGTGTCCTCAGCCGAGGGAGCGGCCGTGGCCGGCCGGTTCAGGCGGGCCAGGAATGTCTGGGACTGGGCCTCCTTCGACAGCTCGGCGTCGATCGTCCACGACTCGACCGCAACGAACTTGCGGATCTCCTCCTCGCGGTCGACCACGAGACGCAACGCGACGGACGAAACTCGTCCTGCCCCGATGCCTTTTTGCACCTTGGCCCACAGGAACGGGCTGAGCCCGAAGCCGACCAGGCGGTCCACGACGCGGCGCGCCTGCTGGGCGTTGACCAGCCGCATGTCGATCTCGCGAGGCGATTCGAGCGCCTTGCGCACGGCGTCGGAGGTGATCTCGTGGAACTCGATCCGCTTCGGCGACCTGAGCTTCAGGACCTCGGCCAGGTGCCAGGCGATCGCCTCGCCTTCGCGGTCAGGGTCGGACGCGAGGATGACCTCGCCGCCGTCCTTCTTGACCGCCGACTGCAGCTCGCCGATCGTCTTGCGCCGGCTCTCGACCACCTCGTAGTGCGGCTTGAAGCCGTTCTCGACGTCCACGGCGAGGCCGTTCTTGGGCAGGTCGCGGACGTGGCCCATCGAGGCGAGGACGTCGAAACGGTCACCCAGGAACCGCTTCAATGTCCGCGCCTTGGCGGGAGACTCGACGATGATCAGGCCTTCTGACACAGCACCTCTTTATTCCCATCCGGGGGGATTTCTTCCCTTTCACCGTCCCGGCCGGGTTCTGGGCGGGCAATCCTACGCCCGTTGTTTGCCCCGGTGCAATGCCCTTACGTAACCGTCGTGGTGACGGCGCACAGCGCCGTCCAGCTCCAGGGCGGTGAGCCTGCCGAGCACCTCGGCGACCGGCAGGTGCAGCTTGCGGGCGATCTCGGCGGCGCTGAGGGCCAGCACGTCTGAGAGGTGGGAGACGATCCCGTCCCGCTCCCTGGGCGGGGAGAAACCGAAGCCCCTGGGCGCCGAAAGCGGGTCGTCCAGGACCTCCTGCACGACGCCGAGGGAGGCGAGCACGTCGCGCGAGTTCTGCACGAGCGCCGCACCGTCGCGGATCAGCGCGTGCGTGCCGACCGAAAGCGGCGAGAAGATGCTTCCCGGCACCGCCATTACCTCTTTATGTAGCTCCAGCGCCGCGTCGGCGGTGATCAGCGCGCCGGAACCCTCGGCCGCCTCGACCACGACGACGGCCTCGGACAGCGCCGCCATCGTCCAGTTGCGCGCGGGAAAGTTGTGGCGTCGAGGGGTCGTGCCGTCCGCGAACTGGCTGACCAGGGCGCCGCCCGCAGCAATGATCTCCTCGGCAAGCGTGCCGTTCGCCGCCGGGTAGATCACGTCGACGCCGGTGCCCATCACCGCGACAGTCACGCCGCCCGCCGTCAACGCGCCTCGGTGGGCCGCGGCATCGATTCCCAGGGCCAGGCCGCTGACCACGATGACGCCCGCTCGCGCCAGGTCGGCGGCGAGCTGCTCGGCGACCGCTTCGCCGTAGGGCGAAGGCCGGCGCGAGCCCACGATAGCCACGCGAGGGCCGTCCGGCGGAGGCCAGCGGCCGCGAGCCCGCAGGTCCGGCAGCTCAGGCGGCAACGTCGTGAAGCCGGAAACCGAGCGCCTCGAGCACGTGTTGTTCGCCGATGTGGTCCGCTCCGTCGAGGTCGGCGGACGAGCGCGCCACCCTCCAGGCCCGGTGGAACCCACGCGCCGTGAGGCCTCGCTGGTCGGCCCAGCGCTCGAGGGTCCGCCGCGAGGCCGGCTCGAGCACGGCCAGCTGGCGCAGGCGCGACGGCTGGAGCTGCGCGTTGAGGCAGCCCTGGCGGCGCAGCTGCCTCTGGCGAGCCATCGCCACCCGCTCGCGGACCGGCGCGGACGACTCGCCCCGGGGCTCTGAGGCAAGCGTCTCGAGCCTCACCCTCCTGACCCCGACCTTCAGGTCGATCCGGTCGAGGAGTGGACCGGACAGCCGCCGCTGATAGCTGTCGATCAGGACCGGCGTGCAGCGGCAGGCCCTCACCGCGTCGCCCGCCCACCCGCAGGGGCAGGGGTTGGTCGCCGCAACCAGCGTGAAGTGCGCGGGGTACGACACGGACCCCTGCGACCTGGTGATCATCACCCGGCCCGTCTCCAGTGGCTGCCGCAGGGCCTGGAGCACCGGGGCCTGAAATTCGGCGAGCTCGTCCAGGAACAACACCCCGTGATGGGCGCGGCTGATCTCGCCCGGCAACGCGAGGCCGGAGCCGCCGCCGATCAACCCCGCCATGGAGACCCCGTGGTGCGGCGCGCGAAACGGCCTGGCGCTATCCAGAGTCCTGCCGGCGCCAAGCTCGCCGAGCAGGCTCCTCACCTGCGCCACCTCGAGCGCCTCGTTCAGGTCGAGCCGCGGCAGGATGCCCGGCAGGCAGCGGGCGAGCATCGTCTTGCCCGCTCCGGGCGGGCCGCTCATCAGCAGGTGATGGCCGCCGGCGGCGGCGATCTCAAGAGCGCGGCGGCCCTCCTCCTGGCCGTGCACCTCGCCGAGGTCATGCTCGAGATCCTCAATTGCCGGACGTAGATCGAACTTGCTGGCCGCCTGACCTTCGATGACTTCAGAACCGACCAGATGGTTGAACACCGCGATGAGGCTGGGGCAGGGGATGACGGCCAATCCCTCGACCAGCGCCGCCTCTGCGGCGTCGGTTGCCGGCACGAAGAGGCGCTCGAAGCCCAGCCGCCGCAAGCCTCGCGCGGCGACCAGCACGCCGTCCACGTGGCGCACCGCGCCGTCCAGCGAAAGCTCGCCGAGAAAAGCGGTACGCGGCGGCGCCTTCCTTCCGGCCCTGGCGAGTGCTATGGCGATGGCGATCGGCAGGTCAAGGGCGGTGCCTTGCTTCCGCAGCTCTGCCGGCGCAAGGTTGACGGTCAGCCGGCTGTTTGGGAACTCGAGTCCGCTGTTCTTGATTGCGGAGCGAACGCGCTCACGTGCCTCTTTGACGGACGTGGCGGCCAGGCCCACCAGGTGAAAGTGGACCTGACCTTTTGCGATGTCTGCCTGGACCTCGACGAGGCGCACATCGAGCCCGACCAGCAAGCAGGATTCAACCGCGGCGAGCACGGCACGGACGCTACCGGGACGGCCGGCTAATTCCAACCGTGGGTGTTAACCCTCCAGGAAGTCCCCCACGTCGTCGTGGAAAGCCTGCGGCTGCTCGATGAAGACCATGTGCCCGGAGTCGCCGACGATGACCTCGCGCGCGCCAGGGATGGCGGCGCTGATTTCCGACGCGCACGTGGGACCACAGATGAAATCGTCGTCTCCCGTGATCACCAGCGTCTGGGCCGTGATCTTCGGCAGCACACTCCGCAGGTCGAACGTGTTGAAGATCTCGCGGTTGAAAAGCTTCAGCGCGTCTGCACACACCGGCTCCGACTTGAGCGTGTCGAGGTATCCCGCTTCCACCGGGCCGTAACGCGTGAAGTAGAGCGGAAGCTCCCTGAACAGCAGCTCGCTCAGCGCCTCATCTGTCGCGAACTCCGCATCCTGCTCTGCCTCGAGGGCGGCCACCGCGTCCGGATACCACGGCTGCCCGGACCTCTTGTCCATGCCCCGCCGCATCGCTGCCTCCTGCTCGGGCCCGAATCGCGCGATGGTGGAGGCCAGCACCAGACGGCTCACGCGGCCAGGATGCTCTGCCGCATACGCCTGCGCGACGGTTCCGCCGTGCGAGTGACCCAGCAGCATCATCCGCTCCAGGCCGAGGTGTAGCCGCAGCTCTTCGAGGTCGACGACGTAGTCCTCGATTTGATAGGCGTTCCGGGCGGCGGGTCGGTCTGATCCGCCCGTGCCGCGCGGGTTGAGCATGACCAGCGTGTACCGCTCCCAGAGTCCCGCCAGGTCGCCGAAATAGGTCGAGGAGAAGCCGGGCCCTCCCGGATGGCAGACGAGCACCGGCCCATGGCCCATCTTCCGATAGGCGAGCTTGCGGCCGTCGCCGGTGGTGAAGTTCAAGCGCCGAGTCGGGGTTCGGGCTGCCAGTGCCCGTCGTCCTCGTGGATGTACCCGGCGGGCTGGTCCGGCTCATGGCTCAACACCAGGAGCCAGCGGTGCTTCTGCGCCTCATCGAACAGCCTCGCCTTTTGCTCGAAAACCCGCAACGGATCGATATCGGCAGACATGTTCCACGGCACTTTTAGGTGGGGCGTCTCACACACGAGGTCGCCGGTGACCGCGCACGCGAGCTCGCCCGAGCGAAGGATCATCACCTGGCTGCCTGGCGTGTGCCCGCCGACGTGGCGGAGGTGCACCCCGGGGAGGATCTCGGCATCACCGTCGAGGAACTCGACCAGCTTGTTGCCGTCGGCGAGCGGCGTGAAGTCGTCCTCGACGTAGCCGGGCTGGCTACGCACGTCGGGATGGAGGGCGAAGTCCCACTCGCTGCGCTGGATGAAGTGGCGCGCTCGCTTGAAGGTCAGCTCGAGCGCACCCATCTCGTTGCGACGCGTGAGGCCGCCCGCATGGTCCCAGTGAAGGTGCGTGGTGACGACCGCGTCGACCTCCTCGGGACGGATGCCCAGGCGCTTCAGGTTTTGCAGCAGCCCTTCGGGCTCGCGCAGCACCACCTGGTGCGCTCGCTTCTCGCTGAGCTTGGTCCCTATGCCCGTCTCGCAGACGATGACGTGGCCGTTGATGCGCGCGATGAGGCAGACGCACGCGCAATCGATCATGTTCTTTTCGTCCGCCGGCTTCTGCTTTTCCCACAGCACCTTGGGGACGACGCCGAACATGAGGCCCCCGTCGGCCTTCCATCGACTCGCGATCAGAAGGTGAAGCTCGAGGTCGCCCAGCTGCACAGCGCCTACTATGCTGCGCGAAATGGCGCTTGCGGCGATACGGACCTCGAAACTCTCCAAGGACTACGGGCTCGGCCGCGGCCTGTTCGACCTCGACCTGGAGGTCTCGCCGCAGGAGGTCTTCGGCTACCTCGGCCCGAACGGGTCGGGCAAGACGACCACGATCCGGTGCCTGATGGGCATGATCCGCCCGACGAGCGGCTCAGCCCATGTATTCGGCCTGGACTGCCGGCGGGACTCCGTCGCGGTCAAGCGCAAGGTCGGCTACCTGCCCGGCGACGTGCCCCAGTTCGGCAGCTTGCGCGGCAGGGAGGTCGTCGCTTACCTCGGCGGGATGCGAGGCGGCGCCGACCCGAAGACCGTCAGCAGCCTGGCCGAGCGATTCGACCTGGACCTCAGCCGCCGCTTCCGCGAGTACTCGAGCGGCAACAAGCAGAAGCTCGGGATCCTCCTCGCCTTCATGCACAAGCCCGACCTGCTCATCCTCGACGAGCCGACGAGCGGCCTGGATCCCCTCAACCAGCAGGAGTTCTACGCCCTGCTCGCTGAAGCTCGCGAGGCAGGCGCCACCGTTTTTCTCTCGTCGCACATCCTGTCCGAGGTCGAGCACGTGTGCGACCGCGTCGCGATCCTGCGCGCCGGAAGGCTGGCCAGGGTAGCGCAGCTCGAGGACCTGCGCCACATCCGGGTGCACCGGGTCGAAATCGAGTTCGCCCCAGACACCGATGTTCCCGAGGCGAGGATTCGTGGCGCCGGGGGCGTGGAGGGCGTGACCGTCGACGGCCAGCGTGTCACCTGCACGGTCCGCGGCAGCATCGAGCCGCTGCTGGAGGCGATCCGAGATGCCAGCGTCACCGACCTGGTGAGCACCGAACCAAGCCTCGAAGAGGTGTTCCTCACCTATTACGAAGACTCGCCGCGCCAGCTGAACGGGTGAGCGCCTTCATGTTTGCCGTCCGCATGGGCCGCTGGGGCATCGCCGGCTTCTCCCTGCTCGCTTTCGCTTCCAGCCTGCTGCAATCGACCGGCTTCTACGCGATCGCGGGCCACACACACGCCGAGCGCGCCGCGTTCGGCCGGTCGATGTCGGTGCTAGCAACACAGTTCAGCGTCATCCTTCCGCCGCCGACCCGGTTGGACACCGCCGGCGGCTACGTCCAGTGGCGTTCGTACGGCGGCCTGGCGATCGTATTCGCCGTCTGGGCGCTCGTGGCGGCGGGCGGGGCCGCGCGTGGCGATGAGGAGCACGGCCTCGTGGAAGCAGTCCTCGCGTCGAGCACGTCGCGCATGGAGATGGTGGCCACGCGCGTCGCCGCTTTCGCCGCGGGCAGCTTCGTCGCGGCGCTCGCCGCCGGTGTTGGGTTCATTGTCGGAGTGCAGGCAGGCGGCGAGTCGTGGACTGTCAGGCCGGTCCTGGAAGCGTCCGTCGTCCTGTGCGCCTTCGCGGTCGCTTGCTACGCGCTCTCTCTGTTCATCGCTCAACTTACCGCGGCCAGGACGGCCGTCGCGACGGCAGGCGCGGTCCTGCTTGTCCTGTTCTTCATCAACAGCCTGAGCCAGGCGTACACGTCGCTTTCGACCTGGCGCTGGCTTTCGCCGTTTCGCTACTACGAGCTGAGTCAGCCCCTGCCCCCGGGCGGACCATTCGACGTCCGGGCCACGCTGATCCTGTTTTTCGCGGGGGTGGCGCTTGGCCTGGCGGCTGCGGTCGCATTTGCATTTCGCGACCTGGGCTCGCCACTCATCAGATTTCCCGCCCGGCTGCGCCCGACCAGCTACGACGCCTCAGCCGCACCGGTCTGGCGGCTCGCGGTGGTGCGCGGTCTGTACGACAGGCGGCTTGGACTTGTGGTCTGGGCGCTTGGCGCCTCCTGGATCGCAGTCGTTCTCGTCGGCCTGACGAAGTCGATCCTCGAACCCCTGCTCTCGATTCGCGCGCTCACTCCATATCTCCTGCAGTTCCTCCACGGCACGGACCTCTACTCGTCCTTTCTAGGTGCCACCTGGCTTGGCGTGGCCGAGCTGCTGCTCGCCGCCTTCGCCATCGCGTCGGTGGCGCGCTGGTCGGCGGAGGACAGTGACGGACGGCTGGAGCTGATCCTGGCCAACCCCTACTCGCGGCCCGCCGTCGTCGTGGAGAGGGCGCTGGTCCTGGCGTTCGGGGCCCTGTTCGTGGCGGGGCTCAGCGGGCTGGTGGTCGCCTATGTCGCTCACGCGGACGGCATCCTGGTCGACCAGGGACGGCTCGCAGCGGCGACGCTGCTCCTGGTGCCGCTGGCCCTCGTTTTCGGAGCGGCCGGGGCGCTCATCGCCTCATGGAGCCCTCGGGCCACAGTCGGGTTGCTCGGCGGTTTCGCGTTCGCGAGCTACCTGATGCAGCAGCTGGGACCGATCTTCAACTGGCCGGCGTGGGTGCAGGACCTCTCGGCCTTCAAGCTCTACGGCACGCCGCTCAGCGGCGGGATCGATCCCGGCGGCCTCGCGATCATGGTGGTGATCATCCTGGCCGGGTTTGGAGGGGCGATACTGGCGATCGAAAGGCGGGACGTCGGCGCGTGATGCGGAATTTCGGTGAGTTGGAAGAGTTTCCAAAGTCAAAGTTGACGAGCGCTGTGCGCAAGCCACGAAAAGTAGCCAACCCGATGATTAGGAGGTAGACTGCGTCGCCATGCCGCGATCGATGTGGAAAGGTGTCGTCACGTTCGGGATGGTCTCGATCCCAATCCGCCTCTATAACGCCACCGAGTCAACCGCCAAAGTCTCGTTTCGCCAGCTCTGTCCCGATCACAAGTCGCCGATCTCCTACAAGCGCTGGTGCGCCGAGGGAGACCACGAGGTCAGCTACGGCGAGATCCAGAAGGGCTACGAGGTCGGCAAGGACCGCTACGTGATCATCGACGAGAAGGACCTCGACAACCTTCCACTGACCACCGCCCACTCGATCGAGATCGAAGAATTCGTGCCGACCGATGACGTCGAGCCCGGCCTGTACTTCAAGAACGCGTACTTCATGGAGCCCGAGGAGCTGGGCAAGAAGCCCTACCACCTGCTGCGCAAGGCGCTCGAGGCGACCGGCCGAATGGCGATCGCGAAGATCGCCCTGCGCGACCGCGAGCACCTGGCGGCCCTCCACCCCAACGGCCACGGGATCTTGATGAACACGCTGAACTGGCCGGACGAGATCCGCTCCACCGAGGGCCTCAAAGGGCTCGAGGGCGACGTCAAGATCAATCCCAAGGAGCTCGAGATGGCCAAGGCCTTGATCGAGAGCCTTGCGGACTCCTTCGACCCCAGCCGCTACAAGGACGAATACAAGGAAGCGGTCATGAAGGTCGTGCAGGCCAAGATCGACGGCGAGGTCATCGAGGCGCCCGCGGCGCCGCAGACCGCCAGGGTCATGGACCTCATGGAGGCGCTGCGCGCCTCGGTCGAACAGGCCAAGAAATCGCGCGCCGCCCAGAAGAAGGCGCCGGTCGAAGCCAAGAAGGCGCGTCGCAAAGCTTCTTAGGGACCCTAGCCGGCGGCTAATCTGGGTCAGGCGCCATGCAGGATCCAGACCAGCTTCAGATCGACTTCGAGAGCTTTCCGAACGAGGTGCGGCCAATGCAGTCCGCCTCGGCGGAGGCGCCGTTCAGCTCGCCGGACTACCTGTTCGAGGTGAAGTGGGACGGGCTGCGCTGCATCCTGTTCAGGGATCCGGAAGGGCACGTCCGCCTGCAGGATCGCGGCCTCAACGACATCACGGCCGGCCTGCCCGAGGTGGCCGCCGCCGCGAAGCGTGTCCCGCCCGGGAGCGTGATCGACGGTGAGCTCGTGGCGACCGACGTCGACGGCCGGCCGGACTATCCCAGGCTGCGCGAGCGGCTTGCCGGCGGCGCCGCGCTGATGGACAAGATCCCGACCGCCTACCTCGCTTTCGACGCGCTGTACCTGGAGGAGAAGCCGCTCGTGCGCCAGCCGATCAACCGCCGCCGCGCGCGATTGGCCAAGGCGGTCGAGGCGGGCGGCCACATCTTCGTGCCCGACCACATCGAGGAGGACGGTGTGGAGCTTTTCGAGGCGTGCCTCGAGCGCGGCCTCGAGGGTGTGGTCGCAAAGCACAAGCTGAGCCCTTACGTTCCCGGCCAGCGGAGCCCCTTCTGGCTCAAGGTCAAAGCCGTCAAGTCCGACGACTTCGTGGTCATCGGGTGGACGGGCGAGAAGCCATTCGACGCGCTTGTCGTCGGCTACTACGAGGACGGACGATTGCTCCCGTGTGGGACCGTCGGAGGCGGTTATGACGAGCCGGCGATGCGCACCGTGATCGACGCCCTGACGGCCATGCACTCCGACGAATCGCCACTGAATCCGCCTCCGATCATGATGCGGCCCATTCACTGGGTGCGACCCGAGCTGGTCGTGAGCGTGCGCTATTCGGAGTGGTCGCCGGACGGGACGCTGCGCTTTCCCATCTTCAACGGCCTGCGCCCCGAGGTACATCCCGCTGAATCGGTGCGGCACCGCCCGCGGGTCGTGATCTCCGGCCACGTGAAGCCCGGGTCGCTCGCGTATGAGCTGACCAGGTTCCCCTTTTGATGGAACCTGGTTTCGACGTCGTCACCGGGGCGTTCGGCTACACCGGCCGCGCGATCGCCCGCCGCCTGCTCGCGCAGGAGCGCCGCGTGCGAACGCTGACCAACCACGCGCAGCCCCCGGGCACGGAGGACGTCAAGGTCGACGTTGCGCCACTGCAGTTCACCGACAGGGCGGCGCTGGTGGAAAGCCTGCGCGGCGCGGACGTGCTGTACAACACCTACTGGGTCCGCTTCCGCCACGGCAAGGTCAGCTTCGGCGATGCGATCGCCAATACGAGGACCCTGGTCGGCGCCGCCGCCGAGGCGGGCGTGCGCAAGATCGTCCACATCTCGGTCAGCAACCCGTCCGCGGACTCGCACCTCGACTACTACGCCGGCAAGGCGCGGACGGAAGAGGCGGTGCGCTCGTCCGGGCTCAAGTGGGCGATCGTGAGGCCGACCCTGGTCTTCGGACCGGGCGACATCCTGCTCAACAACATCGCGTGGCTGCTGAGGCGCATGCCGGTGTTCGTGGTCCCGGGTCACGGTGACTATCGCGTGCAGCCGGTGGCTGTCGAGGACGTCGCGGAGATCGCGACGTGGGCCGCCGAGCAGTCCGACAACGTGAGCGTCGACGCAGCTGGGCCCGAGATCGTTTCGTATGCGGAGCTGGTCGAAAGCATCGCGATCGCGGTCGGGCGCCGCCCACGCTTCATGTACATGTCGCCGAGGCTCACCCTGTGGGCGGGCGACCTGGTCGGACTCTACTTGCACGACGTCATGCTCACCCGCCAGGAGCTGGAGGGACTGATGGAGGAGCTGCTCGTGTCGCACGAGAAGCCGAGGGGCAATCGGCGCATCGACAACTGGATGCTGACCGGCGCCGAGTCACTGGGCCGGACTTACGCCTCAGAGCTCGACCGACACTGGCGTCAACCGCGCTGAATCCGCCAGGTCCGCTGGTACGCTCAGGGTGATGGCCTCGCCCGCAGGCAGCGGTCCCTTCGCCCCTCCGGCGCCTGCGGGCACACTCCCGCGACTGCGTCGCGGGGACCCCAGTGGTGGGGAGGATCGTGATGGCCGCTGATGCCATCACGGTCGAGGCTCGAAGCCTGGTCAAGCGCTATGGCGTTATCCGAGCGGTCGACGGGGTGAGCTTCCAGGTCCGCCGCGGCGAGATCGTCGGCTTCCTGGGCGCAAACGGCGCCGGCAAGACGACCACGCTGCGGATGCTGTGCGGCCTGCTCACGCCAACCTCCGGCGCGGCGCTGATCGAAGGCATCGACATCTTCGCCCAGCCGCTGCTCGCCAAGGCCAGGCTCGGCTACCTCGACGAGGAGCCGTTCGTCCATCCTCACCTGACCGGCCGCGAGTTCCTGAACTACATCGCCGACCTCTACCGGATGCCGCGCGGGCCGGTGCGCCAGCAGCGCATGGAGCGCCTCCTGGGCCTGTTCGAGCTTGCCGATCGCAACGGAGAGCTCATCGGCGCGTACAGCCACGGCATGCGGCAGAAGATCGGGCTGGCCTCTCTGCTCATTCGCGAGCCTTCGGTCTTGCTGCTCGATGAACCCACCAACGGTCTCGACCCACGGTCCGCGCGCCTGGTCAAGGACCTGCTCGAGGAGCTCGCCGCGCGCGGCACCACGGTGCTGCTCTCGACGCACATCCTGGAAGTCGCCCAGGCGTTGTGCAAGCGCGTCGCCATCATCGACCGCGGGCACATCGTCGCGACCGGGACGATGGAAGAGCTGCGCGCGCAGGCCGGCGCGGAGCACGCGAGCCTCGAAGACTTGTTCCTGAAGCTCACCGCGGGCCCGGAGTCGAAGGAGCTGATCGAGCGCCTCCTCGCAACCGAGCCATGAGCGCATTCGCCATGACACGAGTCATCGTCGGCGCGGAGCTGCTCGCCTATCGGCACCGGCTCATGAAGCGCGCACCGGTCCGGCTGGTGCTGCTCGTGATCGTTCTCGGCGCGGCCGCGGTCTTCCTCGGCGGCGCCGCGTTCGCGGTCGGCGTGACCGCGGGCCGGTACCTGCCTTCGGCACGCGACTCCATCCTCGAGGGCGGCTTCACAGGGCTTTCCGTCCTCATGCTGGTGGTCGGGTTCCCGACGGTGATCGCGACGTTCTTCGTCGGGCGCGACCTCCTGCAGCTCGTGCTCGCCCCGGTACGCCTGTACGAGATCTTCGCCGCTCGATTGCTGCTCGCGATGACGGCGAACCTGCTGATCAGCGGGATCCTGCTGGTGAGCGCGGTGGGCATCGGCGCTGGATCCGGCGCCTCGGTCCTCTACTACGTGCTCGCAGTGTTGCTGATATTCGTCCAGGTCCTGGTGGTCACCGCATTCCAGACGATCCTCATGTCGCTCGTCCTCCAGTGGGTGCCTGCGCGCCTCGCGCGGGACGTCGCCGCCGCGGTCGCCGGTATCGCGGGCGCCGGCTTCTACCTCGCGTGGAACCTCACGCTTCGGCAGTCGTTCGCTCAGCGAAGCCGGCCCGACCTCTCCAACCTGACCGCGGCGGTCCAGCACGTCGAGTGGCTGCCCTCGTCCTGGCCAGGCCACGCTCTGAGCTCGGTCCTCTCCGGCGACCTGGGTGCCGCCCTCGCCTGGTCGCTACGCTCGCTGGCGCTGAGCGGGGTGCTCGTCGCGGCGTCCGCGATCCTCTACCAGCGCACGCTGCTTGCCGGCCTCGGTGTCTTCGGCGACACGCCCGCGATCTGGAGTCGCGGCTCACGCAAGGAGGCCGCGCCGGCGATCGCCGTGGGTGCTGCTTCCCCGACGCGCGCCATCGCGCTCAAGGACTGGCTTGGATACCGGCGTGACATCAGGCGGTTGAGCCGGCTGCTGCCGGCCCTCCTCTTCCCCATCGGTTACGCGCTGTCGTTCCTGCGGCCAGGTCGCGGCGGCAGCGGCTTCTGGACTGAGGTTTTCCTTGCGGCGTTCATCACGCTGTTCATGGCGACCTCCCTCGCCACGCCTTCGATTCCCAGCGAGCGCCGAGGGTTCCAGCTCCTGCGAATGGCCCCACTGACCATGTGGCAGATCATTCGCGCCAAAGTCGCGCTGACCCTGCCACCCGTGCTGGGCCTGACCCTGCTTTTCACGGTCGTCGTCGCGACTGTCACCGGGAACGATGTCGTCCAGGTCACGCAGATGCTGGTGCTGGTGCTGTGGCTGGGTGTCGGGTTCGTGTCGATCGGGGTGTCGGCCGGCGGCATCGACCCGCGCTTCGACGCGGCGGACGACCGACGGGCGGTCGGGCTGGTGGGAACGCTGGCCGGCATGAGCGGATCGCTCGGTTTCGGCATCCTGAGCGTCGGCGCATTCGCGCTGTTCATCTACGGGGCGGCGGCCGTGGCTGGCAACGCGAATCTGGGGCCGGTCCCGTCCACGCCGACGATCGGTGCGTTGATGTGGGCGGGCGGCGTGGTCCTGGTCGTGGGATCGATGGCGGTGGTCGGTGCGCTGCTGTGGGTCGCAAACTCGCGCCTGAACGCCTACGAAGGATCGATCGCGGCCACTTGAGAGGCCCGGGCGCTCGTCACCTCAACTCAAAGTCAGACGGGCATAGGTCACAAGAACTGTACGAGGTCTAGCGCCGATTGCCACAACGACGGAGACGAGTCCGAACATCGAAGCGCTGAAACCCGGTCGGCCGCCTCACGGAAGGCTTCGGGTGTCGGCCACGTCCAGGCGGACGAGCTGCTCAGCCTCTCATGGTGGTTAGTCGAACGGGTCCTCGATCAGCTCAGTCTCGAATCCGCCGTCGCGATTCACGGTCAGGCCGACCACCGCATATCGGATGGGCCCTCTCCAGCTCGCCAGTGCTCGGTATTCGGATGCCGCGGACATCAGGGCTCGCCGCTTGCGCGCGCCGACTGCTTCGAGCGGCGTCCCGAACGCGTCATCGGTGCGCGTCTTGACCTCGACCACCACCAGGTCGTCGCCTTTGCGGCACACCAGGTCGATCTCGCCGCGCCTCGCCATGAAGCCGGCGCCAACCACCTCGTAGCCGAGCTTGCGCAGCAGGTCGGCCGCCGCCCTCTCGCCGGCCCTGCCGAGCTCTACCCGAGCAGAGCGGCTGCGCGAAACGGCGCCCACGTCGTCCTGTGGATGGGGCTCGGGCCGAGCCGGCGGATGGCGGTGCGGTGCGCGGGCGTCGCGTATCCCTTGTGCTCGGCGAATCCATAGCCGGGGTAGAGGCGGTCGTACTCGACCATCTCCGCGTCGCGAGCGACCTTGGCGACGATGCTGGCCGCCATTATCGAGGCGCAGGTGCGGTCGCCCCTGACGACCGCCATCTGGGGCAGCGGCGCCTCGGGAACGTCCCACGCGTCGACCAGCAGATACTCGGCGGGCACCGGCAGCCCGGCCACCGCGCCGGCGGTCGCCAGGTGACGCGCGCGCTGGAGGCCGAGCCGATCCACCTGCGCGTGGTCGACGGCGCACACCGACACGGCCACGGCGCGGCGGCGGATCAACCTGTCGAGCCGCTCGCGTTCGTCCGGGGTGAGCAGCTTCGAGTCGTCGAGACCGGGGATGCGGACGCCGATCGGCAGCACCACCGCGCCGCCGACCACGGGCCCGGCCAGCGGACCCATGCCCACCTCGTCCACGCCAGCCACGACGCTGTAGCCCATCGCCAAAGCCATGCGCTCGTAGCGCCACAGCATCGGTCTCACGAACCGCTCACCTGTTCGAGATTAGAGGCACCCGGCCCGCTGCGTAAGGCCCTTTACGGCTACTCCCTGGCGGTGGCCTCTTCAGGGGCGGCCTCTTCGGCATCCGGCGTTTCCGTCTCGGGTGCGTCCTCGGCGACCAGGCGGCGACGCTCGCGGATGCGGGCTTCCTTGCCCACCTTGCCGCGCAGGTAGTACAGCCGCCCCTGGCGCACGTCGCCGTGGCGCAGCACGTCGATCTTGTCGATGCGTGGCGAGTGGATCATGAAGGTGCGCTCGACCCCCACGCCGTGCGTGACGCGCCGCACGGTGAAGTTCTGGCGCAGGCCGCCGCCGGTGACCCGGATCACCGTGCCTTCGAACACCTGGATGCGCTCGCGGGTCCCTTCGACGACCTTGACGTGCACCTTCACCGTGTCGCCCGCGCGGAGCGCGGGCACCTTGTCCTTCTGCTGCTCCTTCTCGAGCTGCTGGATAACGTTCATGTCTTCTTCAACTCCTTGCTGTGTGAAACATGTCTCTGGGCTGCCTGCTGTCGGCGCCACTGGCGGATGCGCGCGTGGTCGCCGGAGAGGAGCACCTCGGGGACGCTCATGCCCCGAAACTCGGCGGGCCGCGTGTACTGCGGCCAGCCCGAGGGCTCCGTGGAGAAACTGTCCTGCGTTATCGATTCGGGATCGCCGACCACGCCTGGGAGCAGGCGCGCCA
>JBDTKH010000032.1:0-111594 GCA_039935415.1 Candidatus Dormiibacterota bacterium
GGATTGAGGATGAGCGCGGACGGCGTCTCGGGTTTCCGGCCCGCGTCCAGGAGGGCCGAGATGCCGGACTCCCACCAGCCGGACGCCAGCCTCAGGACGACCGTCTCGCCGCTCTTGACCAACCCGAAGCCGATCGACGCCGACTTGCCTTCGATGGTGAGTGGGATGCCGCTCATCACAGGCGCGGCGAGCTCGACGATCAACCCTGGCACCGCTTCGAAGTCGACGTCTGCTCGCTCCAGCTTCTCGGCGACCGCGCTGCCGTTGGTGAAGGCGTATGGGTTGCCGGGAAAAAGCACCGTGACCCGCTTGCCCTCCCGCGCGAGGCGCACTATCTCGTCGACGGATTCCATCGGCCCGATGTCCGCTTTCGCGATGGCGAAGTGAAGCAATCCCGCGCCACATCCATCGCAGTGGCGGATCACGTCGGCGTCCTTGATCGCGTCGACGGCCTGAAGGGTCGCCAGGCCTGGATGTCCTGGTCCGACACCCACGAGCTTGACGATGCTCATGTCTCTATCCCCACCCGGGACACCGTGACAGGTTAGAGCTTTCGGGATACCACGTAGTCGGTTAGCGCCTCGAGTGGACCGCGCGCTTCAAGACCACCCACCACGCCCAGCTGCTTGCGAGCGTTGGACGCGATTTCAGCAGCGCTCTGCAGCGCTCGCTGCGGAGCTCCACTCTCACGCACGATATCGACGACATCGCGCGCTTCGGCAGCGCTGACCTTGTGACCATCTTGAAGAATCCTGTTCAGTTGCCTGCTCACGCTATCCGCATTCAATGCGAGCAGCAGCGGCAGGGTGGCGAAACCTTCCACGATGTCCTGCCCGATCGGCTTGCCGAGCTCGTCTTCGCTGCTCGTGTAGTCCAGCACGTCATCGGCGATTTGAAATGCAAGACCGAGAAGCCGGCCATAGGCCACGAGCGCCGGACGCTGTGGGGTCTCGAGCCGGCCGAGCAGCGCCCCGATGTCGCAGCTGGCTGCAAGCAACGTCGCCGTCTTCGCACCGATGCGCCGCATGTACTCCTCGACGCCGGTGTGATAGCGATAGCGGATCGCCTGCTGGCGCACCTCCCCGGCGCAGATGCCCATGACGGCCCGGGCCAGGATGCTCACCACCTCCGGCGCCTGTGAGCGCGCGGCAAGCTCATACGCCTTCGCAAAGTAGTAATCGCCGATCACGATGGCGGGCTCATCGCCCAGCGATGCAGCCACGGTGGGCCGCCCGCGCCGCGTCGCCGAGCGATCGATGACGTCGTCGTGCACGAGGGTCGCCGCGTGCGTCATCTCCACCGCCATGGCGGCGGGGATCAGCGTGGCGAGCGGGTAGTCGCCACACCTGGCTGCGAGCAGGACGAGAGCCGGGCGGAGGCGCTTGCCGCCGGCCCCGAAAAGGTCAGACATCGGCTCCGCGACGACCGGTGGGTCCTGCTGGATCGCATCCCGGAGCGCCGACTCGACCAACGCCAGGTCGCCGGCCACCGGCCCGAAAACGTCTAGGTCTTCTGTGGTTCCCAGGTCATCAACCTCAGGCCGGCTTCACCGAGAGCCGGTAACCGAGACCCGGCACCGCTTCCAGGCTCACGCCGCTGCTCGCGTGGTCGGACAGCTTGCGGCGGAGACGCTGGACGTGAGGATCCACCGAGTGGTCGTCCAGGTCGTGTGGATAGCCCCACACCTTGTCCCTCAGCTGGGCGCGGGTCAGCACACGCTCTGGGTTGGCGGCGAGCACCGCGAGCAGGTTGAACTCCGTCATGGTCAGAGGAATCTCCTGGTCCGCGATCCTCACCCGCCGGGCGGCGTTGTCGATCTGCATGGTGCCGATGGACAGCACGCCCTCTCGCCCGGAGCCGGTCTCGGCGAGCGACGACCGCCTCAGGTGTGCGTTGATGCGCGCCGCCAGGATCCGCGAGTCGAACGGCTTGGTGATGTAGTCGTCTGCACCGACCTCGAGGCCGACCACCTCATCCGTCTTGGTCGAGCGGCCGGTCAGCATGACCATCGGGCTGGCCAGGCCCTGCCGGCGCAGCTCGCGGATCACCTCAGTGCCGCTGATGTCGGGCAGCACCCAGTCGACCAGCACGAGGTCTGGTTGCGAGGCGGTGGCCAGCTCGATCGCCTGCGCGCCGGTTCCGGCCTCCAGCACGTCGTGACCCTGGAGCCTGCATACCTCGGCCACCAGGATCCGTGTCGGCGCGTCGTCCTCGACGATCAGGATCCGCCGCTTGCGGCGTGCAGGCGGGATTGTCAGTTGTGGTTCGGAGGCGCGAATCCCACCCGGCGCGACTCACGCGTCGAGCGTTTCGGTCTCCTGAGCAGAAGCACGCGCTTCTCCCCCCCGTCGATCACATCGGTGAGCTCCCAGCCGTCGATGCCGGCCTCATGCAGGAGCTTAACCAGCGTGACGCCATCGACGACCTGGGCCACGGTCACAACCTGGGTCGAGAACTCCCACTCGCGCAGTGGAAGCCCGACAGAGGGAACAAGACCGGCCGCTGGGGCGCCGTCATGCTGCGGCTGCGCGGGCTCGTCGGGTTCCTCGTCGGGTTCTTCTTCGGATCGCGTGCCCATCTGGACGATTGTAGGCAGGCAGTACCCCCGGCGGGGGTCGAACCCGCGCTGGACCGGGTTTAAGCCGGCTGCCTCTGCCATTGGGCTACGGGGGCAAGATCAATTTTGCCTCGCGCGCCCGTGGCGATCACTTCGGGTATTCGAAAAAACCCTTGCCCGTCTTGCGTCCCAGGTCACCGCCCTCGACCAGCTTGCGGAGCAGCTCCGGTGCGTCGGAGCCTTCCCCCTGGCGGTGGCGGTCCTTCATCGCTCCATAAAAGATGTCGAGGCCGCTGAAGTCGAGCAGGTGGAACGGGCCCATCGGCCAGTTGAGGCCTTTCTGCACGGCGATGTCGATGTCCTCCGCGCTCGCATAACCGCCCTCGAGCAGGCGCATCGCCTCCTCGGAGGCGGCGAAGAGGATGCGGTTGACGATGAAGCCCCAGATCTCCTTCTGCAGGAGCACGGGCGTCCGGTCGATGCTGCGGACGAACTCCATGGCCGTGACGATCGTGGCGTCGGAGGTCTTCGGTCCGCGGACCACCTCGCAGAGCTGCATCACTGTGACCGGATGAAAGAAGTGCATGTTGCAGCACTGCTCGGGGCGTCCCGTGAAGTCCGCGAGGCGGCTGATGGCGATGGTGCTCGAGTTGCTCGCGAGGATCGCGTCCTTCTTGGCGTGCTTGCCGAGGACTTCGAACACTCCCTTCTTCGCGTCGAAGTCTTCGATCACGGCCTCGATCACGAGGTCGGCCGAGGCGGCGGCTGCCCCGAGGTCGGTCGAGTCCTTGATCCGCCCGAGCGCCTCGCCGGCAGCGTCCTCCGTGATCCGGCCCTTCTCGACAGATCGATCCAGGAGTCGGCGGTTCTGGACGCGTGCCCGCTCGAGCTGGCCGGGCACCGCGTCGACGAGGCCCACCTTATAACGACCGGACAACGCCGCCTGCAGCGCGATCTGAGAGCCCATCGTCCCGGCGCCGACGACGAGCACGCGCTTCAATTCATGCATGCGCGTGAGCATGAAGCAATTTGAGCAGGCGGCGCAGGCCGCGGTCGACTCCATCCCCGAGGATTTCCAGCCTTACCTGGAGAACACGGTGTTCATCCTCGAGGAGAGCTCGACCGAGGGATTGATGGGCCTCTATGAAGGCGCGACAGCGCTGGCCGCGGGCGAAGGCATGCCCGAGCGAATCACGCTTTACAAGCGCGCGCACGAGGACGCGTCGCGAACCCTCGCCGACCTGGTGGCGGAGGTCCGGCGCACGATCCTTCACGAGGTCGGGCATCACTTCGGCATGGAAGAGGACGACCTGCCGTTCTGACCGACTTCGCTCAGCGCAGGGTCCAGAACGACCGGTCCCACAGGATGAGCGGGTCGCCGGTGCCCGTCACGGCCTGCTCGACCTCGCCCACGCACACGTCGTGGTCCCCCACCGGGTGGACGTCGACCAGGCGGCATTGGAGCCAGGCCGCGCAGTCATTGATTAGAGGTATGCCGTTGGCACCCAGCCGGTGCGGCACGCCTTCCCAACCGGGGTCGATCGCCGGGGCGCGGCCGGCGAACCGGTCGGCGATGAACTCCTGGGCGCGGGTCAGGACGTTGACGTTGAAGGCCCTGCCTTCGACGACCGCGACCCGGGTGGCCGCCTCTCGCTCGAGGCCGACAACCACCATTGGGGGCTCGACCGAGACCGAGACCAGGCTGCTTGCGGTGAGGCCGCGAAAACCGCCCTCAGCCCGCGCGCTGATGACGACGACACCCGCCGGCAACCGCGCCATCACGTCTCGAAAATCGTTCTGCGACAACTGAATCGCAAGCCTAACCGCGTGGCAGGGTCGGAGCGACGGCGACGGTAGAATCGGGTCCGAACCGGGCGGCGACGTCGCCAAGTGGTAAGGCAAGGGTCTGCAAAACCCTCATCCCCAGTTCGATTCTGGGCGTCGCCTCCAACCTCTCACCGGGAGCGGCCGGGTGGGAGTCTAGACCCGGCAGCCTCCGGGACCTGGGTGCGTGACCGGGGGGCTGGTCGCGTGACCCGGGCGTGGTCCCACGGGGACGAGCGGAGGAGCATTCGTCGGGTTGCCGTGACAACCTTTGGTCGAGGGTGCGACCACCGCGGCGACGGCAACCGTCGCCTTCGCCACCTGCTTGCGGTGATCGGCATCCCCGGCTGCGACGACTGGCAGAACCGACGGCTGAGTCGCGGCATCGGGCTCGGGAGGGAGCTGCCCGGCCAGCGCAGGCACTCGAATGTTCGAGAACCGAGGGAGGGCGAGCGCCGTCGCGGGCGGACGTGAGTGCGTGCGAGCAGGCAAGGAGTCAGGACTGGCGATCACGAAGCTCAGGGCGGCCGCAGTCACGGCGCCTGCCGCCACGGCGGCCGCGAACCTGTGCGACCAATCGGAAGCACCGACCGCGTTCGCCGCCCGCCCGAACCTCGCGGCGCGTTCGACGGAGTAAGCGAGCCCCGTCAGGAGCATCGATGAGACCCAGGTGCCCGCACGCCGGGCGTAGTCGTCGAGGTGTTCCAGCGCCATCCGGAGACGGCGCCTGACCGTGCTCACGGACACTCCGAGGATCGCTGCGATCTGGCTGTTGGTCCGGCCCTGGAGGTAGGCCAACGTGATGACCCTCCGCTCCTCAGCGCTCAGCTGGGCAAGGCCGCTGTGGACGGTGTGTCGTTGAAGGGCTGAGGCCAGCTCGCGCACGGCCCCTGAAGCAGCGCCCGCCGACTGGCCATCCCCGGCGAGCAGTCGCCTGGCGTGACCATGACGACCGAGGCGGCGGCGCGGGTCTATGGCAAAGGAGTGGATGCCGTTGAACAACCAGGACCGCACCGCGTCCGTCCGAGGCGAATCGGCCGCCGAAGCCGGCTGCTCAAGATCGGCTTGTCCGTCCTGCTCAACCTGACCGTCCCATGACGCGACACCCATATCCAGCCTCGCTCCTACCGGGTCAGAGGCTACTCCATCGATTGGTAGCCAGCTGACAATAATTCGTAAGGGGCTAGGCGGCTCCCTCGACCGCGCCGCCGTGCAGCCAGCCCGTCCCGCACTCGAAAGCGGACTGGGTGCACTCGTGGTCGTGATGGCACGCCCACACCGGCTCGTTCGAGCGATTGTTCTGTTTGAACGCCGCCGCTCGGAAGACCCACTGCGGTCCAAACAGAGCGTCACCGTGCAGGGCGAGGACTCGGATGTTGAAGCCCACGACCATTGCAAAAAGCTGCCTCTGGACGCGAAACAAAGTCAGCAACAGGAAATTGGCCAGGCGAGCCCGCCTCGCCCGATGATCCGTATTCGGGTTTCCCTCCGCTACACTCGGCTCACAGGCGCTTTCGGATTCATCAAATTAGCGAGGAGGAGCCGGCATGGGCCTGGCCCAGATCAAGATGCCCCAGCTCGGTGAATCGGTCACCGAGGGGACCGTCGATAAGTGGCTCAAGCACGAGGGTGACATGGTCAAGCGCGACGAGCCCCTCGTCGAGGTCGTGACCGACAAGGTCAACGCCGAGATCCCCTCGCCGTTCGAAGGCAAGCTGGTCAAGATCGACGTGACCGAAGGCGAAACCGTCAAGGTGGGCGCGGTGCTCGCTCAGATCGAGGTCGCCGGCGCCGGCGTGGCCGCCCCGGCTGCAGCCAAGCAGAAAGAGGTGGGGACCGCGCAACCAGGGACGCCCGCCGAAAGCGCCACCGCGCCGGCTCCGGCTCGGGTGCCGGCCGCGGCGCCCGCCAGCGACGGAAACGGCGAGCGAGGCCGCCTGTCGCCCGCGGTGCGTAAGCTGGCGACCGAGCACGGCATCGACGCCACCTCCCTGCGGGGCAGCGGCATGGGAGGCCGTGTGACCCGGGACGACGTCCTGGCGGCCGCGAGCGGCGGTCAGGGCAAGATCGCGGCTGCTGCCCCCGCCGCCGCCCCAGAGACCCCCTCCAGGGCCCCGGCGCCGGCCGCGCCGGTGCGGGTCGACGGCGCCCGCGAGGAGCTCGTGAAGCTGAACGTGATGCGCCGGTCGATCGCGGAGCACATGGTCCGGAGCCTGGCGACCTCGCCTCATGCGTGGACGCTGCAGGAGGTCGACGTGACCGGCCTGGTCCGCTACCGCGAGGCGGAGAAGGAGAGCTTCAAGGCTCGGCATGGTGTAACGCTGACCTACCTGCCATTCGTCGTGCAGATCGTCTGCGACGCGCTCAAGCAGTACCCGTGGCTGAACTCGACGTGGAGCGACGAGGGCGTCATCCTCAAGCACTACATCAACCTCGGCATCGCGGTGTCGATCCCGGATGGCCTGATCGTGCCGGTGCTAAAGGACGCCGATAAGCGCGGCTTCACCGACACGGTGAGCTCGATCAACGACCTTGTCGACCGTGCTCGCAACAAGCACCTGAAGCCTGAGGACGTGCAGGGCGGGACGTTCACGCTCAACAACACTGGAGCGACGGGCTCTGTCGCGAGCCAGCCCATCATCAATCAGCCCCAGGCCGCGATCCTCACAACCGAGTCCATCGTCAAGCGCGCGGTGGTCATCGGCGACGCGATCGCGGTGCGACACATCATGAACATGTGCCTGAGCTTTGACCATCGCATCGTCGACGGGATGATGGCAGGGCAGTTCCTCGGCACTGTTAAGAAGCGCCTGGAAGAGTGGACCACCGGTAGCATCCGCCTGTGAGCACTACGCAGCCCCTCACCCCCTCGCCGATACCACCCTGGATTCGCGTCCGCGTTACGGAGGGTGAGAACTTCAAGGATCTCAAACAGATGGTCAGGGGCGGCCGGCTGCACACCGTGTGCGAAGAGGCGCGGTGCCCGAACATATTCGATTGCTGGAACCGCCGCACCGCGACGTTCATGATCCTCGGCGACGTCTGCACGCGGGCCTGCCGGTTCTGCGCTGTCACGTCAGGCCGGCCGTCTGAGCTCGACCTCGGCGAGCCCCTGCGGGTCGCGGAATCGGTAGCCGAGCTCGGCCTGAAGCATGCCGTCATCACGTCGGTCGACCGGGATGACTTGAAGGACGGCGGCGCCGGAATTTTCGCGCGGACCATCCGGGCCATCCGCCGGCGCAGCCCGGGCACCACCATCGAAGTCCTGACGCCGGATTTCCAGGGCGACATGGATTCCGTGCGCACCGTCGTCGAGGCCGGGCCGGACATCTTCAACCACAACACCGAGACCGTGCCGCGCCTCTACTCCCGTATCCGCCCGAAGGCCGTGTACGCCAACAGCCTCGCCCTGCTGCGTCACGTCAAGGCCCTGGCTCCCCACATGGTCAGCAAGTCGGGCCTCATGGTCGGACTTGGGGAAACTGAAGAAGAGCTGCTGGAAGTGTTCCGAAACATGCGAGCGCACAACATCGACGTGCTCACGGTCGGTCAATACCTTCGCCCGTCCAAGAAGCACGCCGAGGTCGTCCGTTACTACCGTCCGGAGGAATTCGTGCGGCTGAAGGAGCAGGCGCTCGAGATGGGATTCGGGCACGTTGAAGCCGGCCCTCTCGTCCGGTCCTCATACCATGCCGATGAGCAAGTACCAGCCCGCAAGAGCCTGCTGGCTGGGTAGGACTCCCTACCGGGAGGCCTGGGACCTTCAGGCTGAGCTGGTAAGCGCCCTGCATGAGGGCCGCGCGCCGGACACGCTGCTCCTGCTCGAGCATCCGCACATCTTCACTATGGGGAAGGCGGCGAGCCCGGATCACATCCTGTGGGATTCATCCGAGCAGGCACAGCGACGGGTGGACGTGATCTGGTCGGACCGCGGAGGCGAAGCCACGTATCACGGGCCCGGCCAGCTGGTCGGGTATCCAATCCTGGATCTCGCTCGTCTCCGGCTCACCATCCCGCGGTACCTCGAGCTGCTCGAGCAGTCGCTCATCGACTATTTGCAAGAACTGGGAGTCGTCGCGGTTCCCGGCGAGCCGGGTCTCACTGGCGTATGGACGCGCGGCGAGAAGATCGCGGCCATCGGCATCAAGCTGAACCGGTCGATCGTGAGTCACGGCTTTGCGCTCAACCTCACGACGGACCTCGATTACTTCGAAGGCATCGTCCCGTGCGGCCATGCCGAAAAGCGCCCAACGTCGGTCGAAGCGGTGACAGCGCGCCGCATCGAAACCGAGCCGGCGGCGCGCGCGTACGCCAAACATTTCGAGCGCGTCTTTGGGATCGCCCTGGAGTGGAGTTCGCCCGGCAAGGTCTTCGCGGCGCCGGCGCGCTGAGCCGGCCCCCATGCAGATACTGACGGCCTTCCTGGCGCTCACGCTACCGGGCTGGCTGCGCGAACCGGGCTGGCTGAGGCCTCTCTCGCGCGCGTTGCGCGTGTTCATCCTCGAGCACCAGACAGGCGGACTGTTTTTCGTGATCTTCATGGAAGAGCTGGGCGTTCCACTGCCGGCGCCCGGCGACGCGGCCATCGCATACGGGGGATACCTCACGACTACGGGCGCGATCCCGTACCCGATGGCATTCATGGCCGTGGTGTTCGGCGCGGTCCTCGGCAGCGCTTGCAACCTGACGATCAGCCGGCGTTATGGACGACCTTTCATCCAGCGCTACGGCCGATATGTCGGTGTGACCAACGTCAGGCTCGCCCGGGCGGAGCGGATATTCAAACGATGGGGCCCCTGGGCGATCATCGTCGGGCGCCACATCCCTGGGATGCGGATAGTCCTTTCGTCCCTGTCTGGAATACTCGAGGTGCCTTACAGGGTTTTCATACCATGCGTTCTCATCTCCGCGTCGATCTGGGCGCTGATCTTCATCGAGGTGGGCCGCAGGCTTGGACCTCGAGTTCGAGTTCTGTTTGCACTGTTCCCGGCTCAGCTGATTCCCTGGCTGGTCGTGGGTTTGATCTTGCTCGCGATCGGGTATCTCGGATATGAACATGGCTTCAAATCGAAAAACCCTCGAGAGCCCGTCGAGCAGCCGCGCTGAGCTGGTTCGCCTGGACAGCGTCTCGATGGACGAAGACGACGAGATCCTTCCCGACTTCGAGGCGGAGGTTGACGGGCGGCGTGTCTGGGTGACCGCGGTTCTCGAGCGGACGGCTGTCGTCGAACCGGCTCCGGGCGAGCCCAAGGTGCTGGTCAACCGCCGACGCCTGATGGTCGATCCCAGCCACTTGCGCGTGCGGCACCTTGCCAGCAAGGAAGCGGCGCGAAGGGGACGGGAAGCGGCACGCCAGCTGCGCATGCAGGAGCACAGCTCCGCGGCCTAACGGCGGGCGGGTCTGTTCCCTTCGTTAAGCGCAGGGGGCGGTCCGCGGGGCTTCTGGTAAACTCGGTCCAGCCGAACTGGGGTTCGGCGGTTTCATGTTTTCCGCGGCTCATCACCGCCGCCCAGCCTGAGGAAGCCACCAAATGAACAAGATCGTCGAACTAGTTTCGCTGGCCAGCATCGTCCCACCACTAAACCACGAGGTCAGCGGGGGCTTCACCGCGATGGTCGACGGCCAGCAGGTGCGCGTGCGGGCGGTGCTCGAGCGGACGGTCGTCATAGAGCACCAGGAAGGCGGCGAACGCAGCGTCGTGCGCAAGGACAACTGCATGGTCAAGCCCTCTGCGGTGGCCTTCGTGCCCGGCAACCCGAACAACGGCGTCGGGCCGCGCCAGTGGCGACGTCTGCCCGGCAAGCCACCCGCGACGCCGAGGCCGGAGGCTTAGCGGCCCCAAGCCACTCCTCTGGCGGGCCCTCCCTCCTCCGAGCCGGTCCCTCCCCCGCCGGCACTCCTGCAACGAACCTAGAGCTCGAAAAGGCCGGCCGCTACCCTGCCTGTTAAGAAACCCGTCGACCTCAGTCGATGTGTCGCTGCGCCACCAGGGTCAGGAACTGCGGGAACGAGCTTGCGAGCGCGACTTCCTCGAAGACCGCGCGGGCGTCCCCGAATCGGGCCTTCGCCCATCCGTCGTCGCCGAGCCGTTCGCGCAGCTTGGTCATCTCGTCGCCGGCGATCTCGCGCACCAGGTCCTCGCTGACCGTCGCGCCCTCGCTCAACCGCGCCGAATGCCTGATCCACTGCCAGACCTGCGACCGCGATATCTCTGCGGTCGCAACGTCCTCCATCAGGTTGTTGATCGCCGCGGCGCCCACACCGCGCAACCACGATTCGATGTACTGAATCCCCACGCTGACATTCATGCGCACGCCGTTCTCCGTGACGCTCCCACCCGGCACGCGAACGTCAATGAGCTGCGCCGCAGTGACCTCGACATCAGGACGCTGCCGGTCGAGCTGGTTAGGACGGTCGCCCAGCACGCGATCGAACGCCTCGGTCGCCGTCGGCACAAGGTCCGGGTGCGCGACCCACGTCCCATCGAACCCGTCCGAGACCTCGCGATCCTTGTCCTCTTTCACCTTGCCCAGGGCGATGCGGTTAACCTCGGCGTCACGCCGCGACGGTATGAACGCGGCCATGCCCCCCATCGCATGCGCCCCGCGCCGGTGACATGTCTTCACGAGCAGCTCCGTATACGCCCGCATGAACGGCACCGTCATCGTCACCTGCGCGCGATCGGGTAGAACGAACTCGGGCCGGTTGCGGAACTTCTTGATGATGCTGAAGATGTAGTCCCACCGCCCGGCGTTGAGACCGCTCGAGTGATCGCGGAGCTCGTACAGGATCTCCTCCATCTCGAACGCGGCGAGGATGGTCTCGATCAGCACCGTCGCGCGGATCGTGCCGCGCGGAACTCCGAGGTCGTCCTGGGCGAAGTTGAAGACGTCGTTCCACAGCCGCGCTTCGAGGTGGCCCTCGAGCTTCGGCAGGTAGAAATAGGGACCACTCCCCTTCTTGCGCAGCCGCTCGGCGTTGTGGAAGAAATACAGGCCGAAATCGAACAGGCTGCCACTGACAGGCGTTCCGTCCACCACCACATGCCTCTCGTCGAGCTGCCAGCCGCGGGGGCGGACCAGCAGGGTCGCGATGTCCTGGTTGAGGCGGTACTCCTTTCCCTCCGGGCTCGTGAAGTCGATCCGCCTCTCGATGGCGTCGATCAGGTTGACCTGCCCTTCGACCAGGTTCGCCCAGGTCGGAGAGTTGGCGTCCTCGAAGTCCGCCATGAAAACGCGCGCTCCCGAGTTGAGCGCGTTGATCAGCATCTTGCGGTCGGTGGGACCGGTGATCTCGACGCGCCGGTCCTGCAGGTCTTTCGGGGCCTTGGCGACCTTCCACTCGGACTCGCGAACCGCCTTCGTGCCGGCCAGGAACTGCGGCGACTCGCCCGCGTCGAGCCTTGCCTGCCGCTCGTCACGAGCCCGCAGCAGCTCGAGGCGACGATCACCGAACTCACGCTGGAGCCGTGCGACAAAGGCGAGAGCCTCCGGCGTCAGGACTTCGGTCGATCGACCCTCATTCGGACCCCGGAGCTCGGCCTGCTCGGTGGTGGCCATGGCCACCAAATCTACAGGAGGCGCTCAGGTGCCCGTCAGCCGTTCCACGACAGGGGCGAGCGACTCGGCTGTCTCCCCCGGCACGATGATGAACGAGATGCCGTAGCGCTCGCGGCGCGCCTGGAGCTCCTCGACGATCTGGTCGACCGTCCCAAGGAGGAAGTGCGGCATGTCGAGCACATCGCCTGGCTCCGATTGCAAGCCAGAGGCCATGCCCGCCGCAAGCGAGTCACGGTCTTCGGTCACGTTGGCGACGAAGATCGTGACGCTGAGCTCGATCTGATCCAGCCTGTCGCCGGCCGCCTCCCTGATCCAGCCCAGCTTTTCGTCGGTCGCATCAGCCAGCCCGGTGCGAACCAGGCGGCGATTGATGCGGCCCTCACTCAAGTTGTAGTTGACGCTGACGATGTCCGCCTCTCGGGCCGCGAGCTGCAGCATCCGCCGGCCACCGCCACCGAGCACGATCGGGGGGTGCGGCTTTTGCACCGGTGAGGGAGCCGCGTCGAGGCCATCGACCTTGTAGTGCTTGCCTTCGAACGAGACAATGCCACCGGCGAAGAACGCCTTGATGATCTGCAGGGCCTCCGCCATGCGTCCGATCCGGGTGCCAGGCGAGTCAAAGGGAATCCCAGCTTCCTCGTAGTCGGAAGCCATCCAGCCGGCTCCAAGCCCGAAGTCGAAGCGGCCCTCGGACAGCAGGTCCAGCGTCGAAGCCTCTTTGGCAAGCACCACCGGGTGCCGGTAGTCGTTGTCGAACACCAGCGACCCGACACGCAGCTTCGTGGTTGCGTCCGCCGCCGACATGAGCGCCGCGACCGGCCCCAGCTGGTCACCGAAATGATCGGGCACGTAGAGCGTCGAATACCCCAGTGACTCGGCGGCTCGCGCCTTCTCTCGCCACTCCTTTGCGCTACCGGCTCGATGCTCCTGGACGCCAAACCGAAACCGTCGAGGCTTGCTCACGGCGCGTAAGTATGGAGCGCTTCAAAACGCGGCATCGCGGCCGATCGGCTAACATCGGCGCGCTGTGGCCGCCGTCATCCGGCTGGCTCGCGAGCGTTTCTGGGTGCCTGTGCTGCCCGCGGCGGTCAGCTGGCTGTTCCTCTTCGGGTACCAGTGGGCTTTCTATGTCAGCTATCGAGGCCACCAGCCCACAGTTTTCTCCTATTTCTCTGGTGTCATCGGCGACGGCCTGCTGATCCCAGCCGTCAACGTCGCCGCGTTCGTCACCCTTCGACAGCTGGCACCCGGCATCCCCTGGCGGCGGCTGCCGGTTTACGTCCTGCTCGGGTGCGCGACCGCAACCGCGGCGTTCCTCACGCAGGCCAGGCTCGACCTGGTCAACTGGTCGATGCCGATCGCGTTTCACTGGAGCGACGTCGGCCAGTTTCATTTCTTCGTGATGTCCGCGGAGATCAGCTACCTTTACCTGGCCCTGGCGACCGTGATCGACAGCTGGCCGCATGCGCGCCGAGACGCAGTCGCGTGGCGATTCTTCGTGGCGGGATGGGCCGGCGTGGCCCTGTTCGCAGCCTCACTGGCCGCGGACTACATCCGCTAGGGGCCGCAGTCAATAGTGGTGCCGAGACCCGGACTTGAACCGGGGACACCTTGATTTTCAGTCAAGTGCTCTACCAAGCTGAGCTATCTCGGCACGGCGGATGATTTTATCGGCCCGGGTCATGCCCGCGTTCGGCTCACTATGGCGCGGCTGATCTATTCGGTGATCATGTCGCTCGACGGCTACGTGGCCGACGAGACGGGCACCTTCGACTGGGCTGCCCCAGACCAGGATGTTCACAGCTTCGTCAACGACCTCGAGCGGCCGGTCGGCACATACCTCTATGGGCGCCGGATGCACGAAACGATGGTCTACTGGGAGACGGCACACACGGTCGCGGACCAGCCGCCTTTTGTGCTGGACTTCGCGGGGATCTGGCAGTCGGCCGGCAAGATCGTGTACTCCCGGACGCTGGAGGCGGTGTCCAGCGCCAGGACGAGCATCCAGCGAGACTTCGACCCTGAAGCAATCCGGCAGTTGAAGGCGAGCGCGGGGCATGACCTCAGCGTGGGCGGTCCACACCTCGCTGCACAGGCGATCAAGGCCGGTTTGCTCGACGAGCTCCGTTTGTTCGTCGCGCCCTTCGTGGTCGGAGGCGGCAACCAGGCGCTTCCCCACAGTGTCCGCCTCAAGCTCGAGCTGCTGGACGAACGCTGCTTCGGCAATGGCGTGGTCTACTTCCGTTACGGCACCACTGCGTAGGGAAACGAAATGGTGGGTTGTGGGAGTGGGCGGTGATGGACTTGAACCAACGGCCTCCTCGGTGTAAGCGAGGCGCTCTAGCCAGCTGAGCTAACCGCCCGACGCGATTCGACAGTCTACCCAGGCAGCAGGGTGAGGGCAGCGTTCAGTTGCGTGTCGTTTGCGTAGCCCTGCGACGGCGAGGCAACGTCGAACGCGTCGGCGGGCTTGGCAAGCGTCACCGTCACGTCCGGCTGCAGGCCCTTGTGATCGATCGTCTGCCCGTTGGGCAGATACCACCGCTTCACCGTGAGGTGGATGTCCGCGCCGTCCGCGAGCACGAAGTCCTGCTGGACCGAGCCCTTGCCGTAGGTCACCGTGCCGACGAGCTCCGCGCGGTGGTGGACCTGGAGCGAACCCGCGACGATCTCGGAGGCCGAAGCGCTGTTCGCGTCGACGAGCACCACCAGTGGGAGGTTCGGAGCGGCCGGCTTGCCGGTGACGTCGTGCCGCTCGACCTTGCGACTGCGATCGCGGAGCTCGAACGTTTCTCCGCTCGCGACAAACTCGCTGATCACCGCGTCCGCGGCAGTTATGAATCCGCCTGGATCCCCCCTGAGGTCCAGCACGATACCGGCCGCGCCCGGCAGCCCGGTCGACAGGGCTGACGCGAACTCGGAAGCCGTGGTGGAACCGAACTGGTAGATCCGGACGTACAGGATGCGGTTTCCGACTGTTGCCGAGCGAACGGAAGGCACCTGGATCTCCGCCCGGGTGATGTTGACGACCGACGTCTCGCCCGCGCGGGAGATGGTCAGCGTCACCTTCGTCCCGTCAGGTCCCTGGATCAGCGCCGTCGCCTGGTCGGACGTGATCCCCTTCATATCCTTGTCCGCCACCTTCACGATCTCATCGCCCGCCTGGAGTCCCGCGGCCGCGGCCGGCGAGCCTGGCACTGTGCCCGTGATGACCGGGTAGCCCGTGGTGAAGTTCAGGTAGATCCCGATGCCCGAGTAGCGCCCGTTGTAGCTCTCCTGCAGCCGCTTGTACTGGTCCGGGTCGAAGTAGGCCGAGAACGGGTCCCCGAGGCCCGTGATCAATCCCTGGACGGTTGCGTGCGACAGCTTGCTGGTGTCGAGGTTGCCGTCGACGTAGTCCGCCTGCACGAGCCGAACCGCCTGCTGCAGCTCCGTCAGGTCGACGCCGCTCACCGAGCGGTGACCGAAGTACGGCAGGTAGTCGGGGAACGCCTGGTCCGTGTAGACGCCCGCGACGAACCCGACGATGAGGATGGCGACGATGGCGCCACCCCGAAGGGCGGCGCGGCGGTTCATATCAGCAGACTAGCGAATTCGAGAGCGTCAGCAGCCGAGCCAGATGCAGGGGTCCTTCCAGGCGTTGTTGATCCGAATCTCGAAGTGCAAGTGCGGCCCGGTCGAGTTGCCCGTCGACCCCTCGTAGCCGATCACGTCGCCGCGTGCCACGATCTGGCCGCTCGACATGTTGGTGTTGAACCGGGAGAGGTGGCCGTACAGGGTGGAGTACCCGTTGCCGTGGACCATGATGATGTAGTTCCCGTATCCGTAAGCCCCCGGGTAGAAGTACACCACCCCGGTATCCGCCGAGATGACCGGCGTCCCGTACGACCCCGCGATGTCGATCCCCGTATGGATGCGATTCGGATAAGGACAGCTCGGTTCGTACTGCTCGAACCAATAGCTGTTGCAACCAAAACCCTGGCTGATGCAGCCATGCCCACAATCCGGCATCGGCCACTCGAACTGGCCCGTCCCTCCGCCCGCCGCACGTGCGGCGGCTTCGTACTTCTGCTGAAGCTGCGCGACCTGGGCATCGATCGCTGCGCGCTGGGCCTGCACCGCCGCGTACTGGCCCGCGAGTTTCACCTCGAGTTGCCGCTCCAGTGCAACCGCGGCTGTTTGCGCGGTCAAGTTCTTCTGAAGGTCCGCTTCGGTGGCTTTCTGCTGCTGCAGCAGCGCGGTCACTTCGTCGCGCTTCACGCCAAGGGCGGTGTTCGCCAGCGCAACGTTGGAGTGCTCCTGCGCCAGGTCGTTCAGCAGCAGCCGGTCCGACGCAGCCACCTGCTGGGCAGCGATCATCCGGTCCATCATCTGGTTGAAGCTGGTGGCGGTCAGCACGAGCTGGACGTAATTGAGGCCTCCGTGCGCGTCGACGTAGCGAAGGCGCTGATTGAGCAACTCGTCCCGCACGCTCATGTGCGCCACGACTCGATCCAGGTCTGCCTGTCCAAACCGGATCTGCCGGTTCAGGTCATCGATCGATTTCTGGGTCTGGGCGATGAGAGCCTCCTGCGCCGCGATCTGGCCCTTCAGGTTGTTGATCAGCGTGTCGAGGGCGTTCATCTGGGCTTCGGCGTCGTTGATCTGGTTCTGGATCCGCTGCAGCTCGGTCTGGTTGGCGACCTGCTGTCCGATACCGTTGTTGTAGGACAGGCACGCCTGGTAGACGGCGGGAGGATCGCCGGGGTAGCAGTACAGTGCCGACACGGGCTGCACCGACTGCGGCAGCCACGACAGCGTCGCGATGGCTGCGGCCGCGAAGATGCGAGTCTTCAAGTCAGATCCGCACGTAGCGGCGAACGCCGATGTAGCTGCCCAGAGCTCCGAGCATCGCTCCGCCAAGGAGCAGGTCTCGGGCCAGGCTTGCGACAAAGCCTGGGTCGTAAGACAGCGGTATGAACGCGATATCCGCGCGGAAGCGATCCACGGCGGGCTCGTAGGCGATCACGAGCAGTGCGAGGGCGAGCGAGGCGGCGATCAGGCCGGTCATGACGCCTTCGATCACGAACGGGCCGCGAACGAACGACTCGGTCGCGCCGACGAGCTTCATCACCTCGATCTCCTTGCGGCGGTGATACACGGCAGTCCGGATGGTGTTCATCACGATCACGATCGAGACCACCACGAGGATCGCGAGCAACCCGATCCCGGCGAGGCTGAGCCATGAGGAAAGCTCGAGCATGCGGTTGACGAAGTCACCCTGGTAGTTGGTCGGATCGGTAGGATCGACACCCGGCCAGCGCCGCGCCAGCGTGTCCATGGCCGCGACGTCATCGAGCTTCGCGACTCGAACCTCGAGCTTGGCGTCCAGTGGGTTGCCGCTGATCTGCTGAGCGAGGACCACGTTGTTCGGGTCCGACTTGAACTGGGCGAGCGCCTCGTCCTTGGTGATGAACCGCACGCTCGTGACGCGGGGGTCCGCGGAAAGCTGCAATTGGAAGTCGGAGACGCTCTGCAGCGGCGTGTCGTCCGCCACATTGATCGAGATCTCGCTGACCTTCGCCCTGAAACCGTCGAGCACCTGTGAGAGGGCGTGTCCGACGAGCAGGTTGACGCCGGCCAGGATGAGGATGAGCGTGATCGACAGAACCGCGGCCATGCTGACCGCAAAGTTCCGCCAGAAGCTCTGCCAGGCGCTATTGAGCGCGAATCTGAGATTTCGATAGATCATCGTGGTATCTGCCTGAACGATCGTCCCTTGCGATCTGCCCGGCGTCGATGGCGACGACGCGGCGGCGCAGCAGGTCGACGATCTCGCGGTTGTGGGTCGCCATCACGACTGTCGCTCCTCGCGCGTTGATGCGCAGAAAGAGCTGCATGATCTCCCAGGCCGTCGCTGGATCCAGGTTGCCCGTGGGTTCGTCGGCGATGATGAACCTCGGCGCATGAACGAGTGCGCGTGCGATGGCAACGCGCTGCTGCTCACCACCTGACAGGTTCGCTGGATACGTCTGATCCTTCCCAGCCAGCCCGACCGTCTCGAGCGCTTCGGGGACACGGGACTGGACCATGTGATCGGGCTCACCCAGCACACGGAGCGCAAACGCCACGTTCTCGTACACAGTCAGGTTTGGGAGCAGCTTGAAGTCCTGGAATACGAGTCCGATCTTCCGCCGGTAATAGGGCAGCTTCCGGCGCTTCATGCGGCCGAGCTCGACGCCCTCGACGAAGATCTTGCCCTTGGTGGGTTTCTCCTCGCGAATCAGCAGCCGGACGAGAGTGGACTTTCCGGCGCCCGAGGGTCCGACCAGGAATACGAAGTCGCCTTCGGGCACGACGAGGTTGATGTCGCGGAGGGCTTCAGTACCTGTCGAATAGGTCTTCCAGACGTGCTGGAAGCTGATCACCGGCCGTGTATCGAAATCTGGTGTTAAAACCATAAGGTGCGTCTCTTGCTGTGACGTTTCGCGCCGGCGGGCGCGCGTGGCTAGATCGCGGGCAGTATACCGCATGCCCCCGGATGCTCCAACCCCTTGCCAGAGAGCCAACCATGTGTCTCAACGAGCGGAGATTTAGTTGCTTGCGGCCTGGCCGTTTGAGCCGTTCTTGCCGAGCCGCCAGCGAAGCCAGCTTTCGATGAACGGATCGATCTCGCCGTCGAGCACGGCCTGCGTGTTGCCGACCTCAAGGCCGGTTCGTACGTCTTTGACCAGCGTGTACGGCTGAAGCACGTAGTTCCTGATCTGCGAGCCGAACTCGGCGGGCAGGACCTGGCCGCGGATCTGGTCCATCTGTGCGGCGGCCTCCTGCTGTTGACGCTGGAACAGCCGCGCCTTCAAGACCTTCATCGCCATCTCGCGGTTCTTCATCTGCGAGCGCTCGTTCTGGCACGTGACGACGATGCCGGTCGGAAGATGCGTGATGCGAATCGCCGAGTCCGTCTTGTTGACGTGCTGGCCGCCGGCGCCGGTCGATCGGTAGGTGTCGATGCGAAGGTCCTGAGGATTGATCGCCACCGCGTCCTCGTCCGAGCGCTCGAGCTCAGGCATCACCTCGACCAGCGCAAACGATGTATGACGCCGGTGATTCTGGTCAAACGGCGAGATGCGCACCAGCCGGTGCACTCCGTGCTCTGAGCGCAGCAGGCCGTATGCGCGCGGCCCGCCAACGATGAACGTCACGCTCTTCAGTCCCGCCTCTTCACCCGGCGACGTGTCGATGATCTCGGCCTCGAAGTGCTTTCGCTCGGCCCATTTCAGGTACATGCGCATCAGCATCTCGACCCAGTCCTGGGCCTCCACTCCGCCCTGCCCGACAGAGATCGTCACGACCGCGTTGTGCGTCGCGTACGGATCGGTGAACAGCAGGTCCAGCTCCCGCGAGCGGACCTCTTTTTCCAACGCAGCGCGCTCTTCATCGACCTGGGCTTCCAGCTCTGTGTCGCCCGTCGCCAGCTGGTCGAGCTCGATCAGATCCCGCGCGCGCTTCTCGAGTCGGTCCCACGCATCGATCAGCTGGTGAAGGTCGGCGCCATCGCGCGCCATCTGCCCGGCGCGCGTGGGGTCATCCCAGACCCCGGGCTGCGTCAGCTGTGCGTCGAGCTCGGCGGCGCGCTTGGCTTTGGCAGGAAGGTCAAAGGTGCTCCTTCAACTGCAAGATCCGACTCAAGAGCTCTTTGGGGTTCAGTTCAGCGTCCATTGATTATCTGCCGTGGCACCTCTTGTACTTTTTGCCTGACCCGCACCAGCACGGATCGTTCCGACCGATCTTAGATTGTGCTGAGCCGCTCGCGGCTCCCACGGGAACCGGCGCGGCACCCGGCATGGACGCGGCGCGCTTCCTCGTCCCTCCGTTTCGAGCAGCGCCGTCTGCGCCGTCGACCTCCGCCGGACCGCTCTCGACGACCTGCCGCACCAGCGGTGGCGGCGGAGCGACCGGCGCGTTGCGCTGGACCTGCACCCTGAAGATGCCCGCCACGATCGAGGCCTGGATGCGGTCGGTAAGCTCGCTGAACATCTCGAAGGCCTCGTTCTTGTACTCCACGAGCGGGTCGCGTTGCCCATACGCGCGAAGGCCGATGCCCTCGCGGAAGTGCTCCATCTGAGTGAGGTATTCCATCCACTGCCAGTCGACGGTGCGCAGCATCACGTCGCGCTCGACCAGCGGCATCAGGTCGGCGCCGATCTCTTCGACCTTCCTGTCGTAAGCGTCTGAAGCTGCCGCGTAGAGATGGTCGACCAGGCCCTCGGGCCCGCTGTTCAACGCCTCGTCCGGGATCATCGACCCGGGCGCGATGGGCAGGTACGCGGACAGGTACTTGACCAGCCCGTCCAGGTCCCACATCTCGGCATGACGGCTCTGGCAGTGCTGCTCGACGCCCTTGGCGATGATCTCCTTCGCGTAACCCAGGATGTTGCCCCGCGCGTCGGCGCCCTCGAGCACCTTGCGCCGCTCCTCGTAGACGATCTGGCGCTGCTTGTTCATGACGTCGTCGTACTCGACGACGTGCTTGCGGGCGTCGAAGTGCATGCCCTCGACCTTCTTCTGGGCGCCGGCGATCGAACGCGCCACCCATGGGTGCTCGATGGGTTCGACCTCGAGGCTGTCCATCAGCCTTCCGATGCGATCGGCGGCTGGTCCGAAGATCTTCATCAGGTCGTCCTCGAGCGAGATGAAGAAGCGGCTGGACCCGGGGTCGCCCTGCCTACCCGCTCGGCCGCGGAGCTGGTTGTCGATGCGCCGGCTTTCGTGCCGCTCGGTACCGATGATGTGCAGCCCCCCCACGGCCTGCACGCCGTCACCCAGTACGATGTCGGTGCCGCGTCCCGCCATGTTCGTCGCGATGGTGACGGCGCCTGGTTGGCCCGCCTCCGCGACGATGCCTGCCTCGCGTTCGTGCTGCTTTGCGTTGAGCACGTTGTGCTTGACGCCACGCTTTTCGAGCATGCGCGCCAACCGCTCGGACTTCTCGACCGAAACGGTGCCCACCAGCACCGGCCGCCTGGCCTCGTTCATCTCGACGATCTCGTCGATCACGGCCTCGAACTTGGACTCTTCGGTCTTGTAGATCACATCGGGGCTGTCGGCGCGAACCATCGCCATATTGGTCGGGATAAGCACCACGTCGAGGCCGTAGATCTTGTGGAACTCCTCCGCCTCCGTCAGAGCGGTGCCAGTCATGCCGGCCAGCTTCTCGTACTGGCGGAAGTAGTTCTGGACCGTGATCGTCGCGATCGTCTTCTGCTCCTGCTGCACCTTCACGCCTTCTTTCGCCTCGACGGCCTGGTGCAGGCCGTCGGACCAGCGGCGGCCTGGCATGGTGCGTCCGGTGAACTCATCGACGATGATCACCTCGCCGTCCTTGACCAGGTATTCCTGGTCGCGGTGAAAGAGCGTCTTGGCCTTCAGCGCCTGGTTGATCTGGTGGGCCTCGATCACGTTCTCGAGGTCGTAGATGTTCTTGATGCCGGTCCAGCGCTCCATCTTCGCGATGCCTGCCTCCGTCAGCGACGCCGACTTGTGCTTCAGGTCGACCTCGTAGTCCGCGTCCATGGTCAGGCGACCTGCCCAGCGCGCGTACTCGTAGTACTTCTCGGTGGATTCGTCCGACTGCCCGGAGATGATGTGAGGCGTCCGCGCCTCGTCGATGAGGATCGAGTCCACCTCGTCGACGATCGCGTAGTTGAGCTCGCGCTGGCTGCACTGCGCCAGGTCGCGCGCCATGTTGTCGCGCAAGTAGTCGAAGGCGAGCTCGGAGTTCGTCGCGTATGTGATGTCAGCGAGGTACGCCTCGCGCTTGGTCACCGGCCGCAGGTGCTGCAGGCGCGAATCCGGGTGGGTCTCGTCCACGAACTCGGGGTCGTACAGGAAGGTCCCGGCGGTGCCGACGTTGATGCCTACGCTCAGGCCGAGCAGGTGGTAGATCGGAGACATCCAGCCGGCGTCACGCCGGGCCAGGTAGTCGTTGACGGTGACCAGGTGGACGCCCTTGCCGGCGAGTGCGTTCAGGAACAGCGCCAGGCTGGCGACGAGCGTCTTGCCCTCGCCGGTCTTCATCTCGGCGATTTTTCCCTGATGCAGCACAATGCCGCCCACAAGTTGGACGTCGAAGGGGCGAAGCCCGATCGTGCGGCGGCTGGCCTCGCGGCAGAGGGCGAAGGCGTCGATCAGCAGCTCGTCGAGGTCGTGGCCCTCTTTCGCCCGTTCACGCAGTTCGTCGGATCGCGCCCGCAGAGCGGCGTCGTCCAGGGCCTTCAGCTCAGGCTCGAGGGCCGTGATGGCCTTCGCGACGACGAGATGACGCCTGACCTCGCGTTCGTTCGGGTCAAGGAGCCTGGTCAGGTTCAGCACAGATTTAGGTTACCCGGCCGGGCCTGCTTCTAACCCGGGGCCCAGGGGTCCCCGCGAAATCGCGGCGCAGCCTCGGATTTCGTGGGGTACCTAGGTCACCACTGGCTCGATCAGCGCCAGCGAGCCGTCCGCGCGCCGAACAACGATCTGGATCGCGCCTGAGTCTTCGTCCACGTAGACGTGGAACGTCTGGCCGTCGGATTCCAGCTCCGCGATGGCGTCGCTCATGGTCATTGGGCGCAGCTTCATCCGGATCCGTTCCGGCTCCGAGGAGCGCGCCTCTTCGCCGCTGTCGGCAGGCACCCGCACCGCCGAGACTGCGCGTTTCCGATGCGTGACCTTCTCCTTGTGCTTGACGACCTGACGATCGATCTTGTCCAGGGCGAGATCAAGCGCGGACTGTGCGTCCGCCCCGCTTTCGTGAGCCGTGAGAATCGGTGTGCGGTGCCCATCGAGGTGGACGTTGATGCGGCAAACGAAGGTGGCGAGCCCACTGCGCTTGCGCTCTTCGGAGAAGTCAACCTCGGCGTCCGCCACCTTTCCAAAATGGCGAACCAGCCGGGTCAGCTTTCGTTCCGCGGTTTCACGTACCTCCTGCCCCAGACCGCCCGTACGGTCGTGCAGGACGACCTTCACAACCCGAGTATATGACTAAGTATGAGAAGGAACGCGACGTTCCTTCTCATCGCGCCGCTTCGCGGCGCTGCTCATCCTTTCGTGCAAGGAAAGCTTCAATAATTTGATGACTCCTCGCCACGTTTGGAGGGAATCATGCGCGCGGGTTAGGCGGCCTGGCGGAGCCAGGCCTACCGGCCACGCCAGATAAGGCTTACCCGACTCGGGCCGAATGCGAGCCTACTTGGTTGAGGGTTTGTACCCGGCGGGCGCCGGAAACAGCGCGGTAATCTCCTTGGGGAGGGGAATGCCCTGGGAGAAGATGCGATCCAGGATCTTCGGCCGGAGCCCAGTCGGCTTGAATTCGGCGATCACCTTCCCATCCGCGGTGGCGCCCTTCTGCTCGAGGATGAAGATGTCCTGCATGGTGATGATGTCCATCTCCATACCGACGATCTCGGTGATCGCGGTCACCTTGCGCGAGCCGTCGCGCAGCCGGTTGAGCTGGACGATCAGGTTAATGGCGCTGGCAGCCTGCTGGCGGATGGCGCGTACCGGCAGGTCAACGCCGGCCATCAAGACCAGCGTCTCGAGGCGGGCTAGGGCGTCGCGCGAGCTGTTTGCGTGCAGCGTGGTCATCGAGCCGTCGTGACCGGTGTTCATGGCCTGGAGCATGTCCAGCGCCTCGCCGCCGCGGCACTCACCGACGACGATTCTTTCGGGGCGCATGCGAAGGGAGTTGATCACGAGGCGCTGGATGGTGATCTCGCCCTCGCCGTTGATGTCCTTTGGACGCGTCTCCAGGCGGCACACGTGCTCCTGGTGCAGCTGCAGCTCCGCAGCGTCCTCGATGGTGACGATGCGGTCTTCCACCGGGATGAAACCTGAGAGCACGTTCAGGAACGTGGTCTTTCCGGTGCCGGTTCCTCCCGAGATGATGATGTTCGCCTTGGCGAGCACTGCCGCCTTCAAGAAGCCAAAGCCGGCCTCGTTGCAGCTGCCGAACCGGATCAGGTCCTCGACCTGGAACGGGTCGCGTGAGAACTTTCGGACGGTCAGGAGGGGTCCGTTCAAAGCGAGCGGGCGGATGACCGCGTTCACACGGGAACCATCGGCCAATCGCGCGTCACACAGAGGCTGGCGTTCGTCGATGCGGCGACCGACCGTGCGCACGATGAACTGGATCACGTTGAGCAGCTGATCCTCGTCGACGAACTTGATGTTCGTCAGCACGACCTTGCCGCCCATTTCGACGTAGACGTGATCGCTGCCGTTGACCATGACCTCGGTGACGCGGTCGTCGCGGATCAGCGGCTCGATGGGCCCCAGTTGTTGGTAATACTCATCGATGTTGATCCCTGGGATCCGAACTGCCATTCGCTAGCCTCCAGGCGATTTCTTGGACCGACCGCCCACTATACGGTAGAGCGCCTGAACTGGACCCCACTCAAGCTCGAACTCAAATTCAGCACGTTAGACGGCTACCCTCGCCACGGAGACCCCGATCACGGGCCCGGATCCGCCTGCTCTCAGGGCCGCGGCGCATGCCTCGAGGGTGGCGCCGGTGGTGGCGACGTCGTCGATGAGCAGGATCGACTGTGCGGCCAGTGGAGCCCCGCGCCACTCGAAGGCGCCGCGCACGTTGTCGAGCCGCCAGCGCCGGTCGTGACCGACCTGGGGCGGCGTGGCTCGGGTTCGTACGAGCTCGCCAGGCGGCCTGCCGAGCGCCAGGCGCCTGCGCACCTCGTCCGCGAGCAGCTCCGCCTGGTTGAACCCGCGCTGCTTGAATCGCGAGCCGTGCAATGGGACAGCGACGGCCCACGGCGCGGCGACGCCCTCGATGACGAGGCGTTCCGCGATGAGCAGTGCGAGCGGCCCGGCCAGCCGCCGCCAGCCCTGGTACTTGAAGCGCTGGACCGCCTGTTCTATCGGTCCTTCGTACGCAGCTGCGGACCGCAGCCTGGTCAGCGCGCGCAAGCGAGACCGGCAGCCGCACTCCTTGCGTGCCGATTCAACCTCGGCTCCGCAGTGCCGGCAGAGCGGCTCCTCGAGCCGCCTGATGCGTGATCGGCAGCGTGCGCACAGCCACGAGCCAGGCGCGCGACACGCGCCACAGCGAGGTGGAAGCAGCAGGTCGAGCAGGCGACTGTGCACGCCATGAGGCTACGGGCAATGTCAAGCCGTCCTTAACAACTAACGACGTCGCAACGACGGACGGGCTTCGCCCGGCCGCGACATTGTGCCCCCCGACTCCAAATCGCGGCTAGGAGTGTCTTTCTGAAATCCCCACCACAGGAAAGTGAGCAGCGCCTGCTGCGAAGCCGCACGCGCGATGCAATCAGTAAGTCCTAACCTGCACGCGCCTGGCGCGCAGAGGAAACGCCGTTTCCTCTCATACGTTTACGCGATGATCAACTGGTCCCCTCGCTGAAGGTCTATGGCGTCCGTCGAGCCCGGCGGCAGCTCGAGCACGCTGTGGGCTCCCCAGACGAGCCAGACGACGCCCCACCATGGAGGCAGCCTGCGGTAGACCTGCTTGACGCGCTCTTTGCGGTCCAGGAAGACGGCGTCGATGGGAAATCTCATGAACATCATGTGAATCCCGTTGCACGGCACGAGCCACAAGCCGCGGCCGGGATCGAGCGTGCGGCGAAACATCAGACCCATGAACAGACTCACCACGTTGGTGGCCATCTCGAGATCTTCCGCGAGCACCTCGCCGCTCCGTTCGTGCACCGCGCGCCGTCCTGGCATGACGATGGTCTAGCCTAAACGGCGCCGCATGGATTTCGACAGCGACGGCGTCCGCCTGCACTACGAAGTCCACGGGCCTGAGCGTGGTTCACCGCTGGTGCTGGTCCACGGTTTCGCGTCGGACTACCGGTTGAACTGGGTCGGCACCCGCTGGCAGGAGTCCCTCACCACCGCCGGGTTTCGAGTGTTCGGCCTCGACTGCCGAGGCCATGGCCACAGCGACAAGCCTCACGATCCGGCCGCTTACTCGATCGACATCATGGCCGGCGACGTCGCTCGCCTGCTCGACCAGGTGGATGTCGCTTCGGCGAGCTATGTGGGCTATTCGATGGGAGCGCGCATCGGGCTTCAGGTCGTGCTCGATTCCCCTGAGCGAGTGGGCCGGGCGGTGCTGGGCGGGCTGGGCTCGGCCGGCGCCATCGCGAGCGCGCCCGCGATCGCGGAGTCGTTTCTGCGAGGCGAGCCAGGGGGCGACCCGGTCGCGCAGACGTTTTACAAGTTTGCGTCAGCGCTGCCGACGAACGACCTCAAGGCGCTGGCCGCGTGCATCACCGGCCTCGAGCCCGTGCCCGACCCGGCGCGGCTGTCCGCCATCCGCACGCCGATTCTTGTCGTCGTCGGCGATCGCGACGAGCTCGCTCATGGCGCGCCCGAGCTGGTCGAGCTGATCCCCTCTTCACGCCTGGTCACGATCCCCGGCCGCGATCACCTGAGCGCGGTTCCGGCGCGGGAGTTCAAGCGGGCGGCAATCGATTTCCTGACCGCCGAATAGTCAGACCCCTGGCGGGGCCCTTCCCACCCTCGGAGCTCCCTGCGCGCAAAGCGGCGTTAAGGATGGGACCTACTGATTGCCCCCAGCACCTGATGCACCAACTGCGGGCGAATCTAAACGCAGGTCGACGGAAAGGCAACCCTGCCTGTTAAGGGCGCTAGCCAGACCGGTGGTTGAACCGCACCCGCCGCCTGGTTCGGCTCATCGCTGTGCTCGTCAGAACTATGGAGATCGTCCCATCCGGCTCCAGGACGCCGAGTCTCACCTCTTTCAGCTCGATCACACCGTGCTCGCGCATCGACATCTCGGCCTCTGCGATGGTCACTCCCTCGCGACGCATGACCTGAGGCAGGTACTCCCCGTCCTTGATGATCACCGCGGGGGCCGCACTGAAGAGCCTGTGCATCCGGGGCATCCGGTCCAGGCGATCCACCAGCGCGTTGGTCAGGACCAGCGCGATCACCAGGATGATGCCGCCGACAAGCGACGTGTCGGGGCCCGTGATCGCCGGTTGAAGCGCGTTGGCGACGAGCAGGATGAAGACCAGGTCGTACAACGTGAACTGGCCGACCTCCCGCTTTCCGAACAGGCGCAGCGCGATCAGAAGCGCGACGTAGATGACGACCGCGCGTACGACGAGGTGCCACCACGGGATCGACGGCAGCAGCCCGGTCGGTAACCCGGCGAGCGTCTTACTTTCTCGGTGCCATGAGAATCAGAGCGGCAGGTCCAAGCAGCACGATCCACAGCGTCGGGAAGATGCATCCAACCATCGGGAGCATCATCTTCAACGTCGCCTGGGCCGCCTTCTCCTGGGCTCGCTGGCGCCGCTTGCGCCGCATCTCGTCGGCCTGGATGCGCAGGATCTTTCCGATGCCGGTGCCGAACTGCTCCGACTGGATGATGGCCTGGATGAAGTTGTGCAGGTCTTCGACGCCGCTGCTCCTCCCCATCTCGTCCATCGCCTCCAGGCGCGGACGTCCGAGGCTCACCTCGCGCAGCACCTTGGCGAACTCCTCCGACAGCGCGTTCTTGTACTTGTCGGTCACCCGCGCCAGGGCGGCATCGAAGCCAAGGCCGGCGTCGACCGCGATGACAAGCAGGTCCATGGCGTCAGGCAGGCCCTTCTGGATCTCCGCGCGCCGCGCATCGACCTTTTGCTTGAGCCATAGCACCGGCAGATAAAAGCCGAGGATGGCACCCCCCGCCACCGAGATCGCCAGGTAGACCGGGCTCGCGAGGAGCAGCCCGATCAGCAATCCCACAGCGGCCATCACCGCCGCCGCGACGATACGGACCGCAGCGAAGTCTTCCGGCGTCAAGTTGCCTGGGCGCCCCGCGAGATCGAGCTTGTTCATCAGGTCCTGGCGGGCCTTCTGTGGGGTCGAACGCGACATGATCGAGCCGAGGCGCTCGATCGCCGGGCGCAAGAACCGCTCGCTGAACGGGCGCTGTAGCTCGACCTCTTCCATGGTGAGCGGCTTCTCTCCGCCATATACGGAAAGTCGCTGTTGAACCATCTGCGCGGTGTTGGTCGAGGGCGTTCGCGCGAGCCCGATGAAGATCATCAGGACGCCGAGGCCCACCACCACCGCGAGCAGGAGTGTTGTGCTCATGGCCTATACCTCGATCGCCACGACGCGGCGAATGATCAGGTTGCCGATGAAGATCATAAATGCGCCAACCGCGAGCAGCGCCCAGCCGACGAAGTTCGAGAACATCGGCCGGAAGTAGCTCGGCGTCACGAAGTACATGAACGCCGCGAGCACAAGCGGCAGGAAGGTGATGAGGGTGCCCGACGCGCGTGCTTGCGCGGTCAGCGTCGCGATCTCACCCTTGATCCTGACGCGCTCGCGAATGGTATAGGCGATGTTGTCGAGGATCTCGGCAAGGTTTCCACCGACGGTGCGGTGGATGGAGTATGCGGTCGCCACGAGGTCGAAGTCCGCGCTGGCGATGCGCTTGGTTATGTTCGACAGAGCCTCATCGGGCGAGCCGCCGAGGTTCATCTCGCGGACAGCGCGTCCGAACTCGTCCGAAATCGGCGCCACCGCGTTCTTCGCCACCGTGTCGATGGCCTGTGCAAACGAATAGCCGGCTTTGATGGCGTTGGACAGCAGTGTGAGCGTGTCACCAAGCTGGTTGTTGAAAGCCTTCAGCCGCTTGTTGATCCGGTACTTGACGTAGAAGCCGGGCAGCAGGTATCCGATGACGCCGAACACGATCATCTGGATCAGGCCGCCCAGCGGCAGCCCGAAGCGTATCAACGAGATGACAACAAACAGGGCGGTGCTGCCGATCTGCATCAGGAAGAACTCGGAGGTGCGGAGCTTCAGGTCAGCGCGCTGCAGCTGTTCGGCGACCGAGGGCTTGCCCTTCTTCACATTTCCGCGTCCGACGCGGTCGGCCGCCGGCTGGAACAAGCGGTTGAGCGAGTCCCGCAAACCGCCCGACGGCGGAAGAGTGGTCGCGCCTGCGGTCGTGACGCCATACGCGGCAAGTCTTGCCTGGAAGTCCTCCGAGCCACCCGCGGAGCGGCGCATCTGGCTGATGCCGAGGAACAGCAGGAAGACTCCTGCAAAAGCGATGAGCCCGAATACCACGGGGATCGACATCTAGACCTCCTAAACGGTCAGTACAGCTTATCCGGCGCTGGTTGCGGTGTGGGCTTGAACAGCGACTCAGGAACCTCTTCGCCCTCCGCCTTGAGGTGCTCCATTCGCATCGGGATCACGCCGGTGGCGGTGTGGTATCCGACAGCCTTGCCCTCGGCGTTGATGCCGATCTGCCTGAAAGTGAAGATTTCCTGGAACTGAACGTCGCCGTCTTTCATACCCGTCACTTCGGCGACGCTGACGATACGCCGCACGCCGCCGCGCAGCCGGGATTGCTGCACGATCATGTGGATGGCCGCGGCGACCGTCTCGCGAATGGCTCGCGACGGCAGGTCCTGGCCTGCTTGCAGCACCAGGGTCTCGAGTCGAACGAGACACTCGTGAGGGTTGTTGGCGTGGAGCGTCGACATTGAGCCATCGTGGCCGGTGTTCATCGCCTGGAGCATGTCCAGTGCCTCGCCGCCTCGACACTCGCCGACGATGATGCGGTCGGGGCGCATGCGGAGGCAGCTCTTGACCAGCTCGCGGATGGGCACCGCGCCCTTACCCTCGACGTTGGGCGGGCGAGACTCGAGCTGGATCCAGTGCGGTTGCTGCAGCTGCAGCTCGGCGGCGTCCTCACAGGTGATCAGCCGCTCCGTCTCCGGGATGAAGGACGACAGGATGTTGAGGAGCGTCGTCTTGCCAGAGCCGGTGCCGCCGGACACCAGGATGTTGAGACGGGCGCGCACGCACGAGCGGAGAAACGTCATCACCTCGGGACTCGACGACCGGAACCGGTTCACCACGTCGGCCGGCCCCCACTTTTCCTTGGCGAACTTTCGGATTGTCAGGCATGGGCCTTTCAGCGCTATGGGCGGAATCACGACGTTGACACGCGACCCGTCCTTCAGCCGTGCGTCACAGATCGGCGTGGACTCGTCGACGCGACGGCCCACCAGGCTGACGATGCGGTCGATGACCTGGCGCATCTGCCGCTCCGACTCGAAGGTGACCGCCGAGAGGGTCGGCTCACCGCTTTTTTCGACGTAGATCTGCTTCGGGTGGTTGGCCATGATCTCGGTGATGGCCGGGTCGGCCAGGAGCGCTTCGAGGGGACCGAGTCCCAGCACGTCGTCGAGGACCGAATCGACAAGGCGCTCCTTGTCGTTCTTGGTCATGGTCATCGCCGTCGTGCGGAAATACTCCTCAGCGAGCTCGAGGATCTTTTCGCGCACGCCGGGCTTGTTGCTCGAGTCGATCTGGTCCGCGAACTTCTCGATCAGTCGCGCGTGGATCTGCACCTTGGCCGCGGTGAAGGCAGGGGTGAGCTCCCCGCCGATTGCGCCACCCCGCTGTACTGGCGCCGCCGCGGGCACCGGCGGCGCGGTCGCAGTCGCGGCGGACGAAACGGGGATCGCGGTCGCCGCGCTATAAGACGCGGCGGCGCCCGGGACCGTACCAACCGCGGGACCGTTCGAAGAACCTAGAGTCCCGGGCGGCGAGGTCTGGTTTTGCTTGACCCTGTCGAGTAAGCCCATGTCAGCTGCCGCCGGCCGTCACAAAGCGGTGAAGTGGTACCTGGCGTCGACTTGCTTCCCGCTGACACCTTGCGCCGACAGGATCGTCGGGCAGGTGGGGTCGGGCGCTGCGGGTGGCTGAGCCAGATAGTCGTGGAAGGATTCCAGCGTGTAGCGGACCGTCATGTTCCCGAGGAACCACGTGAAGTACTCGGAGTCGCACTGGGTCATCTCGATGGTGAGGCTCGACGTGATGCCGCTCGAGGGCCCTGAAGTGCCACCGACGGTCGTCGCGCCGCCTGCCGGCTCCACGTTGGTCGAAGCCGGACCGAGGCCGATGATGCGGACGTTGGTGAACACCGTCTTGCTGATAGTTTTCTGGAGGCCCTGCGCGGGCGAGCCGCCGGAGGCAAAGATGGTGAGGCTGGAAGACGCGATCACGGTGATGTAGTCGCCCAGCGAGATGTGGCCGGCGACGCCCTGCTGCTCGCCGGTCGGGATGGTCATGGCGACGTAGCCGCTGGCCAGCGGAAGGAAGGCAGGCGCATTGTTGCCTGCGATCGAGTTGGCGTCACGGGCGAGCATGTCCGAAGTGATCACCGAGCCCTTGGTGATCTGGATCTCCGCGATCAGGTTGACCACGTCGCTCTTGTTCGAGTAAACGTTGGTGACGCTGGTGAAGCCCCCTGACACTTTCTCGATGTCGAGGTCGTCGGCGGTGATCTGGTGGCGCAGCGGGATCGACTGCTTTGCTATGACGATCGGCGTGGTGTTGCCACCGCCGATTGCGCCGCCACCGCCCAGTCCCCCGAGAAGGAAGACACCGGCACCCGCGAGGATGGCCAGGAGTAAGCCAACGATGATGAAGAGACGTCCACCGCCTGGTCGCGGTCTTGCTGGAGCTGGTGCGACGGCCAAATCTAAGTCACCTCCGAATGATTTCTGCTCGAGAGTTCCGCCATTGTAGCGAGCGGTACTCGAATCGGCCCCCTGCTTCCACGCTTCATTTATGGAATGGAGAGAGCCCCTTTTGGGGGCTCTCTCTTGAAGGTGCTACTACGTTTGGTTCTCGTTAGCCGAGAGCGGCTACGACGTTCGAGAACACGTTCTTGATCTGGTTGCCCATCGTAAGAAGGATGACGATGACCACGATTGAGACGAGCACTAGGATCAGAGCGTACTCAACCATGCCCTGCCCTTCCTGACGAGTCGTAAGGCTCCGAAGTTTCATGTAAAGGTTCAACATCTGCATTTCACCTCCTTTTTCCTGAACTACAGGTTGTTGATCTGTCTGACGTCCCCTCGGGTGGTTTCTTGCGGGTCTCAGGGGCCATTCAGCGGCGGTGATCCTACTCGGACGTACCCGGGTCGGTCAATGAACTAACGCAAGAGCGAACGGCCCGGGCCGCATTCTCCCCCGCCCCCTCGGAGCGGGGTCAGGGGGCGGGCTGAAGCTGTAATAACCGTGAGAGCAGAGGGTCCACTCGGATAGATTCACAGGGAATGGCGGCTCCGGGCGTCGCAGAACACGTGCAACGGCGCTCCGGGGCGTACTGGCGGGACCTCGTTTTCAGCCGCGTCCTCCCCGCCCTGTTCTTCAGCGTCTTCCTGGCCCGCCAGATCATCTTCGCCTGGGAGCAGCTTCACTACGTCCGGCAGCCCTCCGACTACCTGTTCGTGCTGCAGCAGTTCCTGGCGCTCGCGTACTTCACGATGCTCGTCATCCTCTACAGCACGCGGCTGCCTAAGCGCGGCACCGACCACCGGGCGGCCGTGGTGTTCGTAGCCTTCACCGGCACCTTCTCCGCCATCGCCGCCTCCCTCCTCCCCGGCGGCGGCCGTCGGGAGAGTCTGGTTCTGATCGCCGACATCCTGGCGACCGCCGGCCTGGCCTACTCCGTCTGGGGCCTGGCCTACCTGCGCCGCTCGTTCTCGATCATCCCCGAGGCCCGGCGCCTGGTCACCGGTGGCCCTTACCGCCTGAGCCGCCATCCCGTCTACCTCGGTGAGATCGTCACGGCGATCGGCGTCAACCTCGCCACTGCCGGCTTGCCGGGCGCTCTCGCCGTCGTCTACTTCATCGGCTGCGAGCTGCTGCGCATGCGCTGGGAGGAGGACGTGCTCTCGAAAGCGTTCCCCGACGACTACCCGGCTTACGCGATGCGGGTGCCGCGCTACTTTCCCAGTCCGATCAGGTCCTCCCGGCCGCAATGACCTGGGCTGAGCGGTTGAGCGCGAAGACGCTGCTCGTCGGCAGCGTTTTCATCGTGATCCTCTCGCTCTTCATCTCCGGCGAGCAAGACCCTGACTTTTGGTGGCACCTGCGCACCGGCCGGTGGATGCTGGACAACGGACGGCTGCCGTCGACTGACCTCTATACCTTCACGGTGCCGAACCACGTCTGGACGGACCATGAGTACCTGACCGAGATCCTGATGTGGCTCGCCTACAACGCCACCGGGGTCGTCGGCCTCACCATCGCCTTCGGGCTCATCACGTGGGCGGGCTTCTGGCTCATGTACCGGCAGGTCCGCCGGCAGCCCTGGGTGATCGTCGGCGTCGGCCTGGCCATCGGTGCGGTGGCCGGCTCCCCGATCTGGGGCCCGCGCGCCCAGATGATCACCTTCTTTTTGAGCTGCCTCGAGCTTTACTGGTTGCAGGGCTACCTCAGCGGCCGCAGCCGCGCCCTCCAGCTCTTCCCGCTGGTCATGGTCCTGTGGGCCAACCTACACGGCGGTTGGGTGATCGGGTTCGTCTGGCTGGGCGTGGCCATCGTCGCGGAGCTCATCGGCTGGGCCTGGGACCGGGAGAACCCCGCGCACCGCGCGCATGTCCGGTTCCTGGCCATCATCGCGGCGTTCTCTGTGGTCGCGGTGGCAGCCACGCCGCACGGTTTCAGCCTTTACCCGTACCCGTTCCAGACCGAGGGCAGCGTGGCCCAGCAGCGGCTGATCGTGGAGTGGTTCTCACCCGACTTCCACCAGGTCTACCTCCGCCCGTTCGAGGCGATGGTCTTCCTGGTCATCATCGGCTTCACCCTCAAGCGCCCGCAGCTTCACGAATTCCTGCTCACGCTGGTCGCGCTCGGGCTGGCGCTGCAGTCGGTGCGCAACGTGGCGCTATTCGTCGCCGTGGCGACGCCCGTGATGGTCAACTGCTGGTCCGCGTATTGGAAAGAGCTCGCGGCTCAGCACGGCTGGAAGCTCGCGCTGCCTCCGCGCGGCGTGTTCGCCGTGACGACGGCGGTCGTCCTCGCGATCATCACGATCGCCACCGCGGCGCACATCGCGGACAGCGTCAACCCGGCCAAGCAGCGCAGCCTGGACGCGGCAAGCTATCCCATCGGCGCCGCCGACTGGCTCGCCGCCCACCCGGACGTCGGCACGCGCATGTACAACCAGTACGGCTGGGGCGGCTACCTCGCCAACCGGTTCTATCCCGACCCTCACCGCAAGGTCTTCATCTTCGGCGAGGCCGCGCTCATGGGTGATGACCTGCTCAACCAGTACGAGGACGTGCAGACCCTGCGGCCGGACTGGAAGCAGGTGCTCGACCAGTACCGCGTCGACTACGTCGTGTACAACAAGGGCGAGGCGCTCTCCAACGTGCTCGCCACGCAGCCGGACTGGACGCTCGTCTACCAGGATCCGGTCGCGGTCATATACGTGCGGAAGCCGCCGGCGTAGCGTCTAGTAGAGCTTCCAGATCTTGAAGTTCGGCGTGTCGTACGAAGCCGGCCCCAGGATCGCGGGAGGCGGCGCCGGGAGGTCTGCTGTCCAGACGACGTAGCGAATGTTGTTGTCACGGATGAACGCCTCGATGTCGCTCTTGCCGGTCAGTACCGCCAGCGCCGTCTGCGTCTTGTTCACGTAATCGAAGGTTTCGTCATAGTGGCCGACGTACACGGTGTCCGGGCTGTAGGCCGGGATGTAGAGCCCGACCCCGGGCATGGCCAGGACGCGGCCGGCGGCGTTGGCGCCCAGGTAGCTCAAGCCGTCGTAGACCGCAGTGGTCGTCGAGTACTGGGGCTGGCCGGCGACGGCAAGAGGCGCCAGGACCAGGAAGGCGCTGCCGATCGCAGCGAAGGAGATGTACGTGAACGGGAGGAGCCCGCGGACACGCACGCTGCGGATTCGGGGCAGGATCGTCTCGTACATCCCGCGCGCGGCGAGGACCACCAGTGGAAGGTAGATGCCGTCGAGAAACCGCCGGCGCAGGTCTCCCGCAGGGTTCGGTAGATAAAGGATGGCGGCCAGCAGGACGAGCCACGCGACAAGGAACAGGTCCTCGCGGCTGCGGCGGCGCAGGACGGCCGGCAGCCCCGCCAGCGCGAGGAGCAGCTGCGGCGCGATGGCGAAGAGCAGGCTGAACGTCTCGGGCGGGAGCGCGTTCTTGGAGTGGAAGGTCCAGCGCTGGACCTCCGGGTTGCCGACGAAGGCGAAGTACGAATAAAGGATGTAGGGCGCCGGGATGGCGAAGGCGATCGCCGCGGCCACCCACCCGCGAGGCGGCGCCGGGCGCAGGACGAGCGCCACGGCTGTGGCACCCCCCATGAGGATCGGCATCTGGGGATGTATCGACGCCTGGCCCAGCCAGGCGAGGCCGGCGAGCACGCCCAGCAGCAGGCTCCCGCGCTGAATGGCCTTGAAAGTGAGCACCACGCCAAGCGCGGCGAACACCCCCGACCAGGCGAAATGCGGAAGGGCCAGCACGGAGTAAAAGGCCGTGAGCTCCGGCATCCGCCAGTCGAGGGTGTCGGTGACGTGGCCGAAGATCACGGGATGGCCCAACGCCTGGATCACGTAGCCCATGCCCAAACCAAAGGCGCAGAAGAAAAACGCGAAGCGCCGGGCGTTGCGGTCCTCGAGGAACTGGCAGATGAAGAACCAGGCCGCCGCCATCAGGGCGAACGCGGCGGCCACCCTCGCCAGGTGGAAGACGACGATCAGCGGCAGGTTGAGCAGCGCGGCGATGTGGCCGAGCACGATCCAGAACATGAAGAGGTAGGCGGTCGGGCTCGACTCGGTGGTGTAGCGGTTCTCCCACGCCCAGGAACCCTCCCAGCCCTGGCGCATCTTGGCCAGGTACGTGTTCGCATCGTCGCCCAGGTAGAAGAAGCCCATGAAGACATGGCCCTGCGGCTCCACGGCATACGCGTAGAGGTAGGGCACCGCCGTGACGACGGCGAGGGCGAGCCCGGTCAGGAGCGGGATCCGCCATTCTCCGAGGCGGGACTGCCTGTTTAAGCCCCGCTCCTCGGCCCTGCGCGCCAGGCGCGAGGAGGAAGCGCTACCTGCGTCCAACTGATTGCTCCCCTATGGGGATAGGGAGTGCGGCTTCTTTCACCGTTTCATGCTGAGCTTCAGCACCGTCCACAAGGCGCGGCGGACTTCTCCTCGCGACACCTGTGACGCTCCAGCCACGCGGTCCTCGAACCGGATCGGAACCTCGACGATCGGGTATCCCAGTCGCTTCGTCCGGTGCACCATCTCGATCTGGAACGAGTATCCCTGGGAGACCACCTCGTCCAGGCTGATCTGCTGCAAAAGCTCGCGCGTGTAGCAGCGGAAACCCGAGGTGCAGTCCTGCGTGCGCAGCCCGAGCAGCACCCGGCAGTAGAGGTTTGCGGCCCACGAGAGGAGCCAGCGTTGAGGCGGCCAGCCGGCGATCTCGCCACCGCGGATGTACCGAGAGCCGATGGCGAGGCCCCCGCAACCACGCGCCGCGTCGACGATGCCGTCGAGGTTCTTGGCCAGGTGAGATCCGTCGGCGTCCATCTCCATGAACAGCGAAACACCGTCCGCGAGCCCGATTCGAAACGCATCTTCATACGCGCTGCCGAGCCCAAGCTTGCGGGGGCGGTGCAGCACCCGCACGCCAGGATCGGCCGCGGCAAGGCGGTCGGCGATCTCGCCTGTGCCGTCAGGTGACGCGTCGTCGACGATCAGCACGTCATGGCCGAGGTGGCGAACGCCTGCCACGACCTTCTCGAGATTCTGGCTCTCGTTGTACGTCGGCATGACGACCAGCAGATCGCCTGGCGGGGCCTTGCGCTCGGTGAGGCTCACTTGCGGAACCTCACCCTGACCACGTGCTTGAACATGTCGAGCGAGCTGCGCAGCGGGCTGACCTTGGTCGGAGCGGAGTTGCGCCACACGACGGGGACCTCCGCGATCCGAACCCCGTGTCGCTTCGCGCGGTACAGGACCTCGGGGTCGTAACCGAAACCGTCGGTCGTGAGCCCGGCGAAGGCCTGGCGCGCGACGTCCGCGCGGAAGAGCTTGAACCCGCACTGCGTGTCCCAGATGCCGGGCAGCAGCAGCACCTGGACGATCAGGTTGAAGGCCTTGCCCATCAGGACGCGGTAGATCGGCTGTGAAATCTCGACGCGCGAGGCCTTGAGCGCTCGGGACGCGATCGCCACACCCGCCCCCTTGTCCAGCGCGGCCTGGAGCTTTTCCAGCTCCTCGATCGGAGTCGAGAGGTCCGCGTCGGTGACCAGGATCTCCGTGCCTTTCGCCGCCGCCACGCCCTCAGCCAGGGCGCGACCCTTGCCGCGGTTGTGGGGCAGCGTCTCGATGCGTACCCGCGGGTTGCGGGCAGCCGCGGCCTCCATGACCTTGCGCGTGCCGTCGGTGCTTCCGTCGTCGACGAGGATCAGCTCGTAGGAGTCACCCCTGGCGTCGAGATACTCCTCGACCTGCTCCACGGTCCGCGGCAGTCTCTGCTCCTCGTTGTACGAGGGGATCACGACGCTGAGCCGCGGAGGCGCTTGGTCTGTGGCCACGGCTCGCCATCATAGGTGGCCTGTTCCGGGGGTCCGCAAGAAACTCCGGAATCAGGCCATCTTACTTGGACGCGCTTAGAACCTTGAACGCGAAGACGGGGAGAACGGTCATGCGCTTGATCCTCCACGGCTGGCGGCCGAGCCTGTACAGCCACTCCAGGCCCGCCCCCCGCATCCACGCCGGCGCGCGTGGGATGCGACCCGTCAGGTAATCGAACGCACCTCCCACGCCGATCGCGACACCGTCGCCCAGCCGGTCCTTCAACCGATCGACCCAGAGCTCCTGCCTTGGTGCGCCATAAGCGACGAGCAGGACCCGAGTGCGGTGCCCTGTAACGAGGCGCACCGTCTCCTCGTCCGAGGAAGGATCGGGCCAGCCCGAATGGGCCGCGACCTCGATTCGCGGGTGTTTCGTCTTCAGGCTCGCGGCAAGCTCCGCTGCGACGCCCGGGGCCGCGCCGAGCAGGAAGATTGGAAAGCCTCTGCGCTCGCACATCGCGGCGAGCAGTGGAATGAGGTCGACGCCGGTGACAGGACCGCTCAAGGCGCATCCCTGCCCGCGAGCGGCCCACACGACCCCGGTCCCATCGGCCAAGCACAGTGACGCCGACTCCAGCACGCGGGCAAACTCGCGATCCGTCTGCGCGTTCATCACGAACTCAGGGTTCACCGTGGCGACCAGATGATGCCCGCGCGAGTCGACCAGCTGCTCGATGCGAGCCAGCGCGCCGGCCATGTCCACGCAGTCGACCCTGACGCCGAGGACCCGGGCCTCTTCCACCCGGGCTACTTGAAGTCCAGCCCTGATCTCACGAGCACGGGCGGTGGCTCTTCCGGCGTCTCGACATCGACGGTGGTGATCGTCGTTGAGGGCATCGCGGGGCCAAGGTTGAGGACGAAGTCGGACATCGACTCGCCACCGCCGACTCGGACCCTCGCCCACGTATACCGGTCGGCCATGCTGTGATCGACCGAGGTCAAGGTGGTCACCGCAGTCGAGTAGCCCGCCGCCCTCACCTCCGCCACGACCTGGGCGTTGAACTGGCCGGACGGGTATGCGAAATCGAGTACTGGGTGACCGAGCAGCTGCTCCAGCCACCGCTTCGACTCCACCAGCTGGTGCATCACGTTCGCCGAGGATGATCGCGCCAGGTTGGCGTGGTCGACGGTGTGTGAAGCGATCTCGATTCCATTGCGGTCCATCTGCACCACCTCGCTGGCGGTCACGTAGCGCGCTTGGCCGACGAAGCTGCTGACGATGTAGGCGACCGCCTTGAACCCGTGCACGGCAAGGATCGGATACGCCGCCGTGTACAGGTCCGCATAGCCGTCATCCAAGGTGATCACCACCGGCCTGGCCGGCATCGGCTGCGTGCCTGCGAAATAGACGCGCACGTCGTTGAAGTCAACCGGGTGATAGTCGTGCGAATAGAGCCAGTCCATCTGTGCGGAGAAGACATCTGGCGAGACGGACAGGTTGTAGCCGAGCTGGTCCGTGCGGATCGACGGCGGCACGCGGATGTAGTGGTACATGAGGATCGGCAGCTGGATGTTGCTGAGGCCCACCTGTACCACCTGGGTATGGGTCACGAAATACTCGTGGACCGCGCTGTCCGAAAGCCAGCCGTTGACGGCGGCAATGGGCACCCAGCGGGCCGATGGGTTTTGCGATGGCGCCGGCTGTGGTGCCGGCTGGGCGCCGGCCTGGAGGAGGAATGCGGTGATCGCTATGACCAGCACAGTCGCCGCCCCCCGCACCCCAGTGACGCGCACCGGCGATAGCTTAAGGTCGATCGGATGCCGCAATCCAGAACCGCAGCCTCAATTAAGTGAAGTCGATCGCAGTCGACGTGAGCCCGGCCACTCGCGCCGTGCTGACCGGCACCGAGTTGTACACCCGCGAGGTCTGCTCGCGCTTGCAGGGCGTTGCTCCTGAGCTGAGATGGCGCTTCTTCGCGTCGCGCGCCCGCGCCGGTCTCGGGGTGGACGCCATTGTGATCCCGTTCCGCAGGCTGTGGTCCCAGGTCCGGCTCCCGATCGCCCTCGCCTCGGAACGGCCGGACCTCCTTTTCGTCCCGGCGCACGCGATTCCTTTCGCGTGGCCGGGAAAAGCCCTGACCGTGGTTCACGACCTGGCGTTCGAACGCCATCCGGACGCCTACTCGTTCGCGGAACGCGCCTACCTCCGGCTGACGACCCGGTGGGCCGCGCTGCGCTGCCCCCTGCTGATCGCCGTGTCCGAGTCCACAAAGGCCGACCTCGTCTCCATCTACGGCCTGCGGCCCGATCGGATCCGGGTGGTCCCGCTGGGCGCGGGCGAGCCGGTCACGCCTGCGGCCCCGGCGTCGCGCCTGGCCGAGCTTGGCCTGAAAGGCAACTTCGTGCTGCAGGTCGGGCGGATCGAAGCGCGCAAGAACCAGGCCGCAGCCCTGGCCGCCGTCGAGAAGCTGGACGGGGTCACGCTGGCGGTTGCCGGTCCCGAGACTGATGCCGCCCTGGCGGCGAAGCTTCGGGCCTCGCCGCGGTGCAGGGTGCTCGGCCGAGTGGACCAACCGACGCTCGAGCTGCTCTACAAGCGAGCGGGCGCGGTCATCGTGCCGAGCCTGTACGAGGGTTTCGGCCTCCCGGTGCTCGAGGCGATGGCGCGCGGCAAGGTCGTGGTGGCGGCCAAAGCCTCTTCGCTACCCGAGGTGGGCGGCGATGCGGCCCTCTATTTTCACGCCGCGGCCGACGCAGGCCAGCTTGCCGCGGTGCTGGAGATCGCGCTCGGCGATCAGAAGCTGCGCACGAGCCTCGCCCGCGCGGCCCGCGCCCGCGCTCGAACGTACACATGGGAGCGATGCGCGGCCGGCGTCGCGGAGGTGATCAGGGAGCTCGTCGCTTCATGATCGCCTGGTCGATCGCGCGCCATGTGAGGCTCGCCGCGCGCGACCAGCTGAACTGGGCCGCGCGCAGGATGCCCCGGTGCCTCAGGTCGGCCGCGAGCTCGGTGTCCCCGATCACCCTCTCGAGCGCCTTCCGCCATGCCTCCGGCTGGTCGGCGGGGACGACCAGGCCCGCGCCGTCGACGACCTCGGGAAGGCTCGATCGGTCGGACACCACCACGGGCGTGCCGCTCGCCATCGCTTCGAGCGGCGGCAGGCCGAAGCCCTCGTACCACGCCGGGTGGGCCAGGACGCGCGCCAGGTTGTAGACGGCCGGCAGGTCGGTCGGCTCGAGCGAGTCGAGGTGGTGCAGCCCAGGTCCCAGCCGCCCCATCTTGTCCTTGATCGAGTCGTAGAGCCAGCCCCACCCTCCGACCACGACCAAATCAGGCCGGTCGCGCATCGTCGCCCAGGCGTCGAGAAGGGTGTCCAGGTTCTTGCGCGGCTCGATGGTGCCGACGAAGAGGATGAATCGCTCGGGCAGCTTCAGGCGCGAGCGGGCCGCGTCGCGGTCGGCGGTGCTCATGGGCGCAAAGATCGGCGCGACGCCATGCGGCACGACCTGGATCCGCGACCGTGGCACGCCGAAGATCTCGACGATGTCGCTGGCGGTGTTTTCTGAGACGGCAATCACGACGTCTGCCCGCAGCACCGAACGCGGCACGATGATGCGGGTGCTGAGCGGCTGCCGGCCCGGGAACCATCGCGCGTTGCGGTAGATCGCGAGGTCGTGGACCGTGATCACCGCAGGGCAACCAAGGTTGCCGAGAGGCAGGGCTCCGGCCGGCCCGAAGTAAGCGTCCGGCTTGAGCCGCCGGATCGTCGCGGGCCACTGCAGGTGACGGCCGATGAGCCGCGCGCGTGGAAGGGGGCGGTAGGTGCTGTTGGGGACGTGGATGAACGCGCCTGGAGGCCCGAATACCGTCAGCCTGCAATCGGGCCGGTCGACTCCCATCGCATGAAGGATCTGTGTGGTGTAGACGCCAACACCGGCCCGAGGCCGTTCGAGGCCCGAACCGTCGACAACCACCTGTAGCCCAGTCAACTCTTGCCTGACCTCTCCTGGCCGTTCATGCCTGGCGAACCTGCCCCATCTGTCCGCACGCTGCGCGTCCGGACATCTTCCCCATGAATGGGGAAGTGACCCATTGATGCAGACTTCCTAGCGCAGATACGACTGGTTTCGCTTTAAGACTTCGAAATGCTCTAGGGCGAGCCCCGTGCCGCGGACGACAGTCGTTTGTGGGTCGTCGGCCACCACCGCGGGGATTCCCGTGTGCATCGCCAGGTAGCGGTCGAGCCCGCGGAGGAGGGCCCCGCCGCCGGACAGCACCAGGCCGCGGTCGAAGATGTCGGCCGCCAGCTCGGGCGGCGTCTCCTCCAGCACGTCACGCACGGCGCCGACGATCAGCCGTAGCGGCTCCTGGATGGCCTCGGTGATCTCGTTCGACGAGACTTCAACGTTCCTGGGCAGGCCGGACACCAGGTCGCGGCCCCGCACCTCGGTGAGGAGCGGCTCCCTCATCAGCACCGCGGAGCCGACGGCGATCTTCACCTCCTCGGCGGTCCGCTCGCCGATGAGCAGGTTGTGCCTTCGCTTCAGATAGCTGGTGATGGCGTCGTCGAAGCGGTTGCCGCCCACCCGGATCGAGTGCGCGACCACCATTCCCGAAAGCGAGATCACGGCGATCTCGGTCGTTCCACCGCCCACGTCGCAGATCGCGTTGCCCCTGGGCTCCGAGATCGGCAAGCCGGCCCCGAGCGCCGCCGCGAGCGGCTCGTCGATGAGCCACGCCTGCCGGGCCCCGGCGGAGATCGCGGCCTCCGTCACCGCGCGCCTCTCGACCGACGTCACCCCGGAAGGGACGCAGATCATGATCTCGGGCTTGAAAAGCCGCTGCCGTCCCTGGACCCTGCCGATGAAGTGATGCAGCATGCCTTCGGTCACGACGAAGTCTGCAATCACGCCCTCGCGCATCGGCCGCACGACCTGGATCGTGTCAGGGGCGCGCCCGACCATCTCGAGAGCCTCCTTGCCGACGGCCAGGATGCGCGTTCCGTCGCGGTTGACAGCGACCAGCGACGGCTCGTTGATCACGATCCCCTCGCCTTTGACGTAGATGAGCACCGTCGACGTGCCGAGGTCGATGCCTATCTTCTTAGACAGCACCCGAAATCCTCAGGTGCCTGGCTCCTGGTCGACGGTAATGACCTCGATCCGCCCGCCGACCGACGCGAGCTTGCCCGGCATGTCCTCGTAACCCCGCTCCACATGCCATGAGTCGCGGAGGGTGCTCTCACCCTCGGCGCACATGGCCGCGATGACGAGTGCCGCGCCCGAGCGGATGTCGGGGATCGCGACCTCGGTGCCCCTCAGCCGGCATGGGCCGTGGACGACGGCATGGATCCGCCCCTCGACGCTGATGCCCGCCCCCATCTTGGCCAGCTGCGCGACGTGCTGGAAGCGGTTCTCGTGCACGTATTCGGAGATCACGGTGTCGCCATCGGCCTGTGTCATGAGCGCCATGTACTGCGCCTGTAGGTCGGTCGGAAAGCCGGGGAACGTCCAGGTCGACATGTCGTTCGGCTTCAGCTTCGTCCGAGCATTCCGCCCGACGCGAAACCATCCCTCCCCCACTTCGACGTGCGCGCCGGCCTGCTCGAGCTTGAGCAGCAGGAGGTTCAAGTCTTCCGGCCGGCTGCACTCGAGGCGAAGCTCTCCGCCGGCTGCGGCGACTGCGATGGCATACGTACCGGCCTCGAGGTAGTCCGAGATTACGGTGTGGTCGGCGCCGCCAAGCTCGCGCACGCCGTCGACGATCAGGCGCTCGCTGCCGATGCCTTCGATCTGCGCCCCCATCTTGCCCAGCAGCAGGCAGAGGTCCTGGACGTGGGGTTCGCGCGCCGCGTTGAAGATCTCGGTCCGGCCTTCGGCGAGCACGGCCGCCAGCAGGATGTTCTCGGTGCCGGTCACAGTCGGCAGGTCGAAGACGATGCGATCGCCGCGCAGCCGCTTTGCGTCGGCCACGATCTCGCTCTCCGTCTCCGTGATATGGGCGCCCATCTGCCGCAGGCCGCGCAGGTGCTGCTCGACGCGTCGGGCCCCGATGTCGTCGCCGCCAGGCCGGGGCAGGCGGGCGTGCCCAAACCGGCCCAGGAGCGCACCGAGCAGGACGATCGTCGCCCGCATCCGGCGCCCGAGCTCGTCCGGCACCTCGCTTCGCACCGCGTTTCTCGCGTTGAGGTGGACTGTGCCCTCCCCGCTGGCGGTCCCGCCAAGGTTGGCGAGGATCTCCCCCATCACCACGCTGTCGGTGACCCGCGGGACGTTGTTGAGCGTCAGCGGCTCCTTGGTGAGCAATGCCGCGGCCATCTCTGGCAGGCTCGCGTTCTTCGATCCGCTGATGCAGATTCTCCCCGCCAGCTGTGCCCCACCCGTGATCCGCAGCGCGTGCTGCTGAGCGCCGGGCATCACCAGTGCCGCACTCTACCCGCGGCGCATGCGCGCCAGGCGCAGCCGGGCTTCGGCCATCGCGAGCGCCTGCTGGAACTCGGTCTCTTCCGCCGTGGTGAGCTGGCCGGCGAGCTTTTCCTGGGCGCGCCGCCTCGCCTCCTCCGCGCGTTCGACGGAGATCTCCTCCGCATGCTCTGCGACGTCAGCGAGCACCGTGACGCGATCGGGCAGCACCTCGAGGAATCCCCCGCCGACGAAGAGGATCTGCTCCGACCCTCCATACACCTCCTGGATTCTCAACGGTCCGGGCTTGAGGATCGTCATCAGGGGCGCGTGGCGCGCCAGCACGCCGAGCTCACCATCCGCCCCGTTGGCGATGACGTACTCGACCTCCCCCTCGAAGAGGCTGCGCTCGACGCTCACCACCCGCAGCGGATACTTCAACTACGAGGCTCCTTGCTTCTTCATTGCTTCGCCCTGCGCTCGTGCCTCGTCGATGGTGCCGACCATGTAGAAGGCCTGCTCGGGCAAGTCGTCGTGCTTGCCCTCGAGAATCTCCGTGAAGCCGCGCACGGTTTCGGCGATGGGCACTGACTTGCCCTCGCGCCCGGTGAAGCGCTGCGCGACGTTGAACGGCTGCGACAGGAAGCGCTGGATCTTCCGCGCGCGGTTGACCGCCTGCTTGTCGTCTTCGGACAGCTCTTCCATGCCGAGGATCGCGATGATGTCCTGCAGGTCCTTGTAGCGCTGCATCGTCTTCTTGACGCCCTGCGCGGCGTCGTAGTGCTCCTGGCCGACGATCGACGGCTCGACGAAACGGCTCGAAGAGCCGAGCGGGTCGATCGCGGGGTAGATGCCGATCTCGACCAGCGACCGCTCGAGGCGGACTGTGGCGCCGAGGTGGGCAAACACGGTCTGGATCGCAGGGTCGGTGTAGTCGTCCGCGGGTACATAGACCGCCTGGACCGAGGTGATCGATCCCTTGCTCGTCGAAGTGATGCGCTCCTGCAGCTCGCCCATCTCGGTCGCCAGCGTGGGCTGGTAACCGACTGCCGAAGGCATGCGGCCCAACAACGCGGAAACCTCTGACCCCGCCAGCAGGTAGCGAAAGATGTTGTCGATGAAGAGGAGCGTGTCAGCACCCTCCGCATCGCGGAAGTACTCGGCCATGGTGAGGCCGGTCAGCCCCACCCGGGCACGAGCGCCTGGCGGTTCGTTCATCTGGCCGAACACGAGGGCGGTTTGCGGCAGCACGCCCGCGTCCTGCATTTCGTGGTACATGTCGTTGCCCTCGCGCGTCCGCTCGCCGACGCCTGCGAACACAGATCGGCCCTTGTGCTGGTAGGCGATGTTGCGGATCAGCTCCTGCACGATGACCGTCTTGCCGGTGCCGGCGCCTCCGAACAGACCGATCTTGGAGCCTTTCGCGAAGGTGCAGATGAGGTCGATGACCTTGATCCCGGTTTCGAGGACCTCGACCTTGGCCTGCTGCTCGGAAAGCGGCGGAGCAGGTCGGTGGATCGGCCACCGGGTGACGCCGTCCGGTGCGGGTTCGTCGTCGATGGGCGCTCCGATTACGTTGAACATGCGCCCGAGCGTCTCGACGCCGACAGGGACGGATATCGGTTCGCCGGTAGCCTTTGCGACGTCACCGCGGCGGAACCCGTCGGTGGCGTCCATGGCAATCGTGCGGACGACGTTGTCGCCGATCGCGCCCTCGACCTCGAGCACGACGGTTCGCCCGTCGCCGGTCTTGACCTCGAGAGCCTCGAACAGCTCGGGCTGCTCACCTGGCGGGAACTCGACGTCTACGACCGCGCCGATGACCTGGCTCACGTGGCCGACGTGGCTGTCTGTCTTCTTCGCCTCGGTCTTGCGCGCCGGCTTTGCTTTTGCCATTCGCTTACCCTCCCTCAGACGCCCGCATCGCTTCGGCGCCGCTAACGATCTCCATGAGCTCGGTTGTGATGCCGGCCTGCCGCACCTTGTTCGCGAAAAGCGTCAGGGCGTCGATCAGGTCGCCGGCGGCATTGGTTGCGTTCTGCATCGCGATCATCTTGGCCGAGTATTCGCTCGCTTTGTTCTCCAGCACCGCCTGGAAGACCTGCGTCTCCACGTAACGAGGCAGGAGCCCGTCGAGCACCGACTCGGGGTCGGGCTCGTAGATGTAGTCCGCGCGCGGTCCCTCGCTCTCACCTTCGCGCTGCGGGATCTCGGCTGGGATCAGCACGCGAACCGTCGGCTCCTGGATCATCGTCGACACCCACTTCGCGTAGCAGAGCAACACCGCATCGACGTTGCCCTTCGTGTACTCCTCGAGGGCGACCGTGATGGCCGGCAGGATCTCCGCGACGGTTGGCCGGTCCGAGATCCCGCTGAGCTCCGCGATCACGTCACGCCTGAAGCGGAGCAGGAAGTCGCGACCTTTGCGGCCCACCGTGACGTAGCGCTGGCCCTCGGTGTAGTGCTCGTTCATGTACCTCGTCGCCGCGCGGATGTTGTTCACGTTGATCGCGCCGCACAACCCCTTGTCCGTCGTGACGAGCACCATGACCGCGCGCTTGCCCTCGCGCCGCACCAGGAAGGGGTGCTTGTATTCGGTCGCCCGCTCGCCCACGGTCTGAAGCACCTCGATCATCTTGTCCGCGTAAGGCCGAGTGGCCTGCACCGCGGCCTGCGCGCGCCGCAACCGAGTCGCGGCAACGACCTGCATCGCCTTGGTGATCTTCTGCGTGTTCCTGATCGAGTCGATGCGCCGGACGATGTCGCGAAATGCAGGCACTAGCTAACTCGCCCGCTAACCGCGCAAGGCACATCCGGTGAAAGCCACCCTCCCCGCTTGACGGGGAGGGTGGCGCGAACGCGCCGGGTGGGGAAGCTCACCCTGGCTTTGCCTTGGGAGCAGCACCCGCCGGCTTTGCCTCCGGCGCCGGCTTGGCGTCAGCCGCAGGTTTGGTTGCGGCCGCCTCGGGGCCTTCGACGCCGAACTGGTGGTTGAAGGTCGAGATGGCGGCCTTGAGGCTTTCGAACAGACTGTCGTCGAGCGCCTTCTTCTCGTCGATCGCGGCGAGCACGTCCGCCTGCTCGCTCCTCATGAAGCGCACGAACCCGGCCTCCCACTCCCTGACACGCGCCACCGGCACCTTGTCCAGGAAGCCCTGCGTGCCGGCATACAGCACCGCCACCTGCTCGGCCAGCGGCACGGGCTGGTACTTGTCCTGCTTGAGCAGCTCGGTCAGGCGCCCGCCGCGCTCGAGCTGGTTGCGCGTCGCCGTGTCGAGGTCGGAGGCGAACTGGGCGAAAGCGGCCAGCTCGCGGTACTGGGCCAGGTCGAGGCGAAGCTGCCCGGCCACCTGTCGCATCGCCTTCGTCTGCGCGTCACCGCCTACGCGAGAGACACTGATGCCGACGTTGAGCGCCGGGCGCTGGCCCGCGTTGAACAGGTCCGACTGCAAGTAGATCTGGCCGTCGGTGATGGAGATGACGTTCGTTGGGATGAAGGCCGACACGTCGTTCGCCTGCGTCTCGATGACAGGCAGGGCCGTGAGCGACCCACCGCCGTGAGCCTTGTTCATCTTCGCCGCCCGCTCGAGCAGCCTCGAGTGGAGGTAGAACACGTCGCCCGGATACGCCTCGCGGCCGGGTGGGCGGCGCAGGTTCAATGACAGCTCGCGGTACGCCCAGGCCTGCTTGGTCAGGTCGTCGTAGCAGCACAGGACCTCTTTGCCCTGCTCCATGAAGTACTCGCCCATCGCGCATCCTGCGTAGGGCGCGATGAAGTTGAGCGAGGCGGCGTCGGAGGCGGTCGCGGCCACGATGATCGTGTAGTCCATCGCGCCGGTTTCCTCCAGCGTGGCGGCGACGCGAGCGATCGATGCCGCATTCTGCCCGATCGCGACATAGATGCAGATGAGGTCCTTGCCCTTCTGGTTGACGATCGTGTCGAGCAGGACAGTCGTCTTGCCGGTGAAGCGGTCGCCGATGATCAGCTCGCGCTGGCCGCGGCCGATCGGGATCATCGCGTCGATCGCCTTGATGCCGGTCTGGACCGGGCTGTCGACGCGCTGGCGAGTGATGACGCCCGGGGCGATCTTCTCGATGGGCAGCGTCTTGCTGGTCTTCACCGGGCCCTTGCCGTCGAGCGGTTGACCCAGCGGGTTGACAACGCGGCCGATGAGCTCCTCGCCGACCGGGACCTCGAGCAGGCGGCCGGTGGTCCGCACCTCGTCGCCTTCGTGGAGGTGGCCATAATCGCCGAGGATGACGGCGCGAACCTGGTCTTCCTCGAGGTTCAATGCGAGGCCGAACGTATCGTGGGGAAACTCGAGCAGCTCTCCGGCCATGGCGTTCTGCAGGCCGTAGATCTGGGCGATGCCGTCGCTGGTGGCGACGATCCGGCCGACGTCCGTTGAGACCAGGCTCGCCTTGAAGTCTTTGAGCCGTTCCTTGATGACCTCTGAGATCTCTTTCGTGCTGATTCCCACTTTCTTCGCTAGCTCCTAGGTGGCCGCCAGGCGGCGGCGCAGCTGCTCCAATCGGGCGGCGACACTTGCATCAACCAGGCGGTCTCCGTACTGAAGCTTCAGCCCGCCGAGGATGCGCGGATCGACTACTACATCAAGCCGCACTTCCTTGCCCAGGCGGCTCGAGATGTCTTCGGCGACCTGGTGCCGGTCGCTCGTCGAGAGCTCGACCGCGGTCGTCACGGTGGCCCTGACGCGACCTACGGCCTCATCGGCCAGGCGCTCGAACTCGTCCTGGATCTCCGCCACGTCTCGGACTCGATTCGATTCGATCAGGAGCATGGCGAAGTTGGTGGCCTCATCGTCGAAGAGGTGCGGCGCGCCCGACACCAGCGCCATGCGTTGGTCGATCGCGATCGTCGGGTTGGTCAACACCGCGGCCACCTCTGCGTCTGAGAGCAGCTCGCGAACCTTCTCGAGACGGCGTCCCCAGTCCGCGACCTGGCCCTGCTCCGTGGCCAGCTCGAACACGGCCCGCGCGTACCGCCTAGCGGCTGCCGTCGCCACTGGCCACCTCCTCGATCGCGCGCTCGATCAGCCTGCGGTGCCTCGCATCGTCAAGCGACTCTCCTATGACTTTCTCGGTTGCCGCAACGACCATGCCCGCGACCTCGCTGCGGACTGAGTGGATCGCCTGGTCGCGCTGCGCCTCGATCTCCTTGCGCGCCGCTTCCACGGTTCGTTTCGACTCTTCCTCGGCTTTCTGTCGCAGCTCCTGTCGCAGCAGCTCCCCCGACTTCGTCGCTGCCTCGATCACGCCCTGCGCGGTCTTACGCGCGTCGTTGAGCTTCGTCTCGGCTTCCTCGAGCCGCTCTTCGGCCTCCGCGCGCGCCTTCTCCGCCTCCCTCAACTCCTCGGCGATCGCGCGCTGGCGCGCCTCGGCGACCTTGACGATCGGCGGGTACACGTAGCGCGCGAGGATGGCAAGCATCACCAGGAACGTGATCGTCTCGACGACCACGGTGCCGTCGATCTGGATGACGCCCGCCACGCCGGCCAGGTAGTGCATCGCTGCCTACTTCGCCGGGACGTTGGCGAGGAACACAAATCCGAAGGCCAGGTTGATGAAGTACATCGCCTCGACGAGTCCCACGATGGTGAAGAGCCAGGGGATCATCCTTCCCTGCGCCTCGGGTTGGCGCGCGACACCGCTGATGAAGGCGTTGCCGGCCAACCCGTCGCCGACCGCCGCGCCGATGGCGCCCAGCCCGATGGCAAGGCCGAATGCCACCAGCGCGCCAGCGAGAACAAGTCCGTGATCTGTCATGTCTTCCTCCTAGTGATGTTCATGTTCGAGACCCTCGCGGGCCGCGCCGAAATAGATGACCGTGAGCAGCATGAAGATGAACGCCTGGATGAACCCGATGAAGATGACGTCGAACGACTTCCAGAGAAACAGCAACAACGCGGCGATCACGGTACTTGGAACTGTTCCAAGAGCCGGCAGGTCGATGAACCCGATCTTCGGAAGTACCAGGGTGCCCAGGCTGGCGATCAGGCCGATCATCACGGCGCCGGCGAAGATGTTCCCGAAGAGCCGGAGCGCCAGGGTCGCCGGCTTGACGACCTCCTCGAGGATGTTGAACGGTGTGAAGACCGCGCGGCCCCAAACAGGCAGCTCGAACGGTTTGGTGAACCGGCGCAGATATCCGCGCCAGCCCAGCACCCGCACGCTGTACCACTGCACGACGCCGATCACGACCAGGGCCATCGCAAGCGTCTGGTTGAGGTCGGCGTTGGCCCCATGAAGAACCGGGAAGATGGCAAGCGGGAAGACCTCGATCCAGTTCGCGACAAGGATGTAGAGGAAGAGCGTCAGCGCGAGCGGGACCACGAACAATGCGTCGTCCGAGACGTTGGTCTTGATCAGCGAGCGCAACTGGTCATAGCCCCATTCGAACACCGCCTGCACCTTGCTCGGCTCGCCCTCCTTGAGCTTGGAGCGAATCCAGAAGGCGCCGGCGAGGGTCACCACGATGGCAAGGGCGGTTGAGATGAGGCTGTCGTAGTTGAAGATGCAGAGGGGACCGCAACCCAGGTCGATCGTGGGGTGCGTGCCGATGCTGGTGTCGGCGCGGATCACGCCCGCAAGCCCTGTCGCACGCCGGCTGCCACCATGACCAGCTGCGCGACCCCGATCCCCAGCGGGATCGTCCACGCTGCGCTGCGAAGCACGAGCGCCGCAACCACCACGATCGAGCTGAACATGACGAGCCGCAGCAGGCTGCCGGCGACGAACGGCGCGCCGCGGCTGAGCAGCGCCTGGATCAGGTATCCGTTGAGGGAACCGAGGAGCAATCCCGCCGCGATACCGATTCCGAGAGACAGGTGACCGGATAGCGCAGCCCCTGCCGCGATGGCCGCAGCCAGCACAGCCGATGCTGTCACCGTCACTTTGAGCACGCCGCCGGACCTCATTTCGAGAGCTCCCTCACCTTCAACCAGATGCCGGCGGCGCCGGCCACAAGACCCACGAACAGTCCGACGAGGACGAACACAGGCGCCGTGTGCAGCGCCTTGTCTAGCGCTACGCCTCCGAGCAGCGGTATGAGCACCGCGGCCGCCAGGTAGATCCCGATTCCGGCCATGTCTGCCCCTGTGGGGCTTGCGCTCGGGGTGGGCGCCATGCCCCTTCGAATTCTATCGGGAACCCTGATCCGCCAGCAGGCGCCGCAGGAAGGGCGCGGGGATTCGCCAGCCCGTGTGCAGGAGGAGATCGGCGGCGACAGTCGAAACCAGGACCGCGCAGGTGGCGATCACGACCGCCAGGATGCGGCCGTGTCCGAGCAGCGTCAGGCCGACCGCGCCCATCACGGCGCTGGCGGTGTAGAAGACGAAGCAGGTCTGCCGGGGATCCAGGCCGAACGACTGCAGCCGATGGTGAAGGTGGCCGAGGTCGGCACGCGCCACCGACGTTCCCCGGCGCCGGCGCCTCAGGATCGCCCAGGCCGTGTCGGCGATCGGCACGGCCAGTGCAAGCACCGGCACGGCGAGCGCGAAGGCCACGGCCACCTTTGCCAGGCCAAGGATCGAGATCACGCCGAGCGCGGTGCCGAGGAAATGCGCGCCCGAGTCGCCCATGAAGATCCTGGCGGGGTGCCAGTTGAACAGGAGGAAACCTGCGCACGCGCCCGCCAGCGCGCCGCCCAGCTGGACCACCGGGATCTGCCCCAACCCGCCTGCTGCGAGCATCAGGGTCACGACGACGACGAAGATGACCCCCGCCGCCAGGCCGTCCACGCCGTCCAGGAAGTTGACCGTGTTCTGCATCCCGAGCAGCCAGAACAGGCTGATCGGGACTGCGAGCAGTCCAAGGTGCACGAGGTGGCCGCCGGGCAGCCCGACGAACGTGATGGTGAAGCCAAAGCCGACAACGGCAACGACCGCCACGACGACCTGCAGCCCCAGCTTCACGATCGGGCGGACCGTCCACCGATCGTCCGCGATGAGCAGGATCGTGGCGAGCCCCGACACGATGAGCACTCCCGCGGTCTCCTTGTAGTCAGGCAGGAAGATCAAGACCGCCGCGGCGAAACCGATGTACATCGCCAGCCCGCCGAGCAATGGGGTCGGCTTGGTGTGGGCATGACGCCCGCCCGGCTCCGCCACCAGGCCCGTCAGCCGCGAGAGCCGGATCATCAATGGCACGGCCAGGGCGCAGATCGCCGCCGCGACGAGCAGCGGCCACAGGCCGGGCAGCACGTGCTCGCGGAGGTTGAGGAGGGCGTCCCCTCCGAAGAAATCAGTCAAACGAATAAGGGATGGGGAACTTCCTGCACAGCTCAAGCGCCCGCTCGTGGATCGAGTCGAGGACGGCCCGGTCGTCGATACGCTCGACCAGGTCGGCGATGCAGTCGGCGATCACCACCATCTCGGCTTCGCGCATGCCGCGCGTGGTGACCAGCGGAGTGCCGACGCGCACGCCGCTTGGGTTGAACTTAGAGGCCTCGTCGAACGGGATCGAGTTGCGGTTGAGCGTGATGCCGACGGTGTCGGCCACGTCCTGGACCTGCTTCCCGCTCCGCTTCTGCGCGCGGAGGTCGATCAGCATCAGGTGGTTGTCCGTGCCGCCGCTTACCAGCCGCAGCCCGCGCTCCATCAAGCGGTTCGCGAGCGCTTTCGCGTTGACCACGACCTGCTTCGCATACACCTTGAAGTCAGGCTTCAATGCCTCGCCGAAGCAAACCGCCTTGGCGGCGATCGCATGCATCAGCGGCCCGCCCTGGATGCCGGGGAAGACCGCCGAGTCGATGGCTTTCTGCCAGTCGTTGCGGCACAGGATGATCGCGCCCCACGCGCCGCGCAGCGTCTTCTGCGTCGTGGTTGTGGTGATGTCCGCGAACGGGACCGGTGACGGGTACTGGCCACCGGCGACAAGGCCTGCGACGTGCGCCATGTCAACGAAGAAAGTCGCGCCCACCGAGTCGGCGATCTCGCGCATGCGGGCCCAGTCCACGATCCGCGAGTAGGCGGAGAACCCGCCGATGATCATCTTGGGCCGCACCTCCTGCGCGAGCTTCTCCATCGCGTCGTAGTCAATGAGCTCGGTCTCGCGGTTCACGCCGTACGAGTGGATCTCGTAGAGCTTCCCACTGAAGTTCGCCGGGCTGCCGTGGGTGAGGTGACCCCCGGCCGACAGGTCCATGCCCATGACCCGATCGCCGGGCTGGCACACGGCCATGTACACGGCCGCATTGGCCTGCGAGCCGGCGTGCGGCTGCACGTTGACGTAGTCCGCGCCGAACAGCTCCTTGGCGCGCTCGACGGCGAGGGTCTCGATCTTGTCGATCACTTCTCCAGTGCCGCCGTAGTAGCGCCGTCCGGGGTAGCCCTCGGCGTACTTGTTGGTCAGGAGCGTGCCGAGCGCCTCGAGGATGGCCGGGCTCGTCAGGTTCTCGGACGCGATCAGCTCCAGCGTCTCGGACTGCCGCCGGTACTCCTTGCGGATGAGATCGGCGATCTCCGGGTCCGTCTGGTCGAGCGCCCGGAAGGACATCGTCGTGATTGGAGCTGCCACGGGCAGATGCTAGCCCGATCTCAGAGATGGCGGTCCCAGCAGCTCCGGCGTCGTGATCGCGCCCTCGCGCAGCACGTGGGGCTCGGGGCCGGTGAGGTCGAGCACTGTCGAGGCCAGGCCGCCCGGCGCTTTGCCCCCGTCCAGCACCGCGACAACCCCCGGTATATCGGCCTCCTCGGCAGTCATCGCCGGCTCGCGACCGTGCAGGTTGGCGCTGGTGGTCATCAGCGGACCCGCCGCTCGCAGCAGCTCAAGCGCGACCTCGTGCTTAGGGATGCGAACCCCAAGGGTCCCGCCTCCCCTTGCATGGAGAATCAAAGTCAACGGGCCAGGCCACCATCGCTTGATCAACGCCTCCGACCGCGGGTCGACGTGCACCCAGCCCTCGAGCTGCGATTCCGCCGCCACCATCAGGATGAGCGGCAGCCCGACCGGCCTGCCCTTGATGTGGTAGACCCGCTTGGTCGCCAGCTCGTCGTCAGCGGCCGCGCCCAGGCCGTAAACCGTGTCGGTCGGAAAGGCGATCACCCCTCCGCTCCGGATCAGCTTGGCGGCGCGGGTGAGCCCGGCGCGCGTTGGTTTCAGGACCATGCTTCGAGAACACGTTCACGTCCGGCCATGTCGCGGTGAACTCGGTGGCCGGCAAAGCCAACGTTCGCAGCCTCCACGGCAGTCGAGACGATCAAAGGATCGAGCTCCGCCAGGACCCTGCCCCCCGGGTTCAAGCGGGCGGGGGCTTCGAGCAGCAGACGCGTCACGAGCGCCGCCCCAGACTCTTCGGCGTAGAGCGCACGCGCGGGCTGCGCCACGACCTCGGGCGCCAGCCGCGCAGTTGCGGCGACGTAAGGCAGGTTGGCGCAAACTAGGTCGAACGAGCCCTGGAACGGCTGCAGCAGGTCGCCGCACACGAGCTCGATTCGACCGGCCAGGCCGTGCCCGCTGACGTTGCGCCCTGCGACCTCGAGCACTTCAGGAGCGACGTCGGACGCAACGACGTGGACGTTCGGCACGTAGTGCGCGATCGCGATGGCGATGCACCCACTTCCGGTTCCGACATCGGCCACGCGAACTGGTCGATCCGCGGCGCGCGCGAAGGCGATCGCCTCCCGGACGAGAACCTCGGTGTCCGGGTTCGGGATGAGCACCGCCGGCGTGACCAGGAAGTCGAGCCCCATGAACTCCTTGTGCCCGACCAGGTATGCGACCGGCTCGCCCTTCGCCCGCCGCGCCACCAGGCCGCGGTACGCGGTGAGCTCCGGCTCGGTGAGCGAGCGGTCGAACTTCAGGTAAAGGTCCAGGCGCCTCAACCCGAGCGAGTGGGCGAGCAGCAGCTCCGCGTCCAGGCGCGGCGAATCCGAACCGTGCTTTTCACAGTGCTCTGAGGCGAGCTTCAAGACTTCAACGATGGTCACTCGGGACCGCCGTTGAGCTGCGCGGCGCGGTCGGCGTTGTTGAGGGCCGAGACGAGCTCGTCGAGGTCGCCGCCGATCACCTGGTCCAGCTTGTGAAGCGTGAGCTTGATCCTGTGGTCGGTGACGCGGTTCTCTTTGAAGTTGTAGGTGCGGATCTTTTCGGAGCGGTTGCCGCTGCCGATCATTCCGCGCCTCTGAGCTCCGATCTTCGCCTGCTGCTCGGCCAGCTTCATCTCATAAAGCCGGGCACGCAAGACGCGGAGCGCCTTCTCCTTATTCTGCAGCTGCGACTTCTCGTCCTGGATGCTGACCTGAATCCCGGTCGGCTTGTGTGTGATGCGAATTGCCGAATAGGTGGTGTTGACGCTCTGGCCGCCCGGCCCCTGCGATGTCGACGTCTTGATCTCGTAGTCCTCCGGCTTCAGCTCCACCTCGACGGGGTCGGCTTCGGGCATCACGGCAACGGTGGCTGCGGATGTGTGGATGCGGCCCTGCGCCTCGGTCTTCGGCACCCGCTGAACGCGATGCACACCGCCTTCGTACTTCAGCTGCGAGTACGCGCCGTGTCCGTGGACCTCGAACTCGACCTTGTCGAATCCGCCCTTCTCTGTGGGCGAGGCGTCGACCACTTCTACCTTCCAGCCCTTGCGCTCGGCCCACTTGGTGTACATGCGGAACAGGTCGGCGGCAAACAGCGCGGCCTCCTCCCCACCTTCGGCGCCCTGGATCTCGACCACCACGTCGCGATCGTCGTTCGGGTCCTTGGGTAGCAGCAGGACCTTCAGCTTCTCGTCGAGCTCAGCCACAAGCGCCGCGGCGCGATGCTCTTCGGCGCGCAGGTACTCCAGCATTTCATTGTCTGCGCCCTGCGCGCGCCCGGCTGGATCCTTCTCGTGCTTCTGCATCTCACGCGCCGACTCGAACTCGTCCTGAGCGCGGCGGTACGCCTGGTAGGTCTGCACGGTCTCGCGCAAAGCGTGTTGCTCGCGCGCGAGCCTGGTCAGCTGCTCGTGATCAGAAGCAACCTCCGGGCGCGCCATCTCCGACTCGATCTCTCTATAGCGACGGGCTATCCCGTCGAGCCGGTCGATCAACTTCTCGTCCCCGCGTTGCCCTTCTTAGCCGGGCAACCGCACCGAAACAGCGTCGGCAGCATCGGTACGGATTTCCGGGGGGCTTCCCACAAGGGGGGCCTGCCCCACTTGTGCCGCGGCCCGCCCCCCTGGTGCCCCTTCCTCTTCGCCTTCGCGAGCGCTGTTGAATGCGGTGATCGCGACCTCGAGCATGTCGTCGGACGGCTCGCGAGTGGTGAACTTCTGCGTCCCGAGGACTGGCAGCAGCAGGACTTTGATCACCGGGTTCGCACGGTGCCGTGCCATGAAGCGGATGCTCTCGAAGCCCGCCCCCGCGATGATCGGGATCGCCAGCACGCGGCTTGCGATCAGCCAGAACCAGTTGGGATGGAAGATCGCGACGATGCTGAAGACGACGACGCTGACGACAAGCACCACGAGGAGGAACCCGGTGCCGCAGCGCGGGTGCAGCGTGCTCGCCCGCCGCACCGACCGGACGTCAAGCTGCCATCCCGACTCGAAGGCGTTGATCGTCTTGTGCTCGGCGCCGTGGTACATGAATACGCGCCGGACGTCGGGCAGCATCGCGATCGCCGCCAGGTAGCCGAGGACCAGGACGACCCGGATCACGCCTTCGACCAGCACGAAGAGAAAGCTGCCGCTGCGATGAACAGTGACGCCGGCGAGCAGCAGCGGAAGGCCGATGAAGACGGCGAGCGCGAAGACCCCGGCTACTGCGACCGAGCCGGTGATCTCCCTCTTGCCGATCACGATGTCCTTGCCGCCCGCATTCATGTTGGCCGACCAGATGAGCGACTTCATTCCGAGGTGCAGCTGCTCGCCGATCAGCGCCAGCCCCCGTATGAAAGGAAGCTTCCAGATCGGGTTGACGTAGATCGACGCCTTGAGCTCGCCCCGGTCGACGACGATCTCCTTCGTATCGGGCAGGCGCACGGCAACCGCGTAGTGACGCTTGCCGCGCATCATCACGCCCTCGATGACGGCCTGACCGCCATAAAAGAAGACATCACCTCCCCGCTTGCCGGGCGGAGGGGTGCGCTGAGAGCTGGTTATGCCAGGCTCGGCGCTCCTAGGGGGGCCCTCCCCCCTCAAGAGGTCGGCCTCACTTCCCCGCTCGCGGGGAAGGTGGCCCGCCTCGCTTGCGAGGCCGGCCGGATGGGGACGGGCCCGGTGGGGGGACTCGGTCTCCCCTTCCGCCCCGGAGGTATCCGGGAGCGGTGCCATCTAGCTCCGGGTCTTAGCAGCCCGCTTGCGGAACCGCTCGACCTGGCCGCCGGTGTCCACGATCCGCTGCGTGCCCGTGAAGAACGGGTGGCAGACGGAGCAGATCTCGGTCTTGAGCTCCTTGCGAGTCGACCCGGTCGTGAACGTGTTCCCGCACGCGCAGGTGACGATCGCGTCTTCGTAGTAGGTGGGATGGATCTGTGCTTTCAAGGTCTTGACTCCAAAAAACGTAGTTTACCGGGCGAAGGTGCTGAGCAAGCTGCTCGCCTGCAAGCTCGCGACTCCGAGATACACGACGAGGGCGAGCCAGGCGGCCCCCATCGCCCATCGGGCGCCCGCCGGCACCGAGGTGTAATAGGGGTTGCTCGCTTGCCGGAACCGCTGGATCAGCGTCGGGATTCCAAGCACCGCGATGATGATGATCAAAGGGCTGAACAAGAAGTGGAGGAACAAGCCCCCCACCGCGATGACCGCGTAGCCCGCGACCTGGAACCATTTCGACACGGGCGCGAGGATCCATGACCCGTCCAGCTGCCACACCGGGATCAGGTTGAACAGGTTGATGTAGAAGCCGATCAGTGCGGCGAGCAGCAGGACCGGCGAATGCGTGGCGCCGTACAGCGCGAACGCAGCCGTGGCGCCGATGGTGCCCGCGATCGGCCCGGCGATGCCGATCTGCGCCTGCTTGAGCGCGTCGGTCGGGTGAGATCGCTGGAAGATCGCGGCGCCCATGAACGGGATGAAGATCGGCGCGGTCGCCTTCATGCCCTGGCGTCTTATCTCCACGACGTGGCCCATCTCGTGGACGAAGATCATGGTCAGGAGAGCAACGGCGAACCACGGCCCGTAGAAGATGGCGTAGCCCCCGAAGCTGACCACGAGCGAGATCAGCGTGCCCGCCGCGGGGATCTTGAACAAAAGCAGGAGCGCGTACTTGCCGTAGGCGAGCGCCCCGGCGATGGCCGCCACGAGGCCGCCGAGCACGCCACGGTTCGCCTTGTGGGAAGGGGCCGGCGAGTAGTGATACGGCGACTGCGGAGGTATGTCCGAGGTCACCGGGTACGCCGGAGGAGGCGGCGGCGGTATGTAGTTGCCGTTCTCGGGCGGCTGCATGGGGTCCCTGTCGCTCATTTGCTCCTCTATTTGATACCCGCTGGCGGATACCGCTAATCCCGGTACGTGAACCAGGCGTATTCGAGCAGGGAGCCGCTCTGCAGGATCAGGGTGACGGTGCAGGTGGGCTGGTCGCACCTCCCCGGCACGAGCTGCCCTGGCGCATCGGCCGCAGGGTCGATCGTCGGCACGCCGTTGAGGACCTCCTGGATCTGGACCGGGTCGGTGAACCCCGGCGCCCGCACCAGGCCGAAACAGACCGGCTGGCCGGGTGTGAGCTGCACGTTCGCGGGGGGCGTCGTGATGGCGAACGTCTTCACGACCAGGTCCAGCCGGCCGTTGTCGCTCTCGGTGACCAGGATGTTCTGCGCCGCGTCGAAACCGAGCCCCTGGGGATTCCGCAGCCCGCTGGCGACGTTGGCACCGGACGTCAGGTCGTAGATCCGGCCTGATCCGGGAAGGATGGCAAGGACATGGCCGGAGTCGTCGCGCACCGCGTCGTCGACGCCGGAAAGATCCCCGGCCAGCCGCTGGCGCACGTTCCCTTTGAGCTCGAACACGGCGCTGGCGTTCTCGTCCGCGATCAGGTAGCCCGCGCCCTGGGGGTCTGGCCAGGAGCCGGCGGGCCGGCTGAAGCCGCCGATTCTCCCGGTGATTTGGCCGGAGGTGTCGACGAACAGCACGGTTCCGTGCGGGCTGTCGGGAACCACCAGGCCAGACCCCTTGAGGTCGGCGGAGATGCCGTCCAGATTCTCCCCGCTCGCCACCGGCGCCAGCTGAAGGACGGTCCTGACGCCTGTGTCGGTCAGCGCGACGATGCGGGCGTTGTACTGGTCGGCGATATAGGTGACGCCGCCGACCTGCGCGATGCCCTCGGCCTCCGGTACGACCTGCGCCAGCCGCTGCAGCCCGGCGGCGCCACCCACCCGGGCGATGTGGCCGTCGGTGTGCTCGCCCACCAGCACCGTCCCGTCATCCGTGTAGAGGAGGTCGTCCGGACCGTTGAGGCCGGAGGCGAGCTGCAGGACGGGGTCGCCGGACGACACGCCCGAGGCGACAGTGCGCGCCACGGGCTGCACGCACGGCAGAGGGCTGGGCGACGGAGAGGGAGTGGGACTCGGAATTGGCGACGGCGTCGGACGGGACGCCGAGCTCGCCGAAGTCGTGCATCCGGCCAGCAGGCTCGAGGCGGCCAGCGCCGCCGCGAGAGTTCTAGCCCGGGTCCCCGACGACGTGGTGGCGCGTGGTGAGCCGTCGCACAGTCGCCTGCCGGCTCGACATGAGAAGCGACGAGGACTCGGCGTAGCCGCTGCCAAACATCACGCCGGGCAGGAGCTGTCCGCCGGTGACGCCGGTGATCGCCACAGCAATATCAGCCGCCGGAGCGAGTTCTGCAAGCCCGTAGATCCGCGATACCTGGTCGACGATCAGCGCACGTTCCTCATCGTTGCGCGGCCACAGCCGCACTTGAAGCTCCCCCCCAAGGCATCGCACCGCGCATGCGGCCATCACAGTCGCCTGGAGGTCCGCGATGCCGATCGCCGCGTCTACCCCCGTTCCCTGCATCGCAGCCATCACCGAGCCCGCGAAGTCGCCCTCCTCGAGGGCGAGGATTCGAGCGCCGGCAGCGGCAACCTCCGCGACGAGGTCCTGGTGACGAGGCCTGTCGAGGATCGCGACGGTGAGGTCCTGCACTCGTGCGTCCCGCGCGAACGCGATCCGGCGCAGGTTGTCGGCGATCGGGTCGTCCAGGTCGATCGCGCCTCGAGCCGTGGGGCCGGCCACGATCTTCTCCACGTACCAGATGTTCGGCAGCTGAGCGAACCCTCCCGGCTCGACCGCGACGAGCAACGAAACGGCATTGGCGGCGCCGCGAGCCACCTGGCTCGCGCCTTCCACCGGTGACAGCCCGAAATCCACCATGTGCCCGACGCCTTTGATCACCGTGCCCTGCGCCAGGTAGGTCTGGTTCCGTGGATTCCGGGCGACGCTGCCCGAGATGAACGAGCCCTCGAGGGCCTGGCGCATGGCTTCGCCGGCGGCCTCGACCACGCGGTCTGGATCGCCTTTGCCGAGCAGTCGCGCCGCGGCGAGCGCGGCCGCTTCGGTCGCATGGACGAGCTCCAGCGACAGCTCGACGCGCGCTTCGAATGACGGAATCCCGCTCCGTGGCTGCTCCATGGACGCTAGGAGGTCTCGGTCTCTTCCAGCAGCTCCGCGGGGCGAAGCTCCATCTGGTCTATGCCGCTCTGTAGGAAGGCGGCCCGGACGAAATCACGAAACAGCGGGTGCGCGCGATTGGGGCGCGATCGGAGCTCCGGGTGGAACTGGCTCGCGACGAACCAGGGATGGTCGGCCAGCTCGATGATCTCGACGAGGCGGCCGTTCGGCGAAACGCCGCTGAAGTTCATGCCGGCCTCGTGCATGACCTCGCGGTATTCGTTGTTGAACTCGAAGCGGTGACGGTGCCGCTCGTAAACGACCTCCTCTCCGTATGCCTTTTGAGCGAGCGAGCCTGGCGTCAGCTTGCACGGGTAGAGACCCAACCGCATCGAGCCGCCCATCTGGTCGACGTTGCGCTGCTCGGGCATCAGATCGATGATTGGCGTGGAGGTGAACGCTGCGAACTCCGTCGAGTTCGCGTCCGGGGCGTCTAGCTTCTCTCGTGCGAAATCGATCACCGCGCACTGCAGCCCGAGGCACAGCCCGAGGTATGGGATCCGGTTTTGTCGCGCGTAGCGCGAGGCGACCACCTTGCCCTCGATGCCGCGGTAGCCGAATCCACCCGGCACCACGATCCCTGCCACTCCAAGCAGCGGCGACGTGTCGCCGGCGTCCAGCTTCTCGGACGAGACCCAATGGATGTCGATGGCGAGACCGTGATGGATGCCCGCGTGGCGGAGGGCTTCGATGACGCTCAGGTATGCGTCGGGCAGCGCGATGTACTTGCCGACGATGGCGATGGGCACTGCAGCACGCGGATGCTTGATCCGGTCCACGAGCTGGATCCATGGTGCGTGATCCGGCTGGTTGGACTTCTCGTCGAGCTCGAAGTGCTTGGCCATCACATTGCCCAGGCCGGCCGCCTCGAGCATGAGTGGCACCTCGTAGATCGAATCGACGTCGGGGACCGAAACGACCGCGTCGCGCGGCACGTCGGTGAACAGGGCGATCTTCTCTTTCAGATCGGCGTCGATCGGCCTCTCCGAGCGGCAGACGATCGCGTCGGGCTGGATACCGATGGCGCGCAGGGCCTGCACCGAGTGCTGAGTTGGCTTGGTCTTCATCTCGTTGCCGTGGACGACCGGCACCAGCGAGCAGTGGACGTAGAAGACGTTCTGGCGGCCGAGGTCGTTCTTCAGCTGCCGGATCGCCTCGAGGAAGGGGAGGCTTTCGATGTCGCCGACTGTGCCGCCCACCTCGACCACCACGACGTCCGCCTGCGGGTCGCGTGAGGCGCGGAGGATCTTCTCCTTGATCACGTTCGTCACGTGCGGGATGACCTGCACCGTCGCGCCGAGGTAGTCGCCTCGGCGCTCGCGCGCGATGACCTCTTGGTAGATCTTCCCGGTGGTCACGTTCGAGGCGACCGTCAGGTTCTCGTCGACAAAGCGCTCGTAGTGCCCGAGGTCGAGGTCGGTCTCAGCGCCGTCGTCGGTGACGAACACCTCGCCGTGCTGGTATGGGCTCATCGTGCCGGGGTCGACGTTGAGGTATGGGTCGAGCTTCTGGAGGGAGACGCTGAGGTGGCGGGCCTTCAGGATGTTCCCGATCGACGCCGCAGTGATGCCCTTTCCCAACGAGGAGACGACACCCCCGGTCACGAAAACGTACTTCGACATCAAGACCTCCAGGGCGGTTTTATGAATTCTACCGGGAAGGGGCTCTGCTGAAACCGTTGTACCGGCTTCAGCCCCACTCCCCAACCCTCGCCCCGAAGGGGCGAGAGGGCTACTTCGGCTCGACCCTCGGTTCCAGGACGATCACTTTTGTTTCGAACTCGCCCGATGAGGCCTGAACGGAGAGCTTTGCCAGTGGCTCAGTCGCCGTTACCGCCATCTCCTTCAGGAACCTGTCGACGGAATCGAGCTCCAGCTTCAGGCCCGGGATCGCGTAGTGCATGGGCACCACGTAGCGCGGCTCCAGCTGCCGCACCAGCTCCGCTGCCTGCGCCGCGCTGATGGTTGTATGCCCTCCGACCGGCACCAGGAGGACGTCCGGAGACGAGAACGATTCCGCATCCGCGTCGTCGAGGCCGTGACCCAGGTCGCCCAGGTGGCATACCCGGACGTCGTCGATCTCGATCAGGTACACGGTGTTGCGACCGTGTTTCGCACCTTTCTCCGAGTCGTGGTACTTCGGAACGCCGATCACGCTGACGCCCGCGACCTCGTATTCACCAGGACCGCGGATCTCGTACGCGTCGCGCATGACCTGCGTGTAGTTGTGGTTCTCGTGCTCGTGGCTGACGGTGACAAGGTCGCCGTCGAGGCGCTGCAGCTTCAGCCCGATCGCGGGCGGGTACGGATCGGTGACCGCGGCCGCGCTCCGGCCCCTCAGCCTGAAGCAGCCATGTCCGAGCCAGGTGACGTCCAACTAAATGACTCTCCTTTATTTATGTGACTACATGCGCTCGGGCGCGCTCACGCCGATCAGGTCGAGCGCCGTCTTCAAAGTGTGACGCGCCGCCCGGCACAGCTCCAGGCGGGCACGGGTCAGCTTCAGGTCGTCGACCACCACGCGGTGCTCGCTCTTCTCGTTTCCCGCGTGGTAAAAGCGGTGCACAGCGGTCGCAAGGTCCTGGACGTAGTACGGGATGCGGTGCGGCTCGAGCAGGCGGGTCGCGTCCTCCACCGCCTCCGGCCAGAACGCGAGCTGGCGGGCCACGTCGAGCTCCCATGGCTCGACGAGCAGCGACAGGTCAGCGTGCTCCGGCAGGTCGGGGTGCTTCTCGCTCGCGGTCACCTCTACGTTGACGAGCCGCGCGTGTGCGTACTGCGCGTAGTACACGGGGTTCTCGCTGCTCTGCGTCACCGCGAGCTCGAGGTCGAACTCGATTGTCGTGTCGGGCGACCTCAAAAGGTAGAAGTAGCGCACGGCATCAGAACCCACGCGGTCGATGAGCTCGTCCAATGGCACGAAGCGCCCGGCGCGCTTTGACATTTTTTGAGAGGTGCTGCCGGCGGCGCGTTCTTGCAGGTTGACCATCTGGTGGATGATGATCACGAGCTCGGCCGGGTCGATGCCGAGCGCGGCCGCCGCCGACTTCATGCGCGGCACATACCCGTGATGGTCGGCGGCCCATACCTCCACGACCCGTTTGAAGCCGCGCTGCTCGAACCGGCTGAGCAGGTAGCCCAGGTCCGACGCGAAGTAGGTCGGCTGTCCGTTGGAGCGAATGACGACGCGGTCCTCCTCTTCCGTCACCGGCTTTGACGGGTCAAGCTCCTGCAGCGCCGGACCGAACCACAAAGCGCCGTCGCGCTCCTTCAGGTAGCCCGCGTCGCGCAACCGCTCGATCGCAGTCTTGCCGAGGCCCGACTCCCAGATCGTCGACTCCCAGAACCACTCGTCGTAGCGGATGCCGAGTCGGGCCACAGTGGCTCTGATCTGCTCGACGATCTTCTCCATCGCGTAACGCCTCAGCCTTGGCTCAGCCTCTTCCTCCGGCAGCTGCTCTATGCCCGGCAGGTCGTGGCGCGCCATCTCGGCGATCTGCGTCACGTACTCGCCCTGGTAACCGCCCTCCGGTGGTTCCTTTCCGTGAAGCCGCGCGTAGATCGAGGCCCCGAATCGTCGTGTCTGCGTGTTGTCCGAGTTGACGTAGTACTCGCGCTGCACGTCATGGTGGGTGAACTCCAACAGCCGGCAGATCGAGTCGCCGATGATCGTGCCTCGCCCATGGCCGATGTGCAGCGGACCGGTCGGGTTGATGCTTCCAAACTCGACCTGGAGGCGCTCACCATGACCGAGGTCGGTTGACCCGTAGGCAACCCCGGTCGCCGCGACGTCCACGACCAGCTTCTGCAGCCACGCGTCGGTGAGCCGAAAGTTGACGTAGCCGCCGACAGCCTCGACAGTCGCGGCGCCGTCGGCCATCGCGATCGCCTCGGCGAGCCGGCTCGCGATCTGCGCCGGGGGCTGCTTCATCACGCGTGCGAGCTTCAGTCCCGCCGGGCTTGCGTAGTCGCCGCGGCCTTCGCCCTTGGCGCGGCCGAGCTCGAGATCCGGAATGTCGCCTTCGGGCACCTGGTCGCGGACTGCGTCGAACAGCGCCGCACCGATGATCTCGCGGATGCCCTTCACAGTCATGGCCGTCACGCGCAAGCCGGGTGCTGGGCGGAGAGCGTCAGCTGCGCCTGCGTCGAGGTGCCGCCTCGCGAGTAGGTTACGGTCACCCGTTGGTCGGGGTGGAACCGCGACCGGAGCAAGAGCCCCACCGGATGCGCCGCGTCGAGCTTGACGTCGTCGATCTGCGTGATCACATCGCCCGGTTGGAGGCCCGCCGTCGCGGCCGGGCCGCCTTTGTCAATCGTCACGAGCCGGCTTCCCTCCGGCAGGCCGCTCAAGATCGCATTCTCGGCGCTGACCTCGGTGGTGGTCGCTCCCAGCGAAGCAACCACCAGCTGGCCGCCCTGGATGATCTGGTTCACATCGTCCTGGACGTCGGCGACGTTGAGCCCGAACCCGTTGGTCCCGGTCGACGCCTCTGACTGCATCGCGATTCCGATCACCTGGCCGCCCACGTTGAGCAGCGGGCCGCCAGCGGTCCCCGCGCTGATCACGGAGCTGGTCGCGATCGTGTCGCTCAGCTCGACCACACCCCTCGCCGTCGTCGCGTCCGCGATCGAAACCACGCGGTGCAGGGCGCTCACGTAACCGGGCGTCACCGAACCACCTTCAACCGGGCCGCCTACGGCCACGATCACCTGTCCCTGAACGAGCGCGTTGGGATCGGCAAACGCAAGGGTTGGGAGCCGGCTCACCTGGTCGATCTTGATCACCGCCACGCCTGTCTCGCAGTCGTAGTCGACGAGGCGCGCGGCGTGGCTCTTGTCGTCGCCCGGGACCAGGACCGTCATCGTTGTGGCGCCGGCGATGACCTCGACGCTGGTCACGATGTACCCGTCACTGGTGGCGAGGTAGCCGGACCCACGAGACAGCGCGGGCTCCTGCTGGGTGACCACGCTGACGACCGCCGGTCGCGCCTTGGTGGCGGCCTGGACGATCGCGGAATCCTCGGTGATGGTCACGCCCGAGCGCAGGTTGACCTGCTGGGTGTTCGTTGGTGACTGGACCTGGAGCACCGCCAGCGTGACGCCCGCCGCCACGATCGCCGTGACGAGAAGGGCCGCGGCCACGAGCACGATGGGTCTCACCTGGGGGTGAGACCGGAGATGTCGCGTATCACCCCTAGATCTTAGGTAGGGTCCGTCAGCGGCTGTGCAAAGGCTCCTTCGGATACCAGGTAAGGACGAGCTGGCGGTTGGGTTCGAAACCGGACGACCGGTAGAGGCGCACGGCCGACTCGTTGTCTGGACGGGTCCACACGTAGCCGAGCGTCACCCGCCGCTCCTGGAACAGCTTGACCGCCTCCCTGACGAGCATCTCGCCGATCCCCCTGCCTCGGTGCTCCGCCGAGACGTAGACCTCGGCCACCTCGCCTTCGAGGCCGGTTCCCGGGTCATAGAGGACGATCCAGCAGAAGGCGATGACCTGCGCGATCTCGTCGCGAACGGCGTAGATCACGTTCTCGCCGCGGAACGTGGACGGCACAGCCGCCAGCTGGCTTTCGATCTCCCCGCGGCTCAGTTGCGGGTGGTCCGCGTAGTGCACCTGCTCGCCCAGGTGGAGCTCGACGAGGAGCGGCTTGATGAGGTCGTAATCCTGCGCCGCGAGACGTTCGACGTCGAGTGTCCTCATCGCCTTCGATGGTAGCCTAGGGGCCCGCCGCTCAGCGCGCGTAACGCGCTATTTCATTGACCAATTTGCCGACGTAGCTCAGCTGGCAGAGCAGCCGCCTCGTAAGTGGCAGGTCGTGGGTTCGAATCCCACCGTCGGCTCCAATCAAGTATGAGAAGGAACCGGCGGTTCCAACTGAAGTATGAGAAGGAACCGGCGGTTCCTTCTCATCGACCGGGCGGCTCGCCGCCGGGTCTGCTCATCTTCCAGGATGGATTTTCGGAATAGTCTCTCCTGGCCACGCTGGGAGTTGAGTTGGACAAAGTTGCAGCCGGGTTGAACCCGGCTGCCCTGCCACGCTGGAAGGAGTTTGATGCCGTACGACGAACCCGCTGACCTCATCGGAAGTTGCGCGGCGACGCTGGACACGCTTGGCCTTCTACTTGGCGACATCAGCGACGAGGTTCCGCCGGCGGATGGGTCTTGGACGATCGCCGAGATCCTCAACCACCTGGGCGAGACCGAGCGCCGCTACCTCGGGCGGGTGCGGCGCATGCGCCGCCAGCTATACCCGCGTATGAAGATCATGCCCGACGACGACTACACGAAGCTGCCGGCCCTCAAGGCGTGGACGATGTTCTACGAGTTGCGCCGCGACACCTCCGGGTGCTCCGGACGCTGAAGCCCGCAGAGTGGCAGAGATCAGGCACGCTGACCCCCGTCGGCGAGATCACGATCGACGGGCTGGTTCGTCACATGGCGGCGCACGACGCCATGCACACGGCGCAGGTCGCCCGGCGGTTGAGCGGCCGCCAGGGCTAGCGAGGCGAGCAGCGCCGCCTCCGCCAGCAGGATCGGCACCGCCAGGACCAGCAGGGCGAGCTCCAGGAGCGCGTAACCGACGACCAGCAGGCCGACCTGCCACGGCGACGCCTGCGCGCGCAGGACGAGCCAGCCTGCTACCACGAGCATCGCGAAATCCTGGAAGCCGACGTACGGAGTGAAGAGAAGCGACGCGGTGATGCCTGCCGCGATCGGCACGCCCGACGTGCCGTTGCGGTTGCGCCAGGCCGCGACCACCGCGGTCACCACCACCACCGCCTGGACCACGTACAGCTGCGGGCCGAGCCCGAGCGGCCCCGCGATCGCGTAACGGCGCGTCGGCTCCCACTGCGAGGCGAGGCCGAGCACGTCGCGGTAGCGCTGAATGCCGTCGGGGCCCAGCATGGCCAGGGCGATCACGGCCAGGACCCCCGAGGCGACGAACCAGGCTCCGAACAGCCGCATGCGACCCGACACGAGCAGGCACAGGGGCACGAGAAGTGCGATCTGCGGCTTGATCGCGACCAGGCTCAGGACGATCCCGGCCGCGACGTTCCGGTCTCTTTCCGCGAGCCACCAGCACGCCGCCACGGCGGCCGCGACCAGCGCCACGGGCTGGCCGACCATGACACCGAACGCAACCGGGAACAGCCCCAGCCAGACGGCGAGGTGCGCCGCGCGGGTGAGCCGGCCGCCGGGCGCCACCAAATACCAGGCCAGCAGCAGCGCCGCCAGAAGCAGGCCGGTCCATAGCACGATGGCGACGTCGAACGGCAGCAGGGTGAATGGGGTCGCGAGCCAGACCAGCGGCGGGGGGTTGAGGAACGGCGACCAGTAGAAGCCCGCGCCCAACCCCTCCACGACGCTCTTCTGCGCCACGAGGTCGTAGAGATGGCCGTACCCGTGGCGAAGGCCGGTCAGCGCCGCGCCGTAGATGAGCCGGAAGTCGTTCCGCACGCGGTACTCAGGGATGTAGGTCACCACCGCCGCGTACACGTCGAACGCGGTCAGCAGGAAGCCGCCCCACAGCCCGGCCGTGCCCCACAGTCGGGTGCGCTGCCGCAGGTAGTTGATCACCGCCTGCAAAAAATAAGGGCTCGGACCTGAGTCCGAGCCTTTTACACCAGCGTGGCCTGGGCGGCGGGGTTCAACCCGGCCGCGACTTTGTCACCTAGAACACCCCGACGTGACCTGAAGTGACCTCTAAATCAAGTCCCATCCATATGCCGGAAAGAGTGCGCCGGCCCTTGTCACCGCGCTGCGCTCTCGATTCGGCATGAGGGCCGGGTCCCCGTCGCGAAGCGACCGGGCGATGAGAGGGAACCATCTGGCTCCCCCTCATACCGTTTAGTTGACTTCGCGGTAATCGGCGTCGACGACGTCCTCTTCCTTCTTCTGCTCGTCGGGAGCACCGGAGCTGGAACCGTCCTGCGGCGCGCTCGCGGACGTGGCGCCCGCCTGCTGGTAGATGTGCTGGCCGATCTTCTGGAGGGACTCGTTGAACTCGTCCATCTGCTGCTGCAACGCCTTGGTGTCCGAGCCCTTGGCCGCCGCCTTGAGCGATTCGAGCTTGGCCGTCACCTCGGTCTTCACGTCGTCAGGAATCTTGTCCGCGTTGTCCTTGATGACCTTTTCGGCCTGGTGGATCATGTGATCCGCCTGGTTGCGGAGCTCGACCTCCTCGCGCTTGGCGCGATCCTCTGACGAGTGCGCCTCGGCCTCCTTGACCATCCGGTCGACCTCGTCCTTGTTCAGGGTCGAGGATGCGGTGATCGTGACCGACTGTTCGCGGCCGGTGCCCTTGTCCTGCGCCTTGACGTTCAGGATGCCGTTCGCGTCGAGGTCAAAAGTGACCTCGACCTGCGGCGTCCCGCGCGGTGCGGGTGGAATCCCGTCCAGGTGGAAACGACCCAGCGTGCGGTTGTCGCGAGCCATCTCGCGCTCGCCCTGCAGCACGTGGACCTCGACCGACGTCTGGCTGTCAGCGGCGGTCGAAAAGACCTGCGATCGGGAGGTTGGGATCGTCGTGTTGCGATCGATCAGCTTGGTCATCACACCGCCGAGAGTCTCGACGCCCAGTGAGAGCGGCGTGACGTCGAGGAGCAGGATGTCCTTGACCTCGCCCTTGAGCACGCCTGCCTGTATGGCCGCGCCGACGGCGACGACCTCGTCCGGGTTGACGCCCTTGTGGGGCTCTTTGCCGCCCAGCAGGTTCTTGACCAGCTGCTGGATCACAGGCATGCGGGTCGAACCGCCGACCAGCACGACCTCGTCGATCTGCTGGGGAGTCAGGTTGGCATCCTTCAGTGCCGCGAGGAATGGCCCGCGGCAGCGCTCGGTCAGGTCAGCCGTCAGCGACTCGAACTTGGCCCGGGTGAGCGTCATCTCGAGGTGCTTCGGACCGGTCTGGTCCGCTGTGATGAAGGGCAGGTTGAGGCTGGTCTCCAGCCGGCTCGACAGCTCGATCTTCGCCCGCTCGGCGGCCTCGGTGAGGCGCTGTAGCGCCTGGCGGTCGGTCTTGAGGTCGATTCCGTTCGACTTCTTGAACTCCTCGGCCAGCCATTCCACTACGCGGCGGTCGTAGTCGTCCCCACCCAGGTGGGTGTCGCCGTTGGTGGACTTGACCTCGAACACCCCATCACCCACGTCGAGGACGGAGACGTCGAAGGTGCCACCACCCAGGTCGAAGACGAGAATCGTTTCGTTCGCCTTCTTGTCCAGCCCATAGGCGAGCGACGCGGCGGTGGGCTCGTTGATGATGCGGACCACGTTCAGGCCGGCGATCTGGCCGGAGTTCTTGGTCGCCTGCCGCTGCGCGTCGTTGAAATATGCGGGTACGGTGATGACCGCGTCGGTCACCTTCTCACCAAGGTAGGCCTCGGCGTCGGTCTTCAGCTTCTGCAGGATCATCGCCGAGATCTCTTCCGGCGTGAACTCCTTGTTTGCGTTGGGGATGAAGACCACGGCGCGGTCGTCCTTGCCAGGCTTGACCTCGTAAGGAACGATCTTCCGCTCGGACTCGACCTCCGAGAACTTGCGGCCCATGAAACGCTTGATCGAGTAGACGGTGTTCTCGGGGTTGACCGCGGCCTGCCGGCGCGCGAGGTTTCCGACCAGGCGCTCGCCGGACTTGGTGAAGGCGACGACAGACGGAGTGGTGCGTGAACCCTCGGAGTTAGGGATCACCACCGGCTCGCCACCTTCCATAACGGCGATGACTGAGTTCGTGGTCCCCAGGTCGATTCCTACGGTTTTCGGCATATGTCGCTCTTCCTCCAGGTGTGCGCAGTTCAGCGCGAATTTGAATTTCTGTGATTCATCTCTTTCCCCGAGGCATGAGCGTCAAAACAATCGAACGCCGCCTGGCTGAGGCTCCCGCAGAGCCTCTAGGCTAATCGCGTTGGCAATTTTCGAGCTTGACCCCGTGGACCGGATCGCAGTGGCCGCCGTCGGCGAGCCCGGCCAGCGCCGGTTCTTCCTTCTGGCGACCGGCTCGGGCCGGATGCTCACCCTCGCGTGCGAGAAGTCGCAGATCCAGGCCCTTCTCGCGCGCCTGGGCCAGATGCTGGAGACCCAGGGCATCGAGGTGAGCGAGCACGCCGCGGACGTGGCGACGCTCGAGCCGGGCGAGCCGGAATGGCAGGTCGGCGAGATGGGCCTCGGCTACCACGATGCGCGCCAGATGTTCGTGCTCGTGGCCAGCCAGGGCGCAGCCGGCGAGGAGGGAGCTCCAGACGACGCGCCCAGCGTCCGCTTCTGGCTCAGCCATCGCCAGGTCGTCGCTTTCTCCAGGCAGGCCCAGTCGGTGTTGACCGCCGGCCGCCCCCTCTGCCCGCGCTGCGGGCTCCCCATGGATCCCGCCGGCCATCCCTGCCCGGTCTCCAATGGCGCTCGGCCAATCTTCTGAATCGGCCGAAGAGCTGCTGGCCAGGCTGCCCGACATGGAGGTCGTCGGGCTGCTCCATGGGGCCTCCAACTACACCTTCCTGGCGAGGCTGAACCCGCATCCGCCGTCCGGTCTGATGGCGGTCTACAAACCGGCGCGCGGGGAGTCGCCACTGTGGGACTTCGAGGCGGGCACGCTGTACCGCCGCGAGGTGGCGGCGTACGAGCTGAGCAAGGTCCTTGGCTGGCCGCTCATCCCGCCGACCGTGGCCCGTCGCGATGGGCCGCACGGCGCCGGCGCGGTGCAGCTCTTCATCGACGCCGACCGTCGCCATTTCCTCGGCGAGCAGTCGACGCGCGGCGAGACCTGGCTGCGCATTGCCCTGTTCGACGTGATCAGCAACAACGCGGACCGCAAATCGGGGCACTGCCTGTTCGACGCGAAGGACCGCATCTGGGTCATCGACCACGGCCTGACCTTCCATGTCGACCAGAAGCTCCGCACGGTGATCTGGGAGTTTTCAGGTGAAGCCCTGCCCGGGGACCTCTGCGGCGACATCGAGCGCGCCCTGATCGCCGTCGAGAAGGGCGGGCTGGGCGAGACCCTTGCCGAGCTGCTCCGGCCGGCCGAGGTCCGCATGCTCAAGCGACGGCTCCGCGGCGTGCTGGACCCCGCCTGGCGCTTCCCAGAGCCTACCTCCGCCTGGTCGATCCCCTGGCCCCCGGTGTAACCGAACCGGCCCTGCTATCGTTCCCGGGCTGCATGCCTCGGTCCCTTCGGCTGGGTCCCGCCATCGTCATGTTGGGCGCTGCCTCGATCGCAACTCTCCTGTTCGCCGTGTCTCCGCAGGCACGGGCGACGGTCCAGGCCGACTGCTCGGCGAGCTCCCCCTGTCCGACTCCAAGCCCCACTCCGACCCCCGTCAATGCCTTCCTGTCCCTCGACGTCACCGCCGGACCACCCACCACTCAGATCACCGTCAACGGCGGGTCCTTCCTGCCCAACGAGCAGATGACCCTTTACTGGGACCAGCCCAACAAGGTGGCGGGGTCAGGCGTCGCCGACAGCAGCGGGAACTTCACGACCCACGTCAAGCCCTTCTCCGGGGATCCGCCCGGCGTGCACCACCTGTGCGCGAGCGTCCCGCCCAACCCGTGCGCCAGCTTCTCGCTAGAGGCTCCAACTTCCAGCCCCTCCCCGTCGCCGTCACCCTCACCCGACACGTCCCCGTCGCCTGACACCTCTCCGTCGCCAGGCCAGGGCGCCAGCGAGTCGCGCAGCCCGACGCCGGACGCGGCCACGATCAACGGCTTCGACGTGATCACCAAGCCGCCGTTCGTGATCCTGCCGATCATCGGCGCGCTCGGCCTTGCGGTCGCGCTCGGTTACTGGATACTGACCATCGTCAGGCGGCCACGTCCGACCGTGTTGAAGTCCGTCGCGGTCTCGCACATGGCTACGCGCCCCGACTACACGGCCGGTTTCGGGACTCCTCCGCCGGCGCCGCCTCCGCCCGCGCCCGCCCCTTCCGCCTGGGCCGACGTCCTGCCGCCTGTCCCGCCGCCCGCAGCGACTCCCCCGGCGCCATCCGCTGGGGAGCCACCCGCCTCGGCCGCGCCCGAACAGCCCCCCGTACAGGAGCCCCCCGCGGATGCCGGCCAGTTCCCGCCGCCCTCGCCCGACGAACCTCCGGACCTGCCTGAACCAAGCGACTACTAGCGGGTCGACCGGCGCACTAATACACTGACGCGCGAATGCCCCTCTTAGAGGTGAGCGAGCTGAGCGTCAGGTTCGGAGGGGTCGTGGCCCTCGACCGCGTGTCGTTCAACGTGGAGGCGGGGCAGGTCGTCGCCCTCATAGGGCCCAACGGCGCCGGCAAGACCACGCTGTTCAACGTGATCACGCGTGTCTACCGGCCGAGCTCCGGGAGCGTGCTGATCGACGGCGAGCAGGTGTCGCGAATTCCCGCGCACCAGGTCATCCGCCGCGGGCTGGCGAGGACGTTTCAGAACGTCGTCCTTTTCCGCTCGATGACCGTACTCGACAACGTGTTGGTCGGCGATCACATCAAGACGCCGAGCGGCTGGCTGGCGGCCACGATCCCGACGCCAGGGGCCGCGAAAGCCGAGTCCGCAGCTCGCAGGCGCGCGATCGAGATGATCGATTTCGTCGGGCTCGGCGCCGTCGCGATGATGCCTGTGGCGGCGCTGCCGTTCGGCACCCAGAAGCGCGTCGAGCTCGCTCGAGCCCTCGTGTCGAGGCCAAGGCTCCTGCTGCTCGACGAGCCGGCCGGAGGCATCAGCCACGAGGAGGTCGACGGCATGGCGCGCCTGCTTCAGCGGGTCCACGAGGAGCTGGACGTAACGATGCTGCTCGTCGAGCATCACATGGCCTTCGTCATGGGCATCTCCGAGCGGGTGGTGGTGCTCGACTTCGGCAAGAAGATCGCCGAAGGCACCCCATCCGACGTGCAGGGCAACCCGGCCGTGATCGAAGCCTACCTCGGGGCCGCATAGGTGGGTTCCGCGCTTCTCGAGCTCCAGGACGTAAGCGCCGGCTACGGGCCCACCTCGGTTCTCCACGCTGTCTCGCTCTCCGTCGAGGAGGGCGAGATCGTCTCGCTGCTCGGCGCCAACGGGGCGGGCAAGACGACAACGCTGCGCGCCATCACACGCGGCGTGCAGTGGACGGGAGACATCCAGTTCGCGGGGCGCTCGCTCAGGCGCATGTCCACGGAGGAAGTCGTGAGGTGTGGCATCGCGCACGTGCCTGAGGGTCGCGGCATCCTGACCGAGCTCACGGTGGAAGAAAACCTGCGCCTCGGCTCGCACCTGCGCCGTAACGGGCCGGAGGTGCGGAAGGACTACGACCGGGTCTTCGAGTACTTCCCGGTCCTGCGCGAGCGGCGCAAGCTGTCGGCGAGCACCCTCTCGGGCGGCGAGCAGCAGATGCTCGCGCTCGCGCGGGCCCTCCTGATGAAGCCGAGGCTGATGCTGCTCGACGAGCCCTCGCTGGGGCTCGCGCCGATCATCGTGCGCTCGATCTTCGACATCATCCGCACCATCAACCAGACCGACCGGGTTGCGGTCCTGCTCGTCGAGCAGAACGCTAACCTCGCGCTCGAGATGTCGAGCCACGCCTATGTGCTCGAGGTCGGCCGCGTGGCGGTCAAAGGCCAGAGCTCCGAGCTGAAGGGCAACGAATCAGTGCGCAAGTCCTACCTGGGTTACTGAATGCAAGAGCTCATTCAGCAGGTCCTCAGCGGCATCGCCACCGGAGGGATCTTCGGCAGCCTCGCGCTCGCACTGGTCCTCATCTACAACGCGATGGGACTCGTGAACTTCGCGCAGGGCGAGATGGCGATGTTCGCGACCTTTGTCGCCTTCACATTGATCGTTCACGGCGTCAACTACTGGATCGCGTTCCCGGTCACTCTCGTGCTCGCGTTTGCGGGAGGGATCGCCATCCAGCGCATCGTGATCCGCCCCGTGGAACGCGCGCCGGTGCTGACGCTCGTCATCGTCACCCTCGGCCTGGCGACACTCTTCAACGGCCTCGCGGGCTTCCTCTTCGGCTATGTCCCGCGGGCATTTCCGAGTCCGTTCTCCGTGCAGACGGTCAACATCCTGGGCGCCTTCGCGAGCTACCAGGACCTCGGCGTGATCGCGGTTTCTGGAGTGGTGCTCATCGCCATCTACCTGCTCCTGGAGCACACAACGGTCGGCCTGACGATGCGCTCGGCGGCCCACCACCCGGAGGCGAGCCGGCTGCTCGGCGTGCGTGTCAGCTGGATGCTCGCACTGGGCTGGGGGCTGGCATCGGCGGTCGGAGCCGTGTCTGGGATCATGGTCGCCCCAATCCTCCTGCTCGAGCCGGACATGATGCAGACGATCATCATCTACGCCTTCGCGGCCGCGGTCCTCGGCGGCATCGAGAGCCCGCTTGGCGCGGTCGTCGGCGGCCTGATCGTCGGCGTGACCGTCAACCTCGCCGGCGCCTACATCCCGTTCGTGGGCGGCGACCTCCAGCTCGCTGTGGCGCTCGCCATCATCGTCGCGGTGCTCGTCCTCAAGCCGAACGGCCTCTTCGGCCGGCCCACCGCCCGCCGCGTCTGATGGTCCAGCGCATCCGCAGCGCTCCGCCTCGCTACTGGCTCGTGGCTGTCGCCGTCCTGTTCTTCGCCGGGTTTCCAACGGTGGCCACGAGCTTCCAGGCCAGCCAATGGGCCCAGGTGCTCATCCTCGCGATCGCGATCATGGGCCTCAACATCCTGGTCGGGTACAGCGGCCAGATCTCCCTGGGCCATGGAGCCTTCATGGCGCTGGGCGCTTACGTGTCTGCGGTCTTGACCCACAAGTACAAGGTGGACGTCCTGGCGACAATCCCGATCGCGGGGTTGGTGACGGGCCTCATCGGCTTCCTCTTCGGCATCCCCGCGTTGCGGCTTTCCGCGCTCTATCTCGCGCTGGCCACTTTCGCCCTGGCCGTCGTCACTCCCAGCCTCATCAAGCGGCCGGTTGAGCTGACCGGAGGCGTACAGGGCATCCTGATCACACAGCCCGACCCACCCCAGCTCGCCAAGGATGCCTTCGCCACGGTGACCGGGACTCCGATGACGAGCGACCAGTGGATCTACTACGTCACGTTCGCTTTCGCGGTCGTGCTTTTCTGGCTGGCATGGAACCTGGTGCGCCACAGGCCAGGACGCGCGATGCGGGCCATCCGTGACGGGGAGGTTGCGGCGGCCGCTTCGGGCGTGAACGTCGCCGGCTACAAAACGCTGGCGTTCGGCATCTCCGCGCTCTACGCCGGCGTCGCCGGCGCCCTGTTCGCACTCGCAACCGGTTTCGTCAGCCCCGACACATTCCCCGTGGCGCTCTCGATCCAGCTCCTGGTCGGCGCCGTGATCGGCGGCCTGGCCTCGATTCCGGGTCCGCTCCTCGGCGCGATCTTCGCCTACTTCCTCCCCATCGAGTCCAACCAGTGGGTTCCGGCCCAGACCTGGATCCCAAGCCAGATCGCCGCGACCGTCGTCAAGGCGGGACCTGCCGTGTCCTACGGCGCCGTTCTGATCCTGATCATGATCTTCGCTCCAAACGGCATCGTCGGCCTGGCCAACGCAGGCTACACGCGCCTGCGGCGGCGCCTGCGGGGGGCCGCCGATCGGGAGAGTGGACATGTGCCACCCGATCCCCAGACTGTTTAAATAGATGGACCAAAAAAGGGGAGGATGTTCTATGACACGAATCGGTTCGCGATTGGCCGCCTTGGGGGCCGCGTTGATGACACTTGTCGCCTGCGGCGGGTCGGCGACCCCCACGGCTCAGACCGACGTCGGCGTAACCAGCAACTCGATCCTCCTCGGCAACACCATCGCCCAGTCGGGGACCGCCGCGGCGTACGGCACCATCGCCAACGCCGAGAACGCCTACTTCACCTACATCAACAACCAGGGCGGCGTCAACGGGCGGAAGATCACCTTCAAGATCCTGGATGACGCCTACAACCCTGCTCAAACAGTCCCGCTGACCAAGCAGCTGGTCGAGCAGGATAAGGTGTTCGCGATGTTCAGCGGCCTGGGCACGCAGGCTCAGACCTCGGTGCGCGATTACCTGAACACGCAGAAGGTGCCCCAGCTCTTCGTCGCCACAGGCGCCACCACCTTCATGGCCGACGAGGCCCTGCATAAATACACCATCGGGTGGCAGCCGCCGTACCAGGGCGAGGCGCGGATCTACGCCAAGGACGTGATCGCGAACCACCCCAACGCGAAGATCGGCATTCTGTACCAGAACGACGACTACGGACAGGACTATCTGAAGGGCCTCACCGACGGCCTAGGTTCCAACACCTCGATGATCGTGGACAAGGAAAGCTACGACGTGACGGCAGCGAACGTCACGACGCAGCTCGTGAAGCTGAAGGCCAGCGGGGCTGACACCATCTTTCTCTTCAGCACCCCGGGTTTCACCATCCCAGCCCTGATCACCATCACGGCGCTGCACTGGACCCCGGCCAACATCTACCTGAACTCGGTATCCAACCCGCAGGTGTACATGGGTATCGCCAAGAGCAAGGGCGCCGCCCTGGCGAACGTGACCAGCGTCGGTTACATCAAGGACCCGACCGACCCGCAGTGGGCCAACGACGCGGGCATGAAGCTCTACAAGACGGTCATCGCCAACTGCTCGACGTGCAACGTGCTCGACGGCTTCAACATCTACGGCGTCGCGGTCGCTTACACGATGGTCGACGTCCTCAAGCAGGCCGGGTCGAACATGACCCGCGCCAACGTCGCCAACATCGCCACCAGCGGCCTCAACGAGACCAACAACCCATTCCTCCTGCCGGGTGTCGTGGTCAAGACGACCCCTAGCGACCACTTCCCGATCACGCAGGAGCAGGTGATCACCTGGAACGGATCCGGGTGGACCTTGAAGGGCAGCCTCATCGACGAGCGCGGCACGATCAAGTAATCAACCAGAGGGGGCCGGCCATAACCGGCCCCCTCTAAGAAATATGAGAGGAAACGGCGTTTCCTCTCATCGCGCGTGCGGCTTCTCCGCACGCGCTGCTCTCTTTCATGTGGATTGGATATTCAGGAATAGTTTCTCCTCGCGAAGTCTGGGCTGAGCAAGGACAAAGTTGCGGCCGAGGTGAAGTCGGCCGCCCTGCCACGCTGGTGAAACCGTCAAGCTACCCCTGGCAGTGCTGACTCGCCTCAAGCCATATGGGCTTCATCTCTATCTGCTCACCTACACGCCCATCCTCCTTTTCGCGGACAGCAGGATCACGGCGCTGTGGCAGCAGTGGATGCTTGGCCTGATCACGTTCGCGGTGCTCTACCTCGCGGCGCTCAAGGCGCCGAAGGAGCAGCGCCTCCAGGTGTGGACCTGCGTTCTGGTCGCCACGGGATTCGAGATCTTCGGCTCGCTGATCTGGGGCGTCTATCGCTACCGGTTGCACAACGTCCCCCTGTTCGTGCCGCCTGGGCACGGCATGGTCTACCTGTTCGGCCTTTTGGCCGCGCGCACACCCGTCGTCATGCGCTACGGCAGACGCGTCGCGTACTTCGTCCTGGCCGGCGCCACCACATGGGCCGCTGCGGGACTGACGGTGCTCCCCGTCATCACCGGCCGCATCGACCTGCAGGGCGCTCTCTGCCTGCCGGTCTTCGCCTACTTCGTGCTTCGCTCGCCGAGGTGGGCGCTGTTCTCGGCGATCTTCATCGCCACCGGCGAGCTCGAGATCTTCGGCACCTCGTTCGGCAACTGGGCGTGGCTGCCGATCGCGCCGTGGACGCACATCCCGTCAGGCAACCCCCCGTCGGTGATCGCCGGCGGCTACTGCGTGATCGATGCCTCGGTCCTGTTGGTGCTGCGCGGCCTGGCCTGGTTCCGGGCTCAGCCGTTCATCTCGACGGTGGCGGTCCCCAGGGTCGTGCGGTTGCCTTCCGAGTCCTCACCCCAGACCTCGATCTCGACCTGATCGCCGGCGACCTTCTTGACCTGGCCGCGACATCGATAAGGGCGGCCCGGCTGATCCACCCCTCGGTAGCTCACCTCGAAAGCCTTGAGCGTGCCGCGATCGCCTAGCCAGTCGGTCACGAGCTGCCCGAGAAAAGCCGCTTTGAGCAGACCGTGCAGGATCACGCCCGGCAGCCCCACGCTCTTCGCGTAAGCCTGGTCGTAGTGGATCTCGTAAAAGTCACCCTGCGCGCCCGCGTACTGGACCAGCTGTCGGGTGGTCGGGTGCTTGACCAGCTCGGGGACCTCCTGGCCGACCGTGGGCTTCACCGCCTGATCGCCGTCCCGCGCAGCCTGGCCACGGTGCGGCCGTGCTGGTTCAAGTATTCAGTCTCGAAGATGATGAACAGCAGGTTGCCGCTCGAGCCCGTCTTCTCGTAGACGTCGGCGACCCTGCCGGTCGCGGTGACTCGATCGCCCACCCTGACGGGCTCGAAGTACTCGAATCGGTTTCCCCCGTTGAGCCAGCCCTTGCCGTACTCCTCTGCTTCTTCGAGGTGGTAGGCGGCCGGCGAGAGGGCGACCAGGAAGGTGGGCGGCGCCTCCTCGAGCCATCGCGGGTTCGTGTCGCCGATCGCCTCGGCGAATCGCTTGAGGTGCCCAGCTTCGACGGTGGACTGGGTCGCCGGCGCGGCGACGCCGATCCGCTCGCGCAGCCGTTCGACGACCGAAGCTGCGGTAGTCACCGGCCGCGCGGGAGGCCGAGCACTCGCTCGGCGATGATGTTGCGCTGGATCTCGGACGAGCCGGCGTAGATCGTCTCCGCCTGCGCCCACATCCAGCCGTACTGCCAGCGGCCGTCCTCCAGCACGTACGGCGAGTCGGGCGCCAGTGCCCCATACAGGCCCTGCACACCGAGCGCCGTCTCCTGGATGCGCTTGTCCATCTCGCTCCAGTAGAGCTTGGTGAGGCTCGCCTCGGGTCCCGGTGCCTGGCCGTGCTGCGCGCTCGTCAGGTTGCGCAGTCCGATCAGCCGGAAAATATGCGCTTCGATCTGCGCCTGCGCGACCTGCTGACGCACCACCGCATCGGCGCCCCCGCCGCGCTCGCGAGCGAGCACGGCCAGCTCCTGGACCGCGCGTTCAAAGCGCGCCGCCTGCCCGAGGCCGCCACGCTCGAACCCGAAAACGGTCATCGCGATCTTCCAGCCGTCGCCCGGCCCGCCCACCAGGTCTCGGTCCTCGACTACGGCGTCGGACAGGAAGATCTCGCAGAACTCGCCACCACCTGTCATCTGGCGAATCCGCTGCACCTCGACCCCGGGCTGGTGCATTTCGACCAGGAAAAAGCCGATGCCGTGATGCGCGTCGGCCTGTGAGTCGGTGCGGGCCAGCAGAAAGCTCCGGTCGGCGTAGTGCGCGCCGCTGGACCACGTCTTCTGGCCGTTCAGCACCCATTTGCCGTCGCGTCTTTCCGCCCGAGCGCGCAACCCCGCAAGGTCGCTGCCGGCGTCGGGTTCGCTGAAACCCTGGCAGAAGATCAGCTCACCGCTCAAGATCTTTTCGAGGTACGTCTGCTTCTGCCAGTCCGAGCCGTGCACCAGCAGCGTGGGCGCGAGCAAGCTCACGCCAAGGCGCCCGAGGATGCCCGGGGCGCCGGATTTCGCCATTTCCTCCTGGTAGATCGCCTGCATCACGGGCGTGGCCCCACGGCCGCCCGCCTCGAGCGGCCACGCGAGCTTGAGCCAGCCGCCGTCGTGGAGCCGCCGCTGCCACTGCCGCTGGATCTCGGTGTCATCGTCCTCGCGGTAGCCGCCCACTCCGCGGTGCCGCCACTCGGCCGGGAGGTTGAGATCGATCCAGCTTCGGACCTCGCTGCGAAAGGCTTCCTCCTCCGCCGTGAAGGCCAGATCCACGATTTGGAGGCTATCAAAACGGGGAAACTTAGGACGGATGGCCTCCGAAGTCCTCTGTGGCAGGTGCGGCACCCTCCTGACCAACCCCAACGCGCCCTGTCCCCGATGCGGGTCCTCCGCCTCAGGTCGCTACCAGGGCCCGGCGGTGGGGGCGCGGAAGAACCCGCTCGCCGCAGCCGCGCTCGCGATCATCCCAGGATGCGGCCACTTCTACCTCGGCCACAACGTGAAGGGCCTCGCCCTGCTCGTGGGCATCGGAGGCTTTCAGCTGTTCGACACAGGCCTCGACCTCACCGGGATCGGCGCCCTCCTCGGAGTGCCTCTCGAGCTTGGGCCCGGCGCGCTCTGGGTCTACAGCATCGTCGACGCGTATCGGACCGCCAAGCACATGGAGGCCGCCGCCGCGGTTCCGCCGTACCCAGCCTAGATATGAGCGGAAACTGCGTTTTCGCTCATCGCCCGGTCGGCTTCGCCGACGAGGCTGATCACCTTCCTGTTGGTTGGATTAATTGGACTGGTTGCTCCTGGCGACGCTTGGGTGGTTTGAGAACAGTTGCGGCCGAGGTGAACTCGGCCGCCCCGCCACGCTGGTGAAGCGCTAGGAAGCCTTCCGCCGTCTCCGCGTGACCGTTTTCCTGCGAGGCGTCGCCGCGGCCGCCGTCTTTCGCTTCCGGCGCTTCGCCGGCGCCGGTGTGAGCGCGCGCTGGACTCGCCGCTGGATGGTCCGGAGGCTGCGTTCCACGGCGCCGCTGGTCGCCCTCGACCCTTGCTCGGTCAACTTAACGACCTGACGCCTCAGCTTGCGGTTCTCCTTGATGAGCTCCGCGACCATCTCGTTCAACTTCTGCGTCAGGTCGGCTCCGCCTATGCGCTTGCGTCGCGTACGTCCGGTCGGTGTGCTTCCCGCGCGTGGCCTGCCGCGCCGGCGTCTCGCCGGTGCCTCCTGACGTTGCGCAGAATCGTCTGCTGACATATCGACTCCTGCCACTAAGAATCTGGCCGTGAAAGCCTAGTCTATGCGGCCACGAGCACCTGTTGTTTCGACACGCTCTTAAGACCTTCGCGTGCAAGTTCGTGCGCAGGATTCGCTTTACGACTCACATAACGAACGACGCGCCATCCGCGCCTGGAGCGCTCGCGAACTTCATGAACCGCGATGCGAAAACTGTCGCTGGACGGCATTCGACTGCGGACGACCGGCGCGCAATCAGTGCGCACGATCACGCGGTGATAAGGCCAGCGCGCAGCCGCCAGGTCGAGCGCGCCCGCGCACACGTGCGCCTCGAGCTGGGCTGAACCGCCGAGATGCGAAAAGCCGAAAGATTCCGTATACACCGCGCGGCCCCTAACGAAAACGGCCAGGCCACATCCGGCCCGGCCGTTCTTGTCGAGAGCGGCGTCAACGTAGATCACCAGGCACTCCCGCAAACTGCATCCCTCCAAGGACCAGGAATCAGATTGCGCAAGAGCCTAGCATGATGTTGCGCCCTTGTCCGCTGCCGGGCACAACATGTTGTGTCAGTCGGTAACCCCACGAACTCAGAGGCTTCGCCGTGAGTTCGCGGGGACCCCTTAAGCCGGTGGGAGTTCAGCCCCCATCGCGTGGTAGCCACCGTCGACGTGCACCAGCTCGCCGGTCGTCATGTCCAGGTAGTCGGATAGCAGCGCGCATGCGGCACGTCCGACCGGCGATTTGTCCTGCAGGCTCCACCCCAGCGGGGCGCGATGTTCCCACACCTCTTCGAAGTCCTTGAATCCGGGAATCCCGCTCGCGGCAAGCGTCGCGAGCGGCCCCGCGCAGATCGCGTTGACGCGAATCTTGTATCGCCCCAGGTCGCGCGCGAGATAACGAGTGACGGATTCCAGGGCGGCTTTCGAGACGCCCATCCAGTCATATTTCGGCCACGCCTGCGTGGAGTTGTCGAAGTCGAGTGTGATCATCGATCCGCCGTGTTCTTTCATCAGCGGAAGAAATCCGGCGGCCAGTTCCTTGAACGAGAATGCGCTCACGTGGAGCGCGGTGGCGACACTTTCCCATGGCGTGGTAAGGAACTTGCCACCGAGCGCGTCAGGCGGCGCGTACGCGACCGAATGCACGAGCCCGTCGATGCGATCCCAGCGCTCGCCGACGGCCTTTGCCGCCGCGGCGATGTCGTCAGGCTTCTGGACGTCCATCTCGAGGATTTCTGGAGCGGGACTGAGCTTCTTCGCCGTCATCTGCGTGATGGTCATCATCCGGCCGAAGCTCGTGAGGATCAGCTCCGCGCCTTCCTTCTGCGCCTCGACCGCGATTGCGTAGCCGATGCTGCGCCGGTCCGACATCCCGGCGATGAGGATCTTCTTGCCTTTGAGGATCACGCGAGGATCGTAAACCTAACCAGAATCTGGACCGGTGGCGACCGGCGCGTCGCGCCGCGACCAGTCGCTCCACGACCCGGCGTAGAGCCGTCCGTTGTGCAGCCCGGCGACCTCCATGGCCAGCAGGTGATGGCAACCATTGACGCCTGACCCGCAGTAAGCCACAGCGCCCACGTCAGCGCTCACTCCGAGGCTCGAATAACGATCCCGAAGCTCTGCAGCGGACTTGAACCGCCCGTCCGGCGCGAGGTTCTCGGTCCAGGGCGCGCTGAGCGCGCCCGGGATGTGGCCCGCCTTTGGATCGACCGGCTCCTTCTCGCCGCGATATCGCTCGCCCGCTCGCGCATCGAGAACCGGCACGCCGTCGAGCTCCCAGATCGCGGAGAAATCGACCACGCGGGACGCGTCCGGCTCGAGTGCGGGGAAATCGCCCGGCCTGACGATCGGGTAGCTGGAGTCGAGCGGCTCGCCCCAGGCCTGGAGCCCGCCGTCGAGCACCGCCTGGCCCTCGTGTCCAAACCAGCCGAGAAGGAACCACAGGCGGCCGGCGACCGAACCGCCAACGTCGTCGTAGGCGATCACCCTGGTCACATCGCTGACCCCGGCCTCTCGCATCTCCTCCTCGAACTGCGCCGCCGTGGGTAGTGGATGCCGCCCCGGACCGTCTGCGCCGGTGACGGACTCGAGGTCGACGAAGACCGCGCCCGGGATGTGGCCGCGCTCGTACTCCTCACGGCCGCGCTTGCCGGCGAGATACCAGCGGAAGTCGATCACCCTCAGGTCGGGGTCGTGCAGGTGTTCGCGAAGCCACTCGGCGCTGACCAGCGGGCCGAAGCTCATCCGCCCACCACCCGCGTGTCATGGCAGAAGTGCACGACGTGGGGGTGCATCCCGTGCAGCTTCTCGAGCGAGCGTATCCATGAGTCTTTGTCCGCGTATTGGCCGCGCCACGCCGAGAGGTCGGCATGGTCGCCCTCTCGATAGATCTGAGACGTGTATGCGGCGTCACCGATCATCACCGCTCCGCCGTCAGGGGTGTCGACCATGACGCTCTGGTGGCCTGACGTGTGCCCGGGCGTCGCCACGACCCGCACGCCGTCGGCGATCTGGGCGTCGCCGTCGATCAGCTCGAACCGCGCACCCGCGAAATCGAACCACTCGGAGACACCATCCTGGTCGCGGCGCGCACGCTCCAACTCCGAGCGCTGGATGTAGAACGGCGCGTGCTTGAACACCGCGTTCTGGCCGCAGTGATCGAAGTGGAGGTGGCTGTTGATCACGATCTTCACGTCGACGGGACTCAGGTCGTGCTCGGCGAGCGCGTCCGCGGCGTGGCGGTTCACCACCTTCCATTCCTTCACGAGCTCCGTCGGCCATCCGACGCCCGTATCGACGAGGATCGCGCCTGCGCTCGGATGCTTGATCACGAACCCGTGCACCGGGATGTTGTTCAAGGCCCCAATCTGTGCCAGGTGAAGCCTGACTATCTCCATCCCGGGCCTCAGGGCAAGAATGGCGAGGCGGCGAACAACGCGAAGAGCACTCCCAAGTACACGAGGGAGTAGGCGAAGAGGCGGCGCGTCCATCGACGGCCGGCCAGGGAGAGTACCGCGATAGTCACCAACCCGACCCCGAGCACGATCGCGCCCGCGAGATAGATCGCGCCTGCAGCACCGGTGAAGAAGGGAATCACGCTCACGGCGGCCGTCAACAGCGCGTACACGATGCTCTGGCGCTTGGCCGACCCCTCGCCGGCCACCACAGGAAGCATCGGGATGTTGGCGCGCGCGTAGTCGGTCTTGATCACCTGCGCGAGAGCCCAGAAATGCGGCGGCGTCCAGAAGAAGATCACCCCGAACAGCGCCAGCGCTGTGAGGTCCAGGCGGCCGGTTGCAGCAGCCCATCCGACCAGGGGCGGCACGGCGCCGGCGGCTCCGCCGATCACGATGTTCTGTGGCGTAGAGCGCTTCAACCAGACGGTGTAGACGAACACATAGATCAACGTGCCCGTCAGAGCGAGCGAGGCCGCAAGCAGGTTCGCGCCGGACCACAGCACTGCGAAGGCGAGGATGTTGAGGCCGATCCCGATCGCCAGCGCGTGCCAGGGCAGGATCCTCCCATCGGGCAGTGGCCGCCGGCGCGTCCGGCTCATCTCGGCGTCGATGTCCCGGTCGAACCAGCAGTTGATCGCGTGCGCGCCGCCCGCAGCGAACGTGCCGCCAACCAGGACCGCAGCCACCGCGACCAACCGTGGGTGGCCGTGCGAAGCCGGCAGCATGACTCCGATCGCGGTGACGTCGAGCAGGGCGACGATGCGCAGCTTCAGCAGGCTGATGTAGTCGCGCGCGACCCCGGCCAGGTCGCGCGTCGCCGGCGCGGTCAGCACGCTCACGCGGGTCTCTTCCGCACTGCCAGCCTCGACAGATCCGCCTCGCGATCGGTGCGGGGCGCGGTGAGCACTGCCATCGCCAGCACTCCTGCCCAGACAAGCGTGGCCAGGGCGATGTGCAAACCGTTGAAGAACGCGGCGTCGGTCACGGCCGCGCCGGCTCCGACGGCGACCTGGAGGCCGAACACGATCAGCGTCGCGATGGCCGCGACCTTGAGACCGGGCTGGCGGATCGCGGCGGCGAGGACGTAGACCAACAACACCCCGATCACCAGCACCGAACCGCGGTGGAGCATCGTGAAGGCGTTCACTCCTATGAAGTCTGGCGTGAACCCGGCCCCGCACAGCGGCCAGGACCTACACAGAGCGTCGGCCCCGCTCGCCACGACAGTCGAACCCGTGAGCAGGAGGAAGTACGTCGCGGCAGCAGCCAGCGCGGCCAGGCGCCGGAAAATCGGATCTCGCACGCCGGTGCCGGCCGGCATCGACATCACCGCGGCCGCGACCAGAAATCCCAGGATCATCATCGCGAGGCCGAGGTGGATGAGGACGAGCCAGGACGACAGGTCGTTCGCCACGACCACGCCGCCGAGCACCCCCTCCCCCACCACGCCGATCAATGAAGCGGTCGCGAGCCAGGCCACGGCAGGCCGCCGGTTGCGCCACACCACCCAGGCGAGCACGACCGTCGCGATGATCAGTACACCGGTCACGCTTCCCACCGCGCGGTGCGAGTACTCGATGATCGCGTGGATGTTGGCCGGGGGGTACGGACGTCCGTGGCACAGCGGCCAGTCAGGACAACCCAGGCCCGAACCGGAGACGCGCACGAGGCCTCCGAGGGCGATTTGCAGGTAGGCGAACAGCGCGGTCACGACGGCGAGCCGACGGAACACGGTGACTGAAACCACAGGCGGCCCCAGTCTACTGAGTGACCAGAAGCGACAGCCGAGCGGCCAGCACCGCATCGTCCAACTGGCCGACCTGCGTGCCGGCGATGGTTCCGTCGGCGCGGACAAAAATGGTCATGGGAAGGGCGATGGCGCCGTAGGCGCGCCCCACGCTGAGGTCGAAGTCGAGGAGGGACGGCTCATGAATCCCAACGGAGGCGAGGAAGTCACGCGCTTGCTGCCGGCTGTCACCCTCGTCGACGAGCACGAGCTGCACCCCGGATCCAGGTCCCGCCCGCTTCTGCAAGAGCGGCATCTCTGCCCGGCACGGCGGGCAGTAGCTGGCCCAAAAGTTGATCACGACCGGACTTCCTGCAAGGTCGGCGAGGCTCACCTTCTTCCCGTCGATCCCGCTCAGCGCGAAATCAGGCGCCTTGCCCCCACTGCCTACTACCGCCGGCTGCGGCCCGGCGATCGTGAGCAGAGCCTTCAGGACGTCGGGTGCGCCCCAGCCGTCGCCGCCCGACGCGAGATCGCGCAGGCCCTGCGCGCTCAGGGTCCCGATCAGCGCCGGCGGTATTGCGCTGCCCACGTCGGGCACTCCCCGGTAGACGAGGCGGACGTACCCATGGCGGTCGACCAGCGCCAGTGTGGAAACGTGGACGTCTCCAGTCGCGAGCTCCACGCCGAACGGCTTCCAGAAGGTGGTGAGCGCGGCCGCGCTGCCGGTGGCGAACGTCCACCTCGCGCCGATGCTGTTCGCGTAGCCCGCGAGAACGGCCGGCGAGTCGGTTCCGGGGTCGGTCGTCACCTCGGCCAGCGTGACCCCGGGCGGCAGGTGCTGCTGGATCTGAAAGAACAGCGCTGTGTAGAGCGGGCACGTCTCGTGGCAGGAGGTATGGAACGCCGCGATGACCAGGTCCTTACCTGCCGTGGTCGTCAGGTTGAAATCATGCCCGGCCTGGTCCTGCAGGTCGAACGGTGGCATCGCAACGAACTTGCCCGCCAGCTCACCCCGCCCCAGGTTTAGATCGTCGTTCCCGGCGTACGCCGCGCCAGGGATCAGACGGCCCGCATCGATCCCGAGCAGGAGCGGCTCCACCTGGCCCACGGTGACCGTGATCGAGACGTCCTGGACGTCAGTCCCGAGGCGAATGGCGTCGTACACGCCGGTCGTCACCGAGAGGTCCAGCACCTCCCGCTCGTCCGGCGCTGCCGGCACTGACCCGGACACCTTCCCCAGCGCGACCCACCCGCCGCTGCCGTGGATCGTCAGCGCCGACTGCGCGACGGTTCCCGCAGTCTTCCCGGACACGGCGACGACGAGCGTCCCCGTCGAGGGCTGCTGGAACCGCGGCGCGATCAGGACCGACCCCATCGCCAGCACCGCGACGCCGGCCGCGCCGGCCCAAAGGACCCGTGGAGTCAGCAGCTCTGTGCTGCTCCGGCTGGTGGCGCGCCGCCGTACCTGGCCGCGACCCTGTCGATATACGTGGCGCACAACTCAGCGATGGCGGGGCTGCCGAACTGCATGACGTTCTCCGCGTTCATCTCACCACTGTGCGACAGGTTGAAGCTTCCCGCATACACGTAGTCGTCGGCGACCAGGATCTTCGCGTGCATGAAATCGTGCACAGAGCCCTTGGCGTAGGGCGTTGAGCGCTTGGCCCCGAACTTGACCGCGGCGATGATGCCGTGAAACGCCGTGATCTTCCACGCCGAGCCGGCCTGCGTCGACCACTGGTGCTGGACCTCGTCCATCTGCGTCGCATCGTACACACCGGCAATGTCGATGCCCGGGTGGGCGACGACCTCGGCGAGCGTGCCCAGGATCGGTCCTGAGGTGATGACGGGTGAGCAGATGCGGATGCGCTTTCGCGCCGACGAAATCGACCTCGCCATTGCGTGCACCAGCTTCAAAGAGCGCCCCGGGCAGAAGTACGGTCGCACCTGGGTTCCGTCGGACAGGGACGACCACGGTGATGAGATGCGGCCCGAAGTCGCCACGACCGGGCGCTGCCAGAGCTCCTCGAAGTTCAGCGTGTAGTCGTGCGCGATCTCGGCCGACGCGATGGTGAACATGACGTTCTCCTCGCGAGTCCAGGAGTCGTTGGTCCAGTTTGTCGAGCCGGTGAGCAGGCTCGCTGCCGGGGTGCCAACATCGCGCACGACGTACTTGTGGTGCATCAGGTCGGGAACCCCGGAGATGGGCTTGATCTGGACGCCGATCGACTTCAGCTTGTCGACGAATGTCCAGTCGATCTCGGGAGGCGGCGGGACCGGAATTGCCTGGGCATGGTCCTGGTTGAACATCAGGCGCACGGCGACGCCGCGTTTTACCGCCGCTTCGAACGCGGCGAAGACGGTCTGGCCCGGACCCGCATCGAGCCGGAGGTCGTAGATCGCGATGTCGAGCGTCTTCGTCGCGCCGTCGAGGAAGGAAGCGAGCCGGACCGCGACCGCGTCGGCCGCCTGGCCGCCGTCGGTGAGGAAGAAGAAGTCGAGCGGTGGCGCCGTGGCTATCGCGCACCTGCCTTTGGCTTGCCGGGCTCCACGCGCGGCTCCAGCACCTTCGCCGGCAGTGGTTTGGTCGCCATCGCCGCCGCCTCTTCGGGGTCGTCCGTGAAGCTGAGCAAGTTCAGATCGCCGGGCGAGATGGCTCCCGCCTCGAGCACGACGTCCTTCATCCAGTCGATCAGGCCTTTCCAGTAGCTGGTGCCGAACAGTACGATCGGGAAGTGCTCGATCTTGCCGGTCTGCGCCAGGGTCAAGGACTCGAACAGCTCGTCCAGCGTGCCCAGGCCGCCTGGAAAGATGACGAACCCGCGTGCGTACTTGACGAACATGTTCTTGCGCACGAAGAAGTAGCGGAACTCGACGCCAAGATCGACGTACTTGTTCAGCGACTGCTCTTGCGGCAGCTCGATGTTGCAGCCGACCGACAGCCCGCCCGCGTCGTGGCAGCCTTTGTTGACGGCCTCCATGATTCCGGGACCGCCGCCGGTGATGACCGCGAAGCCGCGCCGGGCGAGCGACGCGCCCAGCGCCACCCCGGCCTTGTAGTAAGGGTCGCGCCGCGACGCCCGCGCGGAACCGAACACAGTCACGGCGGGCCCAACCTCGCCGAGCGCGTCGAAGCCCTCCACGAACTCGGACAGGATGCGCAGCACGCGCCACGGGTCCGCATGGTGGCTGAGCTCCTCGATCGCGTTGCGCTCCAGCAGCGCCTTGTCCGCCGGGGCCTGCTCGGAGGGAACGACAAGTCGGCCGGCTCGGCGGCGGTCGGTCATCGAGCTCAGGCCTCGGTGGTGGCTTCGGGCGACGGTTCGGGGGTCGTCGACTCGGTGCCCCCGTTCGTGGTCGCGGCCGCGGGCGCGGCCGGCTCGACGGCGAGCGTCGGTCGCTTCGACCTGGAGGCCTTGCGCACGTCGCCGCCAGTCGCCGACATCGCGGCATCGAGCTCCGGCGCGGGCAGCGCCGGCGCGGGCGACTCGACATCTGGTTCTGTGGTGGTCGGTTTGCGAGGGAGCTTCGAGGACGACTGGTCGGGCATCTCCAGGACGTGGTCCAGGTGGGCCCGCAGCGAGGCGACCTCCGCCTCGAGCTCATGGACCAAGCGGCGGTGGCGCATGTGCTCGGTGAAGTGATGAAAGTTGTCGGTCCAGTGATAGACGGTGCCCACCACCAGCACGAGGACGATGGGGACCACCGCCACCGTCCACAGGGGCACGCCATCGACGTGGAAGACGGACCAGCGGACGTCGACAGTGCTCAGGTTGCTGTAGCCGAAGATGGTCACCGCGGCGCCGATGGCAAGGCCTACGAGGAGCGAGCTCGCCAGCAGGAAGCGCTGCCAGAGGTGGTTCAAATCGGGCACCGGCCGAAGGTTACCCGGTTTGCGGGAGGTTTCGGCGCCTTAGATCGGCTTCCAGGCGATCTCCGGGCATTCGTTTCAGGCCGCAGCCAGGCGTGCAGTTGCTGCGCCTCCTGCTCGACCGCGCGCCGGTTCCTGACCGAGAGCGGCGCAAATGGCGTGAGGGTGATCGTGGCGCGACCCCTGAGCGGCGCCTCCCAGGCTCCGGCCACCATCCCGTCGACCGTGAAGGTGGGCAGCACGTCGCCGTTTTTCCGGATCACCGTCTTGCGAAGGGCCTCGGGAAGGACCCGCTCGCGCCGGTCGTAGGCCAGCAGGAGGTTGTCCCATTTCGGCAGGAACCGCACCGGCGCGGCCGTGGCCGCGACACTGAACGCGACCCAGTCCGGCAAGTCGTCCGGAATGCGGTGCCGGAACGCCTTTTCGAGCTCGGGTTTCTTGAGCGGATGAACGTCCAGCGCCGCGAGCATCTCCTCGCGCAGCGACTCCACGTCGATACCGCGCTCGGCCAGCTGACGCGGGCCCTTCGACCAGACGTGGCGCGGAAACCTAGAGGCGATGCGGTAGAGGTCAAACTGTCGAGCGCTGACCAGGTGGAGCGTGCCGCGCATGAGCGTGGCTTTGAAGACGAGCTGCGCCGCAAGGGCCGCCTCGAGCTCCGATCGCTTGAAGTCGCGCAGGCGGGTCCACAGGCCGATGTAGGGCGATGGCGAGTACTGCGCCTGCATGCCGGCGAGCCGCTCGATGGCCGACACCGCGTCAAGGTCGGCCCGCTCGAGCAGCAGTTGGCGCGCGAGTGTCCACCGATTGAGCTGACGGAGCGAAACGGTCGAGCCGCCCGGCCGGCTAGCTGTGATCGAGCCTCTCCAGCACGATGACCGGGATCTTGCGCGAGGTCTTCTGACGGTACTCGTGGAACTGCGGGTTGGTGTCCGCGTGCTGGTTGTACAGGCGCTCGTACTCCGCGCCGTCCGGGACATGGGCCCGCGCCTTGAACCTTTCGCCGCCCAGCTCAACGGTGACTTCCGGGTGCGCCACGACGTTGTGGTACCAGGACGGGTGAGTCGGAGCGCCGCCCTTGGAGGCGACGATCACGTAGTGCTTGCCGTCCCGCGTGTAGACCAGCGGGTTCTCGCGCACCTCGCCCGACTTGGCGCCTTTGGTGGTGAGGATCAGCACGTCGCGGCCCTTGAAAGGTCCGGACGACGCCTGGCCGCGGTTCGCGCGGAGGTCCTCGATCAGTCCTCGGTTGAAGTCTCCAAATGAAGTGCTCATGTGAGATTGATACCACTCGGGGCGGCTTGACCATTCCAGTCGTCCGGACAGCCATCCGAACGCAGGGGTTGGCAAGACCCGTTCTGCGGGCGACAAAGGAGTGGTCGTACCGGTACAACCACGCTGATGGCCCTTGCTCGAGTTACGTCGAATGGAGCATCCAGCCTGCGTCGCGGACCCGCCCCCAGGTCCTGGTTGATCGGCGCGGGCGCGCAGCGGCCGAGCATGATGCTCGCCGTGTTCGCGGTGCTGACCCTTGCGCCGTTGCTAGCGCTTGCCTATTTCAGCATCCAGATCGCCAGCCGGTCGGCCACCTCCGCCGCCCGGTCGCGGCTGGTTGCCACGACCAGCGTCGGAGCGGCGTACGTGCAGCAGCAGATCGCCGGTCTGGCCAACGTGGTGCGCCTGGAGGCTCGTCAACCGGCACTGATAGACGCCGCTGCAGACGGCAACTACTCGAACTACCGGTTGGCCGAGATGTTCCCGCCCCTGACCGACTTGCAGCAAGCCTCGCCCGGCATTCAGTTCGCCGCAATCAGCGATCCGACAAGCCGCCAGCGGATCGTCGTCCCGGAAAGCCCCACGATCCTCGGCGTCGACTTCACCTACCGCGATTGGTACGTCGGGGTCATTCGCACCCACGCCACCTACGTCTCGGAGGCTTACCGGACGGACCTTCCCGGAAACCCACTCGTGGTCGCCGTGGCCTCGCCGATTCTTGGCGCAAGCGGCCAGACGCTGGCGATCCTGCTGGTCGGATACCGGCTCGACGGCATACAGGCACTTGTGTCCCGGCTTGCCACCTCGCAAGGCATCGCCCTGACCGTGACCGACCAGGCCGGTACCGTGGTCGCGCGGCCCGGCGACGCCCCGGTCGCGTTGGTCTCGACCAATGACCCCGGGGTGGCGGCGGCGCTGGGTGGGCAGAGCTCGATCCTTCAAGTAAGCGGCGGCAACGTGGCGTACCTGCGGGCTTACGCACCCGTTGCCGACATCGGCTGGACGATCTCGGCGAGCATTCCACTGAGCGCGGCGCTGGCCGGCGTCTACCAGCTTCAAGGCTTCGTGTGGGTGGTCACCGCCCTGCTCGCCCTGATCTCGATCGCCGGCCTGGTCTGGTTGGGCAGGTTACTTCGCCAGCGCCGCCTGGACGCGGCGGCCCTCGCCACGTCCGAGTCTGTCGCAATGAAGGCGCGCGTCACCGCCGGCGGCGTCGTTGCGCTGAACCGCGCAAAAGACGAGTTGATGTCGACGGTCAGCCACGAGCTGAGGACCCCGCTCGCCAGCCTGGTCGGCTTCACCGAGCTGCTGGTCACCCGCCGCTACCCGCAGGCCGAGCAGAAGCAGTACCTGACCACCATGCTCGAGGAGGGCCGGCGCCTGACGTCCTTGATCAACGACTTCCTCGACCTGAAGAGGATGGAAAGCGGAAAGAGTCCGCTGGTGCTGGCGCCGTTAGACCTCAAGGCGCTGATCGTTCGCGCCGTCGCGGCGTCGGGTCCGAGCGAAACCACGCCGATCGTGGTCGACATCTCACAGGAGCTGCCGTTGGTCCGGGCCGACGCCGACACCATCACGCAGGTCCTCAGCAACGTCCTGTCGAACGCCCGAAAGTACTCACCCGCCGGGGGAGCCATCGGGGTCAAGGCGCGTGTGGTCGACAACTCTGTCGAGGTGACAATCCAGGACTCCGGCCTGGGCATACCGCCAGAGGTGCGTCACCGCCTGTTCGAGACGTTCTTCCGCGTCGACAACTCGGACCGCAGGCAGATCAGCGGCACCGGACTGGGGCTGGCCATCTGCAAGCGGATCATCCAGAGCCACGGAGGCACCGTCTCGATCGACTCGGCCGGCCTTGGCATGGGCTCATGCGTCACCTTCACGCTGCCGATCGCCCGCGAGGGGGCGAAGTCGGGCGACGTGCTGCTCGTGGAGGATGACGCGGGATTCGCCCAGCTCCTCGAGGCCGAGCTGGCGACGCAGGGTCTCAGCGCAGTGTGGGCCGCCGACGCAGAGACGGCGGAAAGGATCATGGAGCAGATGGACGCGCGGGCCGTCGTCCTGGACCTCATCCTGCCAGGCAAGCAGGGTCCGGAGTTTCTCACATGGCTGAGGCGTGGTCGGGGAACGGGACTGCCGGTCGTCGTCGTGACGGTGAAGAGCCTCTCGACCAAGGAGATCCAGGCCTTTCAGCAAGTGGGCGTGGAGGCCGTCCTCGGCAAGCAACACGGAGGAGCAAAGAAGGCAGCGGACCTCATCGCGCAAGCCCTGGCGGCAGCGGTCAAATGACCTGGGGATAGGCCGGCTAACCCTTACCTGAGCGTGCGAGATGCGCTCATCAACGCTGGGTCAGCGCATCGCGTGGAAGGATTGCCACTTACCCAGATCAAAACTTGGTGGAGGCGGCGGGAGTTGAACCCGCGTCCGAAGCAGCGTCCCCCGGGATCTCTACGAGCGTGTCCAGGATTTTGGTCCTCGCCTGGCGGCTCCTCCTGACGGGATCCGCTTCAGCCAGCCGCGGTGAATGTCCTGGCTCAGGGCCGTGGCGCCCCCGGGCCAGCGATCCGGTCTATGTGATACCGCTCCCCAGTCCGCCGGATTGACCGGGGGCAGCACCCGGGATCTAAGTCCCGGGACTCACGTCTCTACTGCTTACGCAGCGAGGGCGAAAGTGTTGGTCTTGTTGGCGTTTGTAAACGCTGCGCTGTAACGCACACGCCTTCGGCTCGCAATCCCGAAGCTCAACTGCCCCGTCGAGACCGGACGCCCCCACGAAGCTGAACCTGGTTGCCTGCTGATTCTACCCACCCGGGCCCCGCCCCACACCCCGCCGTCTGGTCTAATGGATGCGGATTTCGCGATGGCGGTGACACAGAAGCACGAGCGCCTGGACCCGGACATGGAGAAGATCGCCCGGGCGGACCTGAAGCAGCTCGGCGACATCCGCATCGACGACGTCCTGTCCTTCATCGATCGCGGCATCGAGAAGATGCCGAGCTACATGGACCTCTACCGGCGCTGGGAGTCGCAGCAGTGGTCGGTCGGCGACCTCGACTTCACTCTCGACCGCGAGGATTGGCTCCAGGCGACGGACATCGAGAAGAAGGCGACTTTGTGGTCGCACCGCCTGTTCTTCAACGGCGAGGAGCGGGTGACCGCGACGCTTGCGCCATTCGTCTGGGCGTCACCGACCCCCGAGATCGAGATCTTCCTGTCGACCCAGATGGTCGACGAGGCGCGGCACACGGTCTTCTTCCAGCGCTGGTGGCATGACGTCGTAGGCACGGATGCGACCGACCTCAGCACGCTCCTTGCGGAAATCCGGCCCAAGGCCAACGAGGGCTACAACAAGCTCTTTTATGACCTCTTGCCCGCAACAGCTCAGCGCCTTGCCAGCAACCCGAAAGACTTCGACGCATTCGTCGAGGGCGTGACGATGTACCACATCGTGATCGAGGCCACGATCGCGCTCACCGGCCAGCGCTTCGAGCTCGAATCGATGCGCGAGCAAGGCCTGACCGAGCGCGGCTTCTATCGCGGCTTCACCGCCGTCGCTCGCGACGAGTCACGGCACGTCAGCTTCGGGATCAAGGTCCTCCAGGAAGCAATACGCAAGGATCCGGAACGGTACGCCCCCCTGGTCCAGAAGACGCTTATCGAGTGCCTCCCGCTGATCACGGGGGTCCTGGATCCGCCCGACCCTCGCTACATCACCGAATTCGGCCACACCGAGAGCGAGATCCTGCAGTTCGCGTTCGACTCGCTGAACAAGCGCTTGCGGGCGATCGGCATCAACCTGGCCGCCTGAGCCGTCACCCCCGGCGCACGGCGCGCGCGATCTCTCGTTTCGCATCCCGCTCGGCGATCACCGCGCGCTTGTCGTACTGCTTCTTGCCGCGGCCCAGGCCGACCTCGACCTTGGCGTGGTTGCGCTTGAAGTAGACGCGCAGCGGGATGAGGGTGTAACCCTTCTGCCGCACTTTTCCGATCAGGCTCGCGATCTGCCTGCGATGCAGGAGCAGCTTGCGAGGGCGCGTCGGCTCCACGTTCATGAGATTCGCTTGAGCGTAAGGAGAGATGTGCACGTTCTCCAGCCACGCCTCATGCCCGTCAATGCGCACGAACCCTTCGCGCAGGTTGCACCGACCCGCCCGCAACGACTTCACCTCAGGCCCGGTCAGCACGATCCCGGTCTCGTACTTCTCGTCGATGAAGTAGTCGTGATACGCGCGCCGGTTGACCGCGACGTCGCGCTCGCGATCCTCGTCGTCCTTAGGCATCCCCACGCACCTCGCGAGCCCGGCGTCCCGGCGACTGCACGCGCTCCGACACGTACCGGCCGCCCTCCACCCGACCGCTCAACACTTTCACGCGCTGCCCGGCCTCATCCGGAAGCGTCACGCCGGGCCACGGCTGAAAGGCGCGGACGCGGCGGTCGATGTCCTCGGGAGCCAGGCTCCACTCCAGCTCCCCGTCCTTCCGGGTCAGCCTGGGCGCCAGCGTCGCGCGTTCGTGATCCTGCTCGCGCGGCGTGATCGTCTCGATGCCGGCGATCGTCTTCACCAGCAGCTCCGCCCCCATCTCGGCCAGCCGCGCCGTCAGCTCCACGGCGTCCTCGCGCGGGCCGATCGTGGTTCCCCGTGTCGAGAGGATGGGTCCGTGGTCGAGCTTCTCGTCCATGCGCATGATCGTGACGCCAGTCTCGCGATCGCCGGCGAGGATCGCGTGCGCGACCGGCGCGGCACCTCGATGGCGGGGGAGCAGCGACGCGTGCACGTTGACCGCCCCGAGCCGGGGAATCGCCAGCACAGAGGCGCCGATGATCTGCCCGTACGCCACGACCACCAGGAGATCGGGCTCCAGGCGACGCAGCTTCTCGACCACCTCGGCCTCCCGTATGCGCTCCGGTTGGAACAAATCGAGGCCCAGCTCCAGCGCTGCCACCTTCACCGGCGGCGGCGTCACCCGCATGCGGTGGCCGGGGCGGTCGGGCTGCGTGATCACGAGCCGGATCTCGTGGCCGGCCCCATGCAGAGCTCGCAGCGAGGGCACCGCAAAGGCTGCAGTGCCGGCGAAGATGATCTTCAGGAAAGCCGCTTAACCCGAAGCCGCCGCGACGGCTTCTTCCTTCTCTTCGCCCACCATCTCGTCGACGCGGCGCAGCGTGTCGAGGCTGGTCAACCGGTCGATGAAGAGGACGCCGTCGAGGTGGTCCAGCTCGTGCTGGAAGGCCCGAGCGGTGAAGCCGGTGGACTTGATGCGCACCTCTTTCCCGCGCCGGTTGCGGCCCTTGACCACGACCGTCTCGTGGCGCGCCACCTCGCCCACCCAACCCGGGTAGCTCAGGCAGCCCTCGTAGCCGACCTGCACCCCGTCGCTCTTGACGATCTCGGGATTGACCAGGCTCCAGATCTGGTTCTCGTCGCCCTTCACGACGCACACCCGGAGCGGGACCCCGATCTGGTTGGCCGCCAGCCCGGCTCCGGGAGCCGCCAGCATGGTCTCCGTCAGGTCGTCGATGAGCCTCTGGACGGACGTGTCGACACGCGCGACCTTCTTCGCCTTTTCGCGCAGTGTCGGATGTTCGAAACCCAGGATCGGTCGGACGGCCACGAATTCGATTCTACCCGCGATACGCTGTGCCCCAACCCTTGCTACCCGACATGGCGCCGATCGATGCTCAGCGTTCCAGGACGATGGCGTTCCTCGCCTCGCTCTCCCGGGCCGGCGTCGACAGCGTCCATCGCGAGACGCGACCGTCGGACAGCTCCTCGGCCACATCGCCGCGTCCGAGCTCGGCAGCGCCTTCTTCATCCGGCGGGCCGCCGAGGGCGAGCTGATCGAGATGGACCTGGCGGCTCGCGACCAGTTCAACGACCTGGAGACCGAGAAGGCCCGATCGCTCGACCTCGACGCGCTGATGGCTGAGCTCGTGGACTCGGCCGAGACGCCGCGCATCGGGTTCGCCGAGCTCGACGAAGCTGACCTGGCGAAACCGATCCTATGGCCGGCGGTGTCCCTACGTCTCTCACGCTCTCAACTCCTCATGTGACGGGGTCGACGTCATAACTCCAGCCCTTGCCGCGCGGCGCGAGGTGTCGCGCCCGCTCCAGGCCGTCACCTTTCAATGTGACCTGCCAGCGGTACTCGCCGCGCAGGCGGTGGATGAAGGCGGGCGACGGGCCCATGACCCGAATCCCCTCGATCCCCTCCTTCAACAGGCCGGTGGCGATCGCCTCCGCCGACTCCCGCGCCGACGCTGCCGACTTTGCATCGTCGGAGTCCGTCCGGGTGAGCACCGCGAGCTCCGCGAACGGCGGAAAGGTGAACGCTTTGCGCGTGGGCAGCTCGGCGGCGTAGAAGCCCTCATAGTCGCCGGCGGCTGCGCACCTGAGGCTGTAGTGCTCGGGGTTGCTCGTCTGGACCACGACCCGCGACGGCCGCCCGTCGCGACCGGCGCGCCCAGCGACCTGCACGACCAGCGAGAACGTGTTCTCAGCCGAACGGTAGTCCGGGAAGTGCAGTGGCAGGTCGGCGTCGATCACACCCACGCACGTCACCGCCGGCAGGTCGAGGCCCCGCGTCACCAGCTGGGTCCCGACCAGGATGTCGGCCCGCCGCTCGCTGAACGTCTCCCAGATGTCGAAGTAGGAGTCGGGGCCGCGGGCGGCGTCGCTGTCCAGCCGCAGCACGCGCGCCTGCGGCCACAGCTTATTGACCAGGGATTCCAGCCGCTGCGTGCCCATGCCCATGCCGCGGATGTTCCTGCTGCCGCAGTGGTCGCACACGGCGGGCATCGGCCGCCAGTAGCCGCAGTAGTGGCACGCGAGTCCCTCGAGCTCGGCGTGCTGCACCAGCGCGACCGAGCAGCCGAGGCACTGCACCGATTTGCCGCAATCGCGGCAGAGCACGAAGGTGGCCATGCCGCGCCGGTTGAGATAGAGGATCACCTGCTCCTCGTTTTCGAGAGTCCGTCCGATCACCTTCACGAGCCGGTTCGAGAGGGGCTGGCGGTTGCCGGCGGCCGCCTCGTCGCGCATGTCGACCAACTCCACATCCGCATCGCGGCCGCGCACCCGCCTGGTGAGCTTGGTCAACGCCAGCTCGCCACGCGACGCGTCGTGGTAGGTGACGACGCTCGGTGTGGCCGAGCCCGCGATCAGCTTCGCGCCGCTCACCGCGGCCAGCCGCCGCGCGACCCAGCCCGTCTCGTAGCGCGGTGTCCTGTCTTGCTTGTACGCCGCCGAACCCTCTTCGTCCAGGCAGATCAGGCCCAGGCGCGGGATCGGGGCGAACACCGCCGAGCGGCTGCCCAGCACGACGTCCGCCTGCCCGCGCCGCGCCTTCCACCACTGCTGCGCTCGTTCCAGCTCGGTGAGCTGGCTGTGCAGGATCGCGATCGGCGCGTTCAGGCGCGCCCGAACGCGCTGGACGAGCTGCGGCGTCAGTGAGATCTCCGGCACCAGGAGCAGCACCCGCAGACCCTTCGATATGGCCTCCTCCGCCGCGGCCAGGTAGACCTCTGTCTTGCCGCTCGCGATGACGCCGTGCAGCAGCGTCAGCTGGTTCGAGCTCACCACCTCCAGCGCGGCGGCCTGCTCTGCTGTGAGCTCGATGGGCCCCAGTCGTGGCGCCGGCGCGGTCGCGAGCTCCACCAGTCGGCTGTGCCGGCGCTGGCGCGTCGAAGCCTCGGACCCGGTCGACCCGGTGGAGCGCACGCGCGGCGGCAGCATGGCCCGCAGGCACTCGATCAGGGGCACCCAGTAGTGGTCGGCGACGAGCCGGGCCAGCGCGACCTGGTGAGGGAGCAGCAGCGGCTCCGCTCCCGCGGTGACGATCGCCCTGGTCTCCACGCCCGGGTCCTCGGTCCCCAGCGAGACCACGAAGCCATAGGTGCTGCGACGCCCGAACGGCACCGTCACGCGGTGTCCGGGAACCACGTCAACCCCATCGGGGACGGCATACGTGTACGTCTCGCGGCCGAGGCCGCGCGCTGCCTCGACCGCTACTTCTGCGTATAGCAATGCGGGCTTAAGCCCCACTCCCCGACCCTCGCCCCGAAGGGGCGAGGGAGCGCAGGCGGGGAGCGACCAGGTCCAGGATCCTGTCGGCCATCTCGCGCTTCGTCATCTTCTGGAGGTCGTGGCGCGAGCCGTCCGCGAAGAAAACGATGCCGGCGTTGTAGTCGCTGCCGAACCCGATGTCCCGTCGCGAGATGTCATTCGCCACGATGCCCTGGAGGCCCTTCCGTTTCATCTTCTCCATCGCCTTGGCGTCGAGGTCAGAGTCCTCTGCAGCGAACCCCACGCGGAAGACGCCGGCCGCATCCTTCTCCTTGCCCAGCGTGGCGATGAGGTCGGGAATCGCCTCCAGCTCCAGCGTCAACGTGGGCGTTTCCTCGCGCCGGATCTTTCCCGTCGCGGTCCGTGCGGCGCGGAAATCGGCCACCGCTGCGGCCATCAGCAGCAGGTCGGCACCCTTGATCACCGAGCGGAGCTCGGCCAGCATCTCGTCCGCCGTCGCCACCTGCCTGACCTCGACTCCGTGATGCTCCGGTGGGTTCGCGGTCGTCACCAGGGTCACGTGGGCGCCCCGTTCGGCTGCGGCGGCGGCGAGCGCGTTCCCCATCTTGCCGCTCGAGTAGTTGCTGATGAAACGCACAGCGTCGACCGGCTCCCGCGTGCCCCCGGCGCTCACGATGACCCGCCGGCTCGCCAGGTCGTACCGACCTCGAAGCGCGTCCGCCATCCCCTTTAGAAGCTTCGCGGCGCCGGCGAGGCGGCCCGTTCCGATGTGGCCGCTCGCGAGGTGGCCCGTCTCAGGCTCGACCACGCTGACGCCTCGATGCCGCAGAGCCGCGATGTTCGCCACCACCGCCGGTTTCGACCACATCGCGTCGTTCATCGCCGGGGCGACCACCACCGGGCAGCGCGCCGCCAGCAGGGTGGCGGTCACGATGTCGTCGGAGCGACCGCTCGCGACGCGACCGATGACGTTCGCAGTGGCCGGGGCAAGCAGGATGACCTGCGCCCAGTCGCCCAACGCCACGTGCGGCTCGGGGGAACCGCCCGATCCCCACAGGCCGGTCAGCACCGGGTTGCCCGTCACGCCCTGGAACGAGGGAGGCCCGACGAAGCGCGTCGCCGACGGGGTCATCGCGACTCGCACTTCGCATCCTGCCTGCGTCAGGCTGGAGGCGAGGTCGACGACTTTGTAAGCGGCGATCCCACCCGAGACCAACAACGCGACGCGTAGGCCGCGCAGCTCCTCCGGGACGGAAGCGGAGTCTAGAGGCACGTTCGGGGGCCGCATCGATAGATTTGGTGGCGAGGGGTCCCTCCCGTGACTGCGTCACGGGGACCCCAGTGGAAGCGCTGAGCACCGCAGCGCGCGCATCCGTTGATGCGTAAGCGAGGAGCGGAGGCGCTGACGCCCGGATCGGGCCGCATGGGCGCCAAAGATACGATGCGGATCCCCGAACGCGCCTCTTGGGGCATTGGGCTAAGTCTGGCGTTCCGGCGCCCTGTGAGCGGCGCGCTTGCGGGCCCCGTCGGTGATCGCGAGGATCTCCACCACGGCCCGCTCGAGCTCGTCGTTGACCACAACGTGGTCGTAATGCGACGCGTACGCCATCTCCCGTTCCGCAATCTCACGGCGTGAGGCCATGTCCTTGGCTGAGTCGCTGTTGCGCCGCTCCTGCCGGCGCTCGAGCTCCCTGGTCGACGGCGCGACGACGAAGATGAAGAGGCCGTCTGGGCAACGCAGGCGAACCTGCTCCGCGCCCTTCACCTCGATCTTGAGCACGATGTCGTGGCCTGCCGCGCGAGCCTGCTCGACGCGCTCCCTCAGCGTCCCGTACAGGTTTCCGTTGTAGTCCGCCCACTCGAGAAAGGCGCCCTCTTGGATCAACCGCTGGAATCGCCCACGATCCACGAATGTGTAGTCGATGCCGTCGACCTCGCCCGGCCGCGGTGCGCGCGTCGTGCAGGAGACCGAGTAGCGCAGGTTTCGATCGAGCTCGAGAAGGCGCTTGATCAAAGTGTCCTTGCCCACGCCGGAAGGACCCGAGATGACGATCAACAGTCCACGCTTCCCGCTCACGTCAACGAGTCCCAGAACTGCTGGAAGTCTTCCGGCGGGGCGACCTCGAAGCTCATCTCAGCTTTAGTTCGCGGGTGCCGCAGGCGCAGCCGCCACGCATGAAGCATCGGTCGTGCGGCCTCGGGCTCGGATCCGCCGTACTCGGCGTCGCCTGCCACCGGGTGACCCAGCGCGGCGAGGTGGACGCGGATCTGGTGCGTTCGGCCGGTGTCGAGGTCACAGCGCACGAGTGTATGCCCGCTCCGTCTCTCGACCACGTGATAGCGGGTGCGGGCAAAACGACCTCCGCTGACCACGGCCATCCGCTTGCGATCCTTCGGATGCCGGCCGATCGGTCCCTCGAGCTCTCCCGCCTCGTCCTTCATACGCCCTCGCACGATGGCGAGGTACGTGCGGCTCAACGTCCGGTCGCTTAGCTGCGACGAAAGCGCTCGATGGCTGGCGTCGTTACGCGCCACGACGATCAGCCCCGATGTGCCCTTGTCCAGCCGGTGGACGATGCCAGGCCGCACCGTACCACCGACCGCCGACCAGGTTCCGCCGCGTCCCAGCAGCGCGTGGACGAGCGTCCCGGACTGGTGGCCGGGCGCGGGATGCACGACCATGCCCGCCCGCTTGTTGATGACAGCGAGGTCCTCGTCCTCGTACACGACCTCGAGCGGGATGTCTTCGCCGGCGGCGGCGATGGTGTAAGCCTTTGGGATCTCAACGTCGATCACATCACCGGCCGCGACGCGATCCGACGGTTGCGCGGTCGCGCCGTTCACCAGGACGAGGTGGCCCTTGATCAACCGGGCGGCCGCCGCACGGCTCAGGTCCTCGGCCTGGTGGGCCAGGAACGTGTCCAGTCGCGGCGCCGCCTCGGCCGCTACGAGACGGGATCTTTTCGTAGCAAGTATCCGGCGATCAGCAGCACCACACCGGTGCTGATCGCTGAGTCCGCAACGTTGAACACCGGCCAGAAGTGGACGTTGATGAAGTCGGTCACCGTCCCGTAGACGATGCGGTCGAAGCCGTTTCCCAGCGTGCCACCCAGGACGAGGCCGAGCACGGCGTCGTTCCACAGGTTGCTCGGGTCGCGCACGACATAGACGACCAGGCCTATCGACACGACCACTGAGGCGACGAGGAAGACGAGAGCGCCGGCGGGCGCGAAGCCGAAGGCGGCCCCCGAGTTCCGCACGTTGGTGATCGCGACCAGGTGGCCGATCGCCGCTACCTCGGTCCCGTACGGAACCTGCGCCGCGACCAGGCCCTTCGTGATGCGGTCGACGATGAAGACCGCGATCGCGATGAGCGCGAAGAGGACGCGCCCGGTGGTCAGGCTCGCTTGATGCCGATCCAGATCTGCTCTCCTTCGAGCATCATCTGCTCGCCGTTGAAATCGTCAGCGCGGCCCGGCTCGAGCGTCGTCGACAGCGTCTCGGCCTTGATGTAGTCGGCGTGGCGCTCCATGGCCCGCACCAGCATCCCATCCGCGACGTAGCGCGTGTGGATGCGGTCTTCGACGTTAAGACCGACCTTCTTCCGGCGGTCCTGTATCGCGCGGACGACCTCCCGCGCCAGGCCTTCGAGTCGCAGCGCCTCGGTGATCTCGGTGTCGAGCTTGGGCTCCGGCGCTCCGAAGATCAGGCTCTTGACGTTCAGCTCGTCGCGGACGATCGCGGCGATGTCCTCCGGAAGCGGGTCACCCGGCAGCGCGAAGGAGGCCAGGGGCTGGCGCACCTTCAGGCGCGCCGCGTCGCGCGCCGCAAGCCCGGCCTCCACCGCCTGTCTCGCGCGCGCCATGTCGAGCTCGACTTGCGCGTCCTGGTAAGGCTGTGCCTCCGGGAAGTCGCTCAGGTGCACCGACTGATCGCCCGAGAGGTTGCGGTAGATGGCGTCGGACGTGAACGGGGCAAACGGCGCCATCAGCTGGCACACGGTGCGCAGCGTCTCGTACAGGGTCTGATAGGCCGCCAGCTTGTCGCGGTCCGACTGCGACTTCCAGAACCTCCGGCGCGAGCGGCGGATGTACCAGTTCGATAGGTCGTCGACGAATCGCTGGATCTTGCGGGCCGGCTCGTTCGCGTCGTAGCTGTCGAGCCCGTCGGTGACCGCGGCGACCAGTCCGCTCAGTCTGGAGAGCAGCCACCGATCCAGCACATGCAGGTCGGCGAGGGGAAGCGTCGCCTTCGCTGGGTCGAACCCGTCGAGGCGCGCGTACGTGACGAAGAAGGAGTAGCAGTTCCACAACGGGATGAAGAACTGCTGCACGGTCTCCCGTAGCGCAGCGTCGCCGGTGCGATAGTTCTCGCCTACCGGGGCGGCGGTGTAGAAGTACCAACGCACAGCGTCGGACCCAAACATGTCGAAGAGATAATTCGGGTCCAGGACGTTGCCGCGTGACTTCGATTGCTTCTTGCCTTTCGGGTCGACGACCAGGCCGAGACAGATGACGTTGCGGTACGCGTTCTGCTGGAACAGCAGCGTCGAGATCGCCAGCAGGGAGTAGAACCAGCCGCGGGTCTGGTCCATCGCCTCCGAGATGAAGTCAGCCGGGAAGGTGTCCTTGAACTCCTTGTCTCCATGCCGCGGGTGGCCGCGCTGCGCGAACGGCATCGAGCCGGAGTCGAACCACGTGTCGAGCACCTCCGGCACGCGGCGCATCACGCCGTCGCACTTCTGGCACTTCAAGGTCACGGAGTCGATGTAGGGCCGGTGCAGGTCCGCGTCTTCTTTCAGGCCGAGCTCCTCGACCGAGCTCACGCACCGCTGCTCCTCGCACCCTTCACAGATCCAGAAGGGGAGTGGAGTGCCCCAGAAACGTGAACGCGAGATGGCCCAGTCCACGTTGTTCTCGAGCCAGTCCCCCATCCTGCCGGTCTTGATGTACGCCGGCACCCAGTTGGTCGCGGCATTGTTCGCGATGAGCTCGGCCTTGCGCTCGGTGGTCTTCACGTACCAGGAGTCGAGCGCGTAGTAGATGAGCGGGGTCTTGCAGCGCCAGCACTCGGGATACGTGTGCAGGATCGTCTCCGCCCTGTAGAGGAGGCCCCGGGCCTTGAGGTCGTCGATGATCACAGGGTCCGCTTCCTTGACGTGCAGGCCGGCGAACTTCTCCACGTAGGGCAGGAACTTGCCGTCGAGTCCCACGGTGTGGCGGAAGGGAATGCCCTTCTCCTGGCACAGCCGCAGGTCGTCGACGCCATAGAGGGCGGACGTGTGAACGACGCCGGTGCCCTCCTCGGTGGAGACGAAGTCGGCATCCACGACGTACTGCGCTCGGCCCTCTTCCGGCACCGAGTACGGGTACAGCGGCTCGTACTCCAGGCCCACAAGGTCGCTGCCCTTGAAACGGTCGACGACCTCCGGTGAGTTGTCCAACACCCCAAGCCTGGCCTCCGCCAGGATCAGGAAGTTGTCCTCGCCGTCCCTGACCTTGATGTAGTCGACATCATTGTCGACCGCCAGGGCCACGTTGCCCGGCAGGGTCCAGGGCGTGGTCGTCCAGGCGAGGATGGCCGACTTTTCAAATCGCGTCCTGCGCGCGCCCGGCTGGTCCTTCTTGAGCCGGAACCGGACGTAGACGCTGGGGTCGGGCACGTTGTCGCGGTATCCCTGGGCAAGCTCGTGGCTCGACAGGGGCGTCTGGCACCGCGAGCAGTAGGGCGCGACGCGGAAGCCCTTGTAGACGAGGCCCTGCTTCCACATCTCGCTAAGCGCCCACCAGACCGACTGGATGTAGTCGGTGGTCAGTGTCCAGTAAGCGTTGTCGTAGTCGAGCCAGAAACCCATGCGCTCGCTGAACGCGACCCAGTCCGTGACGTACTCGTACACGCTGGCTCGGCAAAGCTCGTTGAACTTCTCGACGCCGATTTCGTTCTCGATCTGGAACTTGCCCGAGATGTTGAGCTTCTTCTCGACCTCGATCTCCACGGGCAGGCCGTGCGTGTCCCAGCCCGCCTTGCGCTCCACGTAGTAGCCCTTCATCGTCTTGTAGCGGCCGAAGAGGTCCTTGAAGGCCCGCGCGAGGATGTGGTGGGTCGCAGGTTTGCCGTTGGCCGTGGGCGGACCCTCGTAGAAGACAAACCGCGGGTTGCCTTCGCGCAGCTCCAGCGATTTCTGGAAGGTGCGTTCCTCCTTCCAGCGCGCCATGAGCTGAGTCTCAAGCTCGGGAAAGCTGACCTTCGGTACGGCGGGTTCGAACAATCTCTACTCCACAGAGAAACGTATTGACGGTCTCTGGGACGGGCCCTTCAGGAGGCCCGCGGTACCACCCAGATTCCCGAGGCCATCACCTCGGACTCTCGTTGGGTTGCGGCTCAGGAGTGATCTCGAAGCCGTCATCGGTCGCCAGCTTTCACCGTCCTGGCTCTCTGCGGACCGCTCAAACGGCTCTAACTTTCTCCGTCAACGCCGAGCGAGCCTTGATTGTACCGTCCGGCGTCGCGTCGATCAGTTGGCGGTTCCTGGCGCCATCGCCGTGTAGACGCCTTCACGCGCAGCCCACCATTTCGGGTCGTATCTCACCACGTGGCTGGTCCCCCAGGGAGCGGCCTGTTGTGCCCAGGCCGTGGTGGCCGCCTCCGCAGCCGCGGTGTCGCGCACGAAGAAGTACAGCTCGCGACGTCCGCCCCATGTGACGCGACCGAGCGCCACGGCATTCTCGCCGAGCGCCGACGTCAGCGCGTCCTCCATCTGGTTCAGTGATTCCGCCTCGACGTTTCCCGGCATTCCATTGCCGTCAGGCTCGCCAAGTCCGATGACGGCAATCAGGTGGTAGACGTGGTCGAGGTGGTTGATCTGCTTCAAGGCCATGTTGACATTGACCAGCACCGGACCGCCGTCGCGCGAACGCCCCTGTCCCAGTGTGTATTGCTCGCCAGTTGCACGCATGCGCGCGGCTTCCACCGCGGCGACGAACTCGTTCAGCGAAACCGCATTCGGGGGCCTCGAGAGCACGGCCTGGAGGCTGCTGATCCACCTCTCGACCTCGTCCTCGCCCAGGCTCTGGTCAAGTGTCAGGAACAACGCCTGGCTCACCGCCTGCGGTGGCAGCTTGTGGAAGCGCGGGTGATACAGCCAGACGTTGAATCGCTCACGCGATTCGTCGTATTGATGTGCGACGGCGAACTCCTCAGGCGACAGGGAACTCCCTCCAATGTCCAGGCTCAGGACGGGCGATGCCTGGCGACTGGCGAAGTATTCCCACGTCTGGTCCCGTGGAGGCGCCGACGCCAGCCAGATCGCCGTGAGACGGCGCAGCCCGAGGTCTCCTTCTGGCGACACTGTGAGGGAGTGCTGCGCCGACCGGCCTGGTCCGAGCTCCCAGGCGAAGCCTGGATGCAGCCGCTTGACTGCGGCCGAGATGTCGTCAACCTCGTTCCGGACGGATTGGTTCGCGATCGCGGCCGCGATTCGGTGCTTCGCCGTGCCCCACCAGGTCCAGAACTCGGTGACCGCGTCGGGGCGAAGATTGTCGGGTTGGTCGCTCACGCGCCGGTGAAATTCCGCAGGGCGACGATCACGAAGTAGGCGGCGAGCGTCACCGCCAGGGGGGAAAGGTCCATGCCCGAGATCGGTGGGATCCAGCGCCGGACGGGGGCGAGGACGGGCTCCGTGACGCGGTAGGCGAGGCGGTACACCGAGTTGTTCGGGTACGGGCTCACCCAGGAGAAGGCGACCCGCACCAGCACGACGATGATGAAGGCGTAGAGGACGTAGATGAGGAAGGTCGCAATCAGCATTCGTTACTACTACTCAGAGCGCGCGTGGCGCGAGGACCGAACAGCGCCTGACCCAATCGTAGCATCGTGCTTCCGGCGGCCAGCGCCGCCTCGAAGTCGACGCTCATCCCCATCGAAAGCACCGGCAGCTTCCTGCCCAGGCGCTGCTCGGCGTCGTCGCGCAGTATGCGCAGGTCGTCGAACGCGGGCCTGGGGTCGCGGTGCGAGGGGCCCATCGCCATCAGCCCCTGGAGGTCGAGCAGGCCTGCCACCTGCTCGATGAGCTCCGGCGCGGCGGACGGGTAGACGCCCGACTTCTGCGTCTCGCGGGCCACGTTCACCTCGACCAGGACCTGCTGGGTCGGGGCGAGCCGGGCGATCGCTTCGGCGACGTGCAGTGAGTCGACGGTCTGGATGAGCGCGAACTTTCCCGCGGCCAGGCGCACCTTGTTGCTTTGAAGGTGGCCGATCAGGTGCCAGAGCGCTGGCGGAACGTCGTCCATCTTGGCGAGCGCCTCGTGCACCCGGTTCTCTCCGAGCATGTTGAGGCCGGCGGCCAGCGCTTCCTTACAGGCATCCACCCCGAAGCCCTTGGTGACGGCGACGATGGCGACCTCGTCGGGATTCCTCCCCGTGGCGGCGATCCGGGCGCTCACGCGGGCGAGCCTCTCGACTACTGACGCGGCCTCGGTCGTCATCGGAGCGCGACGATCGCGCCAAACCGGGTGCCGTCGGGGTCGCCCCGGTGTGAGGGAAGCACGGACGACTCCTTGGTGCAAAGGCCGAGCACGTGAACCTCGGACACCCCCGCCTCTTCGAGCTGAGCTCGGTTGGCCGCCGCCAGGTCGAGGAGGAATCGATCGTCGGGCCCGCTGGTCACGAATCGCGCGTCGAATTGAGACGCCACGTCCTCGCCGACCTCGTAGCACTTGCCGCAGATACCGGGGCCGATGCCCACGCGCATGTCCTTTGGCTCGGAGCCATACTCGCGTGCCATCGTCTCGACCACCGCGCCCGCGATGCCCGCTTGCGTGCCCCGCCACCCCGCGTGCGCGAGCCCAAGGGCGCGGTGCACGGGGTCCCAGAGCACGATCGGGTAGCAGTCCGCGAACGTGGCGAACAGCGCGACGCCCTTGCGGTCGGTCACCAGGCCGTCGGTGCGCTGCACCACGTCCCCCGGCTCATCAACCCGGGCCACCGTCGTGCCGTGGACCGCGCCGGCGGTCGTGAGCTCCATGTCGATCCCGAGTAGGCGCGCGAAGGCGCGACGTGACGCCAAAACAGGGACGGGGTCTGGCGCGTGCGTGAGCCCGACGGATCCGATGGCCATGGTGGAGAAGCCGTGCACAAAGCCGGCATCGTCGGCGAGCGCGGGGATCCTGAGCACGACCGGCGCGACACTCACGTGTTTGAGCTTAGACGTCCGATGTGGAGATCATTACCAGCGTCGCAGCGGCGGCCAGGTTCAACCCGGCCGCGACTTTGTCAAACCAGTCTGCCCCCGTCGCAAGGAGTAACTACTCCGAAAATCCCATGCCGGAAGATGAGCAGACTCGGCGGCGCAGCCGCTGGGTCGATGCAATCAGTGAGTTGCGGTAGCGCGTCCAACTCGCGCCTGGCGCGCAGAAGGAACCGCTGGTTCCTTCTCATACGTTCCTACGAACGTCTGGAACTCAGTACCTGTTCGATCTCTTTTTTGACTTGCTGCAGGTCCATGAACTCCCGGTAGACGGAGGCGAAGCGGATGTACGCGACTTCGTCCAGGTCGCGCAACCTGACCATGACCATCTCGCCGATCTCGCCGCTTGGGATCTCGACACGTCCCGAGCGACGCAACTCGGCCTCGATGTCGTCGACGATCGCGCGCAGACGCTCCGGCGAGATGTCGCGCTTCTCGGTGGCCTTCTTCAGGCCGGTGAACAGCTTCTGCGGGTCGAAGTCCTCGCGGCGGCCGTCCTTCTTGGTGACGAAGAACGGGACGGTCTCGATGCGCTCGTACGTGGTGAATCGCTGCCCGCACTGCAGGCACTCGCGCCTCCGGCGGATCGCCTCCCCGACTTCAGAGTCGCGTGAGTCGACCACCTTCAGGTCGTGATGTCCGCAGTACGGGCAGCGCATGTATCTCCTTGGTCTCTACATCCGGTTGCGTAGGAACGCCGGGATGTTGATGTCGCCGAGCTCCTCCGCCCCGAACTCGGGCCGATCGATCGTACGACGCATCGTCTCCTGCTTTGCTTCGCTCTGCGTCTTGCCGCCGAAGCCGGTCGCGATGACCGTGACCTTGATCTCGCCCTGCATCGTCTCGTCGCGCACGACGCCGAAGATGATGTTGGCGCCTGGGTCGGCCGCCGCCCGCACGATCTCGGCGGCCTTCTGCACCTCCTGCAAGGTGATGTCCTTGCCGGCGGTGATGTTGAAAAGGATGCCCTTGGCGCCGTCGATCGACGTCTCCAACAGCGGGCTGGATACCGCCTGCTTGGCCGCATCCTCAGCGCGCGTGTCGCCTGCGCCGTGGCCGATGCCCATCAGCGCCTCGCCCGCGTTTTCCATGATCGCCTTCACGTCGGCGAAGTCGAGGTTGATGACACCCGGCTGGGTGACGAGGTCGGATATGCCCTGCACGCCCTGGCGCAGGACGTCGTCCGCCATGCGGAACGCCTCCTCGAGCGTGGTCTTGGAGCTGGCCACCTGGGCCAGCCGGTCGTTCGGGACCACGATCAGCGCGTCGACCTGACTGCGCAGGGCCTTGATGCCCTCCTCGGCGGTGTCGTTGCGGATCCGCCCTTCGAATGCGAACGGCCGCGTGACCACGCCGATGGTCAGCGCGCCGGCTTCCTTGGCGAGCTCCGCCACGATCGCGGCCGACCCGGTGCCGGTCCCGCCGCCCATGCCACAGGTGATGAACACCATGTCCGAGTCCTGCACCACCGCGGAAAGCTCGGTGCGGCTCTCGTCGGCGGCGTCCCGGCCGCGCGTCCAGTCGCCGCCGGCGCCCAGGCCGCGGGTGATCTTGCCGCCCATCTGAACCTTGACGTCGGCCTGGCAGCGCTCGAGCGCCTGCTTGTCCGTGTTGACGGCGATGAACTCCACCTTGAGCGCTTTCGAGATCATGCGATTGACGGCGTTGCCGCCACCGCCACCACAGCCGACGACCTTGATTCGCGCTCGCCCTTCGTGCAACAGACTTTCCTTCATAACTTCCTCCTGGTTCGAATTTGCTTTTGCTATGGCGAGCTCCAGCTGGTTTCGGGTTTCCTCTCTAGAAAAAATCGCGCAGCCACCTCACTGTCTTTTGATACGTGGTGCCGAACGTCACGGCTTGCCGCGGGCCGTATCCGCGTACGGGTGCGCGCGAGCCCCATTTGACGAGGCCGGTCGAGACCGCGAACGACGGTCCCTGGGCCTTGTCCGCCAGGCCGGCGAGCCCGGTGGGCTGGCCGAGGCGGGCCGAGGTGTCGAAGACGTACTGGGCCGCGTCCATCGTGCCCATCAGGCGTGAGCCGCCCCCGGTGACGACGACGCCGGCGGGGAGCAGCTGGTCGAAGCCCGTCTTGCGCACCTCTTCGCGCGCCATCTGAAAGATCTCACGCATGCGGGGTCCGATGATCTCGGCGAGGAAGCGGCGCGGCAGGGCCTGGATGCGGTCGCCGCCGACCTGCCTGACCTCGACCTTCTCCGCGTGGTCGATCACCTCAGGGAGCGCGTGGCCGTAGTTGAGCTTGAGACTCTCGGCCTCGTCCAGGGTCGTGCGGAGGCCGATGGCGATGTCGCTCGTCACGTGGTTGCCGCCGACCGGCAGCACAGCTAGGTGGCGCGCCGAGCCCTCGTTGTAGACGACGACGTTGGTCGTGCCCGCGCCGATCTCGATCAGGCACACGCCGAGCTCGATCTCCTGCGAGCTGAGCACTCCCTCGCCGCCGGCGAGGCCGGCGCACACGACGTCTTCGACGTCGAAGCCCGCGCCGTGCACGCACTTGATCACGTTCTGGACGGCGGTCTGAGCGCCGGTGATGATGTTGGTCTCGACCTCGAGGCGGTGGCCGGTCATTCCGATGGCGTCGCGCACGCCGTCCTGCCCGTCGACCGTGTAGGCCCGCGGGATGACGTGGATGACCTGGCGGTCGCTGGCCACGCTGATCGCGCGGCTCGCCTCGACCACGCGCTGCACGTCGTCCTCGCCGATCTCGTGGTCGGGGCGCGCGACGGCGACCACGCCCGTGGAGTTCTGCGACCACAGGTGGACGCCGGCGAGCGAGACCACGACGGACTCGATGCGCTGGCCGGCCATGCGCTCGGCTAAGACGGCCGCGGCCTGGATGGACGCGATGGTCTTGTCGAGGTTCACGACTACGCCCTTGCGCAGGCCCTCGGATGGGCTCTCGCCCACGCCGATGATGCTCACGGGAGCACCAGGGTCGTCAGACTCGGCAATCACGACCGCCACCCGGCTCGTGCCGAGGTCAAGGCCGACGGTTTTCTTCCGCCGTGACAAAACTTTGCTGGGATGCCTCCTGGAACGTATGCGGATATGTTTGGCGGGGCTTCGCGGATTATATCGGCTCCCGGGCGGTTGCGGGACCAGATTTTGTGGGTCGGGGGGTTGGACGGGCCACGCCTTGTGGTCGGGCGACGGCGGGGAAGGACTGTGAAGGGGTGTTCGGGGCGGGTCTGGAGGCCTTGAGGTGGCGGCCTCGGAGTGTGTTTTTTGGGTTGTTTACACACCGATTTGCTTGACAGAACGAACACCTGTTTGTATCATTCTCGTATGCTCGCGACGCAAGACGTGCAGTCTCCTTGCAGCGCTTCCCTCCTCAGCGACGAGGAGCTCATGGAGCGAATGCGGAGCCGGCGTCATTTCATGGACGCGCAGGAGATTCTCTTCGCCCAGGACGCAGCCGAGTTTGCCTCCCGCGA